>CAXXGF010000037.1:0-62784 GCA_963677445.2 Melioribacteraceae bacterium | reverse complement strand
ATCCCTGGGAGGACCAATAAATATGTCATTTTATCTCCATTTGGAATTCTCACCCCGCTTCTGAAATATCAGAACTCCTGATCCCAATAATAAAAAACAATAACTTACATGGATGCATTCGCAAATACAATCGCGGGATAATTCGATAAGTAAACAACTTAGGCTGGTCCTTTCTTTATCTTATCGAATAGTGTTCTGAACCAATACATTGACGTTGTTTTATTTTAAAAAATGATTTACTTTGAACGCCATTTATGCATCTCCTACAGAGATGTTTTCCAGGTTGTCTATATATTCTACCCCAGGGGGACGTTCCGCACTAATTTCTGCCTCTACAAGGCAAATACAATAAAAGAACCTTGTATAAGGTTCCAATTAATGCGATAGTCCCACTGGGGTAAAAAATTGTTAACGTCATAAGACAAAATACTTGTAGAGGATTCACAAAACCACCCTGGGTAATCAAATACCTTAAGACATCCCCCGGTAAATCCAGATCGATGGAGGTTTTTAATTGGCAACACATCATTTATGGTTTAAATGGGGGGGGTATCAAGTAATAAATGGAGAACAAATTCTTGTGATATTTTCCAAAACTTCCGCGATTTCATTTTGCGAGGGGTCAGGAGTTCTGAGATTAAAGAATAAGGTTTGTATCAGCTTTTTCGTGAGATTTCGTGTTTGGTGATTTTGTGGCTTTTCTTCCGCCTAAATCAGCAAAATCTGTGGTAAACTTTGCCTTATTAATTGTTCCACAATAAGATTTCTTTCTAATTTTCCACTCCCGGGGCAACAAGGGACAATTATCATTCTTTTTAATCCGCGCCTGTGTAAAGATTTATTAACCAACCGGTTTGAAAAAATTTAACTATTATTTACAATCTTAATTTTTAAGATAATTTTAGCAGGGAAAAAATTGAAAATTCTTGTAAGCAATGATGATGGTATAGATTCCAAAGGTTTGTATGAGCTGGTAAAGGCATTAAAAGAGATCGGTGAAGTTACTGTTGTAGCCCCGAGAACAGAACAAAGCGCCACGAGGGCATTCATAACAATGAAAATGCCATTGAGAGTAACCGAATTTTATAAAAATGGTGAATTTTTTGGATATGCTGTTGACGGAACTCCTGCTGACTGCGTTAAGATGGGTATAGAAACATCTGAAATTCACCCCCGATATTGTGGTTTCGGGAATAAACCATGGTTCAAATACCGCGATAAATATAATCTATTCAGGAACCGTTTCAGCTGCGAGAGAAGCGACAATAATGGGATGTGCCCGCTATTGCTGTTTCGGTAACGAGTCATTTCGCCGCTAATTTTGAGATGGCTTCAGAGGTCGCGAAAAAACTGGCGGTCAAAATAGTTGATGAGGGACTCGAAAAAGGAACTATGCTTAATGTCAATGTCCCCGACATCCCAAAAGAGGAAATAAAGGGAGTTGTTTTCACCACGCAGGGCAAGTCGCGCTGGAACGATCTTTATGAAGAAAGGACTGACCCTTACGGTTAAAAAATACTACTGGCTTAAGGGTAGTCTCATTGAAGAGGATCATACTCTGGAGCAGACCAGTTTGCCGTAATGGAAAAATATGTTTCGGTCTCGCCCCATCCATTTGACCTTACAGACTATAAATCGCTCGAAAGAATAAAATCCTGGAACATTGATATTGTTAAGTAGTCAAATAATCATGTTTTGCTCAGACTATTCAAAAATTTATGTTTAACGCCGATAAATTTCCCTGGACTTATCATTTGACTGTGGGTTACTGGCTCTCGCCTCCGCTATCCTGATTTTGTATCACTATATATTTACAGATATACTGTGCCTGTGGTATCTCCGGTTTTTAAGAAATTTCTGACATTTATCAGGATAAGCGCTCTGCTTTTACTTTTATTCGCCCTTTTCGAACCGGTATTGTTCGTAACTCATACCGAGGAAAAGATATCTTCAAATATTATTTTTATTGACAACTCTTCCTCAATCACTATCGAAGACAGTACGGAAAGGCACAGGGCAATTACTGATTTAGTTGAACGCTTGATGATAATCTGAAGGGAAACAGCAAAATTTTCTATTCGATAATGATCTTAAAGAATGCGCTCTCGATAGTGTTAATTATATAAATTTTGACGGCAATCTGACTAACTATTCAGTTATTACCGACTACATCTCTGAAAGGAAGATAATATCGCTTCGGCTGTTTTGATAAGTGACGGTATTATAACCGACCGGAAAAAATCCCATCCATGAAGCCGGCAATCTTGGAATCCCTTTTTATACGGTCGGTATAGGTGATTCGAGCAAGAGAAAGGATATTTCCTCAGGACGCGGTTACCTATGGAGATTATATTTATTCAGGTAAAGAAACATCCATCGGAACTGAAATTATTCAGCGGGGATATGAAGGTGAAAAAACAGTTATATCACTTCTTGAAGATGGAAAGGTAATATCAGGAAAATCTGTCATTCTCTCAGATGAAATAACCTCTGTTTATTTTGATTACAAACCTGAATCAGAAGGCGAGAAAAGGATGGAAGTCCGGATTTCCACACTGGAGGATGAAGAAATAAAAGATAATAACCGGAAGCTGTTTTTCCCTGAATGTACTCGGCGGAGAGAACCAGGTAATGATAATCTCTGGAACTCCTTCACCTGATATCAGAATTCTGAAGGCATCGCTCGGGAAAATTGAAAACCTGAATGTAAAATCTATTATCGAGACCGGCAGAGGCAAATACATCGGAAGGGAAAATTTTGACGCTGTTGACAGCGCCGATATTTTTGTTTTTCATTCATACCCTTCACCCTCTTCCGGGAAAGTGCTTTCAGAGAGGATAAAAACAACCTGAATAAAAAAGCGACTCCTTTCATTTTTATTTCGGGTGAGAATGAAGGCTTTCGAAACCTTTTTGTTATGGCGACCATCTGCCTCTCAAAACGGGCAGAATTTCAACAGGATTTACCGCGGTCCAGCCGGAAATAAAAAAATCAGCCAGCGCCCTTCTGAAACATCCTTCGGAGATTATTTATCAGATTGGGAAAAGCTGCCCCCCTTTGAGCAAAGTAATTCGGAGTTTATCCCCCGCAGCGGTTCCGATTTAATAGCCGGAATAAAGATCAGAAATATAAGTGTGAACAATCCGCTGATAATCACCCCGCTCAGTCGGGAAAAAGCCGTTCGATTGCCATTCACGCGAAAAATATCTGGAAATGGAAATTACAAAATGAGCAGGGACAGTCTGATCTCTTCGATTCCTTTATTAATGCCTCGGTTAAATGGTTGTCGGCAGCCCCCGATCAGGAACAGGTAAACGCGGATACTGACAAAAAAGTTTATACTCTCACCGAGGATGTTGCTTTCAGAGTATCAGTTTATGATGAAACTTTTAATTCTATTGATGACGCAATCGTAACAGCGGAAATTACAAATGGTGATAATAAATATAATATTTCATTAAATCCGGAAGGAAATGGCATCTTTACAGGTGAATTTCCGGCGGAAATGCCAGGCGATTTCTCATATACTGTCAGAGCAGAAAAAAATAATGTTTTAATAGGCTGCGATGATGGTAAATTCAGCGTAGGTGAAATAGAAATAGAAAAAATTGATCCTGTAATGAGACGAGGATTTCTTGAGCTCCTCGCCAATTCCACCGGCGGTAAATATTTTTCTCCGGAAAACATCAGCGAACTTCAGACCGAACTGGTAAAAATCAATAATCTCAACAAAAAGACAGAATTTTACGAAGATGAGTTTCGCCTCTGGTCTGAGGAATTACTGCTTATTATCATAATATTATTATTTTTCAATTGAGTGGTTTTTTAGAAAAAGAGCGGGAATGTTATAAAAATTATTTTATATTGTCTTTTAATAAGATAATAATATTATTGGATTTCTTTATCCATTATACTCCGGAGATAAAAAATGGAGCTATATTAACTGGACCGATAATGAAAAAGTTAACATCGAATCAATTGACGATCAGCATTTCAGAATGACCGAAATAACTAATAAACTTTACCGAACGCTTGGCACCGATCAGGATGAACACGCTATGAAACTGTTGAAAGAGCTTGTTGATGAGCTGCGAATTCATTTTGATACCGAAGAAAAATACATGAAGGATTATAAGTTTCAAAGTTATATTTCCCATAAACTTTGAACATGACAGAATTTATAAGAAAATGAGAGAATATCAGGAAGAGGTGGAAGAGGGAACAACAAGGTACACCTTGAAATGATAAATTCATTAAAAAAATGGTTTTTAATCATCTGGACCTTAACGATAAAAAACTTGGAGATTATTTAGTTTCACAAGGAATTAAATAACCGGGTAATACGTATATGGAGGTAATCAGATCACTTTTTGATTTTATCTTACCCCGGATTTGTCCGGCCTGCGAAAATAAGCTTACTGCTGATGAAGAGATAATCTGTGAGGAATGTTTCGCGAAAATCAAGCTGCCCGATAAAAAATATCTTAGTATCGAATATGCCGAAAAATTTGGCTCAGATCGTTTTGTTGATCAGTTCAGACCCCTTTTTATTTTTGAAAAAGAATCCCCTGTTCAGGCCTTGCTCCACCAGTTAAAATACAAAAGAAGATTTGCTGTGGGAAAAATTCCTCGGCAAAACTTATCGCCCTGAATATGTCCGGTTTTTATTTCAGAATGGAAGCCGGACCTTATCACCCCTGTTCCCCTGCACCGGATTAAAAAAGCTGAACGGGGATTCAACCAGACAGATTATATAGTCCGGGGATTAGGCAGTTCATCAGGCATTGCTTACAATCTGAAAATTCTGGAAAGAATCCGATATACATCCACGCAAACGTTCCTCCATAAAGAGGAAAGGATAAAAAATGTAGAGGGAGCAATTCCGGGTTAAAAACAATGAGGAAATAAGGAATAAGGCTGTTTTACTCGTTGATGATGTTATCACTACAGGAGCGACTACAAATGAGGCGGCAAAAGCTCTGAAATCAGCCGGAGCCGAACGGGTATGCGCGGTTTCTGCCGCCGCTTTATGAAATTACATTCTTTCGGGAGCCGATAGCCCCAAAATTCCCAATCCGTTTTTAAGTACTGTCTGAACAGCTATCGCGAGCGCCATTCTCGCCGAGGATAATTCCTTCTCAACACCGATAATTCTGCATTCGGTATAAAATTTATGGAAAAGCGCGGCCAACTCTTCGAGATAATTGGCAATCCTGTGAGGCTCAAAACCGGATGTGCTGTATAAAATCTCTCCCGGAAACTGGTGGAGTTTTTTCATCAGCGTAATTTCCGATGGAGTTGTCAGCAATCTATATAAAGAATCATCCGGTTCCAATCCTTCCTTATCAGCCATCCGGAGGATTGAGCAGATTCGGGCGTGAGCGTACTGAAGATAAAATACAGGATTTTCATCCGAATGTTTTTTTGGCAAGCTGAAGGTCAAAATTGAGATGACTTGAGATACTGCGCATAATAAAGAAATAGCGGACAACATCTTTACCAACTTCTTCAGTAAGCTCATCCAGAGTAATGAAGTTTGCCTTCCTTGTGGACATCTTGACAACTTCTTTTCCCTCCATAATGGTAACAAATTGATGGATCAGCACTTTTACCCTCTCAGTATCATAACCAAGCGCTTTAAGCGCGGCCATAACATCGGGGTATGTCGCCGCGTGATCTGAGCCGAAAAGGTCCACAATAAGGTCATATTCTCTCTCAAACTTTGTTATATGGTAAGCTATATCAGGCAGCCTGTAAGTCGGCTCCCCGGTAGATTTTACCATTACCTTATCCTGTTCCATTCCAAGTTCGGTGAGCTTCAGCCATTTTGCTCCCTCTTTTTCATAGGAAAGATTCTTTTCCTGAAAACTCTTCAATACCCCCTCTATTTTCCCATCTTCATAAAGACTGTGTTCATTAAAGAAACTCTTCATCTTTATATTGATATTTGAAAGGGTATTCTCAATATCCCTGAAAATTTCCTTTTCCGCGATATCTTTGAAAAATGAGACTTCGTTATTTTTCAAAGAGTCCCCTTCCCTCTCAAAAAGTGACTTAGCAATATCAATAAGGTATTCCCCCTGGTAATATTCTTCGGGGAACTGATTCTCCTCACCGCATAAAGCCAGATAACGAAGCCTGAGTGATTCTCCCAGGATTCTCATCTGCCTGCCGGCGTTATTAAAATAGTATTCCCGGTCAACTTCATACCCGGTCCATTCAAGCATCGTGGCGATAGTATCTCCGATAACTGCGTTGCGGCCATGTCCTACAGTAAGAGGACCAGTGGGATTAGCGGAAACAAATTCTACAATGGCGCTTTTACCTTTGTTTATACCTGATCTGCCAAAGTTTTCACCTTCCTTAATGATAATCGGAACTATCGAGGCTATATATTCGGTAGTAAAGAAAAAATTTATAAAACCTGGTCCGGCAATTTCAATTTTACTTATTATCTTTTCATCATAGTCCAGAGCGTCTGTTATTTCAGTTGCGATCTGACGGGGATTCTTACGAAGTTTTTTTGTAAGTGTCATGGCAACGTTCGTGGAAAGATCGCCATGAGTTTCCTGGGCAGGCACTGAAAATGTCAGATCAAGTCCGGATATATATTCTAATTTTTCTGATAGCTTATTGAATAATGATATTATATAATCTTTCAACTCATTTCTCCGTGGGTCAGTTGGTTTCTAAATCTTCATAACTTTCTTCAATTATCTCGAATGGAGCGTCACCCCACAGTTTTTCCAGGTTGTAATAATTTCTGGAGGACTCCCTGAAAACATGAACAACCGTATCGAAATAATCAAGGATAACCCAGTTCAGAGAATCATAACCTTCTTTGTGATAACACTTAATACCTTTGTCACGGAGGTCTTTATCTATTTCATCAGCGATCGCTTTTACGTGAAGATCAGAATCACCCGAACAAATAATAAACCGGTCAGCGATGCTGCTTATCTTTCCCATTTCCAAAATTTTTATATTTTTTCCTTTTTTCGATAGAATTAATTCAATTATTGCGTCACTAAATTTTTTCTGCTCCAAAATATCCTCTTAATTTAATGGAGATAAATTCAAATAATCTTTTCCTATTATAACAGTAACATCGAGGAAATATTCTTTATTGATCTGCACTGATACATTATCAGAAGCCACATTAAGCTCTGCCGCTACTGCCGCTGCGTTTATCTTTTTCCCCATCCTGTCGATAACCATCGTATTGATAACATCAAAATTCGCGTAATTTCCGGTCTTAACAACATCAAAGCCTCTTGCCCTGAGATATTCGGTAAAACGATCGGCTGTGCCGCTTATACCGCATCCGTTCAGAACTTCAATCTGGATAATTTCATCCGGTCTGTTGCCCGATTCTATCCGCCCGCTTTCATCAATGGTTTTTAATTTATTTATTAATGAAAAACCCAGGACAATAATGGTTAACGCCAATAAAACAATAACCAGGTTTAGCCCGACGCCTGATATCGTCCATCCGCCCGATTTTTTATTACCTCTGCTTCTGCTCAAAACCACTTCGTCTTTTTATGAATAATTACCATCCAAACCAATAATCATTATTTGAATAAAATGGACTGCGGTAACCATATCCCATTCCTGAAGGAACCTGTCTAAACTGAAGTGTTATAAAAGTATTATCCGAAGGCTGATAATTTAACTGGGCTCTGCTTAGATAAATTCCATTTATCCGGCTGCTGAAATCATCACCGAAGCTGCTATAGGGTGAATTAACCAGACTCGCGTCAACCTCAAGATTAAATTTTTCGCTGATTTTATAAGCAAGATGATTGGTATAAACGCCAAGCGCTACTCCATGATTCCCCATAGCTGTATAGGACATACTTACACTATGCGACATTGTGAGATTTTCAGGATTAAAAAAACCGGTAAAAAATGATGATGGCTGATCGGAACCGATCGATTCCCTGATGCTTACTTTTTCACCCAGTTCTTCTTTAAATTGTCCGTAAATAGCGGCAGTAGTAATTACCAGGAATAGTAAAAGAAACTTCTTCATAATATTACCTTTTTCTCATTTTACAAAAAGAAGTGTCTAAAGTTTCTTGCTTATTATATTTTTATCATCAACAATAACTACTTTCGGGTTGTGTCCGCGCGCCTCTTTCTCATCCATATGGGCATAGGCAATGATTATAACCTTATCCCCCGGTTCTCCAAGCCGCGCGGCGGCGCCGTTAAGACATATATCACCTTTTCCTGCCTCACCCGGAATTGTATAGGTTTCGAAACGGTTGCCGTTTGTGACATTCACAACCTGAACCTTTTCCCATACAAGTATCCCGGAAGCTTCCAGAAGTTCGGTGTCAACTGTCAGGCTCCCTTCATAATGAAGATTCGCGTCTGTTATTGTAGCGTTGTGTATTTTTCCTTTGAACATTTCAAGCATCATATCATCCGTCCGTTCATCTAAATCATTTTCATAATAATAACAATCAAAATTATTCTTAAATTCAACTCTTAAGTTTAACAATCATTTCCACTTCGACCGCTGAATTTATCGGCAGCTCATTTACTCCCACAGCGCTTCTGGCATGTTTTCCCGTGTCGCCAAAAATTTTGCCGATCAGCTCGGAAGCTCCGTTAGCCACTTTATGCTGTTCGGTAAATCCCGGAGCGCTGTTTACAAACACCGTAAGTTTTAATATTCTCTCTATATTATCGAGATTTCCCGCTACAGATTTAACGACACTCAGGCAATTAATGGCGCAAAGTTCCGCGGCTTTCTGCGCCGCTTCAACATCAAGGTCCTGCCCGACTTTCCCGCTGAATTTTAATTCACCGCCTGAAAGTGGTATCTGTCCCGCTGTATATACCATATTTCCTTCCCTTACAGCGGGTATATAAACAGCCAGCGGCTCAGGCGCTTTTGGAATGTTTATCCCAAGTTCATTTATTCTTTCTTCATACATCACATTATTCCTGATATTTTATCAACAAAATATAATGATTTTTGATATAAAATATTCCACAGATTCCTTTCACTTTTAAATTCCCTTCAAATTGGTCTGTTTCCCCTCACATCATAATCGTAATCGTAATCGTAATCATAATCCCGCCGCCTAAAAAAAATGAATACTGCCGGCGCCGTCGCTCAACCAATCACCCCCCTCATACACCTGCTCAACTTTCTTCAAAAACCGATTTCGATGGCGATTTCGATTTAGATTTAGATTTAGATGGCAGCCTTTTCTCCTGTCAATCTTTTTTAATCCATGTAATTCTGTTCCCGGCTTTTTCAGCATTCATCAGAAAATTCCAGAAGAAATATTACCCGGTTGAATAAGGTTAATAAGATTATATTTTTGGAGTGATCATCTATGCTACTAAGGTTAAAAAATAAAGAATAAGTTTTTTTAAGCTTTTTGTGGAATTTAGTGTTTTTGTGATTTTGTGGCTGTCCTTCCACTCAATCGGCGAAATCTACACTATACCTTTCCTTTTAATTGTTAATTGTTAATTAAAAATCACAAAAACTCAACATCCGCCTCATCACCTGAGAGCCTCCTCGTCCTGCCATTCGCCGGGGATAAAACAACGATCTCCCGAATAATCTTTATCATTTACTGGAAAATTTCGACTTAAGGCCTTATATTTGCAGGTTAGTTAATTTGCCCCCGTAGCTCAGTGGATAGAGCGATGGCCTCCGGAGCCATGCGCGCAGGTTCGATTCCTGCCGGGGGTACCATTACTGTTAGAAATCAGCGGGGAACAATGAAAATCACAAAAACAAATAAGTATGTAAAAAGTAAAACCGCCCGCCGCAATGGCATCCTCAAATCGAGTATCGCGTCATGCAAAATTGAAGGTTTTCACATATCAAAAAAAGAAGCCGCGGAACTGGGTAAAGTTGTGGAGTCCTTCCTCAGGAAATAATCGCGCCGCTCTTATTTCAGGTCAATTACGTTTTATTTAAATCAATATAGATTACAATTTGGCAAGATTTCGGCAGACTCAGGCACAAGCCTTTTCAAGGCTCAAAGGCAATACTACCGCATCATCAGGAATCAATTCCTTCTACTCCATTATCTTACCAATCAATCTCTGCATTGGTTCAAAATTACTCTCACCGGCCTTCTCGGCTGAGTGATTATATTCCTCTGAATATTCATCGGCAATCAGATCCCAGTCAAGGAAATTTTCTCCGGCTTTAAGATTAATCAGATCGGCCAGCAGACGCGCCACCCATCCGTTTCCTTTCCGGAATGGCTGGATATAGAGCAGACTGCCATGTATTGCTCCCTGAAACTTAATCAGCTCCTCCCTGCTGCTGAAATTGGCCGGCATATTTTTAAGCCATTCGGAATCCAGTTTATTCATCAAACCGGGAATTTCCTCATAGCGGGCGCACCTGAAATTTTTGTTTTCCAGTTCTGTTGTTCTGTAATGTCCAGCAAAAAGATACAGTTTCCGGAACATCCTCAGGTGCAAATCCTTTATATATTCCAGATCAAACTTTGTATCGTCGCTTAATTCCTCCGCGGCCGAAAAATACACTTCATAAAGTCCCTGGTATTCACTGCGGAAAATTTCCTTAAGATGAGGCTGGTTCGCCATGTTTTTCATATTTTACCTTGCCAGAAAGTCCAAAAACCGATATAATATAATAATTTCAAGAATTAAAGAAAAGTAATAATAATCTGGAATTATTGCCCGGTGATTATTCCCCGTTTTTCAAAATACCGTTGATGCCTTTCATCCGCCATCCAGAATTCTCGCGCCTCGTTCACCTGAATTGTAATGCCACATTTAATCAACTCCTCCTTTTCGGGCAGTAAATATTTTCTGGCGGTTTGTTCCTCCTTTGCCGTAACAAGATAAATTTCTCCGGCCAGGGGCATATTGTTTTCATCCACGGACTTTTTCATAAAATCAAAATAAACATCAAGTAAACTCTTAAGAGATAATTTTTCCCCGTCATAGGTAATTTCAACAGCTGGTTTATGGTCTGTAATTCCTTTCTTCAGGTCCTCGTAAGTGGGATTGGCAAAATTGCCGCCGGTAAAACCGACGCGTGTTTCAATTACACCCCTGATATTACGGAATAATGCCTCCGCAGTCCAGAAATCCTCAACGGTAAAAATAATTGTGGAAGTCCTGCCCGAATCTCCGGCAGCTACAAAATTATGGAATAATGTTACAGCTATAAATATAATCTGTTTAAGTCTCATCGTATCGAATCATTAAAATAGTATCAAAAAAATTATCATTTCAGCTCAGCTAAAGAATTATCGAATCAGACAATAAATATATTTAATAAAACTTTTTACCGGCAGGTCATATTCTCTAAATTATAACAAAAAATGAAAAAGGGAGCCGAAGCTCCCTCAAAATTAAATTCAATCAGTTCCTATTTTAACAGCAGCATTTTTCTGCTGAAAGTCTGACCATCAGCATCCATCCGGTAGAGATAAATACCACTCGCGGCCTTTATACCTGTGTTATTTAAACCATCCCAGGAAACCTGGTGTTTTCCTGCGGTAATTTCACTATCTATCAGTGTCCTGATTTCCTGTCCGAGCAGGTTATAAACCCGGATTGTAACATTACCCGGTTTCTGCATGGCAAAGCTGATAGTTGTTGAAGGGTTAAAAGGATTGGGATAATTCTGAGCCAGTGAATAATCTGTAACAATCTCTTCATCATCCATGTCAAGGATCAGTCCATCCTCGGGAGTCGGAAGCTGTAGAGAGGTGTAGATATGAAACTCTCCCGCGTCGAGCGAAAGAGGATCGGAAGGATTGCTCACATTTATACTTTGGCCGCTGAAATAGTCATACCAGGTTCCGGCCTGATGAAAATTGGGAGTCACATTCCCTGCAGTTACTCCAAAATTACCTACTACAACAACATTCATTGATGAACTATGCAGTTTTATTACTTTCATTGTGCCACCCACATCAAGTGAAAAATCGGTGGTGCGGAAAGCATCGTAATTTCTTTTAAGCTTTATCAGCTCCTGGAATACCCTGTATACGTAATAGCGGGTGTTTTCCTGGAAATAGTCCCAGCGGATAGGTTTTGGCGTCAGTCTGTCATCCTCATTTCCCGAGGGCCAGTTAATCGAATAATCATAGCCGAGTTCACCAAACTGCCAAATCATTTTCGGACCGGGAATTGTAAAGAAAAATGCCGCGGCGAGTTTTACCCTGTTAAGAGCGGTGCCCATATCTGTTATCCGGTAATTGCCGCTGCCATTACCCCACTGCAAATTCTTGTACATCATTCTTTCTTCATCATGACTTTCCATATACGCTACAAGATGCGGGCCATTCCAGCCACGGCTCTGGTATGAAGCGCCGCTAAGGTTGGAGCCATATCCCATTGCCGCTTCAAGATACTCATGATTCATATTGCCCCAGGGCATCATGCCATAATTTGCCAGCTCCTTTTCTTCACTGTTTTCAGCAAAATGTTCAAGAATCATATAATGATACGGATCGACCGACCAGACCGCGTCAGCCATTCTTTTTAGAATCGCGATTCTTGATGCGTCATACTGACCCCATAAACCGACATTGCCAACACTATAGGTCTGTGTAAATCCTTTTGACAGGTCATAACGGTATCCATCTATTTTGTATTCTTCAATCCAGTATTTATTCACTCTGTCGACAAAATCTTTTGTATACTGGCTCTCGTGGTCAAAATCATATCCTACATTATAATCATGAGTCGCGTTAACATTAAACCAGGGATTTTCTGATGTGGGAGGTCCGTAAGTACCTGAAGCGTACAGGCGGACCATCGGGGATTGTCCGAATGAATGATTCAAAACCATATCCATTATAACCGCTATTCCGCGTGAATGACATTCATCAATAAAGGCTTTGAAGTCATTTTTAGGACCATAATATTTATCAGGCGAAAAATAAAATATGGGATTATATCCCCAGCTCAGATTGCCTTCAAACTCATTTACCGGCATAAGTTCAATCGCGTTTATTCCCAGGTTATCAAGATAATCGAGGGTATCAATTAATGTAGAGTAATCATGTTCTTCAAGGAAATCTCTTAATAGCAGCTCATAAATCACAAGATCAGTTTTTGCGGGGCGTTCAAAATTGGTAACCTGCCAGTTATATTCAGGTTCGGCTGTTTGAAACACACCGACAATCTCATCAGTTTTTCCGGTCGGATAAGCTTTCAGATCAGGGTAAGTGTTGTCATCGATATATTTATCTTCGCGCGGATCAAGAACCTTTTCCGAATAAGGATCGGCAATTCTTAACTCGCCATCGACAAAATATTGGAAAGCATATTCTTCGGCGGGAGTAAGGCCGGTCACCTCAGTCCACCAGGTTTCACCATCCGGATCAAGTTTCATGTACTCTTCGGGATCAACTTCCCAGTTATTAAAATCACCGATCACATAAACATAATCTTTATTCGGCGCCTGAAATGAAAGAAGAACACTTGTGTCATCAAGGTAATTTACACCATATTCATTTCCGGCAGGAATTGACTGAGTTGTAACCGGTGCGTTAACCAGGTAATAAAATGAATCGGCGCTGAAAGGACCGGTATTATCATTGGCCACGATCTTAACCCAATTCTTGGTATAATCTGTAGGGGTAATTTCATATTCAAGCGATGTTGCCGCGACAGAATGTGTCAGCACATCGTTTATATATAACTCCATTGTCACCGTATTTTCTGATCCTACAGCTTCCACATCAAAGGGAACATTGAGCTGTCCGAAATAATAATTTTCAACAGGCTGCTGAATCTGAACGCCCAGTCGCATCGTAATAAAAATATCGCCGCCATCGGCTGTTTTTCCCTCCAGCCACGATCCCCCCACCTGCTGACCGCTGCGGAATACAAAAGCGAGGTGTGTAATCATTGTATCGGGGCCAACTCCGTAATATTCGGCAATGGATGGTGAAATAACGAGTTTCCATTTGTCATTTCCAAGTGATTCCAGTTTTGTTTCAGGAGTATTTTCACCCCAGCCGGTTTTCACATAGAACCAGTCGCCTGTTCCCGAGCTGTATTCGGTTAATACCCCTGTATGAGCATAAACATCCCCGGTATGCCCGGCCAGGCCTCCGTTACCCAGGGTGGCGTCAAAAATAATTTCGACAGAATCCTCCCTTGTCAGATAAAATGGCTCCCAGGTTAAAAGCTGGGCATTAATTGTTAAGGTAAATAACATATAAAGTGTAATAAAAAGTAACTTCTTCATTTATATCTCCTAATAAATATAATCCGGCTCATAAAATAATAATTCATTTTATATGAAAAAACCCCCTGAATCACAAAAAAGGTCCATAAACTAATTAATAAACTCCCATGATAGTCCAAATCGCATAGTTCTTTCAATTCCGGGGTACCAGGGCGTGTAATAATAATTATTATTAAGCAGATTTTCAAAAGTAAAATAAAATATTGCCCTGTCCTGAATTCCCGCCGAAAGAACAAAGTCGAGCCTGAAAGATGGAGGAACGGGAAAATTGGCGCTTCGCGAAATGTCACCAGACTGAGTCTCAAAATAAAAAACTCTCCGGAAATGCTGGAAATCATAAACTGAAAATCCTGTGGCGCCTCGGTAAAATCCCCTCAATCCTGTCTTAAGTTTCAGGTTGGCGTTAAAAAGAGTGTCAATATAAAAAAGGCCGCCATTAAGTTCATATTCAGGCAGTTCTTTTTCTCCAAAATAATATTGCCCCTTGAACTCAAGCTGAATAATTTCATATTTTAGCCTGGTATCCACTGAAAGGGCGCCAACCTCTTCATCCCGTGTGAAATAGAAACTTTTGAAAAAATCATAATTCCCCTCATCATTCAGTTTAATTACAGGCTCAGTGATATTATTCTTTTTTGTATAAGAATACTCAACGGCCGATTCACCATATCGCCAGGGTATGTTCATTGAGGTCTGGAATATATGAATATTGGCATTATCCTTCTTATAAACTGAGCGTAAGGATTGTTTTTCAATAATCGAATAAGGTTTGCTGAAAGAAGAAAAGGCTGAATAAAGTTGAATTCCGTAAGGCAGAACAAATGAGATATCCGCACCTCCTCCTTCATATATTTCCCCATAATATCTCATCAGTTTAGCGAATAATGCCGGCTTAACTGATTTATTAAAAAAGTAAGCTGAAGCGGATGCCGTCACCGAGGCAGAAGAAATATCTTCCGCGACATTTAATATTCCTTCACTGAAAGAAATATATTCATAGTTCCCCTTCACTTCAAAGCCTATTGTTCCCGGCTTAAAAGAAGTCCGGAAGTTTGCTCCCGCCAGTGAATAACGATTGTTATTCCTGATAACAGGTAAACCGGAAATCGTGGAATACTCATTCTGCCTGTATTCATTGAGATTATAGATGTAGTAAAAATCAATTTCCGAATAAAGATCATCCCACAATGTTGAAAGAGCCTTCAGACGCACCTTCTGCTGCGAATCTTTCATATATCGCGAAGGTGTACCCGAATAGGATGGAAAGATAACAGGAGCTTCCAGATAATCATAAAGAAGTTCATCGGGGTCTTTAATAACCTGGTTTCTCGTACTGTCGAAATCCACACCGCCAT
The DNA here is from genome assembly GCA_963677445.2 of Melioribacteraceae bacterium. GTDB lineage: Bacteria > Bacteroidota > Ignavibacteria > Ignavibacteriales > Melioribacteraceae. Next base: position 47,204 of record CAXXGF010000037.1, on the reverse strand, counting down.
TTAATTCGGCTATCTGATCAAAATAGTTATACGTCAGCACAAAATTAAGATTATTCGAAGGCATATACCGGGTTCTGAATGATACCTGCCACCCTCCCGAACCACTGGCGAGATAATGTGGATCCCGGCTGAAATTAGTCAGTTCAAAAGAAAGATCGATTTTATTACCTGCATATATATTAAACATGGCATCGATTATTCCCTCCTCATCAGGACCCTGGTAGACAAAAATTTTGCTATAGGGTGCAAAACTTATTTTATCCCTGGTTATAATATTCACGGCGGAAGAGTTATTATAAAGTCCATAAAGGAAAGAACGCGCCTGTGGAATAAACTCAACCGAATCGATGCTTTCGGATTGAAAAGTCCTGCTGTCAAAGGAATTATTTATTCTGTTATTAAGCAAAATTCCATCCGAAAGAAATGAAATATCTCCCCCCCTGTTTCCGTTTATGCTTATTTCATGAGGCAGCTCCGCGCCGCCGGCCTCAAATAAAATCACATTCCTGAAATTTTTTAATACTTCACCGGTGTAACGGTAATCTGATCTTGAAATATCATGCCGGCTTAGAAAGGATGAGTTATCAGGTTCAAGAGGTTTTTGAAAGACTGGCTTGATTGTATCTGGTATTACAGTCTGCCGGGCTGTATCGCAGTCACATAAACTGACCGCCTGAACCGAATCGACCGGAACTATAACACTATCGGCCGGAAAATGTAAAGCAAGGAGGTATTCCGGGCCTGAAAAAATGGAGAAAAAGAGTAAAAAAGATACAGTAATCTGCTTTTTCATCTAACCAGTAAAATATTAAAAAAGAAAAATAGTTAAATAATTGCTTCCTTAAAAGATGAGAAAGAAATAATGCCCTTTAAAAAAATTAAAGAATCTGAAAAAAAAATTAGTATTTGAGCGAAAAAAATACTATTTTGATCATGAACGTCTGATATTAACTATTTCCAGAGGGAAGTATGGATTCAAAAAAACCGATGACCAAGGGTGAAATCGTCGATCATTTGGCGACAAAACTTGGTGTTTCAAAAAAACTCGCTGGTGAGTTTTTAACAGAACTGGTGGATTTGGTTTATCAGGAAGCTGGAAACGAAATTACTCTTCCTGGTCTTGGAAAATTTACCACAGTCGAACGGGGCGAAAGAACCGGTCGTAATCCGAAAACCGGAGAATCGATGGTTATCCCCGCGAAGAAATTGGTAAAATTCAAAGTATCAAAAACACTCCAGGACACTGTTGTATCTTAAAGATTTCAAGGCAAACCAACCCGTCATTTGGCGGGTTTCTTTTTGCCTTTTCTTTTCCCTTCCGCTTTAATCTGGATATCCTGCAATGCTGATTCGTAGAGTTCCTTTTTAACATTCGAAAGAATCATGGTAAGGAATTTATTAAAATCCCTCAGATGAGGACTTATCCCAATCTTCCGCTCTTCTCCGAAATGTATATATAATGGTTTATGCGGGGCTCCGCTGAATATGTTTCCGCTTAGCTTCGTTATCTCACTGAGTTTATATTCACTATTTTTGGAACTCATGAAATAATCTGAACAGATCATTTTTTCGTTATTCATCTCAATTGTAAATGGATAAAGTTTATATACCCTGAAATAAAAACGGTTAATCAAAAGCATAAGTATAATATGAATAACAAATGAAATTGTCGCGAATAAATTAACAAAAAGAGCGGTTGCCGAAACCATGGCATAAAGAAAGAGAATCAATGTGATGGGTATATTTGCCCAGCGGTATATAAGCCTCGGGACAATAGAATATTTGAATGTAATCATAAACCTGTCGGAATAAATTTTAAAATATCTAATTTCAAGACAAAATTTAAGATAAAATAATGGTAAAATACAGGCCGATTATCTTTCAGCTGTAAAATTTGTTTTTTGTTTGTTCAACAAACCCACTATAACAAAAAACAAAAGCTGAGAATTTTATCTTGTCAAAACCTTTATTTGCGATGAGTGGTTTGCTAAGGATTTTTTAATTTATAATTGAAAATTTAAAGATGGCCCGTTATTATTTTGTTTTAAATTTTCTTGTTAACCTCCTGAACTGGCGAAGCCGGAGCCAATAAAAAGGATATTATTTCATTACATTCCCGGCATTCGTAATTACTCTTTTTTATCCGCTGCGGAGAACCTGTCTTTTACCGGACTTCTCCACACTTCATACTGCATTAATTTCCCCCTTTAAAAAATAAATGTTATTGAAAGCCATCATTCTTTATATTTAGAAGTTAGTTTCAATTTTTAACGCACCGGAAACAATGATTACGCGTCAGAATATTATTTGAAAGAAAGTTATTATTATTTGAAAAAACAGATCTCCATATTGTTGATATTATCACTGCTTACACCATTTATGATCTTTACCTGGTTTGTAAGTATCGAAAAACAGCGGATAAAAAAAGATGTAAAAGAAAAAATTGTTTCCGGTCTTGATAAAAATGAGCTGTCTTTGATCGCTCTTTCGGTTAAAGAAGCGGAATATAAATTAAGATGGGAACACAGCCGCGAGTTTGAATATAATGGAACAATGTATGACATCGTAGAGAAAAAGGAAAGCGCAGACTCACTTTTTTTCTGGTGCTGGGAAGATCATGAGGAAACATCTCTCAACAGGAAGTTGAGTTCAATGGTCAACCGGGAAATTGGCTCTGATAAATCGTTGCAAAGCCGCTATCTCGCCTTTTCAGGTTTCTTCAGTTCTCTTTTCTCCCCTGTTGAAAAACCAAAAGTAGATTTAAACCTTTCCGGTGAAGAAAACTACTTTTCTTGTTATAAAATAAATTATTTATCACTCCGAAAAGCCCCCGAGCCACCCCCGCCAAAATATATTTCATGAATTTGTAAAAATAAATGCCGGCGAATAATTCAAAAAATTAAGCGAACGCTAAATCTTTCACTTTCTGCCGGGGTTTATATACAAATAATTTAAACATTTTTTTGCTCCGGACTTATTAATAAATCGTAGTCAATACTAATTATTTATGATTTTATAATAGTTGCCGCATAGCCGCTGTTTGTTCTGTTATAGTATGGCGCCATTTTCCGAAGTCCGGATTTAACTGTATTTGGAAACTTACACATAGCAGGAAATATGAAACTTATTAATATATTTTTTATTGTACTCATTTTATCGATGGCCAACTATGCCCAGTTATTAACTGTGAAAGATATTGAAAGCGGTCAGACTCTGGAACTGGTTACCATCAGCAGCGACAACCCGAAACTTCTTGCCCTTACAAACGCGTCGGGCAAAGCTGACATTTCTCCATTTATTAAGGCCGAAAAAATTTCTTTCCAGATGCTCGGCTATAAAAAAGAGGTCAGCACGTATAATGAATTAAAGCAAAATGATTTTATCATGCTGCTGACTCCCACAAATATTTCTCTCGATCAGGTGGTTGTTTCGGCGACAAAATGGAATCAACCGGCCAGAGATCTTCCTGGTAAAATCACATCCATTTCGCCGAAAGAATTTGAATTCCAGAATCCCCAGACAGCCGCCGACCTTCTCTCGATATCTGGAGAGGTATTAATCCAAAAAAGCCAGCAGGGTGGCGGAAGCCCTATGATCAGGGGTTTTGCGACAAACAGGCTTCTTATGAGCATCGACGGAGTAAGAATGAATACCGCGATATTCAGAAGCGGCAATATTCAGAATGTAATTTCTCTTGATCCTTTCGCCACCGAAAGAACTGAGGTCATGTTCGGTCCCGGTTCGATTATTTATGGCAGCGACGCTATCGGGGGCGTTATGAGTTTTTATACTCTGTCTCCACAATTTTCACTTTCTGAAAAAACATTTATTAAGGGAAAAGCCTCGGTCAGAAATTCTTCGGCCAACAATGAATTTACAGGCCATTTTGATATTAATGTCGGCTGGAAAAAGTTCGCGATGATTTCCAGTTTTACCTACAGCGATTACGGCGACCTGAAAATGGGCAGTTTCGGACCTGATGATTACCTGCGCAGAGAATCTGTTCAGAGATATGATAACAGCGATCATGTTGTCGCGAATAATGATATCCAGATTCAAAACCCGACCGGCTATTCCCAAATCAATCTTATGCAGAAATTCAGCTACAAACCTGATAATAATAATGAACTGAATTATGCCTTTCACTATTCCACCACAACTGATTACGACCGCTATGACCGTCATATCAGATATAAAAACGGAATGCCCCGCAGTGGTGAGTGGTTTTACGGACCGCAGGTTTGGATGATGCACAATCTAAACTATTCAAGCCATAAAAAAACCTCATTCTATGATGAACTTACTACCAGACTGGCTTACCAGAGGTTTGAAGAAAGCAGGCATGACCGCGATTTTAATGATGTAATCAAAAATAACCGTGTTGAAAAAGTTGACGCCTGGTCTGTCAACCTGGACCTTACCAAAAATATTACAGAAAAATTCAATATAATCTACGGTTTTGAATATGTGCTTAATGATGTTGTCTCTGAAGGTACATCCGAAGATATTCTTACCGGTCAGGTATTGCCGGGGCCATCACGTTATCCTCAGTCTGACTGGACTTCAATGGCCGGTTATCTCAATATGCAATATAAATTCTCACCTGAACTTTCTTTTTCAGGCGGAATCCGGTATAACTATTTCAGCCTGAATGCCGATTTCGAAACAGACTATTATCCCTTTCCCTTTGAAACAGCATCTCTTGATAACGGAGCTGTTACAGGCAGCGCAGGACTGATATGGCATCCGGATGACTCATGGTCTGTCAGCGCGAATGTATCAACCGGTTTCCGCTCACCTAATGTTGATGATGTTGGTAAAATATTTGATTCGGAACCGGGCAGCGTGGTTGTGCCAAATCCCGATCTTAAACCTGAATACGCGCTCAATGGTGAAATAGGCATTGCGAAAAATCTTCGATGATTTTCTAAAGGTTGATCTTACCGGGTACTATACACTTCTGACAGACGCTCTTGTCCGCCGTGATTTCACCCTGAACGGCGCTGACAGTATCTACTATGATGGAGAACTCAGCCAGGTACAAGCCATACAGAACGCGGCAGAAGCATACGTCTGGGGTTTGCAGGGCGGTATTGAAATTAAATTTCCCGCAGGATTCGGGCTTTCCGGAAGAATAAATTACCAGAAAGGTGAAGAGGAACTTGATGATGGCGAAAAAAGTCCCCTGCGTCATGCCGGTCCCCTTTTCAGCACAGCTCACCTGACATATACGGCGCAAAAGCTGAAGTTCGATCTTTACGCCAATTATAATGGTGAGATTGCTTATGACGATCTCGCCACCGGGGAACAATCCAAGGATTACCTCTATGCCTCCGATGAAAATGGCAATCCTTACTCCCCTTCATGGTACACTCTGAACCTGAAGATATTATACAGATTATCTAAAATGTTTTCAGTCGCGGGAGGGGTGGAAAACCTTACTGATCAACGGTACAGACCCTACAGCTCCGGAATCGCCGCCCCGGGAAGAAATGTAATACTCTCTTTTACTACCCAGTTTTAATCTTTTTTATGGCTGCCGCAAACCTGAAAGCGGCAGCCGGCTTAACATTCATCCTCCTATGATGGACAAGCCAGAACTAAAAGATATTGTCAAAGCATCATAATCGTAATCATAAACTGGCGGAGCCAGAAGTGAAGAGTGGTTGGTGAAGACTGAAGAGTAAAAAAACAGCAATTCTTCTTTTAGATAACTTCAAAATCTCCGGGAAGTCCCGTTAGGGACGACATATTGGTAAAAAAGATATACGAAAAATGTGCTGTGTGCCGTCAGGTACACCATATTTATCCACGAGTGTACAATAAATATATTTATAACAGTCTGCAAATCAACAAGTTATCCAAAATTCCTTCGGGATGCGTGTCCAACATTACGACAATGTATTTTACGAATTATTTTCAATAAGTTGTTGTTTTTCTTACCAGGTGTCAGGAGTTTTCAATCTGTGAAATCAGAAAAATCCGCGGTAAACTTAGCCCTTTTAATTATTCATTATTCATTATTATTAATTGAATTTTACAAATTTACATAAATTTCAACTGCTATCGGAGTGATTTTGCGGCAGTTTTAATTGAGTAGATTATTCACTGAAAATTCTGCCATTTTGCGTTTTTCAGTTTTTTACAAAATCCTCAGGTATTGATTTTGCTCTTTTTTAATGTGAGAACCGCGATCTCCGGAGCGCAGTTAAAACCTGACAGGTAAAATTGCCCAGCCAATCCCTTTGCTGATAAACATCTTTGATCTGCCTGTGTTAACTATTCCATCTGAATAAAGCTTGTTTTTTACCGGCAGTATCGGGGGCCCATAAAAAGGGATATTCACCTGTCCTCCATGGGTATGCCCCGATAATACCAGGTCTATCTTCGTTGTATAAGACATATCGGCAGTATCGGGATTATGAGCCAGTAAAATTTTAAAATCCCTTTCCGGCACATTCGCGAATGCCTGGTCTATGCCATCTTCATCTTCCCAGAGATCACCCGCTCCTCCAATCCAGATTTTATCATTCCCCTTTTTAATTTCCTTAACTTTGTGCCTTAAGTTCTGCCCGCTTTTTTCAAGGTAGTAGAGGGAACGATCTGTATCGGCCCAGTGATCATGGTTGCCCAAAACGTTAAAGACACCCCCGGACGCTTTTAATTTAAAAAGCAAAGGCCATACTTTGTCTATCTGCTCGGTATTCTTTCTCTCATGCACATAATCACCGGTGCAGACGATTATATCTTTTTTAATATCCAGCGCCTGAGCGATAACATATTCAATTATCATTTCCGGCACAAGCAGTCCAAAATGTAAATCTGTTAAGTGGACAATTGTAAAACCATCAAACGATTCCGGTAAACCGGGCAGTAAAATCTCATAATGATTTGTTCTGATCAAATACCTCTCAACAAAGAGAGGATAACTTCCGGTCAGAAGCAAACCCCCTGCCGTGAAGCCAAGTCTTTTAATAAATTTTCTTCGGTTCATTCAGAGATTTTTCCTGCCGCTTTAATAATTATTACTGCTTTAAGTTCAATCTGAGCCTGAGATAATTAAAAAATATCTTAGTGTAATTCAGGAGCAGATTCCTGTTTATCTGTCCGTGGCATGGCCTTCGCTCAGTGACGAACAGACCGCAGGAATAACATCTACTATGGTTTAAGACAACGGAAGTTATACAATTCCGGTTTGACGACTGTTTTTTTTATTGGCAAAACCGGGATCTAAAGCATTATTCACTCAGATTGTCCTTTTGATAGTTATTTCGAACTGACGTTAATTTCGTGATTTACTCACAAAATAAAAACACCCATTATTTAGACGGTGAATAAAATTAAAGCATGATGAAATAAGAAAGCGGCAGAACAAATGTTCCGCCGCTAACATCTAGGAGGGGGGTTTTCAAGATAATAAATACCAGCAGTTGAAAAACTGACGCCCCGGGTATCTATGTAAGGAGATCTGCTGGTTTTAAAAACCTTTCTCCGGCCTTCCCTGAAAAGGCCATAATAATTTTTCTGTGGCTAAAATAGGGTTCTGTAATGAGTAAATTCGACAATAATCATTATTCTTTACTCTTTTTCATAAAGAAATGAATTATTTCGTCATATTGTTCAGGAAATCAGTTGTTTTTTCCTGTATTCGGTGGGGGTCATTCCGGTAAGTTTTTTGAAAGAACTGTTAAATGAAGTTTTGTTATTAAAACCTGTCACATATACAATTTCAAGAATCTGAAGTTTTTTGCCATCTTCCCGCAACAGTATTTTTGCGTCTTCAATTCTGAACCTGTTAACATAATCATTAAAATTGCATCCGAATTCACTGTTTATTACCTGTGAAAGATGCTCGCGTGAAATATTGAGCCTGGATGAAACCAGACTTAACGTAATAGCAGGATCCCTGAAAAGTTTTTCCTCTTTCATTATTTCATTCAGCCTTTCTTTTATCTCCGATATTTTCTTCCCTGAAAGCGATGAGGAACTGTATTTTTTCGGTTCGGGCGTCTCGGTTCCCCAAATTATCAAACCTGTGAGGAAGGCAACAATTAAACCTCCCGCGATAACGATTCCCGATATCCATTCTCTTTCTTTGATTATTTTTATTAATCCGGCATTATTCCATTGCCCTCCCGGTTTTTTACACTGTACTTCCAGAGTATATTCACCCGGACCCAGATAATCCGCGGTGACAAATTTTTTACTTGTTTCCTTCCAGATTCCCTTTTTTTCTTCTGTAATCCAGCGATATCTGAAATAACCGTTTTTACCATTCAGTTCTATTCTTTCAAAATACAACTTAATATTTCTCCGGTTACCCGATAATATAACCTGGTGTTCATTGCTCTGCCTGCTGATGTCAATAGTATCTTTTTCACTGACAACCGATCTGAAGTAAATATTGTAATTTTCCCTTTTATCGAGATAATCTTCAATGGCAAAACTGCTGATGTTATGGGTAGTGCCCATCAGGATATTTCCTTTCGAATCGGCAAACATCGAAGCTCCGCTGATATCATTATTTGTCAGTCCGTCTTCCGAAGAAAAAAATCTGAATTGCCCTTTATGATAAATCCCGAAACCATCGGAAGTGCCAATGAGCATCATATCTTTATACTTCAAAAGCGCGTAAACCCTCGGACTTATTAAACCATTGTTTTCATTAATAACCTCAACCAGCTTCTGATTCTCGAAAATAAAAATGCCATAAAATGTTCCTACCCACAACCGACCGAGATGATCTTCTTTGATAACACAAATGTAGTCACCTTTAATACCCGCATTATCGTCAAATCGTATAACTTCATCCTCTCCGATCATGTACATTTGGTCGGCAACTGTGGCAAGCCACAGGTTATTCAGGCTGTCCTCAAAAATAAGCACCGATGAATTTCTGCCTGAAGGAAATTCAATTTCCTTTTCATGCCATTTCTGATCCTCAAAATAATAAATCCCTGAGCCTGTAACAGAAGTCCACAAACGTTCCTTTGAATCTGTAAATAAAATGAACTTCGGCCCCGGCGGCAATCCTGTCATGTTAAAATCTTTATATCCCTCTTCACTGAAATAAATGATTCTGTGTCCACAGCTCAGCAGGTGTTTGCCTTCATAAATCGTCATGTTATTAATATGGCGATTCGGGAAATATTTTTCTCCGATAAAGGATTTAATCACTCCCCTATTATATTTAAGCAGACTACCATCGGCTGTTTCGAACCATATATTATCCCGGTTTTCCTGATAAACAGGCCGGGTAAGTACCGGTCCGCTGTGACCTGAGGAAAACTCTGAAAAATAATTCTTCGATACTCTGAATAGTCCGTTGCCCCTGGTCCCGCACCATATATTGCCATCCCTGTCACAAAATACCGAAAGCACATCCTGATTTTCTATGACCTTCAAAAGTGAAACTTCCTCATCCGATAAATTATATCTGAAAAGTCCTTTGTTTGAAGCTCCCCAGATAAAACCATTCTGGTCACTGTCGAATGTGTTGGTAAAAAAGTAATTTGCCGAATATATTTTTTTCCTTCCCTCCTTATTCATCAGAAATACCCCGTTGCCATCCTGGCTCATTACCAGGTTATCATCATCAGAAAGGAATATCTGCCTGACCGCGTATTTTTCAGGCCTGAATATCTCTATCACATTCCGGCTGTTTAATTCAAATACACCGTCGGTAGAATTAACATAGACCATACCCTCGCTGTTTATATCCATATTCCATACTGAAAAATTTGAGGGAAGCCTGATAGCCTCCATTGAATCGGCTCCGCCATACATATACAGCGGACCTTCGGTGGAACCCAGTAAAATTGAGTCTTCCGTCGTTATTATAAAATCAGTAAACAGCAAATCTGTATTTTTTAAGAGATTCCAGGTTTTAAATACTCCTCTCTCTATTCTGTGGAAATGACCGTTATAATCAAGAGCGATAATCCTCCCTTTGTATTCGGCTATTTTTTTTATTGCCCCGTCTGTTTTAAAATTATCGAAATTAATGCCATCAAACCTGCTCAGTCCCAGCTCTGTTCCAATCCACAAAAATCCGGAAGAGTCCTGGTAAAAAGAAAGCACAGTAGACTGCAGCAGGCCATCATTTACAAGATAATTTTTAATCAGGTATTCCTCTCCCCCATAGGAAGCTGAAACCAGTCCGAATAATAATAGAATAATCTTTATTTTCTTAAAAAAGCAAACCATAATCTGTAAAATAGAGAGGGCTGATTAAAAAGTAAAGATACATTTAAATAATTCATATAGTGTCTGCGCGGGAAAGAATACGGAATTATGCGTATTAATAATTATTTTCCTGCTTCAAATGACAGAATATTGTGTTAATATGATAAAACAAACCGCTCCCGGTACTCTTGGAAAAGGCGCTTGTTTTCGTACATCAGGAAAAAAAGCAAAACCCAGTACGAGGTCAATCACTCCGTAAGCAGTAAAACTCTGCGAAAAATGGCAAAATTTTGGTTCACGATCTGGAATATTTTACTTTTTTTGTTCCAGTTGACAACTTCACGATCACAGATGTATTCCGGTGGATAAATATGGTGTACCTGACGGCACACCGCATTTCCTGCCTTTTTCTTTTTTACCAATATGCTGTCCCTAACGGGACAAAAAATATTTATTATTGAATAAGACCCGTTAGAGACAAAATATTGGTTGGAAAAATGAAGAAATAAACGAGTGTGCCGTCAGGTAAACAATATAAATAACACTGAATTATTTTAGGAACCTTCGTCAAGGCAGTGAGCAATTAAAGATGGAAAAAACCTTATACTTGATAGTTAACCTTCCAGGCAACCAGATTATAATTACGTGAAAATATCTGTCATTATTGGGAGAAAATAAGTAGACTTCTCTCCGGAATAGTTCCGGCTCAAGGTTGGTCAAGCCCCTCCTATCCTACCTTTAACATCTTAAGGGGAGGGAATTTCGATCTTTCATTATTGTTGAATTCCCCCGGGTTGTTTGTTTTTCCCCGCGGGACTTTAGGCTCTTATCACCACACTAACACCAACATGTTGAGGATAATCCAGGGAGCAAAATTTGTCAAAAAGCCCGACAATAACATGTTGCCGATAGTCAGGCCGTGATTCAAAATCCATAAGCTGATGGAGTCAGAAAAAGAAAAGTTATCGATTAGCTCAAGGATAGTCCTCCCCCGTCTTCAAAGAAAAACACTTTGAATCCACCCCCTTGCCAAGCGCATCCCTCTGGAGCCGGCGGCAATGAAGCGCTCTTCTTCATTGACGGGAGAGGACTAACCTCGAGCAACTACAAAATTTATACTTGGCAATAAAACTTTCTACTTGTTAATCAATTTCTTATTATTTTTCGTAGAATCTAATTTCTTATTGAATAAATTGCCCCGTTTTGCCAGGGAACTTTTCCCTTTTGGGGTGTTTTCCTCAGGCTCTGACTGGGGAAAATTTAGAGCTCTTAAGGCTAAAATCATTGCGGGTGACATAAATTAAATGTCCCTGCCGTCGCGAGGATCCCGCTGTGTTACTGATGGCTGGTAAATATTTGATAAACAAATTGCAATATTCACAACCATGCTTTGACTTGCCGGTTTATAATTTTGACAATTCCTTTTATTTCCGGCCTGGCCGGCAACGGTCTGAGACGGATGGCAACTTAGGTTAAAAAATAAAGAATAAGGTTCTGTCCCGGTTTTTGGAGATTTTACGGTCCGAATTCACTCCGTTGAAAATAAACTTTGAAAAAGAATAGCCAATTTTGTATCTTTTATAATAGAACCGAAAAACAGGATGATGGCCGTAAAACTCATTATTATCTAATAATCGCACTATTATTTACCTCCGGACTGATTATGAAAGAAGGAATAACGCCATAATAATTTATGGCTGATCGGTGAGTTCATCCATTCACAGGGAAATTCTGAGAAAGAACAGGAGCAAAAACTGAATCTTATAGTGGAACAAAATTTCCCGATGATTACTGACATGTTCCTGAAGTTCAAAATTCCATTGATAATAAATGTTAAAGGAGATAAATAGATGTCGAGACTGTTATTTAAGAGATCATCAGGAGCATTCCGGGCAGTAAGGGGTGAAATTATCAAAGCGATCCAAAGACAACTGATCTATGAAAATCATAATCCCGGATTGGTCGACGGAGTGTTCGGCACAGGTTCTGAAGAGGCCCTTATAAATTGGCAGAAAGAAAATTTCATTGATCCTTCGGCAGTAATCGACACTGAAACCTGGACAATGTTAATGGACCGCAACATACCCGATATTAAACTTAGAGCATTGCAGGTGACAGCCGCCTTCGAAGGTCATGGATTTGGAATTGCGAAAGGGAATTTTGACGGCGCTTTACTTACCTGGGGTATCATAGGATTTACTCTGAAGGGAGGAAAACTGGCAAAGATTATTAATAGAATAAATGATGAACGCCCGGAAATACTTGAGAAGTCATTTGGCGGCATGACAGAAATTCTATTTGAAAAAATAAATGCTGAAAGAAAAGAGCAGGAATCATGGTCGAACAGCATTTCCAGAGGAGAAAATAAATACAGATTGTCCCCGGAATGGTCCCGCGCCTTTCAAAAACTTGGCGATTTTTCGGAAGTTCAAAAAATACAGGTTGACGAGGTTAACAGCTATTTTAAGAAAGCTCTCGATGATATGAACAATTTTAATCTGAAAACTGAGTTGGCCTTCGCGTTATGTTTTGATATCGCTGTACAGAACGGTGGAGTTGATGATAATGAGAAGGAGCAGATTGAAAGGAATATCAAAAGGGATCACCCGGCGACTGAAATGGAAATAAGAGAAATAATCGCCAATGTTGTGGCCGAGAATTCTTTTCCCAAATGGGTTGAAGATGTCAGAAGCAGAAAACTTACTACCGCCACAGGGGAAGGAAGAGTTCATGGTTATAAATATCGCCTTTCTGACTGGGGATTAGGCGAATATGAAATAAATTTGAATAAAGAGGAGACCTGATTAACAGGCCTCCTTCTCAATTTATTTTAGAACCATCAGTTTTTTTGTGCCGGTGAATTTCTCTCCATCAATTCCTTCGGCATTTATTGTATAAAAATATACCCCGCTGGAAAGAGAGGAAGCGTTGAATTCAACCTCATGCACACCTGGTTTAAAATTACCCCGGGCGATTGAACCAACTTTCTGACCTACAACATTGTAGATGTTTAATAATACCTTCGATTCTGCCGGAAGAGCAAATTTTATTTTTGTGACAGGATTAAAAGGATTGGGATAGTTCTGTTCAAGGCTGAATTCAGAGGGTACAAAGTTAACTTCAATAATCTCTGAATATGATTCGGCGCCATCAAAATCAATTTGTTTTAATCTGTAATAATTTGTTCCGCTGTATGGTTTTTCATCACTGAAACTATATTTTGCCGGCTCTGAGGAGGTTCCATTTCCCGAAACAAAGCCGATTTTTTTAAATCTGTTATTATCATCACTTCTAAGAATATCAAATCCTTCGTTATTTGTTTCAGTAGCTGTTTCCCAGCTTAGTTCAATTTTATTTCCCGCAACAGAGGCGGCAAATGAAGTAAGTTCAACAGGAATCGGGGCAGTATAAGATAATGTAATATTTAGCTGAGTCAGAGCTGAATTATCAACATAATACAATCTCGAAGCTCCATCATACTGATTCGCGTTAACAAAAGCTCCACCAAACGGATCTTCTGCGTGCAGATGTACTGTACCTGATACTTCAGGTATTGTAACATGTAACCAGAGAGTATCGCCTGCTCCAAGCTGCCATTTCAGTATATGTTCATGAATGCCGTTAAAATCGGCGTCGCCATTCCGGTAATCCTGGAGCGAAGAGGTAGCACCGTCGGGCAATATCATTCTCGCGTCAAATATTCCCGCCGGAGGGACCGGAGGCAGTTCCGCTTCCCCAAGCGCCTCGTCAATTCCATCAGTAGCCGCGGGGTCAATACCTCCATTAATATTATAACCGGCGTAACCGTCATTTACCTCCACATCAACAGCATAAAAAGCAGCGAGCTCTTCATAATATTCCTCCGGTCCTTTTTTTGTCGGAAGAGGATAAAGAATTTCACCATCGCCTGTACTTTTTACCCAGTATCCTTTGCCCGGTTCAAGTATATCGGCAGTATAATATCCGTCATTAAATTTAAAAAACTGTGAAGCGAGAATTCCCGCCGGGTTGGTTACGATATCAATAACTCCAATATCGAAGTGGAACGGACCAACGATATTCCAACCTTCAGATACCGGTATTGGATCGGCAACCGGCATTCCATTAAGATTATGAATTAAAGGTTCATCAAACTTTAGCCAGTAACCAACACTCATCTCAAGCATATCTACCGGTAAGTAGCCATCATCAAATTTAAAGGCTGAGGAGGCTGCGCCGGGGAAAACCGCCGAAACAGACATATCGGGAGCTTCAAGAGGAACAGAAATCATATTCCACCCTGTCATGGTGGTAAAAGTTGAAACGATTTGCTGGTCGTGCCTGATGACTACCGATGTGAGAGATTCATTTGTTATAACTACATTATTCTGTTCTTTCATATTTACAGATATCAAACCGATACCGAGAGCATCTTCCATCATAAATGATCCTTCAGGCAAAAACAGCGGCTCCCATGAAAGAGTAACCGGATACCCCTGCGGGCCGGCCTGGAAAACTATCTTCCATTCGACCTCATCATTTTCCGTACCTCTGATATCCCTGTGTGAAGAGGTAATCATATCGGGAAAAACAAAGCGGGCGTCGAAAGCTCCGGCAGGAGGAGGCGGGGGCAGATCAATTTCTCCGAATGCGGTGTCAATTCCATCTGTTGCGTATGGATGACGTCCAAACGTAATCATCTGACTGATTTCAGCTCCGCCGGCATCTTCAACAAGAATATCCGCCAGCCATATATAATCGGCAATCCACTCAACTATTTCCGGTCCCGCGGGTGTGGATTCCCCTTCATCATAAACCGCGGTAACTTCATATTCATAAAGACCAAACTCAGGAAGCTGGTCGGTATATGTTAGTAATGATGTCGTATCCAGCTCAATGCCGTCCCTGTAAATTTTATAATACAAAAATTCCCTGTTTGACATTCCGGGTCTGTAAGTGAATTGTTGATGAGGCGGCTGCGGAGCCGGTACCCGACCAATAATTTCTCCCTGTTCGTTATCCCCTTCAGCATATACATTATAATATTCAGGCTGATTTATTTCCCCGAATGTGTACTCATATTCAAGAGGCATAACTGAGATATAGTCAAATGTCCCATCGGTAGACGTGCCATAGGTTTTAAACCCGGCCTTACCCAGTAAAAAATCTGTATCATAATAGGTGCCCTGCAAAACTTCATTAATATAAACATCAATATTGCCATAAGCGCAAATAACCGTAAGAACATTCCAATCATCAACATTTAAATTAGGGCTGGTAATCCCTGACTGAATACCAACGTATGATCCATCAACATATTTATTTAAATACCACCTTCCATCATACTGGTAATAAATCTGGTAGGCATTCATCCATTTCCCGTTACTATGGTTAGAAGGATCACCATTGAACATAAATCCGATGTTATTGGAGCTGGTGGCGTTCGTAAATTTCATCCTGGCTTCAATAGTATAATTTGTGAACTCATCATCATAATAAGTGGTATTATATTGCAGCTGAGCATCCACCTGATAATTTTCATTTGCAACAAACCAGTTCCCTGTAAGCGGATGCCAGTCATCGGCGACACCATCACTGAAGTCTTCATAATAACCTGGTCCGGACCACCGCTGCCACTCAAGCTGAACTTCCCCTGTCGCGCTGTTAAGTTCTGACGTGAGATTTGACGGGGGAATTACCTGGGCGGATAGTAAAGAATAAATTAACAATATTAATAAAAACAGTATAAACCTGCTTTTAAACATAACACCTCCATAATGAAAAAACATTTTAATTAGTCAAAATTTCTATTTTTCCTCCAATTTCCCCCATCGGAAAAGAAAGTTAAGGTTATCGCACAAAGACATAAACCTGCCCCTTAACTATTCACCCATGACCGGAGAAATATTTTATAGATTCGCAAACATATTAAATATAATACTATATCCGCATTTGTTAATAATCATCATAATAATTAAAAAAAGAGGCCTGACTTAGAGGCCTCTTACAAAATCAGTTCTATTTCATAAGCATAAGTTTTTTTGTTTCGCTGAACTTCCGGCCATCCGCTCCTTCAGCATTTAACACGTAAAAATAAACACCGCTGGAAAGATCAGAGGCATTAAACTCTGCCTCATGGAGTCCCGCGCTGATAGTTTCATTAACAAGAGTCGCGACATTCTGTCCGACAATATTATATACAAACAGAGTTACTTTCGAATCTACCGGCAGGGCAAATTTAATCTTTGTAGAGGGATTAAAGGGATTCGGATAATTCTGACCCAGGCTGAATTCTGCAGGCATAAAATCGACCTCAATAATATCAGAATATGATTCAGAACCGTCGAAATCAATCTGTTTCAGCCGGTAATAATATGTACCGGTTTTTGCGTGATAATCAACAAAACTATATGAATGAGGTTCGGAAGAGGTTCCGTTTCCATCAACAAATCCTATTTTTTCAAATCTGTTATTATCATCACTTCTCAGAATATCAAACCCTTTGTTGTTCGTTTCGGTAGCTGTTTCCCAATCAAGCTTTATTTGTTCCCCTGAAACCGAGGCGGTAAAGGAGGTGAGTTCAACCGGAATAGGAGCTGTGTATGTCAATGTAATATTAAGTTGTGTAAGAGCTGAATTATCAACATAATACCATCTCGAAGCTCCATCATACTGATTCGCGTTAACAAAAGCTCCTCCAAAAGGGTCTTCCGCGTGCAGGTGAACAGTTCCTGATACTTCAGGTATTGTAACGTGCAGCCACAGTGTATCTCCCGCTCCAAGCTGCCATTTCAGTATATGTTCATGAATGCCGTTAAAAGCGGCGTCGCCATTACGGTAATCCTGGAACGAAGAGGTTGTTCCGTCGGGCAATATCATTCTCGCGTCAAATATACCAGCCGGAGGAGCTGGCGGCAGTTCCGCTTCTCCAAGTTCGGCGTCAATTCCATCAGTAGCCGCGGGATCAATGCCGCCATTAATATTGTAACCGGCGTAACCGTCATTTACTTCCACATCAACAGCATAAAAAGCGGCGAGTTCTTCATAATATTCTGACGGTCCCTTTTTTGTAGGAATTGGATAAAGAATTTCTCCATCGCCTGTGCTTTTTACCCAGTATCCTTTGCCCGGTTCAAGTATATCGGCAGTATAATATCCATCATTAAATTCAAAAAACTGTGAAGCGAGAATTCCCGCCGGATTAGTTACAATATCTCCGGTGGCAATTTCCATATAATGGGGTCCTACCAGGTTCCATCCTTCAGCGACCGCGATAGGTCCCGGCACAGGCATGCCTGTAATATTGTGTGTCAACGCGTCATCAAATTTTATCCAGTATCCAACGCTTAATTCAAGCATATCAACAGGCACATAACCATTATTGAATCTGAAGGCTGAAGAGGAAGCATCGGGAAATATTGCCGATACAGCCATATCTTCCGCTTCCACCGGAACAGAAATCATGTTCCAGCCCTGGAATGTATTAAATGAGGATGTCGTCTCCATCGAATGCTCAATAATAACCGATGTAACAGAGGTGTTGCTTATTGTAACACTGCTCTGTTGTTTCATATTAACATTCACCAGTCCGACACCATAAGAATCTTTAAGCATAAAAGAACCTTCGGGCAGCATTGATGGATCCCATGACAATGTTATCGGGAATCCTGAAGGACCAGGCTGATAATTGATAGTCCACATAATTTCTTCTTCTTCAATTCCTCTTATATCCCTGTGAGATTGAGTAACTCCATCGGGAAAAACAAACCTGGCATCGAAGGCCCCGGCAGGCGGGGGGGGAGGAAGTTCGATTTCGCCATAGGTCGCATCAATTCCATTGGTAGCGTAAGGATGTCGTCCATATTCAAGCATTTGACCAACATCAGCGCCTCCGGCGTCCGCTACTGTTATTTCGGCCAGCCAGAGATAATCAGCCTGCCAGTTAACGGTTTCAGGCCCGGCGGCATCTGATTCTCCCTCATCATAAACCGCTGTCACTTCATAGTTGTAAGTTCCGTATTCAGGAAGCTGATCAGTATAATTTTTTTCTGTGGGCTGCGCTATCAGGTTACCATCTCTGTAAACGTTAAAATAGAGAAATTCTCTTGTGTTATCAGGCGCCGGGGCATCCAGATAAACAACATGCTCGCCCCTCGTATTATACCCCTCCTCCAACATTGATCCGTCAGGGTAGAGTTCAGGAATAATTGAAGCATCAATTTTCCCATGAACGTAATCTGAAGCAACATTTTCAACAGATACATACTCATAATCCCCTATATCGCCTTCGCTGCCATACATCAGAAGGCCGATTTTTCCTGATGGAAATTCATTATCAAAATATGTTGCCTCGAGAACACCGTTAATATAAATATCGATATTACCATCAACATAGACCGTTTTTACAACATTCATGGTATGGGATGTCGGATGAATGTTTACCGAAGTATTCCAACCTGAAATATTTGTCCATGAACCGTTAACATACTTACTGAAATTCCACTGCTGAATATCTGATGAAAAACCATAAACCATCCGGTAAGCGTTATTCCATTTTCCAACGGAGCCCGGATCGGATGGATCGCCGTTAAAATAAAATCCGATAAGGTTGTTGGAGCCCTCTCTTTTGCACATCTCAACTTCGATTGAAAGATTGCTAAACTCTTCATCATAATACGATGATGTATAAGAGGTTGTTGTACGGGTACATGAATAAAGTCCGTTCGCGACAGACCAGTCTCCTTCAAGAGGGTACCAGTTGTCGGCAACTCCATCTTCAAAATCCTCATAAAATCCCCCTGCGCTGCCATGGTTCCAGGATAATTCCACCTCTCCGGTCGAGCTGTTCAGATCAGACTGAAGATTGGTTGGCGGAATTATCTGGGCGGATAATGCAGAGAAGAATAAAAACATTGATAAAAACAGTATTAACCTGCTTTTGAACATAACACCTCCATAAATGAATAAGTAAATAGTTAAAAACATTTATATTTTAAATCTCTTTTTCTTCCCAATTGAAAAAGGAGGTATGGGTTCATTTTATATAAAAAATAGATTTCCAGGTCAATTTCTTAAAAAGAGCAACAGATGAATTAGAATATCATATTTTATTTTTTAAGATGCAACAGTTTTTTACATTAATAACATTATCTTTATTATAGATTCCGTATCTTTTCCCAGATCAACAATTAAGATATATAGATTATATATCCTGAATGAACATTAGAATATCCTTCCCTGTGTTTCGGTGTTACAAATCGGGGCATCTCCCGGTCTGTCTTTAAGTAAACCGGCAAGCTGAAAGCGTTATTCAAATTTCAAAATATATTTTTCGGCGGAAATTTAATTTATGATTTATATTTTGTTGAAAAACGCAATATTTTTGGGTTAACAAGCCTCTCAAAATCCTTATAGGCAAGTTTCATCAGTTCAAGATGTGATCCGGCATTGAACAAAATATCTTCATCTTCAACCAGACTCGCGGCCACAAAAACCTCCATATCATAAAGGTTGCCGAAGGGAGGCATGGCCCCAACCTCACAGCCGGG
Source organism: Melioribacteraceae bacterium (assembly GCA_963677445.2). Lineage (GTDB taxonomy): Bacteria > Bacteroidota > Ignavibacteria > Ignavibacteriales > Melioribacteraceae. The sequence continues at coordinate 27,492 of CAXXGF010000037.1, read as the reverse complement.
GAATTTATCTTTAAATTCCTGTTCATTGGCCAGCCTTATCTTTTCAGAGCCGAGCGCTTCCTGAAGTTTCTCAAATTCCACTTTGTAGGTAGCCGGGAGCACTGCCATAGCCATTTTGCCATCCAGCTTTATCAGGACGGTTTTCGCTAATTTTTTACCAGGGATATGAGCCATTGCCGCGATTTCCTGAGCTGTATAGGCCTGCGAATGTTTAAGTATCACGTATTTAACGGAATTGCTGTCAAGATACTCCTTGAGCTTCTGTACCGGCATATATCCTCCATTTTTTTTCCGGTTAATCCAGCAACACCAGTATTATCAGGATGGATTTATAAATAATGTAAAAATATTCAGGCAAATTGTCAATAAGGGAATTGTCAACCGCATACGTTTTCGGCGCCGGTTTCTGAATTTCCCGGTATTATGCGTACCTGCGGAATAAAATACAATCAGTTTCCCCGGTAAATCTGCCTGAAGATATCAGCAATCACTTTTCCCCCTTCACAACCAAACGAACAGGCAGAAAGGAGTGACATCTTTTCGGCGGCTGAAATTATCTTCGCATAATAATCCCCGCCATTGCCATCGGGTTTAATGTTTTCAATTTTTTCTTTCAGCCACAAATTACCTTCACGGCAGGGCGCGCAAAAACCGCAGTTAGAAGAACAGTAATAATTAATTATTGCCGCCGCGGATTCCGGCAATGAAATATTTCCGGGAAATATTACTGCCGCAGGCAATAAACGGGAACCCGCTTTTTCCAGGGCGGCCGGGGTAAGTGTCAGGTTATCAATAACATTACCGCTTAAAGGAGAACTGAAGATGCCTGAAATAAAAATATGTTCAATATCATATAAGGCGTCCCCGGTTAACACTATCAAATCGCGCAGAGGAGAACCGGATGGCAGCTCATATACACCTTTATTTGATATTTTTCCGGTAACGGGAAATAAAATATTGCCCGGAAAATCTTTATCGCCAACTCCGTAAAACCATTTCCACCCTTTTTCAAGAATAACCGGTATATTACAGATAGTCTCAGAATCAGCAAAATAAACATCCCGGCCCCATAATTTATCAAATTTTGCTCCATATTCTTTCTGAACCGGGTATGCCCTTCTGCTCTCCATACCGGCAATCACGGCAAAATTCTCCCCGTTCAAATGAGGAGGCGGACAAAGATGTATTTCAATTTGACACGCAAAATCATTAAAGAATGATGAACGCATGTGTCTGCCGGTAAATCCGCTCATTTTCGCTTCATTGAGAGCTTTTTGCATTAATGAAGCCGCCGCTCCTTCATCACTGCCCACGAGAAAATAAATCCTTTCAGCGCCTGTTATATATGCCGATATCAGCGCTCCTTCTATAAGCAGGTGAGGATTACTATCTATAATGGCCCTGTTCTGGATCATACCGGGACTGGCAGTATAACCTTTAATACATAATATTTTTTCCGCGCCCCCAAATTTCCTGAATATTTCAAACTCCTTTCCCACAGCTTTCATTGAACTATCCCTGAACTGTAAATTTGATTTTATAAGTTCATCGGTTATCTCTTCAGGTTTTTTTCTGAAACTTTCTTTAACAATCTTATATCCCCCGTATTGCAGAAAAACTTCAAGTGTGTTATAGTCTTTTATATCTGAAAGAATATACTTTTCACTCATAACTTGTTTTCCATCAATTCAATCAGCTTATCCGGATCAGCTGCGTTGACAACCTTCCCATTAATTTTTAAGACTGGGGCTTTATCGCAGTTTCCGCAGCAGTTTATTTTTTCTATAGTTATTTTGTTATTATTCCCCTTTTCTTTTATCTTTTTTTCAAGTTTTTCCTTTAACAACCCGGAAAAGTTCTCAGGGCCTGATAACATACATGAAATTCCGGTACAAATCTGTATGTTAAATCTTCCCGGCGATTTGGTTCTGAACGATGAATAGAATGTGAGCGCGTCAATAATCTGTTCCTGACTGACTGAAAGAATTTCGCTGATCTCCTCAATCGCGCCACTCCCTACAAAGCCGGCCTGCTCCTGCGCTATTACCAGCGCCTCAATAACAGCTCCTTTTTTATCCGGGTACTTATTAATTAACTCCACAATCCTTTTTATATATTTTTCTTTTAGTTTCATATATTGATTTCTTTTTATGATTATTTATCCGCCTCTTTCGCCGAAGGAGCAAAACTGCTGATAACAACTGCCAGGTCAGGAAGTTTTATTCCGGTTAGCATTTCAGGCAAAAGCTGAAAGAGAGGAAATGAGGGAGATGAAATTTTTAGCCGGTCAGCATTAGCTTCCCCGGTTCCCCTGATAAAGACGCCGAACTCACCATCAGGATTTTCAATGCGCGCCGATGCTGTGCCTTTTCTCAATAAATAACCATTCTCATGTAAATATGTATGCTGAATGATATCCGCCACATTAAATTTACCCCCTTCCCGGATCCTGAAATATTCATTCATTCCTGATGAGTTTACCTGGTTAGCTTTTATCTTTTCCAATATTTGCCTTATCAGTTCTGCTGATAAAAAGACCTCATCAATTCGAGTGAAATAACGGGCTAAAACGTCCCCTTCCGAATGTGAAACCGGATTAATATCTAATTCATCATATTTTAGATAAGGCCTTATTTTCCTCAGGTCATACCCGATTCCGGAAGCTCTCAGGTTCGGGCCGGTAATTCCAAAGTCCAACGCTTTCTGAGCATTTAATATTGATAGTCCTTCACACCTCTGAAGTAAAAAGCGGTTTGAGCTCATCCTCCTGTTGAAACGTTTAAGTTTCTTCAATAAATCACTTAAAAAATCATCAAAAAATTTTAATGTGTCACTCTCCGTTTTATAACTCTCTCCACCGATATTAAAAAAATAATCCTCATTTTCGACATCTCTCATTCCGGAAAACAGATTATTTATTTTTTTCGTGTAATCAGTCATCCATGAAGCGGCAGGAGCAAAACCAAGTGTCGAAAGAAAATGAAACAGCGAATTAAGCTGTGATCTGATTGAAAAAAATTCGAGAACAAGCATCCTCATAAACCGGCAGTGATCAGATACCCTGATTTCGGTGAGCGTTTCCACAGCAAGAATGTAAGTTAGCAGATTATGAAGTTTATTTTGAGAGTCAAGCCTCCTGATAAATGGTAAAAAATCGAGCGTTCCCATATTTTCCGCGAGTTTCTCAAGCCCCCTGTGATTAAAACCAATATCTGTCGCCGCGTTTATTATTTTCTCACCATCATGCTCAAAATTTATCTTAAAGTTGCCCCGGGTATTGTAATCATAACCGGCCCTTTCAGCCGAAAATAAATTTTCCTTATCCCCGCTCACTTCTTCGTTCGGTGTTTTATCCGGAATCGCGTTATTAATTATATCCGGTTTTATTTCAGGCCTAAAAGGTTCTTTTCCGATAATCGGGTACTCTTTACGAAGCGGCTGAAATTGGCGCCGGTCAGGCAGAACCAGCGGCTTAAGATTATTATTACCGTTAAACCTGATCCCGAACATTTCAAAGATTTCCCTTTCAAAAAAACCGGCGGATTTCCATAATCCCGAGCAGCTTTGAGTAGAAAACAATTCAATGTCATAAATGATATTAAGCGCGAAATCATTATCAACAGAAACGAGATGATAGATCAAGGAATGCTTTTTCTCCACTCTTCCATCTGTCAAACAACAAATATCGGTCAGAAGCTTGAAATTCAAATCTTTATCTTCCTTCAACATCCTCATTACCGGCAAAAAAGATTTTTTACCAATCCACACAGAAAACCCGCTGCCATCTCTCTCTTTTTTCAGAAGATATTTTTTAGCGACAGCCGCTATTTTATCTGTCAGCAGTTTTTCCACTATGCTTTATCCTTCAGCGCTTTAACATTCTTCTTCATTTTGGAAACATCTTTCCCCCTTTTATTACCAAGCATTTTTACCGCTTTGAGAAGGTCTTCATCCGATGGGGGACAGCCTGCGATATAAAGATCAACAGGAATGATCTTATCCACTCCCTGGTATACCGGGTAACTTCTGTAAATTCCCCCTGAAGAAGCGCATGCTCCAAAAGCGATAACCCATTTCGGTTCGGGCATGAGTTCGTAAATATCTTTTATATTCTCAGCAAATTTTAAATTTACAGGACCTGCAACAATTAGAAGATCTGAAAACTCAGGGCGGGACAAAATTTCTTCATAAGCTCCGCGATTTGGTTGTTCCATTTCCGGTATACATTTATCCATCTCTTCACAGCACCCGGAACCAGCGAAAAAAGGTCTGAAACCAAGCCTGCTGATCCGGATTAAAAACTTCTTCCCAATTTTTTCAGATAACCTGCTTTTTCTGATGTTTATCATCGGTATTCTTTTAGATCCACATATTTCGATTAATCCGCGAATGACAATTAATAATGATAGAGATTTTTTATTCGGAACTCAAGCGATTAAATTCTTTTGTTTGATTTATTCACAAGTTCATATATTATTCGCGAAATGAGAAAGGAAAATGTATCTCAGTCGATCTGAAAATAGATACCTGTTTATCTGCATTTGGCATGACCTTCCCTCCGCGAAAGGTCAAAATCCGGTAGCTGAGCGGAGTCGAAGCCGCGCCGCTGCCCAATCTGTCCATCATACTAATACTCCTGCTCTGATTCTTTTATGACGATACCGATACTGAAAAATAATCATGTATTCCATGAAGCCTTAAATCAGGGTTCAGAAACGAACGGATTGGTTTGTTAACAAGCAGGTGGTATATTCAGGTTTTAATACGGCGCGGGAAATATTGTGTACCTGACGGGAAAATGGGTGCCGGTAAATAAAAAGGCCGGCCCTGAAAACAGGACCGGCCGGGGATAGATATGATATATTGTAAGGGAAACTTTATCAGTGAAACATGAAGTTCGATTCTTTTTTGAAAAATTCCTCGAGTTCATCATGATTAACATTCATAAGATATTTTGTGGACCAAACCAGTTCAGGAGAAATACCGGCAATTTTTTGGGCATATTTAATAACATTTTCCCTGAAGCCTTCCTTTGGGAAAACCTCGCTGATAAGTCCCAACTCTTTTGCCACCGGGGCGCTGATCTCACCACCCCGCATAAGATATTCTTTAGCCCTTCCATAGCCAATATATCTCGGAAGGAAAAATGGAAGTCCGCCGCTTGGATGAAGACCATATTTGGCATGCGAAAGAGAAAATGACATTTTTTCACTTGCCACCCTGAAATCAGAAGAGAGTGTAATTCCGAAAAAGGGTGTAACCACCTGACCCTGGAGAGCTGTAATAATCGGTTTCTTAAACTCAAGAAAGAGTTGTATATAATTCAGAAGCATATTAATTTCAATCGCGCGTAAACCGGTATCTTCAAAACGTCTGATTCTGCCTGTTTCATCATCCATAGAATGATCAGCAATGCTCTGGAGAAAATTATCATAATTCTTTTCATTCAGGCAATCTGGCGCGGTAAGAAAAAGCACAGCATTTATTGAATCCTCCTGCTCAACCTTTTGGAACCAGGGTGTCATATTGTTATTCCTGTGTAGATCGGTCAGCAGGCCAAAGGCGTTGCACTTTGTTGACAGAACTACAACGTTGCCGGCTACCTCACTGCTTATTTCATCAAATTCAAATTCCAGATCCGTTTTATTTTTCATAAGAGCCTCCTGAATTATTTTTAAACTTCCACAGTTTTTTTATTTTTCTTTTTATGCAGGAATAAATAATAACAAGCAGGAACAACAAATAGCGTCATTATTGTTGATGCGACGAGACCGCCTATACTCACTACACCAAGGGGTACGCGCATTTCGCTACCGGCGTCTCCGATTCCCAGGGCCATCGGAAGCATACCGAGAATGATCGCCAGAGTAGACATTAGGATAGGTTTAAGTTTTGTCGGCGCCGCTTCAAGAAGGGCTTCTTTAGCCGATCTGCCTTCCTCTCTAACCAACTGGTTGGTGTAGTCGAGAATCAGAATCGCGTTATTTACCACAATCCCGATTAACATTATTATTCCCATAAGTGAAGTAATACCATATGACAAATTGAAATAATAAAGTGAAGTAAATACACCCATTAATCCGAGGGGGATGGTAAGAAGAATAAACAGCGGCTGTACAAAACTTTCCAGAATAGCGGCCAGCAACATATATGTTAGAATAACGGCCAGCGCGAAGGCGAATATCATATCCGCAATCATCTCAAACATCATTTTGGTATTTCCGCCCCACTGGAAACTGTAACCGGCAGGCAATTCGGTTTTATCGAGTATTAAGCTTATCTCATCAATAACATTACCTGTCGGCACTCCTTCCGCCGGTGAGCCGGTAAACTGAATACTGATATATTTATCCCTGTGGAGTATTTTGGAATAACCTCGTGTAAATTCAACATCGGCAAGCTGCGATAGACGGTAAACTATTCCTGTCGGCGCAACAACCGGTATGTTACCAATTTCAGAAGGAGAATCGACATTGTCATCCGCCATTGTCAAAGTTATGTCATATTCATTGCCATATTCACGATATTTGGATGATTCCATTCCTTCAACCGCCGTGCGAAGGGTAAGGGCGACAGTCTGGATTGTCAGACCGGCGTCGGCGAGTTTAAGTCTGTCGGGAAATACTGTTATCTCAGGTTTTCCAGATCTGGAACTCTGGTCCAGATTGATAAGACCCTTAACTTCCCTTAGCTCTTTCATTAAACCATCTTTAATGTTATCAAGCTCATCCATTTCCTGTCCCTTAAGGAAAAACTGAATAGGGGGGCCTCCGCCTCCAAAACCGCTATTGTAATCCACTTTAATATTCGCGTTGGAAATATCAGCCAGCTCTCTCGTAAAAATAGAGATCATCTCTTCAATAGATTTTTCTCTTTCTTTACTATCGACCAGTTTTATATCCATCTTCGCAACGTTTGTGCCGGTATTCATATCACTGATCTTTCCAAGATTTGTCAGCAGGTATACCACCTCATCATGTTTTTTTAGCCTGTCTTCAATCCGGGATAATAATGCGGCTGATTCCGACAGATCATATCCTTCCGGCAGTTCCACTTCAGCTTTAACCTTGCCATCATCGGTATGGGGAATAAATTCAAAACCTATTTTGGGACCATATATCATTGTGGTTAAAAATACCAGTATAATAGCGGCAAAAGTAATAAGTCCGCTCACCAGTTTATTTTTAAGCACAAGAGAAAGTACTTTACCATAAGCTCTGTCCCACGATTTAAAAAACCGATTGAGGGCGTCACCTATTCTGTTCTTTTTTATTTTGCGGGGCAGCATAATGGAAGCGAGCATCGGAGTAAGTGAAAAGGAGAAAACCAGAGAAAATATTGTCGCGAATGAAGCTGATAAAGCAAGCTCGCGTAATACTCTTCCCACCATTGATGACATATTGGCGATGGGTAAAAATACTACAAGGTTTGTGAGTGTCGCGGCAACAACAGCGACTGTCACCTCCGTAGTGCCGATAAATGCGGCGCGTTTATTATCATTCCCCATCTCTTTATGCCTGAAAATATTCTCCAGAACCACCACAGAGTTAGCCACGAGCACACCGACCGAGACCGAAAGCCCCATAAGTGTCATCATATTCAGTGTAAGATCAAATATCTGGAAAAGCATAAAAGTGGAAACAATTGATATCGGCATGGAAAGAGCGACAATAAATGTTGATCTGATATTAGCAAGGAAAATCAAAAGGACAATCGAGGTAAAAACAACACCAAGGATAATATTACTCATGGTATCATTTACAGTGCTTCTGGTAAAATCAGATCTGTCATCAACAATTTCGAGAGTTGTGCCTGCGGGGAGAGTTTTCCTGATTTCAGGTAATGAGGCTTTTACGGCATCGGCAACTTTAACAACATTACCATCGCTGCTTTTTATTATGCCCATGCGGACAACATTCTCATCCCGTATCTTGGTTTTATTATCGAAATAAATTGCTCTTTGACGCACATCCTTACCAGCGTCGACAATATCGGCGAGCTGCTCAAGTCTTTTACTTCCAAATGCTGTGGGGACTTTAAGTTCTTTCATCTGATCGATTCCGGAAAACTCCCCTTCGAGCCTTACCGTATATTCCTGTCCCTGAATCTGAAAGTTTCCACCCGGGATATCAAGGTTATTGGCCGCTAATATCTGAAGGAACTGCGGCATTGATATTTTATTCTCGATGATAGTTTTGTTATCCATTATCACCCGGAGTTCTCTTTCCTGTCCCCCGGTAATTTCAACATTGGCCACACCGCCAATCTGGGAAAACCGGTCTTTTAACTGTTTATCGGCGATTTCAAAAAGCTCGCGGGGGTCAAGATTACCACTGAGAACAACTTCTATAATAGGGAGGAGACCAAATTCAAACTTCTGTACAATTGGTGATTCGGCATCATCCGGAAGATCATTAAGGATAACATCAATTTTATCCTTTATCTCCTGGTTTGCTATGTTAACATCTTTATCGAGTTTGAATTCAACCATAACAATTGAAACGCTCTCGAGCGAATAGGATTCTATTCGTTCAATTTTACTCACTGTAGAGATGGCGTCTTCGAGTCTTTTGGTAACAAGAGTCTCAACTTCTTTAGGACCGGCGCCCGGGTAGACAGTTTGAATTGTAACAAAAGGCACTTCAACATCAGGCATCTGGTTGAGGTTAAGAGTAAAATAAGCAAGTATACCGAAGATGAGGAAAACAAGAATACCCATTGTTGTCATGATCGGGCGGTTTATCGAAATTTTTGCAAGAAACATTATACCTCCAATTACCTGACTACTTTAATTTTCTGACCATCTTCAACCATGGACATCCCTTCGGTAATCAGTTTTTCCCCGAAAGAAAGTCCTTTATTTATTTCATATAGGATTCCCGATTCATTCCTGTTGCTGATGTATCTTTTTTCTGCCTTATCTCCTTTTGCCAGATATATAAAACTTCCTTTCGAATCACTCCTGACAACGTTCCGGGGCACAATGATCGCTTCCTCATTGTCATAGACAAGCACCCTGACCTCAACAGTAAGACCGCTTCTCAGTTTCATATTTTCGTTCGGAAATTCAGCTTCGGCATAAAATGCCTGTCGATGAGGATCGTACGAGAGAGATATATTGGTAACAGTACCTGAAATAGATTCACCTTCCATCATTATTTCAGCGGTCATTCCTTTTTTAATCCATTTAATCTCTTCATCAGTAGCCCAAAGGCGGGTTCTCATCTTCCTGAGATTGGAAATCTTGAAAAGAGGGTCTTTGGATGAAACATTGTCTCCTTCATTAACAAATATTTCGGTAATTATGCCATCATAAGGAGCGTCAATATGAAGCATTTGCATCTGCATCTCATAATTTCTTTTCGCTACAAGATATTGTGTTTCAGCTCCGTCATAATTGGCCTGTGAAGTTTCACCCGCTTTTAATAAGTTTTCCATTCTGCGAAAAGTTTTTTCAGCATTTTCAAAAGCCGCTTTGGCCTGGATGATCTGGGTTGAAAGCTCATCTTCGGGGAATTCAATAATCACATCATCTTTTTTAACATACTGCCCCGGTTTGGCATTTACACTGCTTATTCTGCCACCTATCGCGGCTCCCCGGATCTGTTCCCTGATTCCGGTGATAGTTGAATAAAAAGTCAGATATTTTCTGAACGGTTGTGGAGAAATTTCATCAATCTTTACCGGCACCCCTTCTTCCTGCTGGATCCGGGTCATGCTTTTAGCTTCTTCTTTTTCTTCACTGCCGCAGCCTGCCATCGATAAAAAAATAAATGCTGACATCAATAGCGGAATGAAGATTTTAGAGGTCCCTTTAATTGTCATCTGTTGTATATCCTTTTATTTATTTAAACTTTTTTTATTTACATAACCGATATACCTTGCTTCGGTAAGTCCCGCCAGATATTCAATTTCATTAAGCGCCTGGATATAATCATGCGTGGCTTTTTTAAGATTTGTTCTGGCATTGCTTAATTCAAGATCGGCGTTTTTAATTTCAAGCTGTGTTCCGGCGCCTTCTTTATACCTCGATTGGGCAATTTCATAAGCTCTTTCAGCCAGCCCTATATTACGGTTTAGAGCTTGAATTTCTTCTTTAATTTTTTTTACTTCATCAACTTTAACGGTAATCCCGAGGGCAATCTGATCTTCAGCCAGTTCCAGCTGATTTCCTGTCTGCATTTCGGTAATTTTTGCCTGTTCCACTCTCTTCGAATCTTTATTGCCATTAAAGAGATTCCATGAAAAACTTAGTCCCACAACAGATGAAGAATAACTCTGGAAATCAAAATCATCCCCCGAACCGGCGTATGTATATCTGCCAAAAGCCGCGATTGTAGGGTAATAACCCGATTTTTCTATCTGCATATACTCATGGTCAATTTGTTTCTTCAGGCGAAGGGTATTGATGTCAAAATTGTATTTCCCCGCTTTATAGAGAAGGTCATCCTCATTCAGTATTTCTTTCTCTTCATAAAGCAGCTTTCCGGTTAGTTCTATATTCTCTTCGCGGTTAATTCCCATCACAAGCTTCAATTGATTTTTTGCCGCGTTTAACAGGTTTTTTAACTCCCTTACCTGCGGTTTTATATTTTCCACTCTTACCTCAACCTGCAGCAAATCAAAATCGGAAGTAAGACCCTGTTCATGCAAAGCTTTTACATTTTCCAGATTCTCCCTGGCATTTTTCAGGCTCAGCTCAACAATTTCGAGCATCTCTTTGGTGAGAAGAGCTGAATAATAAGCCTGTTTGGTATCCCTGACAACCGAAGCGACTTGTGATTTCAGGCTTTCTTTGGAAAGGTTAAGATATACCTTTGAAGCGCCTATTCCGGTAAATACAGCCGAATTAAAAATAATTTGTGTAATCTGCGCGTTTGCTTCATAATTATCGGCCTGCGCGAATGACTGAAGTTTTGTTTTCATGGGCAGCAACTTAGTCTGATCATAGGGCAATAAACCTTCATTAAACAAAACACCGTAGGTCGAATTCGCGAGCATCGCTTCAAAATCGGGGAAAGGAGTTTTTGGTTTTTCGATTAAATGGGAAATTTGCGCCGAAAGCTCAACAGTCGGCAACGCGTAACCGAAAGCTTCATCCACGGCTGCGTCCGCTTTACTAATTTCCAGTCTGGCATTTCTGATTTCCCGGTTGTTCTCAAGAGCTTTGAATACAGCATCGTCAAGTGAAAGATCTGTACCCTGGGAATATACCGGCAAACTGAAAGCCAGAATCAGCAGAAGAATACTTTTCAAGAAATTTTCGTACATAAGATTCCTGTTTATTTATTATTATTTTTTTCCAATCCGGTAATTAGAAGTTCGATAATCAGCAAGGCTGAATCAGTATTTTTTTTCATATCAAGATCAGTCAAAAAATCCGCTTCATTAAATATAATGAGCCTCGATTCCATAGATTTAATCATTTGATTAATTGCCCTCGCCAGTTTCTTCACATCATGTTCAATGAAATGTCCCAATGAAATTCCTTCCCTGAGAATCGAAATGAGAACACAATCAATTTCTTCAATCAGCTCATAAAAGTTACCTTCTACCATCCTTAATATTTCAAAATATGTGGAAACACTTGTCAAAAGCTGCTTCATCCTGTCAAATCCGAATCCCATGGAAAGCCTCACATACTCCCTTAGTTTTTCAGAAGGAGTTTTATTTTCAAGCTTTTTCCTCAGATTGTTATGGAATCTTTCAAATTCCTCCTCAATAATTTCATGAATAAGCGCTTCTTTGCTTTCATAATAATAATAAAGAGAATTTTTTTTGATCCCGACATTCGCGGCTATGTCCTCCATTGTGGTTTTATGAATTCCATAACGTGACAATGTTTTTATCGCCGATTGTTTAATCAGCTCCTTTTTTTCATCAAACGCGTCACTCATAAAATCCTATTCTACTTTTTGGCTTTTCGAACTTTCTAAACTAACGTTCGAAACATAGCAAAACGGAGAATTATTGTCAAGTGCAAAAAATTTGTAATCCTATTCGAAAATATTTCTGCGATGCCCAAATATATCAACAATATTCAGAAAGACCGAAACTCCTGAGCACAATAATTCCTGATTTTACGGCTGATCGTTCAGGACAAAATATGCCTTTTGAATGTCACTTTGAAATTACTCCCCTTCCCTTTCTTACTCTCCACATCTATATGCGCGTGATTTAGTTCACAATACTTTTTAACCAGAGCGAGACCGAGTCCATTACCTTCAAATTTCCTGGTGTATCCCTGCTCTTCCTGTGAAAATGGTTCAAATAATAAATTCAGATAATTTTCAGAAATCCCTATTCCGGTATCTTTAACCGAGACAGAAACAACACCATTAACTCCTTCTGCCACAACCGACACTTTACCATCATTTGTGTATTTAATCGCGTTATCAATCAGATTCACGAATAATTGCATAAGAGTATACCTGTCTCCAAAAACAAAAGAATTTTCGTGAGTGGAGTGATAATAAAAATCAAGTTCCTTGCTGGCAGCCTTAACTTTTAATTCAGAGATCAGAGGTTCAAGAACATCCTGCTGCAGATTGAGCGATTCCATATTACATTTATAAGTGCCTGCCTGAAGTTCCGACATATTAAGGATCAAATCAATAGTCCTGATTAAACGCTGTCCGCCCCTTTCAATAATATCAAAACTTTCTTCAATATCATCATTGCTGTCATCTGAAACTTCGCTTCGGATCAAAGAAGCGAAACTAAGAATAGTATTAACCGGTGTTCTTATTTCATGCGACATTTGCGCCAGGAATTCCGATTTAAGCCGATTGGATTTTTCAGCTTCCTCCTTGGCGTTAATAATACCGGTTCTTGTCTCCAGAATTCTATCGATCATTATATTGAATGACACGCTGAGCGATTCAAGCTCATCGCCCGTTTTGACAGATATTTTTTTGGAGAAATCTCCCTCTGCCACATTTTGGGTGGCTGCTTTTAATTCCTTGACAGGATTTACAATTCTCTTTATTAAAAAGAAAGTTAGTGTAATTCCCAAAAAAAGAAAAATCAGTCCAAAAATAATATTGCGGTCGCGAATAGCCGCGATCTCCTGATGCATTAATTCCAGTGAATATCCAATCTGAACCGTACCAATTCTGTTAATGCTAAGAAATACAGGCATAGAAACGCTTAGAATATCATCAGTAAACTGAACCAGCAGCTTGTTTGAAATGATACTGTTTCTTCCCAGTGTATCCAACGGTTCCTGATGCCGGCGCTGATTGAGAAAGGTTCCATCCGATAATATATGACCTTTCTTATCATAAACATAGGCATAGATAATTTCATCATTCTTTTTAATAAATTGAAGATGTTGTCTTACCAGGTCTATCCGGTAATCATTTAAAGCTTCAGCAACCGAAGCCTCCATAATTGTCAGTAATGTCGCGGCTTCATCCTCAAGCCGCTTCCTGAGTATATTTTCCTGCGATCGGATATTGATCAGAGTATACGAAACCGTAAGAACTATCAAAAAAGTTGAGATTATGAGAGTATTTTTAAGAGTCAGGCTTGATTTGATTATTTGCATTTTTCAATATTATTTGTCATTGATCAATTCCTGAAGGAAAAAGAATAACCAGTTTTAAGTTTTTCAAATTCTTTTTCCTTAAGCATACTGAATTTTTCTGTGGAATATAAGGAATTTAAAGTTTCTTTTGCTTCCTCCGATATATTCATCTTCAAAAGAATGGAAATTATTTTATCTTTTAGTTTTTCCGGAATATTTTTCCGGAATGATACAAGTTGTCCGGGCACTTCGGGTGAATGGTCGATCACCCGAAGTTCATTCATTCTTATGCCGGCATTCTTTCGAAAGCTGATAATATCGGTCGCTCCCGCGTCAACCTTGCTTTCCAAAACCCATAACATGGTATTCTCATCATCTCCTGTAAATATATATCCGATTTCTTTATCGCCGGCCTTATCCCCCTTTTTTTCCAAAAGCCGCAGATCGAAGCCTGAGCGGTAAAGACTCAGCTTTGGCGGGAAATATCCTGAAGTTGAATATTCTGATTCAAACGCGAGCGCTTTTCCGGGTAAATCGCCAAATTCTTTAATTTCCGATTCTTTCCGTACAAAAAAGACGCTGTTATAATACTCTGTGCTGTCCTTCCAGTCAATCAGTTCGGGCACAATTCCTGTTTCCCGATTAAGGAACAGGGTTGGAAAAGGACTGTCGATATAAATATCAACTTCACCTGAATTAATATAACCGGCCATTTCATTGAGATTTCCCGAAACAACCACCCTTCCATCTTCAATGCCAAATTCAGATAAATGTCCGGCAAGGTAATCGGCAAAAGGCTGTATTGTTAAAATTTCATTTTGAATAACGAGAGAAACCGATCCAATCGATATGAGATTTTCATGACTTTCCGGCTGAGCCTTATTTTCTTCCCCTCGGTTTTCCCGGCAGGAATTAAATAAGAATAATATTAAGAAAAGTTGATAAGCTGTTTTTTTTGTCATTCAGATTCCGGATACAGAACAACGTTTTTATTTTTTGGTATGTAATATATCCTGATTATCGCATTTTATTCAATTAAATATAATTTCTTTTATGCAACTAAATCTAAATTTGATAGAGATTAATTGTCTTAATTTCAACTGCCATTGAATTATAGAAATAAAAACATTACTTTCAATAAAAAAATATCCGGAATTAGATTTATGGTAGAATCCAAAATCCAAGAATCGACTATCGAAGTGATGGCTAAAAATTTTTTTAAGGAAGCCAGCCAGTATGGTTTTCGGTATAAAGAAATATTAAAGTTTGTAAATACGCTGCTGGACCTCTCCCTGGATGAAAGTTTCTCCGGTGAACGGAAAAAAAATAAAACCGACACGCAAATTTACCGGAATATTGATGGATGCAGGGAAATGCCGTTAAACAGCGGAACGGTAGTCATAAGGCCTTTCAATAAAAATAAGGACAGCGCATCCCTTTCTGAATGGGTAAAGGATAGCAATGGCAGATTTTTCCTGATATCTTCATCCTGCGGTTCATTTATCAGTCTCGAATCGCTCATAGAAGGTGAACACAACCACATAGGCATAATTGAAAACAAAGAGAAAAAAAGAATCGGAGCGTTAGCGTTTCTGAATTTTGACCCGCTTCAGGGCAAAGCCGAACTGAGGAAAATTATCGGCGATCCTGAATCCAGAGGACTCGGGATGGGAAAAGAAGCGACAAAAATGTGGATCAAGTATGGTTTCGCCGGATTAGGACTGAGGAAAATATACCTTAGCACTATTGAAACAAACCTTGGAAACATAAAAATAAATGAGGAGCTTGGTTTTAAAGTAGAAGGATTGTTAAGAAAAGAAATTTTGGTCGATGGTGAGTTTAATGATATTTTGAGAATGGGATTATGCAGAGAATAGAGGGGGCCATGAGTAACTGACCCCCGCGCAAATCAGTTTTTCAACAAACCGCCATTCGTTGGAACCATCATCTGCGAATTACTGCTACTAATCTTAAATTGTTTCATCATTTCTTTAAGATTTCCTGTTAGCTGGCTCAGGCTGTTTGCTGTTTGAGCAATCTGCTGAATGCCTGAAGCGGTTTCATTTGTTACAGAATTAATATTTTCGATATTTCTGCTGATTAGTTCTGAAGCGGAAGATTGCTCTTCTGAAGTTGTGGCAACCTGATCTATCACCCTCAACAACCTGATCTATCACCTCAACAACCTGGTTACTGCTTGAAAGCATTATCGCGACCTCATCAGTCAGCTTCATACCCGCTTCAACAGCTTCAGTCGCTTTTTTCATAGATAAATCAGCATCCTTCGCTTCCGACTGAATACCGGTGATCGTTTCCGAAATTTCAGCGGTTGCTTTTGTAGTCCTTTCAGCCAGTTTTCTCACTTCATCGGCCACAACAGAGAATCCGCGCCCCTGCCCGCCGGCCCGCGCTGCTTCAATCGCGGCATTAAGAGCGGGCAGATTGGTCTGATCGGCAATTTCATTTATCACCCGCGCTATTTCTCCAATCTGATCAGATTTTTTAAAGAGTGAGTTAATTATATTTCCTGTTGATTTTGTCGATTCAACAATACGGTCCATCCCCCGCTTGGTTTCATCAACTTTTTGCACACCCTGTTTCGCTTTTTCTCCCGCTTCCCTGGCTGTGCCGCTGGCTGTTGAAGCTCCCTGGGCTATATGGATAATTGGTTTGCGTCATCTCCTCGATTGAAGCCGCGACTTCAGCCGCCTGCTGGCTCTGTTCACCGGCCCCCGCCGTTATTGATTTTTTAATTGCTTTGCCATTTGGATTTAATATTGTGCCGACAGCTCTGGTGCCATCATCCTTTTGAACATTTGTACTAATTCTGATATACTCACCCCCGGTATGGGAAAAAAGCGTCGCCGAACCGCCCACAATATCCTTTACCGCGTCAACAATAGTAAAATCTGCTCCTGTGCTCCGGTTTCCGAAAAGCAGATCGTTGGATTCTTTTCCTTTGACTACCACTTTTCCATTTTGCGAAGGTCTTCCAAACGAGAGTGTTTTTTCTTTTAACACAGCCATCCCGCTTTTTACCTGCTTCATTACCAGCTCATTTGTTGATTGAAGATGGCTGATAATCATTTCCTCTTTTGCTTCACCCATCTCGTCAGACTTTCGAGTGACAGATTGCCTGACAAAATCTGACAATAATTCTTTCAGGAGAGGGAAAGTATTTTTCTCCCTCTCCTGATTTAAAGCTCTAATTTTCCAGTAAAACCCGGTTTCCAATCTGACCGGACTCTTCGCTTATAATAAATTTTGAGATCAACTGCGAGAGATTCTCGGTAAGCTGACTTAGGTCTTCTGATGCACGGGCAATTTGCTGTGTTCCCCCGGCAGACTGCTGAGTAACAGCTGATATGGTTTCAATTGTTCTCGAAATCTGTTCCGCAGCGGTAGATTGCTCTTCACTGGCGCCGGCAACCTGGTTAATCAGATCGCCTACCTGATCACTGCTCTCAAGAATACTGTTTAACATTTCAGCCACACTCTCTGTCAGCTTTTTGCCGGTATCAACTGCCTCAGTCGCTGATTTCATCGAGTTATCGGCTTCTTTCGCTTCAATTTGAATACCTTTTATGGTTTCAGAGATTTCTTTGGTGGCCTTCGTGGTTCTTTCGGCCAGTTTTCTGACTTCATCGGCCACAACAGCAAAACCTCGTCCTTGTTCTCCGGCGCGCGCAGCCTCAATTGCCGCATTTAAAGCAAGCAGGTTTGTCTGATCGGCGATTTCATCAATTACCATTGCGATTTCACCGATCTGATCAGTTTTTTTCGTCAGAGAATTAATTATTCTGCCGGTATCTTCGGTCGAACCGACAATTTTTTCCATGCCGTTTTTAGTATTTTCCACAGCCTCAACACCTTTTCGGGCTTTGGAACCAGACTCTTTTGCCGATTCGGAAGCTTTAGCCGCGTTTTGCGCGGTTTCAAATATTGTTTTTGTCATCTCTTCAACTGAGGCGGCCACTTCAGCCGCCTGACTACTTTGCTCCTCGGCTCCCGCTGCCATTTCTTCCGCGCTTGAGGCAATTTCATTACCCGCGCTGGCCGTAGCCTCCACAGCATCTCTGACCTGAATGATCATTTCACGTATATTGTTTACCGATAGATTGAATCCTGCATAAAGATGGCCAATATCATCATCTGTTTTTTCAGGTTGCAGGTTGATTGTCATATCACCACCTTTAAACTTTTCCATCTCCCCGAGCATTCTTTTGGTGGAACGATTGAGATAATTCTGAATTCCTTTTATTTCTGTAATATCGGTCAGGTATTCCTGGACAGCTATAATTTCTTCTTTTTTGTTTCTGACAGGCGAAGCAGTATACAGGATAGGAATTTCACTGTCATTCTGACGGGATACAGTTTCGTTGTGGATTACATCACCTGAAGAGATAACTCTGTTTAATGGGCAATTATCTGTCCGGCAATGTGTTGTATTTACTAAATCGTAGCATTTTTTCCCTACTGCCTCTTTTTGTGTATGCTTTACAAATTCCGCCCCGAATTTATTCATATACTGAATGTTATAATCCTTGTCTGTTATCATAACGGGAGTGGGAAGATTATTCAGATATTCAATCTGCATTTCAATTTTTTCCACCATGATGTTAAATGATTTCGCGAGAACTCCAAGTTCGTCATTCGAATCAATATCAACCTGGATATCCGTGTTACCGGCAGCTACCTCTTTCGAAGCGTCGGTAATCATAATAATCGGTTTTGCGATTTTTCCGGCAAGGTAATATCCCACTCCAAGAAGGATGACTATTGTAATAATGCCAAGAAGCAACATGATATTAAAAAGACTGTTAGTAGCCTCAAAAGCCTCCTCTTCATCAATTTTCGCAATAATAGCCCAATTTACCTGGCCAAAGAGGTTCAAAGGTGAATAAGCTGAAAGAACCGGGTTGCCATTATAATCAAGTATAATTTCCGCCCCGCTTTTCCCCGCCAGAGCATTTTTTGAAGCGGTTGTATTCACCCCGTTTTTTTCCACCGTTCCTTCAAAAGAGGCCTTTACGGAATGTCCTTCCGGATCAAGGTAAGAATCTGACCTCATACGCATATCAGAACCTACGAGATAGGTTTCTCCTGTTTTTCCCATCCCGGTTCTCTCCTGCATTATATCATTTATTCCTTTTAGTGATATCTGGTAAGCCAGAATGCCAAACATCCCCCCTCTTTCATCCATCACTTTTGTCGCGATAAATGAAGCCGGCTCATTTGATGGGTCGTACCACTCAAAATCAGAAAATGTAAAATCCTTTTTTGCTCCCCTGAAGGCATTTGCCAGCCCGCTTTTGGAAAGAATTCCTGTTTGTAAATTTTTACCGAGATCTGATTCCTTGGCAACAGTATAAACTATATCACCCGCCGGACTAATAAAAAACAGATCATAATATCCTAACTGATCGATATACTTTTTCAATTTTGGTCCGTGGTAGCTGTCCCATTCCGACCATTTTTGGTCTCCGATTCCTCCCTCATCATAAGCTTCAATAAAATGATTCATTGCCTGAATAATACCGCTGTTAACAGCGTTGACTTCAATATCTGTCCTGCACCCGTTCATATAAGACTCAATTTGATTTAATTTGATTGTCTGAACAGCCAGCAGCTCGTTAAAATCCTGTTCTTCAAGTTTTGAACTCGCGTTATCATAACTGATAACGGAAACAATAAACATTGGAATAATTCCGGTAAGAAGAAAATAGATTGCCATCCTTTTCTTTAGATTTAGGTTCTTAAGCATAAAGCTTCTCCGAGTATGTTGTTTTTGGCAGCATTAGTGTATCACCTAACCGGATATTATCGTAGAATTCATTTAATTATTTAATGAATTGTTTATTTTAAGATTTTCTTTACGGTTTCCAGATCCTCTTTTCTTGAGTAATTTATTTTGAAAACGTTTATTTTTAAATTAGATATCTATTTTTTTTCAAAGTATTTAAGGGATATTTTCTGATTCCTGCTGAATGGATCAAATATTTCCCGGCGATTTCTTAATAGTATGAGGTATGCATTGAAGTATTCACTAATTGCGATTATTTTAGCAGCTACAACATTGTTTTCTCAGCAGCCTGTCATAAGGGTTAACCATCTGGGCTGGCTGCCCGAAGCTGAAAAAAGCGCCGTATTGTTATCAGAAGACAATTTATCATTGAATGAATTTAAGGTACTTGACGCCTTAACCAACAAAGTGGTTTATTCATCCGAAAATATCGGAATATTTAAAAACTATGGAAAATTCTCCTCTGCCATTCGCCTGGATTTTTCAGAATTTAAGAAAACGGGAGGGTTTTATATTTCAGCAGGCGGTGTAAAATCTCCTCTCTTTTATATTGGGCATGACGCATACCAGGGCGCGGCCGACTATATCCTTCGTTACATGCGACAGCAAAGATGCGGCTATAATCCATTTCTGAAGGATTCCTGTCATACTCACGACGGTTATATCGTTGATCACCCGACTCTTGATTCAACCCGAATTGATGTTACCGGCGGATGGCACGACGCCAGCGACTACCTGCAATATACAACTACTTCGGCAAACGCCACTTTCCAGATGCTTTTCGCTTATGAACAGAATCCCGGCAGTTTTGGCGATTTCTATGATAAAAACGGAAACCCGGGTACCAATGGCATTCCCGATATCCTCGATGAAGCGCGCTGGGGGCTCGACTGGCTCGTGAAGATGAATCCCGACAGCGGTTATATGTTCAACCAGATAGCCGATGACAGGGACCACCGCGGCTACCGGCTGCCGACAAAGGACTCGGTTTCTTACGGCAAGGGACTTGAACGGCCTGTTTATTTTGTTACCGGAAAACCGCAGGGTCTGGCAAAATATAAAAACCGGACGACCGGGGTTTCTTCCACAGCGGCTAAATTCGCTTCTGCATTCGCGAAGGGAGCCGAATTATTCAAAGATATTGATCCGGAGTTTTCTGAAAAAATAGAATCGAAAGCGGCTGATGCCTGGGAATTCGCTCTATCCGATCCCGGAGTATGCCAGACTGCCTGCAATGTTTCACCCTATTTTTATGAGGAAGATAATTACGCCGATGATATGGAGCTTGCGGCTTTTTCTCTCTACAAGTTAACCGGGGATGAAAATTATCTTACCAACTCGGCATACTGGGGCGATACCGAACCGGTCACTCCCTGGATGGGAGCCGATTCAGCGAGGCATTACCAATGGTATCCTTTCCTAAACCTGGGACATTATTATCTTGGGAATGCAGGTGATCAAAAATATTCGGGAAAATTTATTTATTACCTTAAAAAAGGATTGACAGCCCTGCGTAAAAGAGGCGCCAATAATCCCTTCCTAAATGGAATTCCTTATATATGGTGTTCAAATAACCTTACCGTGGCCGCCGCAACCCAGGCGTCGTTATACCGGAAGATCACCGGGGATGATACATTTATTGATATGGAATACGCGCTTATCGACTGGCTCTTCGGAGCGAATCCCTGGGGAACCTCAATGATATGCGGTCTGCCCGCCGGAAGAGATTATCCCGCCGATCCCCATTCAGCGCTGAGTAATTTATATGGCTGGCTGACTGAGGGGGGACTTGTGGACGGTCCCGTTTACAGCACAATATATGACCGACTGCTCGGCATAAAATTATATCACGGGGATGAATATGAACAATACCAGCCCGGAATGGTTGTATATCATGATGACCATGGTAATTATTCAACTAATGAACCAACAATGGATGGAACAGCGAGCCTCTCTTATATACTTTCGGAACTGGAGAAAAACTCACCCGAAAGCCATCTCCAAATAGATGAGTTTGGCGCCATCAGGAAAATGGACCCTGCCAATAAAAATATTTACCTTGTTTTCACCGGTCATGAGTTTGCTGAAGGTGGCAGCGATGTAGCTGAAACTCTCAATAAAAATAATATTAAAGCCTCTTTCTTTTTTACCGGCGATTTTTACAGAAATCCCGAATTCAGTGATTTAATAAAAAAATTGAAAAAAGCCGGTCATTACCTCGGGGCTCATTCCGATAAACACCTGCTCTATGCCCACTGGGATAACAGGGATTCAACCATCATAAGCGAAGAAAAATTCATCCGGGATATCCGGGCTAATTACCGGGAAATGGAAAAATTCGGGATAAATAAGGAAGAGGCCCGATGGTTCCTCCCCCCTTATGAATGGTATAATAAAGATATAGCCCACTGGACAAAACTGCTTGGTCTCAAACTGGTTAACTATTCCCCCGGAACATTATCGCATACAGACTATACTCTGCCGGATTCGAAAAACTACCGCTCCTCCGATGAAATTTTTAACAGCATAATAAAATATGAAAAAGAAAAAGGTATGAACGGATTTATTTTACTGACGCATATCGGCGCGGGAGAAAAACGAACTGATAAGTTTTATGAGCGATTGGGAGAAGTTTGTGATTATTTCATCATGAAGGGATACACTTTTCGGAGATTCAATTAAAAGTCTTTCTTAGATAATTTTGAATATGTTAATAAATTTTTTGTTTCAGTAAAGTAAGAAATTTATTATTTTACGTCTATTATAAGATACGCAAACTATATCGGTGGAGTATATATGAAAACAGGATATGTTCTAATCTTCTTATTTTTGTCCTCTTTCTTCAATTTAGCCCAGAATCAGAGTTGGTATACCTACTTCAATGGAGAGACAGCGGGTACAATTGCGTTCGAAGACAATATTCTATGGATTAGTTCCTTCTACGGAACATTAACCAAATACAATAAAGATAACGGTGAAACGACGATTTATTCTTACCATAATCATGAAGTACCAGGTTTTATGATCTATTCTGTAGCGGTAGACCATTATAGCAATAAGTGGATTGGAACATGGGGTTACGGAGTGGGCAAATTTGATAACAACAACTGGATGGTTTACTATCCGCCAAATTTATCATCAACTAGTATTATACCTCATGTAGATTTTGACAAAGAAGGGAATGTATGGTGTTCTACCGATAGCGACGGTCTGTATCAATATGATGGGGAAAACTGGACAGTCTTCAATATCTCTAATTCGGGATTGCCAACTAATGCTCTGTGGGAAATAATAATTGATAATGATGACAATAAATGGGTTGGAAGTTTATCTGGTGATTTAATTATGTATGATAATGAGAGCTGGACTGTCTATGATAACACTAACTCATGCATCCCCGATGACTCTATGATATGGGATATCAGTATTAACGATCACGGCACAATATGGCTTGCGCTAAGATTTTCAGGAGCGATACGATTTGAAAATGGAATTTTCACTCATTTTACTGTTGAGAATTCCGGCTTGCCCGGGAACCAGGTTTCTTGTATAGATTTTGATGATATGGGCAATACATGGCTGGCCACAGATAGCGGACTCGCAGTTTTTGATAATCAAAACTGGACTGTTTACAACAAAGACAATTCCTGTCTTCCTGAAAATACAATTAAGTTCATCGCTCACGATGAGGAGGGTAGTAGATATATTTGCACCTATGATAATGGAACATATATATTCGATGGAGCCCACTGCGATAAAATAAAAACATCCAATTCTCTGCTCCCTCCATGGTATAATCAGCCACTGGAGATGATAAAAGATATTAACAGTACATTGTGGATGAGTCATGAAGATTATGGCATAACAAGTTTCGATGGGAATGAATGGCGAAATTATAATGCAGAAAATTCCTCTTTTCCATTTAATGTCACAACTTGCATTAAGGCTGATAGAGAAAATAATTTATGGGCTTCTGATAGCGGAATAGCAAAATTGGATGGTAGTGAGTGGGTCTATTATAACTCGGACAACTCAGGGCTGCCCTGTGACAATATCACATCAATAGCATTTGATGAAAATAACTATGGATGGTTTGGCACATCTTCACAGGGTATTATTAAATATGATGGCGGCAACTGGCAGATAATAGATTCAACAAATTCCGGATTATCAGATTCAAGGATCACAGATATTGAAATAGACAGCAATGAAGTTTTGTGGATTGGAACCGGAAATGGAGTATTCTGTTTTGATGGTGAGCAATGGGAACATTTTACGACTCTTAATTCATCTTTGCCAAGCGATATAATCAGTTCGATAGATATTGATCAATTCAATACCATATGGATAAAAACACCTCATGCATTCGCAAAAGTATCTGATAATACCTGGGAAATTTTTAACGAACATAATACTCCGCTGCCAAACGGTTATTACATCTGTATGACTGTTGATGACTTTGGAAATGTCTGGTTTAGCGGTTATCCAAATGGCGCCTTATACAAATTCGATGGGATCAATTGGACTATCTACCACGATGAGTTTGCTTTTAGCGTTCAGATAAAAATTTGTGGATTGGCCGTAAAGCAAAACACCATATATTTGCTTACTAAATATGGATTAACCGCTTTTATCAACGGCGCTATTGTCCCGGTTGAACTTACAAGCTTTTCGGCGCAAAATTCAGGAGGCAATATTTTGCTAAAATGGTCTACCGCAACGGAGACAAACAACTTCGGCTTTGAGGTGGAAAAATCATATAATAATCAAAATTTTTCAAAGATTGCTTTTATTTCAGGGAATGGCACATCTTCTGAAAATCATGTGTACTCATTTTCCGATCAGGCTCCCGGGGGCTCGAAGTGTTTTTACAGACTGAAACAATTGGATTATGACGGCGCTTATGAATACAGCCAGACAATTGAAATAGATGTGAATCCCGCCAAATTTGCTCTTGAGCAGAATTATCCGAATCCTTTTAATCCCTCAACCAAAATTAAATACTCTCTCCCGACTGCGGAATTTGTAACTCTTAAAATTTATGACGCTCTCGGAAGCGAAGCTGCCACACTGGTAAATAAAAAACAGGATGCCGGTTCCTATGAAATTGAGTTTGACGCTGCCTCAAATTTCCCTTCACTTGCCAGCGGTGTATACCTTTACACACTCAAGGCCGGAAAATATTCTCAGACAAAAAAAATGCTCCTCATCAAATAAAATTTATTATCAGCAAATATCCGCGATTTCAGCGGGAGATAGTTTCCCCCTGGTTTCGCGGATGAACGCTGAAATTTTTAACCCAAATTTGTCATTAAAACAGTGAAGAACAGATATACGACTTGAATATGTAATCATTTACATATTAGAAATGCACATAACTACTTAATCTACAACAGGTTAGAGCCCCTCTCCTTCATAAGGAGAGGGGTTCTGGAGTTTGGCCGTTTTAGATAAAATATTAGTCTATAATCAAAAGATTCTTTTAAAAAACCCACTTCGTACCAATAATATAATTAACAACGAAGTGGTTAAAATTCATTTTTTTTCTAATAAATCAAATATAGCGCTTAAAAAGCATAGGGTAATTCATAGTTAAAGACTTCATATTTATACTTCTGAGAAAGGTATTCATTATCAGACATCTCATATTTTTGCTTTTTTGTTCTTTCCCAATATCGTTTTTTATCCAAACAACTCTTAACTTATTCAGATTTTCGTTAATAATCGAAAAATTATTCATTTTTCATCGGTTAGAACAAAGTACAAAAAACAGACAGTATTGTTAACACACTATATATATTCATAATATTAATAATAATCAAATAATATATAATCTTTAAACTATGAATATGCCAAACTCCAGAGCCCCTCTCCTTCATAAGGAGAGGGGTTGGGGTGAGGTTGGAAGCTTTTGCTATTATATTAAGTTTTTCTTACAAATTTTGTTTTTTATTTCTATTACTTGTATCCTATATTCAGAACTCCTTACCTCTCGCAAAATAAAATCGCGGAAGTTCATCGCGAATTACTATATCCCACGCTATCGATATATGCAGGATTTATCGTCCATCGAGCAAACTATAAAAAAGATGTCCCATTTTGAAGGATGAAAAGTTGTTTCTGTCGTCCCTGACGGGACTTTTTGTGATTGAATTTTTCCCGTTTACCCCACAATGAATTGCAGGGCTATTTTCTGCTGTCCCTGGCGGGACTCTCTTCCAGATTTCAATCCCCTGATTTTATTTTGCGAATGAATCCATGTAAGTTGTTGTTTTTTATAATCGGGATCAGGAGTTCTTATATTTCTTTTTCTTACAACACTTTATCCGAATAACGTTATCAGGACACAATTTCTAATGACATATTTGGGTTTAATATTTCCTCTCATAAGTCCTGTCTCTTCGTCGTTGCATTCGCTGCATTTTTACCTTTTTATTCTGATCACACATCCAGCCTTACTTTACTACGAAACTTTTCGTATTTAGCTCCGTCTTAAGAGATGAAGCAAAAAATATAATTCGCAAAAACGGAAATAATGATGATAAAACCTACAGACGCCGAACTTGAAATTCTCGCCATTTTATGGGACAAAGGAAAATCTTCCGTAAAAGATGTGCATGAAGAACTCCCGGAAGAAAGAGAAACCGGTTATACAACCACTCTGAAGATGATGCAGATAATGACCGAAAAAGGAATGCTCGCGAGGGAAAAACAGGGACGGGGTCATATTTATTATCCCATAGTAAAAGAAAACGAAACAAAAAATCTCTTCCTGAGGAAAATGTCCGATATGCTTTTTAACGGCTCCCCGGCAAAACTTGCCATGCAGGCTCTTGGGCAGGAGAAAGTAACGAGAGAAGATATTGATGAATTAAAAAAACTGTTAGATGAGATGGAGAAGGAAAAATGAAAGAATCATTTACAAACCTTTTATCATCTGAAATGATTTCAGCGCTCGGATTAACTTTTCTGCATTCGTTATGGATTGGAGCCATAGGGGCATTTCTTTTGTGGATATTTCTCAGGTTTTCGCCACAGGCCATGTCATCGGTCAAATCCTCAGTGGCTTACGCTATAATGATGCTTTTTGTTCTCTCATCTGTTTTAACTTTTCGTCTGCAATATGAGCAGAATAAAACCGCGGATTTCCATGATAGCGGATTGATAATATTAAATGACGCCAGCGATTTTTCATATAGCGCGACGAGCCGGGATAATTACGAAAAACTTATATCAACCACAAATACATTCGATCTTAACAAATACATTCGCTGGTTTATGCTCTTCTGGATGGCCGGCGCTTTTATTATGTCTCTTCGAATGATTATCGACCTTATTAAATTAAAATCAATTACTTCAACCGGAAGTCTGAGGAAAGAACCGGCGCTTGTTTCCATCCTGAATAAGATAATGATTTCCCTTGACCCCGGAATTGAAGTTAATATATTCTCCACACTGAAAGCGTCCATCCCCTTCACGGCAGGATTTCTGAAACCGGCAATTTACATCCCGGCAGGAATGTTAACCGCTATGCCGGCCGATCAGCTTGAAGCGATAATCGCCCACGAACTTGCCCACATAAAAAGAAATGACTTTCTGCTCAATTTTGTACAGTCCCTGGTTGAAATAATATTTTTCTTCAATCCTGCTTCAATGTGGATATCACACATAATCAGGGAAGAAAGGGAAAAAGCCTGCGACGAGGAGGCAATAGCATATAGCGGCGAACCGCTGCCTCTCGCGAAAGCCCTTGTTTCAATCGCCGATTTTAACTCAGCTCTGCCCGCGGCAGCTATGTCATCCGGAAAAGATACCAAACAAATCTACAGGAGATTAAATAAAATGAAAGAGAACAAAACCACACAACATTCGAGAGGTATTCCGGCGGGACTTTTTGTCCTGTCAGCTTCAATTCTGCTGCTTCTTTTTACATTAGCCGCCGCGCCCCCGTTAATGGAAAAATCGGCTGAAAGCAAAACGTTCACCCAGGACGATGAAAGAGAAAAGATAACATTATACGACACTATCGACGGCAAGGAGGTAAAATGGCATGTCGTAATGGAGGATGGGAAAATCATTGAGCTATACCGTAATGATGAACGGATACCTGATGACGAAATCGAAAAACATGAAAAATATATAAAGAAAAAAATCCGCGGTC
>CAXXGF010000036.1:0-168622 GCA_963677445.2 Melioribacteraceae bacterium | reverse complement strand
ATCTGATCTTTTTGGTAAATCTGAAAAAATTAAAAGTCTTAATTCACTTTTACTTTCGATCAGAAACATTAATCAACTTATTGTTTCGGTAAGGGATAAACATGAGTTGATAAAAAAATCTGTTGAATATCTGTATGAATGCCGTAATTATTCACACGTCTGGATAATGTTAATAAATAACGGTGACATAACCAATATATACGGGGAGGGTGATCATATAAGATTAAAAAACTGGGAATCAGAGCTTAAAAATTTTAATCTTCCTGAATGTATAAAGCGACTCAATGAAGAAAAGGACTATTTAATTATGGATGTCGCTTCTGATTGTTTGGGCTGCAAGCTGCTGAGTGATCAAAAATCTGAACAAACATCCATAGTCTTTCAGATAAAATATAGCGGGATGTTTTACGGTTATTTGTCTGTTGCCCTGGTTACCGGCGATTTTTCAGAGGAGGAGGAAATATCTCTGCTTAAAGAAGTGACCGGCGATATTGCTTATTGCCTGAATAACCTGAAGTTGATTGAGAAGGAAAAAGAGTCGGTAAAGCTGCTTGCGTCATCAGAAAAAAAATATAAAAATCTTGTTGAAAACTCACTCGTGGGTGTATATAAAGCTGATAAAAGTGGAAGACTTGTTTTCGGTAACAGCGCCCTGGCAACCATTCTTGGTTATAATTCTGTAAGGAGAACTAAAATCTGCGCTGTCTGCTGGAACATTATATTGATCAGGAGGAAAGGGAAAAGCTTTTATCATTGCTTAATGAGTATGGTCAGGTGCAAAACTATGAATTGCAATTAAAAACCAAAAATGACAGGAAAATATTCGTCCTGATCAGCGCTTCAGTCGCTGAGGGAGAAATTTCAGGAATGATGCTCGATATTAGCATGATCAAAGAGTATGAAAAAAGGCTGAAACGCAATGAAGAAATGTACAGATTATTAACGGAAAACTCGGTCGATATAGTCTGGAAAATGGATTTGCGTCTTAAGTTTTTATACCTTAGTCCTTCCCTTGAGCGCGTTACAGGATTTAAGCCGGATGAATGGATCGGAACACATTTATGGAATCACGCAAAAAGAAAAGAGTTCTTCAAAATGGCCCGGAATGCTCTGAGAACCGTTAAAGAGACAAAAAATTATCCCTTCACGCTTTTTGAAACAAAACTTTTGAAAAAAGATAAATCGGAAGTTAGTGTTGAAATAATCGGAAAACCTGTTATTAATGAAAAGGGAAATGTTATCGCGCTTCAGGGAACAACAAGAGATATCACAGAGAGGATTAAAAACCGCCAGAAGATAGATGAATATTATGATTTTCTTGACGCTTTACTGATGGCTGTTCCATCACCATTATTTTATAAAGATGAAGATCTCATTTACGTAGGATGTAATAAAGCATTTTGTGAATATATTGGAAAGACAAAAGAGGAGATAGTCGGTAAAACTGTAAATGATCTTTATGCGCCTGATTTGGCTGAAGTATACAATAAATCTGATTCTGAAATGATAAAAGATGGTTACGATCAGGTTTATGAAACCCAGGTGGAATACGCGGATCGATCCAGGCGAGACGTCATTATTTACAAATCTGTTTACCGTGTTGGAGAGAGTAAGGGGCTTATAGGTGTAATTCTGGATATTACCAAAAGAAAACAAACTGAAAGGGCATTAATAGAAAGTGAGGAGAGATTTAAAGGTATATTCAATAATACAACCGCGGGGTTATACCGAATGTCCTCTGATCATAACTTTATTATTGTAAATCCTTCGCTACTGGACCTTCTTGGGTTTGATGACCAGGACGAACTTCTGGCTGAAGCATTTTCAGATTGTTATTATCCTGACAAAGAAGAGAGGTGTCATTTCTGGAAGATACTCCGTGATGAGGGAGTGGTTTTCGGTTTTGAAACAACAATAGTAAATAAATATGGCGATATAATTCCTATTGTTGAATCGGCAAGGATTATACACGATGTTGTAAATAATATCGAAATTATAGAAGGTTCAATTGAAGATCATTCTGAAGTTGTTTCTGCCAGGAAAAAACTTGAAGAGGCTAAAAGTCTCGCCGAAAACACAGCCACACTTAAAAGCGAATTTCTTGCCCAGATGTCGCATGAAATAAGAACACCGCTTAACGCGATTATAAATTTTAGCGGGTTAATTAAAGAAGAGATGAAAACCGGATGTGCAGAAATTCAAGATTATTTTGATATAATTGATATGGAAAGTAAACGAATTATCAGAACCATTGACAGTATACTTAACATGTCGGAGCTTGTTAGCGGTACATATGAATACCGACCTGTTCCGATTTACCTTAAGGGTAATATTGTTGAGAGTCTGGTTGAGGATTTTTCTTCTGAAGCTAAGAAAAAAGGAGTGGCCTTTATATTCGAAAGTGATATCGGTGAAGTGAGTATCAATGGAGATGAAAATGGTATAACACTTATACTATATCACTTAATTGACAACGCTGTTAAATTTACGAAAAAAGGGTTTGTGAAAGTTAGTTTTTACCCTAAAAAAGATAAGATAATTTTAGAAATTGAGGATACCGGCTGTGGCATTTCGAAAGAGTTTCTTGCAAAAATATATGAACCTTTTTCACAGGAATTTACCGGTTATACCCGTTTATATGACGGAAACGGGCTTGGTATGGCTATTGTGCAACAATTTTGCCTTCTCGATAATATCGAAATAGATATCAAGAGTGAAAAAAATGTCGGCACAAAAATATCACTGACTATCGAGGGAACCATTTTATAAATCAGAACATCCCAATTAAAGGGGATGTTCTGAAATTCAATCTTCCACACTAATACATTATTTCATCAGGATCATTTTTCTTGTTGATGTGAATTTTTCCTTTCCATCGGTTGATGTGGCCAC
This sequence comes from Melioribacteraceae bacterium, assembly GCA_963677445.2. Taxonomy (GTDB): domain Bacteria; phylum Bacteroidota; class Ignavibacteria; order Ignavibacteriales; family Melioribacteraceae. The sequence continues at coordinate 165,730 of CAXXGF010000036.1, read as the reverse complement.
TATTTTATAAAAATACAATCCTGAGGAGAGAGCTTTTCCATCCCACTGAAAGCTGTAGTTTCCTGCTGAAAGTGTCTGGTTATTAACAGGAACATCAACCAGCTCACCCAGTACGTTAAAGATGTTTATTGTGACAAAACTTTCATAAGGAAGATTATAATTGACTGTCGTTGACGGGTTGAACGGATTGGGATAATTTGCCGATAAGGAATATTTACCCGGCAGATTTTTTTCATCTTCTATCCCGACTGACAGCACGGTCGCTTCCGGGCTGAAATCACTATATGTATTGCTGTTCGCGCAATTAACCCTGTAACTATAGAGTATATTGTTCAGAATTTCGGTGTCATAATATTCTGTCATATTCGCGGCGATTGTGTCGATGGCCGAGAATTCAGCGCCTGAGCCATCTTTTCTTTCGATGATATAACTGTTTTCCACGGCGGAATTATCCTTCCAGGTGAGCTTTATTCCTTCTTCCGCGGTATTTTCGGCGGTCAGGCTGTCGGGAGTATTTAAACTTATATAAAATACAGCCGAATTATAGTCACTAACCCCGATCTGGTTATAGGCGAATACTCTCCAGAAATATCTCTTTCCTTCTTCAAATCCGGTTACCGGCCAGGTTTTAGTGGTAAGGCTGTCTTTATTTATCAAAGGATTGAGGAAAATTAAATTAGTGGCTGCCTGAATCTGGTAATAATCTGCCGTTGGATCACCTGTCCATTCAAAATCAAAATCATTGGGAACCAGATGCTCATCATCAGCCGGGTAAACAAGCTGCGGAGCCTGCGGAACATCCAGTTTGGTGGTAAATGACCTGGTTTCACTCCAGTCACTTATGCCGCCATTATTTTCAGCTTTTACTCTCCAGTAATACGTGGTCAATCCTGTCAGACTTTCCATAAAGAGCCTTACTCCCACGTAGGAAGAATTTTCATAAACGATCTGGCTGAACTGATCATCCAGCGCGACCTGGTAAGAATAGGATTGTGATCTTACGGAATGAGCCCATTCCATGGTGAAATTCAGCTCAACACCATCAGCGCCATTTTCAGGATAAACCAGCGCCGGTTCATCCGGCTGTTCCATCGCTCTTCCCGACATAACCAGGGAAAAAGCCTGGTATCCATCCCGAAGTGTGTTTTTATGGGTGATTTTCACTTTATATGTTCCTGCTACAGGATTCTCAACATATACTTTCTCAACATTATCTCTGAAGTTATCCCCTGTTTCCGCGGGCGCCGCAGGATTTTCAGGGTCAAGTATCCAGGGTTTATGTTCTGTCCCCGTTGGTGAAACGATTCTGAGATCAAGGTCATTGACGAGCATAATATCGGGCGGGTTCAACTGAGCTCCCACTGGTGTGCCCGGATGGTCAGTCCAGCAAATAGTCGCTTTAAGAGGTTCATTGCCATTCGATTCAAGATCAATTTCTATTGTCTGCGATTCTCCCAGGTATAGCTGCTGAACCAGCTCACTTCCTCCGAGTTCAGAATCCATTCTTAAGAGCCAGGCTGCTTCATAAGTGTTAAGAAGCCCCCATCCAAACATGTAATCAGGTCCCGGCGCCGGGCCGGCTTCTTTTGCTGTATGTATCACAAGTCCTTTCATTGTAGCGGCTCTTACGGTATCATAACCATACTGATCATTCCAAAGGTCCTGAAGCAATCCGATCGACCCGGAAGTGTTGGGGGTCGACATCGAGGTGCCGCTTTTGGTAGTATAAGCGTTATCCCCTGAAGAGCTTGTCGATTTGAGGCTGACTCCGTTGGCTGTGATATCCGGTTTTACCCTTCCGTCATCGGTCATTCCCCATGAGCTGAAATCGGGCATAACAACAGACTCAGGTCCGGTGTAATCAATTACATCATTTACCGCGCCGACTGTAAGAATATTTTTGCCGACTTTGTCTGTCTGGATACAATCAAAGCCATCGTAACCACCATCCGGTTCTCTTACGACATTGTTAAGTTGCCATGAACCATTTATATTAGCCCAGTGCTCGCCGCCTGATCCGGGACCGGTTTCATTTCTTTCATTTCCCGCGCTCCGGCAGATTAGGTAATATGGAGCGTCAAAAGCTATCTGATCCCAGTAACGTGTTTGCGATCCATAAAATCCAAACTGGTAATCTTCGGTAGGGCTAATTGAAGTATTGCCCAGCCATGCCCATTTGCCATCATCAAAATAATCATACTCCCATCCGAGCAATATGCCATAGGAATGGTTGCTGACAGTAAGACCGGCCGCCGCCGCCGCCGCCATTTCCGATTCATCGCTGTTGTAATCATAAGCGTCAAGAAAAGCTTCCCACGACATTCCTCTTACACCATGGCCCTGTCCCTTCGCGACCATTGTGCCTGCAACATGTGTTGAATGATCACTGAGCGAGCTTGCCCCGTCCCGCTGTGTGACCCTTCCATCAAATTCTATATGTGTGTTTCTTACTTTGCCCCCGTCCCATACTCCAAGCAAATGCCTTCTCGCGTTCAGGTCAAATCCACCTATATCTCCATCCCATAATTGTTTGGTGGATGAGGTGATAGCGGCATTGATATTTTCGGTTTCATAATAGATCGGAAAATCACCGATAAAATATTGAAGTTCCATTATTGTTCCATCTGCCTTTTCTTTTCTGACAGGCATGTTCATCGCGGAAGCCTTTTTTATTGCCTCGGCTTTTTTGACCAGGTATTCCGCCCCTTTTTCCTGAGCGAGATTTCGCAGTTCGTCAGTTTTGGTTCGGTCCTGCGAGAAAAGACTGCTTATTAAAAACAGAAAAAGAGTGATTGTTAGTAAAAAAGTGTGATTCTTCATATTTCTCCCTGAATTTTTTGTGCAAAAAATCGAAAAATGTATACTTGAATTAAAAAATACTTATTTTTAAAAAGAAGTGAAAAATATTTCTCTTTTCAATTTTCTTTAAGAAATTTTGGAGCAAATGATGAAAAAAGCATTAATTACATTATTGATGATGCTTATACCCCTAATTTTTTGCACAGCCCAGACAAAAGATAAAGGTAAGCTGGTTGAATCTAAAAATGAAATGCTGGATAAGATAAAAAAAGCCGCGAATGAATTCTCAAAAAAACCTGAAGAAAAAAAGCTAAGTTTTATGATGGATATTTCAGGGAAAGATATTCCGGAATCGATAGATGATTTCACAACTTACTGGCATAATCCTCCTCATTCGCAGGGTTATACAGGCACATGCTGGTCATTTTCAACGACTTCTTATTTTGAATCGGAAATCTACCGTTTGACGAACAGGAAAGTGAAATTATCTGAAATGTTTACGGTTTATTACGAATATGTTGAAAAAGCCAAAGAATTTGTTAAAACAAGAGGAGAATCTTATTTCGCCCAGGGTTCGGAGGCAAACGCGATAAATCATATCTGGCCCGTTTATGGCCTTGTTACTGAGGAAGCATATAACGGAAAACCTGAAGGACAGGAATTTCATAACCACAAACCTATGTTTAATGAAATGAATTCATACCTGGAAAGCTGTAAAGAAAGAAATGCCTGGAATGAAAAAGAAATTCTTGAAACAATTAAATCAATCATGAATTATCACATGGGAACTCCCCCGCAGAAGTTTGAATACCAGGGGAAAGAATATACTCCTCCTGAGTTTTATAAATTTCTGGAAATAGATCTGAATGATTATGTCGATATAATTTCCTATATGCAGTTTCCTTACTGGGAGCAGGTGGAATATGATGTAGTGGATAACTGGTGGCACAGTAAAGAGTATTATAATGTCCCCCTTGATGAGTTTATGACACTGCTTAAAAAAGCTGTTGAGTCTGAGTTGAGCATCTGTATAGGGGGCGATGTATCAGAACCGGGCAGAATCCCTGAAAAAGATGTTTTCCTGGTTCCCGATTTTGACATTCCTTCAGAATATATTGATCAGTATGCCCGCCAGTTCCGTTTTTCCAATGAAACAACAACTGATGACCACGGGGTGCATATTGTGGGGTATAAAAAAACGGGTGATGACTTTTGGTTTCTCATTAAGGATTCCGGGTCAGGTTCATTCAATGGCCGATTTAAAGGTTATTTTATGATGCATCAGGATTACGTTAAGCTGAAGATTATGGATTTTATGGTTCATAAAAGTGTAGCGGAAGAACTGCTGGAAAAGTTTGAAAAATAATAATAGTAAAGTGTATTACAGATTATTGTTGTAAATAATCCTATTTTTGAGCGCGGGCCATTTTTTAATGGCCTGTTTTTTAATGACTCAGGTGGAATATGGGAGTGTTTAAACAGTATTCAAGCTGGCTTTAAAAAGATAACCCGGCCGGCGATGTGGAAAAATATCCTGAAGCTGATGAACATGGTGAAACTTCCGTAAAAGGAATATACATAACCGGAGACCTCACAGGAATTCCGCTGCTCAAATTAGCTGCCGAAAATGGCAAAAAAGTTGTGTCACATATCAGTTCGGACAATAAATTACGCGATGAGAAGAAAAACAGGACTGATGTTTATGATATTATTATCGTTGGCGCCGGTCCTGCCGGAATATCGGCGGTGATGGAAGCGCAAAATTCAGGCTTAAGGTTTGTTATTCTTGAATCGGCAAAAAAATTTAATACCAATATTAATTTTCCTAAAGGAAAACCCATTTGCGCCGAGCCTTCCGGTTTTCAGCAGTTTTCCGAACTGAAAATTACGGATGGCACAAAAGAAAGCCTGCTTGAAGAGCTGCAATCAACACTGACTGATAGAAATCTTCCTGTTGAAGAGGGGGTGATGGCCGATGAGATAATCAGAGAAAAAACATTTTTGAGGGTCGTTACCGGAAAAAAGGAATACAAAGCTCTCAGGGTAATTCTCGCTATTGGAAAATCGGGTAATTCACGGATGCTGAATGTGCCGGGAGAATCTCTGCCGAAGGTATACAATCGATTTTTTGATCCGGCGGATGCGGATGGGCATGATGTTCTGGTTGTCGGGGGAGGGGATACTGCTTTGGAAACCGCCATCGCCATCTCGGAATATGCCGATTCAGTAACCCTCTCTTATAGAAAAAGCAGGTTTACCCGTCCAAAAGAGGGGAATATTCAAAAACTCACAGAACTTGAAAAAAGGGGAAAAATAAGGATAATACTGAATTCATCGGTTGATGAAATCAAAAATGATTCAGTGATTATTTCTCATGCTTCCGGTTCCCGTGAAGAAATAAAAAACAACATGGTTTTTACCATGATCGGAACCGAATTGCCAATTGAGTTTTTCAGAAGAAGCAATATCTGGGTGGAGGGGGATAAAACCACTGAATATAAACTGCAGTTTCTTTTACTTTTGCTGATCTCGGGAGTAATATATTTCGGCAAAAGCAGCAATACACTCTATAAATATTTTTTTGGCGGAGAAAAAGCTAAAGAGTGGAGTGAAATTTTTTCAGCTCTCTTTTCAATGGAATTTATCGGTAAGTTTTTCGCGGCGCCGGTTTTTCTTGGTTCGCGGTTATTTTCTGATAGCGTGAGAATATGGAATGTAACAAGGTATATAAATTCTTTTGTCGCCTATTTTTGTTTTCTGGCCGCCTTTTTGCTCGGTATTTATCTTCTCTGGAAATTTCTTGCTAAAAATCTGAGGTTTATTAATTTTGACTGGACAAGCTTCAAGTATGCCTATTTCATTTTTACCGGTCTCTTTTTTATGGTTATCTTTTTCGGCGGTAAATATTTCGGCCTGGAGTTATTTGGTAAATCGCAGAGTTTTTTTTACACAGGTTTATATTCACTGACAATTCTTATTTTCGGGCTTCGGCGTATTTATGTAAAACCGACAAGATATATTAAATATCAGACATGGGCGCTGATTCTTATTCAGGCTCTGCCCCTTTTTATTCTTCCCGAATTTGTTTTCCCGGTACTTGGTAAGGCTGGTCTTCTGGGTGGCGAAAACAGCTTTATGATGACACAGGTTTTCCCACGTGAAAGTTACTGGCGGTCATATGGATTTATCCTTGCCTGGCCGCTCAATATGGGGAATCTTTATAGCGGCAGTATTACCTCTTTCTGGCTGGTTTTTTCACTTGTTCAAACATTCGTAATTATCCCGTATATTGTTTACAGGTGGGGGAAAGGGGCTTATTGCGGATGGATTTGTTCCTGCGGAGCTTTGGCCGAAACACTTGGAGATGAGTACAGAACAAAAGCTCCTCATGGTGAAAAGGCTAAAAGATGGGAGAACACCGGCCAGTTTATTCTCGCTTTCGCCTTTATAATTACATTGTTCAAACTTATAGCAAATTTATATAATTTTGAAATCCCGGTTCTGAATGAAAAAATATCATACCTTTCCGACTTTTTTCACAAATTTTACGTAATTGGAATTGATGTTATATTCGCGGGTGTGCTTGGCGTCGGGGTTTATTTCTTCCTCAGCGGCAGAGTATGGTGCAGATTCGGCTGCCCTTTGGCGGCGCTAATGCATATTTATAACAAATTTACAAGATACAGAATATTCGCCGATAAGAAAAAATGTATTTCATGTAATATCTGTACTAAAGTATGCCACATGGGCATTGATGTGATGAATTACGCGAATAAGGGCATTCCGATGAATGATGTTGAATGTGTCCGCTGCTCGGCATGCGTAGTAAACTGCCCCACGCAGGTGTTGTCTTTCGGTTCGTTGCCTGAAAGCGATCAGGATAATAAACTTTGGAAGGAGATGGAAATAAAAAATATTCCGAAAGAGAACTGGAGAAGTGGTTTATAAAAAACCGGCTGCTTTGTATTACAGCCGGTTTTCTCATTACAAGGAGAAGTAGTGGGTATTTATCAACAATAGAACCGGATTATTTCATCAATACAATTTTAATTGAGTTTCTGACGGAATTTCCAACCTGCAGAGTTACGATATAGGTTCCGCTCGCGAGGGCTGATCCATAAAAGTCTCTGCCGTCGAATGTTATTTCATGCCAGCCTCCTGAAAATCCCGAGATATCGATAACCGCGACCAGTCTTCCAAGAATATCAAATATTTTAACTATTTTAACTTTTCCGATATCGGCGTCGGAAAGGAAAAACCTGATCCTGGTTGAAGGATTGAAGGGATTAGGGTAGTTGGATTTCAGGAATGAATATGATTCAGGCAAAATGGTTTCATCTTCGATTTCGTTTAATGAAGTTGTCGTCGTATAATCCGCGATATAAGCTGTGTAGCGGCATCTGATTCCATAGGCGAGACTGAGATCAATCAGTTCCTCTTTCAGTTCATCAGATTCTCCATAGACTTCAATTTCCCATTCAAGTTCATCCATCTTCTGTTTTGCCCATAGTTTATCAGCCGATGAGTTTTCAAGTGAATCGGCTGTATATTCCACCTGGAATTCTTCAATGAATGTGCCGTTTTTATTCACTCCTTCAATAGTAATTGAATTTGTTTCACCGATATCATATAGTCCCGATACGTGGAACTGGGTTCCCCCATAAAGAGAAAGATATTTCTCAGGGCAAATATTGCTGATATCCGATTTGTTGAAAGTTATGTCGATATCCTTTGCCAAAGGAGAATTGATTTTTTCCAGTATTTTTACCACTTCGTTGTTATCATAGTTTTCTTCAGTGAAATAAAAAGCTCTCCCATAATTCAGATTAGCTGTCATCTCAATTCTTGCCCTTTCGACTTCTGTTCCCATTCCAATCAGGAAGATGCCGGTTGAATATTCATTTTCCTCTTCAATTTCCAGAGGGTCTACCGGGCTGTAGCCTGTGGTGAAAGTAAGAATGGAGTTATTTTTGGCCGCGTCGGAAAACTGGGCAAGCGCTTCAAGCAGGCCATTATGCAGATCACTGCCATAATTCCAGGCGGCAGCCTCGAGAAATCCTATAGCCGAGCTGATATTTGAAGAATCCGCGGCAACCGGAGTATATCTGAACTTAGAGGTGATGGAATTAAAAAATATAATATTAAAACTATCCTCTTCAGAAAGCATCTCAAGGGCTGTTTTTACCGCGTCAATACTCTGGTTGAATTTTGCTCCCCGCATGCGGCTGGAATTTTCAACAAGGAATACTATTTCTTTCGATAAAGAAGCGGGGGAGGTATCGGGGGAATTGTAATACAATGTGAAGTGTCCCCCTCTGTCATTCCTGAACTGGGAATGGAAATCGATTACCAGTTCAGGATTTACAATTGTGTAATTGAGTTTCATATCGGAAGTTATATACGCCTTCGATTTAAGATAACTCAATTTCAGATTGTAGTCATCCTCCTGTGTGAATACGAATCCGGGATGAGAGGGCATATCATAAGAAAGAATCGGTCTGTGTGATTCTATATTTACATCTATATTTAGGTAATCAATCGGGTAATTGACAAAGAGTTCTGTATTTAGGGGAAAAGTGTAGCCGAACTCACCCATATGGTAATCCAGATTTGCGATATAATGCAGCTCCACTTTCTGTACCTCTCCGGCAGCTATTCCTTTGAAGAGAATTTTTATTCCATTTTCCCCGATATAATCATTGACAAGAGCCGCGACTCCTCCTGAACCGGTGCCGGGATTGGGAGTCTGCTCTTTCACTTTAAGGATTGCTTTGAATGTTGTATCATTTCTCCAGTAGTAAATAGCCGTCGCTCTGGCGTATTCCGGCAGGGGAAACGAATAAACACCATCTACCGGCTGATTCCATTCATTTATAAACTCTTCATACACAATGGTTTCCGCCATATTGCCCTTTATATTTACCCGGATTTCACATAGTTTATTCTTGAGCAAATCTTTGGGATAATCTTCATCATCCGGAATTATTACTCCTGTGGCGGATAAAGATGAATAAACAAGCAACAGAACAAATATCATTAGTATCTTTTTCATTATCAGCCCCCTATTTTAAGTACATTATTTTTTGAGAATTAGCTTCCATCAGGCCGCCGCTGAGATCGGTAAGAAGGGTATTGACGATATATACTCCGCTTCCGACCTCCATTCCCGCGTCGCTCCGGCCGTTCCATTTAAGCAGAAAATTGCTTTCACCCGCCGCGAGGTTAAAAGTTTTAATCTGTTGCCCGAGGATGTTATATATAACAACTTTTCCACCGTTTTCAGCCGGTTTCACCACCCTGATATTTGCCGTGGGATTAAAGGGATTCGGATAACAGGAAACATTTATATTTTCTTTTGCGACAGGTTTTTCAATCATTCCTATATTGTAGACTGATTTACCTCCGAGTCCTGCATAATGAACTTCCACTCCTATGTTGTGTATACTGCCGGCAGGTAGTGATGAGGTATAAGTGATCAGATAATCTGAGAGGTACTGGCTGCCGGAAATATTAAGCAGTATATCTCTGAAATTGCCATTTATGTCATAAAAATCACCGCCGGTAGGTATTACAATGGGATTGTAGAAATTAGTCTGCTCAGCCGTATTCCCTATGCAGTGAGTCTGGATTCCGAAGGAGAGCAGCGCGTCCACAACTTCCTCAACGGTAAGTGAGGTAAATGAATTGTTTATGTGATAGGCGGCGTCGGTTATCCAGATATTCATTCTTCTCGCGCCCGGACGGAAATTGAACTGAGTGGAGGTCATCAGGGCTTCAAGTGAATTTTCTTCATATTCCCCCCCGCCGTGAGCATATTGCTGCTCGACATAAGACTTAAATATGAGAGGATTAGTGGTGAAATCATAAATATTTTCCACTTCATCAAGAAATGTTACCATTCCCAGCCTGAAATTTATTCCCTGCCGGGTGAGGCTGTCGGTGAATTCTATTATGTTGTTTTTTACCGCGGCGATTTCATCACTCATACTGCCTGTAACATCGAGGATAAAAATTATATCGATATCTGAGTTACCCCCGGAGGTATCCTTTCCCACTGTAAAATCTTCGATAATTTCATCATTTTCGGTGACGAAAATATTTTCCGGGGCAAGGTCAAAGAGATAACCGCCCGATGATTCTTTCAGCGCGTTAAACCGTACCGAAATTTCAGGGTGATTATCAGTAATTACCGAATCAATATTTACAACCAGTCCGCTATCGGAAAGGGGAACAGCGGGGATATATAATAAACGTTCAATTTTATCAAGAACCGCGCCTCCATCCTTTACCTCAAGTGTTAGCTCAAGCAGCTTTTCCTTGAAAAATTCTCTTGTGGCAAAAGGAATCTCAACTATGGTAAAATCACCCGGAGCTACAGGATCAGATACTGAGGTTATAACAGGCTCGAAATATTCCGAAAAAGAAATCGTCGAAGAAAGAGAATAAATATTTGAACTGCCGTTATTGATCAGTTTTGTATAAGCCGAAATTATTTCCGGCACAAGCATTCCCTTTTCAATGCTGAGTTCCGAGGGAATATCGGCGCGCGCGAAAATGCCTTCGGGGAAATCGGGCTGCGTCAGAGTAATACTCATGATCATATTCACAGATTCACCCGGTTGTAATTCAGTTATCTCACCCCCGATATCAAGCGCGAGATCAAAAATCTGAACAAACTGTGTCTCAAATATTATTTCATCTTCCGCGAGTCTGCGCCAGTTAGTCACATTAACCGAGGCAGGTGCTGACTCAGGGAAAGATATTTCTTCAATCAGTCCCTTATAGTCTGTATTCCTTTCAGTTATTCTGAAGATATCACTGCTGCTTATCTCATCGAGATATGTTTCCTCAGTAATTTCAGTATCGTTATATTTCAGAAAACCATCCCCGTTTTCCCCTAACGAAATATCCAGCGCCAATCCTGTCCCCATTTCTTTCATTTCTGATGATAAATTCTGCAGGTTCAGTTCAAGAATAAGATTATTTTCCTGGCCTGAGGGATAAATCCGGAAATTTATCGCGAGATTATCCTCTTCAGTCAGGTTGATTGATAAAACGCTGTCATCGACAGTTATTTCCTGCTCATAAAATCTGAAGTTATAAAATGGCGTTTTCCATTGACCCGCTTCATAAATTTTAATAAATGAGGTGAGTGAATATGGATGGCCATAGGTAAGCTGGCAATTATCATCAAGTATTCCCTCTGTCGCTCCCTGGTTTGTTCCAATTGTAAAGTATCCATCCTCCAGTAATGAATATTCAAATATGGCGCCGCGGAAAATTTCTCCATCTCTTCCGGGACCTGTTTTCAGCAGTTGATCTCCATTGCCGCTTTTTTCGATGATATCATACTTCCTTTTCCACTGCCCGGACATAAGTGAGCTGAACATCATCAAGGTTAAGATTAAAAATGTAGTTCTCTTCATTAAAAACATCCTCCTGTGATAAATAATATAATTTTTGAAAACATAGTTATTGAACCAATATTCATGCCATTGCATTTCCATTATTATTCGCGCTAAAAAGGTGTTACTGGTGTATAAAATATTCACACTTGTGAAATAAAAGGGCAGCGCCGGGTAACAATTATCCTCTGGCAGCGGTGGGAAAAGATGGTGAGCGGGATATTTTCATTAAACTTTAACGCAGTCTGATTGCAATAGTTCTTCGAATTATCAATATTTGCGTAGATGATTTTTAAATTAATGAGAGAAAATTATGTCGGGAAAAATTTTTGTATTTCCGGGGAAAAATCAGGCGGATTATTCGGCTGCCATGGAAAAAATAAAGGCAAATAAACTGGTTCCGAGGATTTGGGAGCGGGATCATACAGTGTGGCGGGAAAATCCGCACGAGATAAGCAACCGGCTCGGATGGCTCGACTGCCCTGAAAAAGCAAAAAATTTCGCGGATGAAATAACTTCATTCGCCGCTGAAATAAATGAGGAGGGATTTACCGATATTCTGCTGCTCGGAATGGGAGGTTCATCCCTGGCTCCCGAGGTATTTCGAAACATACTGGGTAAAAAAGATACATTTCCCGATCTGCATGTTATCGACACCACCGATCCCGACGCTGTGTTCAGCTATGCCGGGGCTCTCGAGGGCAAAAAGCCTCTGTTCATGGTCAGCACAAAATCGGGGGGGACAGTTGAAACAATATCACTGATGAAATATTTTTATAAATATGCTGCCGATAATATCAGTAAAGAAAATCCCGGCAGCAGTTTTGTGGCAATTACCGATCCCGGCAGCGGTCTTCAGAAAATGGCGGAGGAACTGAAATTCAGAAAAATTTTCCTGAATGATCCTGATATCGGGGGGCGTTTTTCAGCGCTTTCATATTTTGGTATGGTTCCCTCCGCTCTTTGCGGGCATGATGTGGATAAACTTGTGTCAAACAGTCTTTCAGCCGCAGAACAGGATAAAACCGGCGTTGAGGAGAATCCGGCGGCGTTAATCGGCGCGCTTGCAAATAAGGGGATAAACAAACTGACGTTCATAACTCCCGATTCTTTCGCCTCTTTCGGAAGCTGGGTTGAACAGCTTATTGCTGAAAGCACAGGCAAAGAGGGGAAAGGCATACTCCCGGTGGTGGATGATAAATTTTACCTGATGAAACATTATGGCAATGACCGGCTCTTTGTTTATTTGAAGCTTAAGAGTGATGATTCCCGCGATCTTTATGTGAATAACCTTATTAATGAGGGATTCCCGGTTATCAGGTTTGAGATGGAAGATGTATATGAACTTTCCGCCCAATATTTCCACTGGGAATTTATAACCGCGCTTGCCGGCGCTCTGCTCGATATTCAGCCTTTCGACCAGCCTGATGTGGAATCGGCCAAGGTTTCCGCTCGTAAAGTGATAAAAGAGTTTACCGAAACCGGTAAACTGACCGATCCTGAAATTACACTTGAAGAAAACGGAGTGAAAATATTTTCGGAATTCAAACCTTCCTCAGCTAAGGCGGCTGTTGAGGAATTTGTTTCTGAAATGATGAAGCGGGGGGGGAAATCATATATTTCTCTCCAGGCTTATCTTCAGCCGGCAAATGATACCGGCGCGTCTCTTGAAATGCTCAGGCATAAACTCTGCGAAAAATATAATGTCGCCGTTACAACCGGAATAGGACCCCGCTTTCTCCACTCAACAGGGCAGCTTCATAAGGGAGATGATAATTCCGGTATTTTTATTCAGTTTGTTAACACTCCGAAAAATTTCGCTCCGATACCTGAAGAACCAGGCTCTGAAAATTCAGTAATCGATTTCGGAACATTAAAAAGATCACAGGCCCTCGGCGACCGTGACGCTCTGCTTTCCAAAGGAAGAAAAGTGATGACTATCGATCTCGGGGAAGATGTTTTGGGTAATCTGAAGATGTTTATATAATAATAAACCTCCGGGGTTTTTGAAATCCCGGAGGTTTAGTTTTTTTTACAATTCTGATTTGCCGGATACATTATCCTGTCAAAAATGGGTAAAGGCTCCATTAAAGATGCAGATTTTTTCCCCATCCGTAGAGACAAGGCATGCCTTGTCTCTACAATTTTTCATCCCGGCACATAAATAAAAGAACGATACCGAATCCGATATCGATATATAACCAGGTAATCCTGAAATTCTTTAATCATGGTTCAGAAATTGCTTCGGCAGGCTAAGACACCAGGTTGGCAAATCATACAAAGGGAGGGACAGACCCCCAGGGGGACAGGCTCGAAAGCCTGTCCTACGGTAAAGAAGTGTGAAAAAAATATGAAAATCAGGCTTCTATTTTTGAGCCGAGAAGTTTGAGGAATTCTCTCATCCATACAGGATGGGCAGGCCACGCCGGGGCTGTGACGATGTTGTCATCCACCAGGGCGTTATCTGCTCCGGGGGCTACCTCGCCGAATGTCGCGCCGGCTGCCTGGCATTCGGGACCAACAGCCGGGTAGGCGATAACTTTGCGACCGCCGAGAAGTCCTGCCGCGGCAAGAATCTGGGGCCCGTGGCATATTGCCGCTATCGGTTTATGGTTATCACCGAAATGTTTTGTGAGTTCAAGAACTTTGGGATTAAGCCTGAGATATTCGGGAGCTCTTCCTCCCGGTATTATGAGGGCGTCATATTCTTCCGGATTAACCTGGTCGAAATCGGCGTTTATTCCAAACCAGTGGCCCGGCATTTCCACATAAGTCTGATCTCCCTGGAAATCGTGAACGGCTGTTTTTACGGTTTCACCTTCTTTTTTCCCGGGACATACAGTATGCACTTCATGTCCGACCATTAAAAGTATTTGAAAAGGCACCATCGCTTCATAATCCTCGACAAAATCGCCGACAATCATAAGAACTTTTTTTGCTGCCATAAATCCTCCTTAATATATGTTATTGTTTTTAGTATTGGATTAGCTGAATAATATTTGTAATTTCATAATGTTGTGAAAAATTATTCTTAATTTCAAATTATTAATTTATTAAGCGGAGGTTTAATGAAAAAAAAATTATTTCCTGTTACAGTAATTATAATACTTTTCGTTTATAGTTGTTCCAATAAACCGGAGATAAAATATCCTGTGACAAAAAAGACCGATACAGTGGACCTATATTTTGACAATGAAATAGCCGATCCATACCGATGGCTTGAAGATGACAACTCGGATGAGACCGCGGCGTGGGTGAAGGCCCAGACGGAGGTTACAAATCAATATTTTGAAGCCATCCCATTTAGAAAAAATATTGAGGAAAGGTACCGGGAATTATGGAATTATGAAAGATATTATTCTCCCGAAAAGGTGGGTAAATATTATATATATGAAAAAAATGACGGCCTTCAGGAGCAGGCTGTTGTATATATCCAGGAAGGGCTGGATGGTGAACCAAAGGTATTTATCGATCCCAACAAATTTTCGGAAGATGGCACCGTCAGTCTTAAAACATTATATTTTTCAAGGGACCATAAATACTGCGGATACGCTATATCACGAAGCGGATCGGACTGGACAGAATTTTATGTGAAAGAGGTTGAGAGCGGCAAACTGCTCGATGATCACCTGGAATGGATAAAGTTTTCAGGAATGGCATGGTATAAGGATGGTTTTTTCTACAGCCGCTATGATAAACCTGATGAAAAATCAGCCATGAAAAGTCAGAATATCAACCAGAAAGTATATTATCACAAAGTGGGAACTTCCCAGGATAAGGATAAACTGATATACCAGGACAAAAAGAATGAGAAAAGAGGCTTCTCGGTTTCAGTGACCGATGATGAACGTTTTCTTACATTTTTTGTCTGGGAAGGCTCCTCAAGCGAAAATATGCTTTATGTGAAAGATCTGAAAAAGAATGGAAAAATAAGAAAAGTTATCGGCAAAAAAGAAGCTGAGTATGTTGTTGTTGATAATATCGGCGATAAACTTCTGGTTAAAACCAATTATGAAGCTCCAAACTACAGGCTCGTAATTATTGATCCCAAAAAACCGGCTAAAGAAAACTGGAAAGAGATAATCCCTGAATCGGAATACCTGCTGAATGGGGTCTATTCAATAGGCGGCAAACTGATTGTTCGGTACCTCAAAGATGTATTGACCTATCTTTCTGTTTATGATATGGAGGGTAAGAAGATCAATGATATTTCATTGCCGACAGTGGGTTCCGCCGGAAATATCGGGGGCAATAAGTATGACAAGGAGTTTTTCTATACATTTACTACCTATACATACCCCTCAACAATATTTATTTATAACCTGGAAGAGCAGAGCTCAAGAGTATTCAAAAAGCCTGATATTAAATTTGATATCGATGAATATGAAACTGAGCAGGTATTTTACAAGAGTAAGGATGGCACAGATATTCCATTGTTTATTACAAAGAAAAAAAGTGTAAAAACTGATGGCGATAATCCCACAATTCTTTATGGATATGGCGGATTTAATGTGATTATGAAACCGGCTTTCCGGCTGACAATGCTGCCATTTCTGGAACAGGGAGGTATCTTCGCTGAAGCATGTCTGCGCGGCGGCGGCGAATATGGTGAAACCTGGCACAAGGCAGGAATGCTGCATAATAAGCAAAATGTATTCGATGACTTTATAGCCGGCGCCGAATACCTGATAAATGAAAAATACACATCCTCTGAAAAAATCGCGGCGTTCGGCGGATCAAATGGCGGCACACTTGTCGGCGCTGTAATCAATCAGCGGCCTGGTCTTTTTGCCGCGGCTGTGCCCGCAGTGGGTGTTATGGATATGCTGAGGTTCCATAAATTTACAATTGGCTGGGCGTGGGTTCCTGAATATGGCTCAAGTGAGGATTCTCTGCAATATAAGACATTGATTAAATATTCCCCGCTGCATAATATTAAAAGCGGGGTGGAATACCCAGCTGTTCTTGTTACAACCGCCGATCATGATGACCGGGTTTTTCCCGCGCATTCATTTAAGTATGCCGCCGAATTGCAGGCGAAACATACCGGAAGTAATCCGACTTTAATCAGAATTGAAACCAAAGCGGGACATGGGGCCGGTTCGGGCATATCAAAAACTATTGAGCTTTATACCGATATACTTTCGTTCATTTTTTATAATGTGGATGAAACACCTCAATATTAATTTTACCAGACGGATACTTCAGGCAGCGTAACTGAAGTATCCGCTCTTCTTTTGTAGGACAGATTTGTAATCTGTCCTATACAGGCGATGTGAGGTAAAACAATTTTTATCAAATTTGTGAGTTCGCCGGGTGGGTCAGGACAGAATGCAATTCTGTCCTACAGGAGGGATTTGGGATTTGTGGCTTGGGTAGGAAGGGGTGTGTGAAGTGACCGAATTTTTTATCAAATTTGTGAATTCGCCGGGTGTTTAGGACAGAATGCAATTCTGTCCTACGGATAAAAACGAAAGAGCCGCCCCAAAATGGGACGGCTCTTGTTGGTATATATATAGTTCTGCCTGAATTACTTTTCTGAGGCGAGCAGTTCATTTATAGAAGCCGCGGCGCGTCTTCCTTCGCCCATAGCGAGGATAACGGTTGCCGCTCCGAGAACGATATCTCCGCCGGCGTATATTTTATCAACGGTTGTTTTCTGCTTTTCATCAACGACAATATTTCCCCAACGGTTTGTTTCGATAGCGGGGGTAGTCTGACTAATAAGAGGATTGCTTCCGTTTCCTATCGCGACAATAACGGTATCGACATCAATGATGAACTCACTACCGGGAATAACAACGGGGCGTCTTCTGCCTGAAGCGTCCGGTTCACCAAGTTCATACTTGAGGCATTCCATCGCTTTTACACGTCCGTTTTCATCGCCGAGGATTCTTTTCGCGTTATTAAGGAAATGGAATTCAATTCCTTCTTCTTTGGCATGATGCACTTCCTCTTTCCTGGCAGGCATCTCTTTTTCGGTTCGGCGGTATACGACATATACTTTTTCAGCGCCGAGTCTGATTGCCATTCTCGCGGAATCCATCGCCACGTTTCCGCCGCCGAGCACAACAACGTTTTTAGATTCATAAATCGGTGTGTCAGCTTTACCTTTTTCAAAGGCGCGCATCAGGTTTGCCCTGGTAAGATATTCATTTGCCGAGAATACCCCAACAAGGTTTTCACCTTCGATATTCATAAACATGGGCAGTCCGGCGCCTGTTCCAACAAATACAGCGTCAAAACCATCCTTTTCGATAAGATCGGTAAGTTTGCGTGTTCGGCCAACAACAAAGTTAGTTTCGAATTTAACACCCATTTCGCGGAGTGTGCTTATTTCCTGATCGACAATAGAATTTGGCAGCCTGAATTCAGGAATGCCATAAATCATTACACCGCCAAGTTTGTGGAAAGCTTCAAAAATTGTCACATCATGTCCTTCACGGCGAACATCGGCAGCCACTACAAGTCCTGCCGGGCCGCTGCCAACGATAGCGACTTTTTTACCGGTAGCCGGTTTTACGCTCGGTGGTTTAATTCCGCCATTATTTCTTTCCCAATCCGCTACAAATCGTTCGAGTCTGCCGATAGCAACACCTTTATCGACATCTTTAAGTCCGCGTCCGACTGTGCAGTTCATCTGGCATTGTGATTCCTGGGGACAAACCCTTCCGCAGATTGAGGGAAGGAGGCTGGTTCTTTTAATTTCATCAACAGCTCCCTGGAAATCACCTTCGGCTATTAAACCGACAAAATTGGGGATATCTATATATACCGGGCAGTCATTTACACATGTTTTTTTCTTACATTGCAGGCAGCGCATAGCTTCAAGCTGAGCCTGTTCGGCAGTATAGCCGATTGCTACTTCCTCAAGATTTCCTCTCCTGATATCGGGATTCTGTTCCCGCATCATCTGGGGAGGAATTGCCATCCGGTCTTTTGGTTTTAGTGTATCTTTTTTCTCAAGCATTTCCGCGAGCAATACTTTCGCGTTTTCCGCGAGGACTTCGGGGCTTACATGTTTCATTTAGCTGCCTCCTTCTCTTTCATTGCTTCCTCAAGATGACATCTGTGTCTCTCGGTTTCAAATTTTTTGTAAGAACCCAGACGGCTCATCATATTGTCGAAATCAACTTTGTGTCCGTCAAATTCAGGCCCGTCAACACATACAAACTTCACTTCGTCACCAACGTTAACACGGCAGCCGCCGCACATTCCGGTCCCGTCTACCATGATAGTGTTGAGAGATACCTGGGTGAATACACCATAGGGGCGGGTGGTTTCGGAGCAGAATTTCATCATTACCGGAGGTCCGATAGCGATAACCATATCCGGTTTAGGATCTTTTTCACATTCTTCTTTCAAAGGTACGGTAACAAGCGCTTTTCTGCCATAGCTGCCATCATCTGTGCAGACAACAAATTCATCGGCGATAGCTTTCATTTTATCTTCGAGTATAAGAAGCTCTTTATTGCGGGCTCCGATAATTGTTGTTACATGATTACCCGCCGCTTTCAGCGCCTGTGCTATCGGATGCAGCGGAGCGACACCGATTCCCCCTCCGACACAGACAACTCTTCCGAAGTTTTTTATGTGAGTCGGTGTACCAAGCGGTCCTACAAGAGTTGGTATCTCATCACCTTCATTAAAATTTGATAGATCGAGCGTAGATTTTCCAACCACCTGAAAAATAAGGGTGATCGAACCTTCATCAGTATCGGCATCAGCGATAGTAAGCGGTATTCTTTCGCCGTAGTCATCATTTATCTGCAAGATTATGAACTGCCCGGCTGAACGTTCCTCGGCAATGAGCGGCGCATAAACCCGCATTAAGAAAACATCGTCTGACAACTGTTTTTTATGAAGAATCCTGGCCATAACGTTTGTCCTTAATTTTGGATTTATTTAATTATCTAAGATTGTTATTCTAAAAAGGATAACAAGGATATCTTAGTCTTAAAATTATAAAAATTCAGAGTGCCTGCCAAATTTTTTTACGATAATTTTCAATAAAAAAAGGATCAGTTTTTCTGACCGCTATTATGGAAAAATAATTGCCTCAGATTGTTAAAAATCTTTTTTTAAATTAAATTTAGCTGCCTGTTTGAAAAATAATTTTAACGCTAATTTTTTCCGGATAGATCATGAACTTTTTCAGAGATTATTTCCTCCCGGTTATTCTGATATTTTTATTCATATCATCCGGAATAAAAGGTCAGGCGGAATATGTTCCGCTTGATCATCCGGTTTATAACTTTCTTAAAGAGATGAAAGTAAGGGGCATGGTAAGGAATCTTCACTATGATTTTCCCAATCTTACCAGAAGGGAGGTGATTGAAAAAATAAACTTTCTTTGGGATAACCGGGCTTCACTTTCAGCGACAGAAAAATCAATTATCGAAAAATATCGTATAGAGTTTGATTATTCATACTGTGATTCTCTAAGATTAAATTACGGCTTTTTTGAGGGGCAAAATTCAATTACCGAGAGATTTGCCGCCATTTTTTCAGATAATATAAAATATCTTTATTCAGAAAGAAATGAGTCTGTTAACCTCTTTTTTGAAGGGGTAGGGAATTATACTCATGGCCAGAAATTTTCACCGGAAATGAACAATGCGGAGATCTACGATATTGGAATCAGATTTCGGGGAACGGCGCTTGACAAATTTGGATTCGCGTTCAGGATGAGCAAAGGACTGGTAAGCGGTTCGCGCGGTTACGCTCCTGAGATTGACAGGTCACTTAATTACAGCACCAAGTTTTTAATAAATCAGGAAAATATTAATAATTACGATATAACTACCGGTTACATAAAATATTATGATACTCCCGCTGAAGATATGGAGGTCGATTTTCTGATTGGAAGAGAAAAAACAAAATTCGGACTTGGTTATCATTCCCGCCTTTCATTTTCAGGTGAAGGACCTTATATGGACCTGGTTAAATTCCGCTTCAGATATGGGATTTTTAATTTTTATTCATTTCACGCAACAACTGTTGGTGAGCTGCATAAAGGAATAGAGGATAATTACACCAAACATTTCGCGAGCAACCGATTTAAACTTTCCTGGCCCGGGCTATTTGATATTGGCATGGGGCAGACAATCGTTTATTCGGGGAGGGGTATTGAGATAGGCTATCTGAATCCCCTTATTTTTTACAAGTTTCTTGAAATTGCCATGCAGGACCGTGATAACGGCACTTTCTTCCTCGATTTTCAATCTGATTTTATCCCCGATTTTGAATTCCAGCTTACCTATTTTCTTGATGAAACAATTAATGTAAATAAGCCGAATCATTTCAGCAACAAGTCAGCTTTCCAGGCGGGCTTTTTATGGACGAGACCATTTTCTTTTGATGATATGTTCCTGAATTTTGAATATACATATCTGAGGCCCTATGTATACAGCCACCGTATTCCCGGCAATACCTATAGCGCTTATGGAATTATACTTGGTCATCCCATCGGACCAAACTCACGGGAATTTTATTTAAACGCCGCGTATAATTTTAACAGCAGAATAAGGGCGGAAATTGAGTATGTCGGTATAACCTCCGGGGAAAACCTTTATGACAGCGAGGGGAATATAATATTTAATGCCGGGGGCGACATTCAGTATTCTCAGGAGAAAACAGATGGAAGCCCCGAAGAGGCTTATTTCCTGGATGGAGAAAAAATTGATAATCATACTTTCTCGCTGAAGATAAAAACAGAACTAATAAGAGAACTTTATATTGATTTTATTCTGTCTTATAATATTCTTAAAAATCATCTTCACGACACGATTGAAAACACAACTTATTCTGTAATAAAATTCCATTTCGGATATTAAGGATTTCCATATATGGCCCGCTTGAAAGTTACCCTTCTTCTGATTTTTATTTTTTTCGCCGGTATTCAAAACCACGCCCGGGAAAAAAACTGCTGTAAAACCTGTGAAGATCCCGTTAATCTTGGAGTTAGGATGCATTACGGGTGGATAATCCAGCATTCCAGATGGGTTAAAAGCGCGGCGGAATCTTATCCCAGGGGACTTGAGCTGAATCTTTCATGGCGTTATAACAACCAGGATGTCTGGAACAACTGCGGTTGTTATCCCCGGTTTGGAATTTACGGAATGATATGGGATTATACCAAACCTGGTATACTTGGCTACGGATTCGCGACGGGGCTTGATTTTACATATTATTTTGTTCTGCCGGGAAAGTTTAATCCTTTCGTCAGGGGTGGAGCAGGATTTGCTTATCTTACCAAACCTTATGATAAAGAGAACAACAGGGATAATATGTCCTACGCTATGCATTTCAATTTTAATCTCTTTGTCAATTTCGGTTTTCTTTACCAGTTTAATGATGATTACGGAGTCAATTTTTCAATTAACATGAATCACCAGTCAAATGCCGGCATCAAAGAACCCAACGGGGGAATAAACTTTCCCTCTTTCAGTCTGGGTGTGCAGTATTCCTTTGAGAAGGGTGAATTCCCTCATGAAAGAAAAAGGGACCCTGAATACTTTGAAAAGGCTGAGAAGGTTCAAAACGAGATTGTGCTTTATGGGGGGCTTTCAGCGATAAGTTTCCCCGATTCGGGGCAGTTCCCCATGGTTGGAATTCAATACCTGAGGCATAACAGAGTTTCGCCGCTCCACTCCTTTCTTTATGGCATTGAACTGGAGATGAATGGCAGGGGGCGCTCAAAAAATGCCCGTTATCATGGAGGCCGTTATGATTACCACCGCGTATCGGTAATTGTTGGGCACGAATTTGTTATGGGAAATACACAATTCAGCACTTCGCTGGGATTTTATGTATACAGGCCCCTGGTGGAAAGTGATTTTATGTACCAGCGTTACGGCCTTATGTACCGTTTTAACAAAAGGTTTTCAGCCGGGCTAAACTTCAAATCGTACGGCCATGTAGCCGATTTTTTCGATCTGAGGGTTTCCTGGTCATTTTAACATAATTATTTAATGGAGATGCCAATTCAGTAACAAATTCAGAACTCCGGACTCCCATCAAATTATTTTGTCGTGATTTTATTTACCCGGGCAGAATTCAACGAATTTCTTGCGATATGCAAAATATTCGGTGTGCAGTCAGATACGCCATATTTATCCAGGAGAGTAAAATAATATATGTAACATTCCGCAAATGAATAAGTTATCCATTTATATCTTGGGATGCGCGTCGACATTACGACAATTTATTTTTCGAATAAATTTCAATAAGTAGTTATTCCTGACAGGAGTCAGGAGTTTTGCAATTATCAATTGTCAATTAAGTCCCTCCTGCTTTCAAAATCAAAAATAACCTACTCTTCTTTTAGGTTTTATCCTGATCAAATCAACTATTATTTAATTCACATATAATGTTTCGGGTTGGGGAATTATCTTAATTCAAATGTTGTTAGCGAATATGAATTAAAGACAAGTTGTGCTTTTATATATGATTTTTTGCAAAACTGAATTAATATTACAGGAGATCAATTGTGATAATCTCGGTACCAAAAGAAATATTAAAAGGTGAAAACAGGGTGGCCCTTACACCAGATACTACCGCGAAGTTAGTGAAAAAGGGCTGGACTGTTAATATTCAGAAAGAAGCGGGATTAGCGGCGGGATTTACAGATGCTGATTATGAAAAGGCTGGCGGAGCAATTATTGATAACGCTGAAGAGCTTTACAAAAAGGGTGAAATTATTCTAAAAATTCAGAGACCCATAGAGAATACCGATTCAGGGAAAAATGAACTTGATTTGATGAACAAAGGAAGCCTGCTGATCGCTTTTGCTTATGTGCTTCATTATCCGGAAGTTGCTCAGCAATGCGCTGAAAAGGGAATTAATTTTATAGCAATGGATATGGTTCCCCGTACAACACTCGCCCAGAAGATGGATGTTTTAAGTTCGCAGGCAAATATCGCCGGTTATAAAAGTGTATTGCTGGCGGCTAATCATCTGAAAAAAATATTCCCACTTATGATGACCGCGGCAGGAACAATATCGCCGGCAAGAGTTGTGATAATGGGCGCGGGAGTTGCTGGTTTGCAGGCGCTTGGAACAGCTAAAAGACTCGGAGCTGTAGTGGAAGTATCAGATATTCGTCCCCAGGTAAAAGAAGAAGTTCAGAGTCTTGGCGGAAGATTTATTGAGGTCGATACAGATGAGGATATGCAGGATGAAGGTGGTTACGCTAAAGAAGCTTCGGAAGAATTCCTGAAAAAACAGAAAGAGTTGATATTCAAACATGTAACAGAAGCGGATATTGTAATAACAACCGCGCTTGTTCCGGGAAGAAAAGCCCCGGTTCTCGTAACTGAAGAGATGGTGAAAAATATGCGCCCCGGCTCTGTTGTGCTCGATATGGCTGTTGAATTTGGCGGCAACTGTGAGGTCAGTGTCAAGGGTGAAACAGTTGTAAAATATAATGTTACGATCATTGGCGAACCCAATCTGCCGAGTATGGTTGCCACAAACGCAAGCGAGGTTTATTCAAAAAATGTTATGGCTTTGCTCGATTATATTTCTAAAGATGCTAAAGTTGAATTTGATCTTGAAGATGAAATTGTAATGGGCTCGCTGATTACACGCGAAGGCGCGGTGATAAATGAAAGAGTAAAAGGAATAATAAATAAATAAAGGCAAAAAATGGAAAACTTCGAACTTTTAATGATGATTTACGTTTTTGTGCTGGCGGTCTTTACAGGTTTTGAGCTTATTACGAAGGTACCTCCGACTCTGCACACTCCATTGATGTCCGGATCGAACGCTATTTCCGGAATTACAATTGTCGGGGCTTTAATCAGCGCCGGAGCTGATGAGTTTACAATCAGCACTATATTAGGTCTTGTCGCGATCATTTTCGCGACAATAAATGTTGTCGGGGGATTTATGGTTACCGACCGAATGCTCAAAATGTTCAAAAAGAAGTGAGAATAGAATATGGAATTACTTGCACATATAGTTTATTTGATTTCATCGGTATTTTTTATACTGGGGATTAAAAAACTCGGATCGCCCAAGACTGCCAGAACCGGTAATATGTATGCTTCAATCGGTATGCTTCTGGCAATAGTTGTTACCCTGCTTCATAAAGATATAGTTACTTATCAGTATATTATAATAGGTTTGATCGTCGGAGGAGCAGTCGGCTCGGTAATGGCGACGAAAGTTCAGATGACAGGTATGCCTCAGATGGTCGGTTTACTGAATGGTTTCGGAGGAGGCGCTTCCACGCTGGTCGCTCTGTCGGAATATTATAAAATTATTACCCATCCCGGGATGCAGTTTGAATACTCAACGACAGTTACAATTGTTATCAGTATTCTTATCGGTTCGGTTACCTTTACAGGTTCGTTAATCGCGTTTGGAAAATTGCAGGGGATAGTAACAGGAGCTGTTGTTAAATACCCGGGGCAGCATCCGCTGAACGCGCTGCTTCTGCTCGGTGTTATAGGTTCAGGCGCTTATATTGTTATTTCACCCGAACTGACCACATTCCTGCTAATAATCGTAGGCATTTCACTTATTCTCGGTGTCCTGCTTGTTCTTCCGATAGGTGGCGCGGATATGCCGGTAGCGGTATCGCTGCTTAACTCTTATTCAGGCCTGGCCGCTTCGGCAACAGGATTTGTTCTCAAGAATAATGAGCTGATCATCGCGGGCGCGTTGGTTGGCGCTTCAGGATTTATCCTTACAATGATCATGTGCCGCGGTATGAACAGATCCCTTATGAATGTGCTTCTCGGCGGTTGGGAATCAGCAGGCGCGGCTCCCGCGGAAGGAGGCGGTTCAGGGCCGAAAGGAGATGTGAAATCTGTTGACTCGGAAGAAGCCGCTATGATCTTCGATTCCGCGAGCAGCGTTGTTATCGTTCCAGGCTATGGAATGGCTGTCGCCCAGGCTCAGCATGCGATTCGTGATCTTACCAACACTCTGGAGAAAAAGGGAATAAAGGTTCGTTTTGCCATTCACCCTGTCGCGGGAAGGATGCCGGGGCATATGAATGTTCTTTTGGCCGAAGCGAATATCGATTATGACAAACTGCTCGCTCTTGAAGATATCAATGATGATTTCAATAACACTGATGTTGTGTTAATTGTCGGCGCGAATGATGTTGTCAACCCCGCGGCGCGTCACGATACATCCAGCCCTATCTATGGAATGCCGATACTCAACGTAGATTACGCCAAAACCGTTATCATCAATAAACGCTCGATGAATGTCGGTTATGCCGGTATTTCGAATGAACTTTTCTTCTATCCCAATTCATTGATGTACTTTGGCGATGCGAAAGACGCCATAACAAAGCTGACAAATGAAATAAAAGAATTATAAATGGAGGGGGCTTTCCGGCCCCTTCTTTTTTCTGTTTTTTAAACTTGACAAAAATGTCAATATTCATTTAGTTTCCTGTTATAATTCTTTACAATTATCAAGGAGCAGAATATTCCCCACAGGAATATCTGTAATTTTAACGGACTTATTCATCTTTTTAATGGTGTTCTAAATGAAATTATTTATAAATATTCTTGTTTTCGCGATTTTTATTTCAACAACAATTTTAGCCGAAGGGATTAAACTTTCAGGAAGAGTTGAAGACTCGTCAACAGGTGAAAGCCTTATGAATGTTTTTATCGGTATTCAAAAGGGGCAGTATTATACCCATACTGATAAGGAAGGTAATTTTACTGTAAATATTCCGGATGCCGGTGAGTGGAGTTATATCGTAAGTCTCACCGGATATGAGCCTGTCAGGGGAATAGTGGATATAGGTTCTGACGGGATAGAAAACTTTATAATTAAGCTGGTAAAAACTGATATCAGGATGGGTGAGGTTGTTGTAAAGTCCCTTTATCAGAACAAAATGGAACGTGACGCCGCTATGCCTCTCGAGATTATTGAGAAAGATAACGGGGAACAGGGAAATATGAGTTCCATTGCTTCCTTTATGGACAATAAACCGGGAATTTCAATGGCCAGGGATGGAATATGGGCGACTCATGTGAATATCAGGGGATTAAGCAGGCAGAATATTGTCGCGAATATTGACGGAGCCAGAATAGAGACATCCACCGCGGTGGCTGCCGGTTTATCGGCTCTTGATCCGGGGGATATTGAAAGAATTGAGGTTGTTAAAGGATCAGCTTCCTCACTTTACGGTTCCGGAGCGGTTGGCGGAGTAATTAATATTGTTACAAATTCCCCGGGTTTTACACAAACATCAACTTTAAGCGGGTCATTTTCGAGCGGTTATTATTCAGTTAATTCAGGATCATATAATAATCTTGCCCTTAACTTTGGCGGGGGAGATCATTATATTAATATCAAATCAGGTTATCGTGTGGCAAAGGACGCGGAAACACCTGATGGAAAACTACTTAACAGCAGATTTCGTGATCACAGTATTAATGTTAACGGGGGTCTTCGGTTTGCCGAAAAACATACGATTAAATTTGTTTATCAGAATTTAAAGCGGAAGATGTCGGTGTGCCGGGGGGAAATCCTTTTCCCGTCGCGGCCTCTGTCAGATATCCCGAAACAGGCAGGAGGATGTATAATGTAAGCTGGGAGGTGAGCCGCCCTTTCAGTTTTATGAATTCCCTGAAAGCCACTGTGTACCACCAGGAATATGAACGGCAGGTGGAGGTGAAACCGAACAGCGTTCTCACAATCCGCCCCAACGCTGACCACAGAACCATCGGCGGCAAGCTGGAGGCCCATTTTACATGGAAAGACAATCATATAATTGTAGCAGGATTAGATTACTGGAAAAGGGAATATGACGGAATAAGGAGCAAAACTTTTACCACTCCCGATAAAGTGATTTATGACTATCCTGTTCCTCATTCATGGTTCAGCAGCGCGGGACTTTTTATCCAGGATGATATTTATCTGCTGGATGAACGCCTTGTTGTTACCCTGGGAGGTCGTTATGATCTTATCAATATAACTAATGAAGCAGCAACTAATCCGGCTGGAATCGTTGTAAACGGAGTGATTAATAATGACCCGCCGATTATTGAACAGGCTTCTTTTCCCGAAGCCGATGTTGATAACAGGTCATGGAGTTATAACGTTGGTATAATGTATAAATTATCAAAGTCCTCAGAGCTGACATTTAACGGGGCTTCATCATTCAGGGCTCCTTCACTGGAAGAACGTTACCAGTATCTTGACCTGGGAGGAGATATTTACCTCGGAAATCCTGATCTCGAACCGGAAAAGGGAATATTCTTCGACCTGGGATACAGGGCATGGCAGGATGATGTGAGTTTGAAACTCAACATTTTTACCAATTATTTTAACGACCTGGTGGCTAATGTTGTTGAAATTCCCGACAGTCTGTTTATCAAACGAAATATTAGTGAAGCAAAAATCTATGGATTTGAAACTGCCTTCGAAGTATCGCTGGTGAAAAATTTCTTCGTTTTCGGGAATGTATCTTATGTAAGGGGTATCGAAACCAAATATAATCTTGATCTCGCGGAAATACCACCTGTCAACGGCATATTCGGAGTCAGGGGAAAATTGCCTTACGAAATTGATGTGAACTTAAATTGTGAATTTGCCGGGGAACAGAACGCTGTTGCCTCCTATGAAAACACAACGGAGGGATACGCGATTATTAATTTTTCCTCGGCCAGAAGGAATATCAGCTTTGGAAAGGTTACTTTTGATCTTTCAGCCGGAATCAGAAACGCGCTCGATGAAAAATACCGCTTACATTTATCATCAAACCGTGGATTAATTAAACTTGAACCGGGCAGAAATTTGTTTGTCAGAGTAAAAGTAAATTGGTAGCTTTATCTGATATTTTTTTA
This sequence comes from Melioribacteraceae bacterium, assembly GCA_963677445.2. GTDB lineage: Bacteria > Bacteroidota > Ignavibacteria > Ignavibacteriales > Melioribacteraceae. The sequence continues at coordinate 137,702 of CAXXGF010000036.1, read as the reverse complement.
CTAATTATTCCGGCATAAATGATCTGGTTTTATTTCGCTTTTTCTTCGGCTATTTTATCCGCGGCGGCGGCTATATCTCAAAAAAGGGTGTTATTTAAACTTGACGCCCTTGAGTTTTCTTTTGTGGTTTCATTGGTGAATATGCTGCTTTCGGCGGGCATTTTTCACGATCACCGATTTTTCGGCGATTACTTTAGCAAGTCTGATGGTACTTTATCTGAAGACAATTCTGGCTTCGCTGGCTTTTTTATGTGTCATGCTCTCCATAAAAAATATGGATATCAGCGGGGCTTTGCCTCTGCTTGTTGTAACTCCCGGACTTGTAGCGCTGGGTTCTTTTTTCCTCCTGGGCGAGTCTCTGAGTGTTTATGAACTTAGCGGAATGTTTCTTCTTTTGTCGGGAACCTATATTATCGAATTTCATTCGGGAGGCAATCTCGCGGGACCGTTCTCGGTATTTCTCCGTTCAAAAAAACATCACTATATAATATTTGCTCTCCTGCTCTTTACAACCACAAGCATTCTTGATAAAACTCTACTTAGGGATTTTAAGCTGGCGCCCTATCCTTTTATGGCGTTCCAGCAGATATTTTTTGCTTTTAACTTTCTGATAATGATTCTGATAAGCAAAAAAAATCCGGTTGAAATAATAAGAAAGATACCGCGTGAAACTTATCTCTGGATAGTGATGATCTCGATATTTACAACCGGTTACAGGTATTCTTTCATTGAGGCTGTTAAAATTGCTCCGGTGGCCCTGGTGCTTTCGGTGAAGAGGATTTCAGTTTTTATCGCGGTCATATTCGGTGGCAGAATTTTTTCGGAAAAAAATATTTTGAGAAAAACAGCGGCTACTGTCATACTGTTCTCAGGGGCATTTTTAATTCTCTATTTTCAAAGTTCCTGAAACGGAAAAAATAATCTCATTTTATAGAAATAAAATATTTAAAGTGGGTATATCGGAGCAAAAAAAGGGTTTATTTCGATGGCATTAAAATTGCAATTGAAATAACTTATTCACAGCATCATAATATGGAGTTATAATGGAATTTATAGATGAAAAACTTATCTTCAGTTATATTGAGGATGAGTCCCTTAAAAACAGCCGGTATCAGAAAGAAGTTATAGAAAAAGCCAGGGAAAGAAAAGGGCTTTCGATTAAAGAGAGCGCCGCGCTGCTTAATATAGAAGATGAAGAACTGCTTCAGGAACTCTATAGCGTCGCCAATGAGATAAAGACAAATATTTATGGCAATCGTCTCGTAATGTTCGCGCCTCTCTACCTCACAAACGCCTGTGTTAACAATTGCCTCTACTGCGCTTTCAGGAGAGATAACGAGGAGCTTAAAAGAAAAACTCTGACAATTGATGAAATAGGTCAGGAAGCCGAGATGCTTATCCGCCAAGGACAGAAAAGACTTCTGCTTGTCTGTGGCGAACATCCCAAAGTGGCTAATCTTGATTTTGTCGGAAAGGCTATTGAAAGAATTTACAGTATAAATTTAAATGGCAATAATATCCGCAGGGTTAATGTTAATATCGCTCCCTTAAGTGATGAGGACTTTAAAAAACTGCATAGTTTTGAAATAGGCACATACCAGATTTTCCAGGAAACTTATCATTTCGATACATATACTCAGATGCATCCATCAGGGCCGAAGAAGGATTACACGTGGAGGCTTTACGCTCCCGACCGCGCATTTAAAGCCGGTATTGATGATCTTGGCATCGGCGCCCTATTCGGATTGACAGATTACCGTTTCGAGACTCTCGCTATGCTTATGCATGCTGAATATCTTGATAATACTTACGGCGTCGGGCCGCATACGATTTCAATACCCCGCCTCGAACCAGCTTTGAACGCGCCCGCGGCAATTCAGCCTCCTCATGCCGTTGATGACCGGGATTTCAAAAAGCTGATCGCTATTTTGCGCCTCGCCGTTCCTTATACCGGAATTATCTTATCGACAAGGGAAAAACCGGAGCTCCGCAGGGACCTTTTCTCAGTCGGGGTATCACAGATAAGCGCCGGCAGCCGCACCTCCCCGGGAAGTTATAAGGAATCGCAGGAGAGTCTGGAATCGCATGAGCTTGAGCAGTTTCAGCTTGGTGATCACCGCAGCCTTGATGAGGTTGTAAGGGACGTATGCAACCTGGGATATCTGCCAAGTTTCTGCACTGCCTGTTACCGTTCAGGAAGAACAGGGGACAGGTTTATGGAGCTTGCCAAATCGGGCAAAATCGGGGGTATCTGCGGACCTAACGCTCTCGCAACATTCAAAGAATATCTGCTCGATTACGGCACGGGAGAGACAGTGGCCGAAGGGGAAAAAGCGCTTGAAGAACAGATTGAAAAGCTGCCTGAAAACCTGCGCAACGCTACAAAAAATATGGTTAATAAGCTTGAAAATGGTGAACGGGACGTCTTTTTCTAAGAGGTATTTTTGAATCTGAGTGAGATATTAAGTAAAAAAATATTGAGCAGGGAGGAGGTAATTTTCCTCCTTTCTCTCGAAAAAGAGGAAGAGACCGAATCTTTATTCCGGAAAGCGAGGGAAGTAAGATCTGATATCTGCGGCGATGAAGTTCACCTGAGGGGTATTATCGAGTTCTCCAACCATTGTAAACAGGACTGCCATTACTGCGGCATCAGGATGAGCAATCCGGATATTAAGCGATACAGGATTTCCGATGATGAAATAATAAAACTGGCGGGATTTATTTATGAATCGGAATTAAAACCATTGTTTTGCAATCTGGTGAAGATATGCATTATTCGGGTGAGAAGGTTGCCGGGATACTCAGGCGGATAAAGGATAATTGTGATGTGGCGATTACCCTGAGTCTGGGAGAAAGAGATTTCGCAGATTATGAACTGTGGCTTGAAGCGGGGGCGGACCGTTATTTGCTGAAACATGAAACCGCGAATGCCGGGATTTATAATAAAATTCATCCTTACCAGAATCTTGATGAAAGAATAAGACATCTGAGATTTTTGAAAGAAATCGGTTACCAGACCGGATCAGGTAATATTATCGGTCTGCCGGGACAAAGCGTCGGAGATATAGCCGATGACCTGCTTCTGTGTAATGAACTTGATGTCGATATGGCTTCTTTCAGCCCTTTTTTATCCGCCGCCGATACTCCGCTTGCCGGGCATAAAAACTGTGATATTGAGATTGTTCTTAAAACCATGGCAGTGGCCAGAATTCTGCTGAGAAATGTTCATATCCCGACCACCACGGCACTCTCGACTCTGCACCCCGATGGAAGAAGAAGGGGACTCCGGGCAGGAGCGAATGTTATTATGCCCTCATACACCCCAAATGATTACCGCTTTAATTACCTGATATATAAAAACAAACCGGGCACAGATGAAGGAGTTGAAACCAAACTGCAACAGGTTTATGATCTCCTCGAAGAGGAAGGATTAAAAAACTCCGGCAGCAAAGGACACTCTTTGAAGCAATTGTGAATTATGAATGATGAATTGAAAAAATAAATTCGCGGTAAATGCATTTGTAAATCATCCATTTTTCCGTAGGACAGAATTGCATTCTGTCCAGGGCGGGCAACGTTACGCAAATCATTTTTTTTGAAAAGATGAAGCTCACTCAAGGCGGTTAGGACAGATACGCCGCGGCGCACAGGTTGCAAATCTGTCCTACAAAAGATTGATGAAAAGCAGGGTGAATTCAGTGAGTGGTGCACAGGTTCCAAATCTTTCCTAAAGGGTATTGAGCATGGTTGGATATTATTATTGGGGCAGCATATCAATCTTTTGCAAACTTCAGGCAAAACACAGAAAATAATTCCTGTTGAATTTGATCAATATTTATTAAATTTGTTTATAACAATATTAAATAATTCATAACAGGGCAAATATGTTTTATCTCAGGTTGATCTTAGTGTTTTTTTTGATTGGTATTCAATATTTATTCTGCCAGGTAAAAGAAATTGACTCCGGGAAATCCAGTCTTAAAATGACGCAAAATAAAGATGGGAATACAACTTACTATCTATCAAATTGTTATTTCGAAATCCGGGAGGATTTTGAAACAGATCAGATTATTTTACTGGAGCAGACAAAAACATCAACATTTGAAGATTATTCCCAGAATTCAGAAATAACAATAAAGGCCAAAGTACTTAATAACAGCTTTGATATGAATCCCATCTGGACCATTTCACAGAATGGATACAAAATTAATCATGATCTTTCAGATAAAATTGTTATTACAGAAAAAGGCGAATACCCTGTTCATACATATTATAAACTTTCCACAGGACAAAAAATTGTAACAGCTTCAACTGAATTAAAAACATTCCATTATCCTGTAATTAAACAGGGCGGTTTTATTTGTTACTTATCTTCGTCCTCATCCTCTTATGATGTTGAAGAAAATTTGATCGGTATTATAATGTATGGCAGGAATGATACAGTTGTACACAAGTATCATCTCTATTTTGATTCTGCTGAATTACTGCCGATTCCCAAAATTGAACTGATGGACATGGAAGGCAATATCATTGATTATCCAATGAATCTGTTTTCACAATCAACGAAAGCTTATTTTTATAATATTAAGCTTCGTCTGTATTACACAAAAAATCTGGAAATAATTATTAAACTGGAGAATGATGAACTTAATTGTTCTGATATCTCAACAACAGCAGGATTTGCAAAACTTGTAAAAGAAGAATAACTTCATTTTTTGTTATTTATTTTATTAGTAAGACTATAATAATACGCGCAACAGTGGTATGTCAATCAATTAAGACTCAAATAATTCATCTAATCATTATTGGTAAAAATGAATTGGCTAAATAAAACATGAGAAAATATCTAAATGAGAATAAACATATACGCGCCTTTAGTTATTAACCTGATTTTTATGATATTGGTTATTATTTCGAGACACAAAAAAGCAAGAATTATATTTTATCTCCTTATATTGCTTTTTGGTCTGTATATTACAAACCACACCTCGGAATCTCTGATTGGAGTAATTAATATTGGTCATTTATATGATTCGTATGAAGGGACCCAGGATTTTTTAAGGGATTTCAGAGTTACATTTCGTTCAATTGAGGTATCATTAATTTCTCTTTCGATTTTGGGAGCTATGGAAATCTTTTGGTTTAACAGGAAGAGGGAAAGGAAAGATTTATAAATCTTTCCTACAAAAGATTGATGAAGCAGTGTGAATTGAGTGAAGAATTGCGAGCGAAAGATACAATATTAAACCGAATAGGTTGTGAAAACCGGTTTTATTTTTACTTATAATTTGCAATTTTCTGTAGGACAGAATTGCATTCTGTCCAGGGCGGTCAGCATTACGCAAATCATTTTTTTGAAAAGATGAAACTCACTCAAGGCGGTTAGGACAGATACGCTGCGCAGGTTGTTGCAGGGAAGATTTATCGAAAATATTGTAAATCCCCTACAGGGATTATTTATAATAAAGCCCCATTTTCTGCTACAATAATGGAACCTCTACAAGGTTCTTTAAAAATACCGCGTTGTAGATGCGGGAATTATTGTAGAAATATGCGAAATATTGAAATACGAATCCCTGTAGGGGATTGACAAATATTTGGGTGACAAGGCTAATGAAAGAAATCTTGTTATCTAAGGGAATCTGCAACAACCTGCGCGGCGCACAGGTTGCAAATGTGTCCTACAAAAGATTGATGAAAAGCAGGGTGAATTGATTAAAGAATTGTGAGCGAAAGATACAATATTAAGCCGAATTGATTTATAAGAATCGGTTTTATTATTACTTTTAATTTACAATTTTCTGTAGGACAGAATTGCATTCTGTCCGGAACGGGTAGTATAACTAAAATCATTTTTGTTGAAAAGATGAAACTCCCCCTGGGTGGTCGGGACAGCCTGAAAGGCTGTCCTACAATTTAAATCATTTCGCTGAGTAGTTCGGGGCGGGGGCGGGGGATAACAACTTTGTTTACGAGCAATCCTTTTTCACCGATGATTCTCGCGCCGGCGTCTACCGCGCTGGTAACGGCTGCGACATCACCTGTTATGGTGCAGAATGCTTTTCCGCCGAGGGCCATGGCGAGACGTATTTCTATCAGGCGTACAGTGGCAGCTTTAACCGCGGCGTCTGCTCCTTCAATAAGTGATGCTACTGAAAAAGATTCGAGGATGCCGAGCGCTTCCAGCTCATCGGTATTGCTGTGTCCGGCGAGTGCGGGGAAAACATCGGGATGAACATTTGGAATTACAAATGTATCAATTACGGCAAAATCGAGAGATTTTTCCGCCGCTTCCACAGCCGACTGCACTTCGGCTACATCTCCACCTATCAGCACCATATATTTTCCCGAGCAGATAGTCCTGGATATTACCAGCTCAACCTGCGATGTTTTTAACATTGTATCGGCAGCCTGCATACCGGCCGCTATGCTTGTAAGTTCTATTAAACCTAAAGAATTCATATTCACTTATCTCCTGATCAGTATATATTCACCGTTTATTTCTTTAACGATACCATCTATCGAGGCATGCAGTCTGGCTCCGAGTCCCTGTTTGATATCGGCAACCAGATCACCTTTTTTTACAGCCTGGTTTTCCGATATTACCGGTTCCGCCGGAGCTCCCACGTGCTGTTTCAGCAAAATCTTAACTTCAGCTGGTTCCGGTTTTTTGTCGGTATACGGAGTCGGTTTTTCAAACTTGTAAATATCCAGTTTTTTCATCAACTGTTTGAGGGGGACTCTTCGCCCATTTTTCATCGGATGAACTTTAACCGGTTTCGGCTGCTTATATTTCGGCAGTCCCTGTTCCCTCATGGCAGCTTTGCTCTGGTCGCATGCTTCACGTGGATAAAGATCTTCGGGGCATGAATAGAGTGAACATAAACCACAGGAACAGCAGAGATCGGCATATTGATTCCAGTATCCTTCTCCCCCGGAAGTAAATACAAGGGAGCGCATAACTTTGTGGGGCTGAACGTCATAACCAAGAAGATAACGCGGGCATAACTCGGTGCAGTAACTGCATTGATCGCACGCTGATTTCCCGATGCGGTTCATATCATGATTCTCACGGCCAAGTCTTTTTACCAGGTAATGATCGCGCGGAATTATTATTATTCCCGCCATCGTTTTGCTTAATGGTTCATCGAGATCGTAAGTAAGCCTTCCCATCAGGACGCCGCTGACCATAATAGCGTAATCATCAATTGTCGCGCCTCCGGCAAATTCGAGCAGATCGCGAAAAGAGGTTCCGACCGGCGCAAAAAAGGAGCAGGGTTTTTTTACCAGTCCGGTAACAGAAATAAATTTTTCTGTAACCGGAATTCCCTCAGAGGCTTTTGCCACGTTATAAAATGTTTCCACATTATTCACTACACAGCCGACATTCAGGGGAATCCCGTGAGGGGGTATAAGTCTGCCGGTGGCTTCATAAACCAGTTCATATTCATCACCCGAAGGATAAAAATCACCCAGAATACACATATCGATCGAACCGTCGAGTTGTTGTTCGATGGCTTCAATGGCGCGCTGGTTTTTCCCTTTTATTCCAAAGTGCCCCGCTTTAGCGCCTGTGTTTTCCATCATCAGTTCCATTCCCTTAACAATTTCAGAGGGGAAATTGACCATGATCTCAAAATCTTTATGTATCAGAGGTTCACACTCAGCTCCGTTTGCCAGCACAAATTCCACATCCGATTTTGCTTTTACATGGGTGGGAAATCCGGCTCCGCCGGCTCCGACTACTCCGGCTTCAAATATTTTTTCATCAAGCATTGTTTTCCTTTCTCTTGATAACTACCAAAGTTTTATCATCCTGATATTTACTGTCACCTGTTGAAAAGCGGTTTACATCATCAAGGATCCTGTACGCTATTTCTTTTGGTGAAAGTTCTAAGTTTTCTGTAATGATTTGTTCCAGTCTTTTTTCTTCATAAAATTCAAAATCGGCGTTGGCCGCTTCTGTGATCCCGTCGCTGAAAATAACCAGCACATCACCATCAAGAAAATTGACACTGTCGGTTTCATATCTCGCGTGAGGAGCGGGTCCGAGAAGGGGGCCGGTAGGCTGCAGATAGAGCACATTTTTTGTTTTACTACATACAAAAATAGGGGGATTATGTCCGGCGTTGGCATAAAGAAATAATCCGCGTTTATCTTTCGAAATTTCACCATAAAAGAGTGAAGCGAATTTATCGTCTGCAAAAATCTTATTAACGAGCTGATTTATACGGTTCATAAAGAAAGAAATTTTAATCTGGAAAATACTCGCCATTCTTATAGCCCCTGAAATGTACATTGCTTCGGCCGCTGCCGCCAGTCCTTTGGAAGCGGCGTCCCCGACCGCTATGGCCATTCTTTCTTCATCATCGCCAACCGGCAGATAATCGAAGAAGTCCCCTCCGAGTTCTTCAGCAGGAATTGTTACTCCGAACAGCTCATAATCGTGAAATTTATATTCATGCTCAGGGAGGATACTTTTCTGCAATTGTTTTGCCCGGTCAATACCCTGGATAAGATTTTGCTGTGAAACAGAAATTCTGCGTTCCTTCAGTTTGGCTGTAAGAACCGCGGCTACAATATTCAACGTATCTCTTAATTCATCGTCTATATGATTACTGTTGACCGCGAAGAGGTATTCAAAATAGGATTTGCCATCTATCTTGATTTTGCTTCCGACTCCGGATGCCGAATATCTGAAAATACCTTTTTCTTTAAGAGTTTCATCTGTTTCATCAGCAAGTATTGTTCTTTCGGCCGCGATAGTTTCAAAAACATCATTCTCATGAAGAGTGAGCCGGAAATTCTGCGGGATTTTCTGTACAATTCCATTCTGGAAAAGAAGACTGTAACCTTTGCGTCGCGGATCGAGTTTCCAGATTCTCGCGCCGGTAACTTTTATTTCTTCATTCTCGACAATCTGGTTTACAACTTCATTAAGAAGGGCTTTGTCACTTTCGAATGATTTACCGGCGACAGTTTCTATCGTTTTGTATATTTTTCTTTGTTCCATAATACCTTTAGCGGGAATAAAATTTTATTGCATGTTCCAGCGCTTTAATCGAGGGGAGGTTGTAACCCTCTGATTCCAGCGCTTTCATCACACTGTTGCGGGTAGGACGGAAGACTCCTTCTGCCACATATCCGCCGCCTTCAAATACACCGAGAACATCATCATATAATTCATTATCAGGTGTGGGAACCGGAGTATCCTCATCAAGCAGATTTTTCCATTTGCTCTCAAAATTTACCATAGTGGTAATATTTGGCTCCCAGGGTTCAACCCCTTCCGGGAAAAAGTTCTCATAGGATACCTGCGATGTATAATATTCATCAGCGAGTCCCGCGAGGCCGTGACCAAGTTCGTGAATAAATATCTTTTCTGTTTTTCTGTTTCTTGTCGCTGTTACCGAATAAAAATTATATATCGCTCCGCCCCCATATTTTTCGGTATTGGCCAGAATATAAATCTGATCGTAGGGAGCGTTTGCGGCAACATCCCTCACTCTCTGGAAATCTTCCACCATCAAATAACGTTCGCTGTCGAATGTATAAAAATTGGAATTCAGTATTGAATTGACCCATACCGTATCACCCGGGATGTCAACCCCCGATTCTGCCGAATAAGCTGAAACACCCCAGATGTTAATATTTTCTTTATACGATTTATAAGGTTCATATTTAAAGAGGTATTCCGCGAATTTTTTACATTCTTTCTTAAAAGATTCAACCTCCTCTTTTGAATAACCTTCAGGGATCAGAACAATATCAAGTTTGATGGCTGGTTCCCCTGAATAATGCACTTTAAAATTATCAAATGGCATTTCCAGTTTTTTCCTGACAAAATAGCTTTCGGGATTGATATTATATTCATACACTTTTTCGAACTGAACCATTCTGTTACGTTTGAACATTTCAAGCCGGACTTTTTTCTTTGGATAGGGGAAAACGACCGAGCCTGTAAAGGTTTTTTTGAATTTTTTTGCTTCCGCTGTTGTCTGCCATTCCATAGCGAGAGTTGAGAACCCGCGTGAATAAATTTCTTTACCGGATTCCCGGTCAAAAATCCTGAAGAAATAATATCCGAATTCAAGTGTGTCAAGAAGATTGGTCTTTGATCCGGCCCAATAGGGCTCTTCTTTTATTTCATCATAAGAAAATAGCGATGTGGCGCTATCAACCGTTTCGTAATAATCGAAGCGCATGGTTTTGTCAAAAAAATAATCTTCAAATTTTACCTGAGCCGCAAGCGAAGATACAAGTAATAGAAAAAGAAATATTAATCTCATTTATAGTTCTCCCTTAAATAAAATTCAACCAGACAAATATATGGAAATCCGCTGAAAGAGGTAAGAAAGCAGGTAAAAAAAGAATATTCTAATGGTTCTTATATTCTGCGTCATAGGAAAAGTTTTTGATAGGGATATGCAATTCCGGTTTATGGGACACGCAAAATAAAGCAAACATTAATTGGTCTGCCATTCCCGCATTCAGATAAACCGGAATGTTTATGGCAATGGGGCAAAGACTGTTAAACACCGCTAAAGCAGGATAATGTTATTTAATCGACTGAGTGTTTCTGCGATTTCTGGTTCTGTGTTGGCCAGCTTAAGTTTATCGGCAATAAGTCAATTCTTACGCAAAATAGTAAAATGAAATTATTAATGAACAATTAAAAGAGGACCGCAGATATCTCTGATAACGTGGATTTTGCTTAAAGATATGGAAGAAACGCTACAAAATCAGTAAAACACAAAATCCCGCAAAATCCAATAAAAACGCTCAAAAAAAAACTTATTCCTTGATTTTTTAACCTTAGCAGCAGAGGTAACCCCTGGAGATATGAAATTTTTGCATCAGTTCTGACTTGTTTATTCAACCGGAATAATTTCAACTTTGTCAAATCTGAGATTTCGCACACGTCCGTTTGATGCGAGGAAACCATTTATTCTGCCATCCCCGTTTCTTGTAAACTTTATATCACGCATAAACCATATATCCGCGATAAAATTATCATATTCCGCAGGATGCATATCGTATTTGCCTGCTTTTATATGACATAATTTTAATGTGTCCGATTCCGCTTTAATATCATACCTGGTATAAGTTTCAAAACTGTAATAGATGCCGCAGAATTCATTAAGTTCTTTTCCGGACGGATTAAAAGTTTTAACTCTCCTGCCGGTGAATTGACTTTTACCTTCCCGGATCAGTATCGAATCACAGCGATCATTTTCACCCGGGTGAAAAATGATAGTGAGCTGTGGTGATTCGATTTCCCCGATAACGAATGTTGAGTCGTTCATCGGGATAAGATCATGTTTTTCATCTCCTGCAAGCTGTCCGGTTAATCTTTCTTTCTCGTGTCTGATACAGGCGACTATTCCCTGATCTATTTTGTAATTTCCTGAATATATATCCAAAAGTTTTGCGTCAACAATGGTTTCGTCAGGTTTTTGTTCTGATTCCTCACTTTTCAGTTTCGATTTTTCTTCATCAGGCTGACTTTCCTCTTCATCATTCAGTTCAGGTTCGGGAATAAACAGGGCCGCGATTCTATGGCCGATTTTTGCCGGCGCAAAGGCGTCGTAATTGCTGAGTACAACTATTCCCAAATGTTTTTCAGGAAAACGTCCCATCCAGCTTCTGTAACCTGCGTCTGCCCCCCGTGCGACCAGTATTCAACACCCCGGAAAACATTATGTCCCTGTCCGAAAGCGTATGAGAGGTGATCACCATTATTAAGCCGGCCTGTTTTGTGCATAAGGGCCATAACTCTTTGATCTCCCACAACGGGATTTTTAAAGTTTCTGATCCATTTTGTGAGATCAGTCGCGGTAGTAAAGAGACTTGTTGCCCCGACATTGGCATAATTCAATACTCTTTTTTTATATCCTTCCTTTCCGCTGAACGTGTAGGAATATGCCCTGTTTTTTACAATTTTAGTATGGTCGTCATAAAAGAGAGTATTATCCATACCGAGTGGTTCAAAGACATTTTTTTTCATCCAGGCTGAAAATTTTTCACCTGTAATCCGCTCGACAATTTCGGCAAGAAGAGTATACCCGGTATTACAATAAAGCAGTTCATCACCCGGCACAAAATTGAGCTGCTGCTGGTTGCCGATCATGTTCAGTATATGATCTTTTGTGATTACATCATCCATTTTCCAGCCCGACATGCTCAGCAGGTTCCACTGGTCTCTTAGTCCGCTGGTATGATTGAGAAGATTGCTGATAGTTATTACATAACCGAAATCATGTATTTCCGGGATATATTTTCTGATATCATCATTAAGGGAAAGTTCTCCGTTTCTTGAAAGCATCGCGATGGCAAAGGCGGTAAACTGTTTTGAGACAGATGCGATATGGAAAATAGTGTTCTCAGTAATTGGAATTTCATATTCAAAATTGGCTGTTCCAACACCTTTTGAATAAACAATATCGCCATCCTTGAGTACAGCTAAAGCTGCTCCCGGATTTTCATCTGTTGAATAGGCAGCCAGCATCTGATCAATTTTACCAGGGATATCTGTCGCGCTTTTTTCTGCTTTTATGAGTTCAATAGTGTATGAACCCTGGGGGGCGTCTTCCTCAAAAACAGATATTTCCAGTGAATAAACTCCTTCGGTTATCGTATGGAAAGTCAGATTTTCATAACCGTTCTCTCCGTTAGGACTGTCATGTTCAATAAGAAGATTCTTTCCGGGATCATATAGTTTCAGAATAATATCGAGGTCTGACTGCATAACCCTGATATAAACAAATTCACCTTCATCCAGCTCAAGTTCCCAAATATCGGTTTCTCCTCCTTCTAATTCCCTTGTATATTTTTCTCCTGTTTCAAGTTCGTTTTCCGCCGAAATGGTGCATGCTATAAATAAAAGAAATGAGAAAAGAATTTTAATTAATGAATTTACTCTTATTTCCCATGTCATAAAGATTCCCCGACAAATTCTGTTTTTAATTTAGACTTGATAATCATTTCACAAGTTCAGATGCTGATCAGCCATAAAAGCCGCCTGTCCTGCTATAGATGCCATCCGGCGAATAAGTAAGCTTTTCTCCGCAGTACATTCGGGCGGCTTTATTTAATAGTTTAAATCCGTTATCTTCAAAAAATCTCAGCGCGGATTTATTATCTTCCGGGAATACAGCTTTCTGAATTCCGGTTGAATGTTTTTTTGATAAAAGTGAAAGTCCGCTCACACTGTCTGAAGCAACAACAGGTCCTTCCTCAAATTTATCAAGATAATATCCTTTAATAATTCCACGTTCTTTAACCAGGTATCCTGAAAATGGGAATGCTTTTATCATTTTGCTCCGGTCTTCTCCGGTGATTTTTTTATCCAGTCTGAGAATATCGCCTATATCGGAATCAGTGATTGGCCCTGTATTTTTCAGGTCATGGAATACAGTAGGATTCTCAGTCTGAAAAAAATTGTACCAGCAATCAATTTTAAATCCTGTTTTCTCATAAACCGGTTTCCCCAGGTCTGTTGCAATTAGTGATATTGTAGCACATCCTTTTTTTTCGAGGATTTCTTTCGATTTCAGAGTAAGTTGTTGTCCGAGTCCATGGCCGCGGTATTCGGGAATTACAATTATGTGAGCAATCCAGCCTGTCTTACCTCCGTAAATCGACGCTCCGGTTCCGACAAGCTCTTTACCGTCAACCGCCGCGAGCGGATAACAAAAGGAAGATCGCATGTATAAATTAAAACACACTCTGATATCAGGCCATCCTTCCGGTTGAAGTCTGCTCAGTCCTTTCATTTCCTTTTCTGTAAATTCCCTTATCTCAATCACAATCTAAAATCCTTTAATTTTTAATATAATATAAGTCTACTAGAATGAATATTCAATGATATACACTTTCCACAAATTTCGTAAAAATATATAGAATTTAAGTGACTGCTGCAAAGTTGTTTATTAAAAAATTAAGGTTCTATGTGAAATACAGTGGGTAATTTTTGTCGGTCCTGACAATTAAATAAAACCTTTTGTTAAAGTTTGACCGGATAATCCCGACGTGTAGCTTCCGCCCCTACAGGGCTTAAATACACTTTTTCTTTTATTACCCCGGGCGTTGCCCGGGGCTGTTTATTGTCGCGCTTTCAGCGCTAATAATAATTCCAGTTTGTCACAGATGGATACAAAACCCTGAAAGGGTGCGGGCAACAGGCCGGGGCAACGCCCCGGTTAAGAAAAACAAAGACATTATCCGAGCCCTGAAAGGGCGAAAGCAGCAAACGCATAAAGATATGGAATGCTGAAAGCGTCTGGCTCAGTCGGGGTAAGAGGGACTTTAAGACTCATCCACTTTTTTCAAGGCCGCGCGCTCTGTGGTGGTGGTGACCAGGGGCTGGTTTCCGGAAATCAAACATGACATTATGCGAATTTTTGATTCATATCTTTATGCGCTATTTTATTACTTTACCCACTAAATTTCATATAGAACCAAAATTAACTCCTGTTCAAAAGCGACCCTTATTACAGGGCTCCTGACATCAGAAACATAAAGTGTTGAAATAATACAACATCGATTTTTTTGTCGCGTATATACTTATGCGACTTGTATTAGAAATTCTGTTAAAAAGATTTCGTTTATAATTTTTCCCTGCGTGAAATAATTTGAAATTTACCTCAGCTGGCAAAGCGAGAACCAATGGGAATTGTCATTAATCTTACCAAATATATTTTATAAAATATGCCCTTACTTTTTGTCTTGTCCATAGGACTCCTCTGGAGACACAAAAAGTAACTCTCCTTCGGCGAGCAGGCAAAAAAAGTCAAGACTGCAAAAAAAGTCAAGACTGCAAAAAAATAAGCTAAAAATCAATTCTCTCCGCTAAAATGAAAGAACTCGCCACATAAAAAGACATGTGCCTCAGACAGCTTTCCTTTTTTAACGCTCCGTTCATTTGATTTTCTTAACGCTTATTTTTTTAATGTCGCTTTAAAAGATAAAAACAATATTGAGAGAGGATAACGAAATATTCTTACTGTTATTATTCTGTCAGTTAATGGAAGAGGATGATAAAATAGTTGCATTTCAATATTCGTAATGTCAGGAGCTCTGTATTAAATTGAAACAATAGAAATATTTACCTGTGATCTAAAGGGCATGGAGCTTTTTTCTTTCTTTATATTTTCTTTAATTTGTTTTCACGATTATAAATGCGGAGAAGAAATTGATATACAGAGTCATTGCGGCATTATTGATATTTTTAATAGTACTCTCCTGCGGCGGACAAGAAGTTGAAAAAGGAAGCCCTGAGTACATTAAAGAAATAAATGACTGGCATAAAGAAAGAATAAACAGACTGAAAAAGGATGAGGGCTGGCTAAATCTGGCAGGATTATTCTGGCTGAAAGAGGGAGAAAATAAATTTGGATCCGATAAAGATAATGACATAATATTTCCTGAAGGGATGTGTGGTTATGCCGGGGCAATGATTCTGCGGGCAGACTCGGTGCGCTTCATTTCTTCAGGCAACTGCGTGATAATGTCGGAAGGAAAAAAGGTTGAAAGACTAATGCTTGCCGATGATATGAGCGGCAATCCCACTATGCTTCAGTACAAATCTTTCCGATGGTATATAATCCGACGAGGTGAGAGGTTTGGCATCAGGTTGCGTAATCTTGATGCTGAGCTGGTGAAGGATTTTAAAGGGATCGATCGTTTTCCGGTCAATAGTGACTGGCGGTTCGAAGCTGAGTTTATTAAATATGATCCGCAGAAAGAAATAATAATACCGACAGCGATCGGAACGGAAAATAAAACTGAAGCGCCCGGATATCTTCGCTTCAATAAAGATGGCAGAATATTTCAGCTTGATATTACTGAAGCGGAAAAAGGATTTTTTATCATTTTTGCCGACATGACCAGCGGCAGGGACACTTATGGCGCGGGCCGATTTTTGTATTGTGAGGCTCCTGATTCACTTAACCACGTTATTCTTGATTTTAACAAGGCTTATAATCCTCCCTGCGCATTTACACCCTACGCGACATGTCCTCTTCCACCTGAGGATAACTTTATTAATCTTGAAGTGAAGGCGGGTGAAAAAAGATATGGGGATAAACATTAATGCTAATTTTATAATTTATTGCTGACTATAACGGGAAATTAAAGAAATGAATAATAAAGAATTCAGAGAAGCGGCCCATAAAACCGCGGATTTAATAGCAGATTATTTTGAAACTATCAGAAATTATGATGTTGTGCCCGGAATAGAACCCGGCGATATAATTAAAAAGATACCTGATACATTTCCTGAGGAAGGGGAGCCATATTCAAAAATAACGGAGGATTTTCAAAATATTATTCTTAATGGAATTACCCACTGGAATCACCCGGGATTTATGGCTTATTTTAATTCCACTTCAAGCGGTCCGGCAATACTGGCTGAGTTTTTTGCGGCCGCTGTGAATACCAACGCGATGATATGGAAAACTTCCCCCGCCTCAACTGAACTTGAAACCGCGATGATGGGATGGTTCCGGCAGTTTGTGGGGCTGCCTGATGAATATACAGGGTTATCCTACGACACCGCTTCGGTTAGTTCGCTGCATGCTTTGATTGCCGCCAGAGAATACTACAGACAAAAAAGTGGTATTAAAAATTATTCCGGACTAAGGGTATTTATTTCACCACATGCCCATTCATCCCTTGAAAAAAATGCCCTGGCTATAGGTCTTGAAAGAGAGGCCGTAATCAAGGCGCCATGTGATGATAAATTCAGAATTGACCCCGGGCAGTTAAAATTGAAAATTGTGGAAGCAAAAAAATCAGGGTATGAGCCTTTTTTTGTAAGCGCTACAATCGGGACTACCTCTACTACTTCGGTTGATCCGGTCGGGGAAATTGCTCAAATATGCCGTGAAGAAGGATTATGGCTTCATACAGATGCGGCTTACGCGGGAGTTACCTCATCACTGCAGGAGAAAAAAGAATTTTTTAGAGGCTGGGAAAATTCCGATTCTATCGTTCTCAATCCACATAAATGGCTTTTTGTTCCTATTGACCTGAGTATACTTTTTACCAATAAACCGGAAATATTAAAAGATGCTTTTTCTCTTACTCCTGAATATTTAAGGACAAAAGAGGAGTCGCAAGTAATAAATTATATGGATTACGGATTTCAGCTCGGGCGACGTTTCAGGATATTAAAATTGTGGTTCCTTTTCAGATATTACGGCGCTGAGAAGCTACGGACATTTTTGAGAACTCACCTGAATTTGGCCGAATATTTTAAAGAGTTCATAGAAAATTCAGATGAATTTGAGCTGAAGGCTCCGGTTAACTTCGCGACTGTCTGTTTCCGTGTAAAGCCGGAATATTGTGGAAAATCAGAAGTCAATGAGTTTAACGAACAACTTATGAATGAAATAAACAAAACAGGCAAAATATTTATTTCGCATACCAAGCTGAATGATGATTTTGTGATCCGGCTGGTGAGTTCCGGATTCAGAACAGAAAAGCAGGATATTGAACTCGCGATAAGTCTGATCAAAGAAAAATTAAAGGAGCTGCAAAAAATTCATGGATAAATATCTCGATTTCGGCCTGCTGGCCTTCACATCACTTTTTTCGGTTATAAATCCCCTCGGATTGCTGCCGGTTTATATATCGATGACATCACGGCTTTCTGCCGCCGAGGCGAGAAAAACGGCAATCAAGGCTGTGATCACCGCGATAATAATTTTATCTATTTTTGCTTTTTCAGGAAGATTTATTTTTGAATTTTTCCAGATTTCAGTAAACGGTTTGAAAATTGTCGGTGGAATAATTTTCCTGATGATTGGTTATGATATGCTTCAGGCACGACTTATCCGGACAAGAGCGGTGGATGAATCGGAAACAGAATATGCCAGCGATATTGCTATTACACCTCTCGCTATTCCTATGTTATGCGGACCGGGGGCGATAACATTTTCCATCGTCTTAATGAATGAAACAGAGGATATAGGGCAGAAAATGATTCTCCTCGTGGCTATAATTGTTGTTATGCTGGTCGCGCTCGTATCTCTCTTAAGCGCCCGGCGCATAATACATTTTCTGGGAGAAACGGGAAATAAGGTAATGATGAGAATTATGGGACTAATTGTAATGGTTATCGCGGTGGAGTTTTTCTTCAGCGGATTAAAACCAATTATCAGAGATATACTCGACAAATAGGCTGCCATGCTAAAGTTTCTTTTTTCCCTTTGCATATTGTTTTCTTTTCGATATTCTTCAGGTCAGGAGGGAAAGGCGGCTGAGGTTATTAATCGATATCTTGACGCCGCGGGAGGGAAGAATATACTGAAAACAATACAAACCAAAAAAACAGTTTATTCCGGTGAAGTTTATGGCCGCAAAATCAGATTTGAAATATTTCAAAGCAGTCAGGGATTTTATCACCAGAATTTTTCTCTGGATGGAATTGAACGAAAAATAATCTTCGACGGTAAACATGGACGCAACGAAACGGAAGAATATTTTATTGATATGAACAGCGAAGAAGATGAATTCCTGAAAACAAGAAGTTCGATATTCATTGAAACTGCCTGTGACACACTCGATATTCAGACTGAATACCTTGGGAAAGGCAAAAGAGGGGAGGAGAGCTGCAGTATTATATGTTTCAGGATAAATGACAAGTTTTATATAAATTCCTGGTATAGTGATTCAACAGGCTTAAAAGTATATGAAGAAATGGCAGTTCCCACTCCGGGTGGAGTGATTATTCAAAAGATTGAGTATTATGATTACAGGAAATATAAAGGTGTAAATATACCTCATACTGTTGAGGTGCTTACAGGCAACAGGGAAATAAAATTGTTGCTTAAAAATGTTATTTTTAATTTAACTTTAGATTAAATATATGGTTCTCTGCTCGCCGATTGTTTATTTCAGACAGGACGTATCGAACGTTATGGGACTGGTTTTCCGGATATTATTGAACTTACTATTTATCGCAATCTTAAAGAACCACTTATTTCCTAAGAAGAAGGTTCTAAGATAATAATCTGGAGAGCTTCAGCTGTTACCGGACAAGCCTGAAAGTCCGAAGCAGAAATATCGTTTAACGGCAGAGGGTAAAAAATTAAAAAGAAATTTAAGGGATAAACTTAAACAAGTGAATTGAAAGGGAATTAAAATTTCCCCTGGCAAAGCTTGAGGAAAAAGCCCAAAGGGATGTAATGATTAAAGATTGGAATAATGAACCATTCAAAAAACCCCGGAAGGGTGATATATTTTGGTTCTATATGAAATTTAGTGGGCAAAGCAATAAAATAGCGCATAAAGATATGAATCAAAGATTCGCATAATGTCATGTTAGATTTCCGGAAACCAGCCCCTGGTCTTCACCACCACAGGTGGATGAGTCTTAAAGTCCCTCTTACCCCGACTGAGCCAGAAGCTTTCAGCATTCCATATCTTTATGCCTTTGCTGCTTTCGCCCTTTCAGGGCTCTGATAATGTCTTTGTTTTTCTTAACCGGGGAGTTGTCCCGGCCTGTTTCCTTCACCCTTTCAGGGTTTTGTATCCATCTGTGATAAACTGGAATTATTATAAGCGCTGAAAGCGCGACAATCAACAGCCCCGGGCAACGCCCGGGGTAATAAAAGAAAAAGTGTATTTAAGCCCTGAAGGGGCGGAAGCTACACGTCGGGATTATCCGGTTATACTTTAACAAAAGGTTTTGTTTAATTGTCAGGGCCGACAAAAATCACCCACTGTATTTCACATAGAACCTATATTTTTTATCGATCGCAATACGTCTGATCTGTTTTTATATCACCCTTACCGGATTGGATAATATGGTTGATTCGTTTTCTTTAATCCTGTTATCCTTTCGGGATTTATATAATAGATAAAAATTTAATTCCGTACATGAGATATAAAAAAACCCCTGCGATTGCAGGGGTTTTTTTTTGAAATCTTGAAAAAAGGAGCGCTTATTTGAGAAGCATGAGTTTCTTTGTGCTTACAAAGTCGCCTGCGGTGATTCTGTAGAAATAAACACCACTGGCATATTTGGCAGCGTTCCATTTTATTACGTGATAACCCGCGTCCATATCCTTGTTGATAAGAGTTTCAACTTCCTGACCAAGCATGTCATAAACCTTAAGGCTTACTTTTACATTTTCAGGAAGAGCAACCTGGATAGTTGTGCTTGGGTTGAACGGGTTAGGATAGTTCTGTGAAAGAGCGTATGAATCAGGAATTTCGGCAGTAGTAACATTGATTTTCTTAATTCTTGAATCAGTTATAACAACTTCAGCTCCGTCGCGAACGATTTCATTAACGATCTCACCATTGACGCAGTCGGTAATTCTAAGGTCAGCGCCGGTAGCGGAAATTTTAACAGGATAGGTAACTGAATTAAGAATAACTTCTGAGCCCATATCTGGTATCATTTCAACAAAGTTGCCTGATTCGAATCTAACATCAAATACACCTGCGGGAGGCGCCGGAGGAAGTTCATAATCTTCAGCGTTGTCGAGTTCGGCAGGAGAGTAAAGGGTCATTCTGTTGCCAGCCGCGTCTTCAATAACGATGGTTCCCCATTCACCTTCACTGTTGATAACATTAGCAACCGGATTTTTCTTGGCAAGTGATGAGTCGATATAAAGTTCACCGGTCTGAGTTGTTTTTACCCAGTATCCTTTACCAACTTCGAGTGTATTGGCAGCAACGTAACCCGCGTTAAATTCAAAGAACTGTGAGCTTATAATTCCTGCGGGAACGCTGTTTATAAAGGTAGTTGGTTCATCTTCATAGAAAATACCTATCATATTCCAGCCTTCATTAACTTCAATCGGCATCATTTGCATAAGGCCGCCAAGTTCGGTTATTTCGGCAGCAGGGAATTTTAGCCAATAGCCTTCGCACATTTCAAGTTCATCAACGAGCTGATACTGCTGGTTGAACTTAAAGGCAGATGAAATAGCGTTCGGGAAGAGGGTTGTTGTAGCCATTTCGTCAGCTTCAACAGGAACTGAAATAAGGTTCCAGCCTTCGTTAACTGAAACATCGCGATAGATCGTGGTATCGTTTGATCCTGATCCGTTCAGTTCGAAGAAGTCAATAATTTCGGCCATCAGTTTTTCTTTTGTTGAGGGGGCGCTTCCATCTGTAAGACCGCCAAATTCGAATGAAGCTCCGATTGTTTTGTATGTGTCAGCATCATGCGCGATCATCGCGCCATAAACCGGATTGTTATTTTGGAAAACAATTTCAGCCGGAGCAGATGCGGTCAGCCTGTCAATCCAGTTGTTGTCGCCGCTATAACCGAATTGCATTCCTTCAGCGAATGTTCCGTTCTGTCCTATTAATGTTCCAAGGTCATCATCGCCATCGCTGGTAGCTCCAATATTAAAATATGAATGAACCGGAGTCGGATCATCGTAATACCATGTGTCTCCACCTTCCATGTAAACACTGCCGCCATTGTCAAGGAAGTCGGCGAGAGCCTGTCCTTCAGCGCTGGTGAGTTCGTGGTTGTCATCATAAATTCCAAGGCAGACAAAGATGGATGTATACAATGTCAGATCGGAAGGTATTGAAGTAGAATATTCGGCAACAATGCCGTTTGCCAGGAATGCGTCATGTAAATGGTTTGCTGAGTTATTGTTTTCATCGAGATCAACAATAAGAACAGGGAACTGTCCTACAACTGTAAAGAAATCGCCCTGGGTATAAATATCATGATCAGCTGTAAACTCAACCATAAAGTTAGCAATATGACCCATCGGGGTGTTGGCATTAGCTGTAATATTAAATGTTTTTGTCATTTCAGCGCCGGCTGCGAGTTCGCCATAAGTTGCGCTGTTTGAGTTTATTGTGATGTAGCTGTCACTTGACTGGAGCATACCTTCAAGATTATAAGCTGCTGATGTACCATCATTTCTGACACCAACAATCAGGTCGACAGTTTCGCCGGGATCAACTCTTCCGTTTCCGTTTCCGGCAGCGTCGTTAACCTCAAAACCGGCGTATTCAACAACAGGAGCGTGACCTTCAATGCTGAAGTAGCTTATCCAGGTGCTGTCGCCATCTGTCGCGCTGCAGGTGAATGTAACGTTATGGCCATCCGGAATATTTTCTGCGACATCAAAAGCAAAACCATCAGTTACGAATGTTGTGTCGTCAGCCGGAACCAGTCCGTACAATTCTGTGGCGTCAGTAATAGTTACATATTCATCAGTTGAACTTATTGTTACGGTAACGTTTTCGGCATTATCCTGTCCGACATTCTGAACATAAAGAGTAAGAAGGTTATTTTCAGCATAATCCATCATACCATTATTGTTTCCTGAGGCGTCATTAATAACATAATGTTCTTTTACAACATAAGGGCCATCAGCCGGAACAACGTTTACATCTGATTCATATCTGTAGTAGTTCTGTTTTGTAGCGACAACTTTCAGTACCTTGCCGGGCTGAATGAATGGAAGAGGGATATTAAGAACGCTTCCATCGCTGTAACCGCTGGCGATAAGCTCACCATCAACAGAAAGACCAATCAGAACATCTTCTTCTGTTATTACTGAAAATGTACTGTTTCCACTTATGATGGCTGCATCGTGAGTGATAGGGAGAGCCTGAGGCATTTCAGAATAGACAACAGAAAAAGCGTCACCATGATGATGGAATAGTTCATAAGTGATCTCTTTTTCACTCGGATTATATGGCCAGCTTGATTCTGAAAGGAAAAATTTACCATTTACGTTACCAAAAGCGGGAAGAAGTCTTACCGGACCAGGTTCACCTTCGGCAGGCATAAAGTCGGGCCACATTCCATCGTACATACCCCAAACATAAGTATCATTAACAAATGAATAGGAAACTTCGGTGGCAGCCATAATTCCAAGCGCGCCGCCATTATCATAACGATGGAATTTTTCAGCGAAACACTCGCTACTGTAATCAAATTTACCGGTGAGGCAATTGATTGAAAATACATAAACAAGATCGTTACCGTTAAGGCCGTTTATATCACTGTTGCCATAATCCGGTTCGCTCCATCCTGTTTCACCGCCGTGGTCGCGGTGCTGGATCATAAAAGCGCCCTGGTTGATGTCATTATTAAGTCTTGTCGCGTTGCCTCCCCAGTCATTAAGATGATTAGGCGTCGCGGGAATATAACCCAATCCGTTAGGACCAAAATAATCGACTATCATACCAGTATTTTCGTTGCTGGACCATGATCCTGAGGGAGAACCGCTGCCGATAGCATTTTCTCTGACGGGTTCTTTACCGAGTCCATATTCCCAGAATCCATTGACAATCTCCGAACATATCTGGAACCACCTGTCTGTCTGCCATCCCATTGCAGTAACCGGGTGATCATAATAATACTGGTTTTCGGGCGGAGTCATTTCATAATTCATGAATTTACCGATCATCAGCTCAAGTTCGGCTGAATTCCTGGCAGTCATACGCGCCGTAGCGAAATCGGGAAGATGATCTCCGGTGACGTCGGCGTAAATATTGTCAGAAATGCAACTTCCTGAATAAGGATGGCTTCTTGTAGGTGAAGTGATAGTTGTATTTGAGGAGCCGTAATCGCCAAGAAGCAGAACTGCGGAAGGAACCGGATCCCATGTCGCCATATCATCGAAATAATCTTCAATGGCATCTGCGCTATTGCCACCAATCTCTGTTGTAGTGACGACCATAGTTTTAATGCCCTGCTCATTTCTGAAATCTTTGATTACATTAGCCCACTGAACGAAGTCAGCGTCCGGAGGAGTGATAATTACATAATCAGTGGCAACTTCGCGTGAACCGCCGGTGGTATAATCAATTTTCGGCAGCATATTGCTGTTAACTATGTTGTTTTTTAGTATTTGATCCCACCAGATGCTTCTCCATCTGTTTTCGCCAAACTGGGCGCTGCCGCCAACAAAAGAAACTTCTATTTCGAGATCGCGGTAAACAACCAGTTCTTTTGTAACCGGATTATACTGGAATGGAGTCACATTAATCAGAGAGACATCAACGCCTCTCATCTGCTGAACATCAGAAACGATTACAGGACTCGCCGGATAAAATTCATTTTTGCCATATACTTCCATGTTCTTTTTATAGGTCAGCGGACGGTCATCCGTGATAAGAGGAATTTCGAATGCCGGAGCAATCTCCATATTCTGGAAAGTTTCGGTGCGGCGTGAAATAATTTTCACCTGGGGTGTCGCTCCCTCGGGAAGCGCGATATAACGACTCATTCCCGGCAGATCGGGAGAGCCTGACTGGTTTGGAAGATAAACGCCTTGGAAATGCAAAGTCTGCATCGGCTCACCATCTATATTCTTCTGTTCAATGTTAAATTCTGTAACCGAGAATATCATTTTTAGTCCTGATGGAGCCTGTTCAACAAGGTTGAATCCGTTATTTCCCCAGCTGTCACTATATTTATAGTTTTCAGCCTGCATGGGGACTGCCGCGACAAAAAGAGCAACGAGCATCAGGGCCGACAGGGTTTTAAAAGTTTTTTTGAAAGAATTAAAAATCTCCATAGTGTGATCCTTATTTTTTTTGGAAATAATTAGATTGGCTGTGTTGCGTGAGATATCTATATCTTAACATCTCTTAACTTTTACTCCGGGCTTCTCTTGTAAGAGAGTAATTTATATTAATAAAATTCTGTACGCACAATTTAATATATTGTTAGGATAAAAGTAAATACCCAGATAAATTTTAGTTAAAAAAACATTTAAGAAAATTTTCAAGCCCGATATAATAAGACGGCGCATCCTGTTATTCGCAATCTCATTTCCGGAGCAAAAAACAGAGGTAAACAGATAAAAATAATACAATACTTTAAATATTAGATTATTTGCCGTAAATTATTAAGTGAAAAAAAAGGTAAAAAATTTTGATCAAAATTGCAGGAAGCGTGGTGATAAGGTTCACAATATTTAACAGTATAAAACAATTTACTTATTCCTTTTTACTTTTACTCTTCATCTATACAGGCATCAGCGCCGGAAATCTGGATAGTTTGAAGACTATTATCAAGACGATATCCGGGACAGAAAAAGTAGAAAGGTATTGTGATATTGCGGTTCATTACAGGCGTACCGATGCCGATTCAGCCTTGCACTACGGGAATCTGGCTCTCAATCTGGCCGGGGAGCTGGAATATATAGAGGGGAAAGCGAGAGCTTTGGATAATATCGGGCTCGCTCTTTACTTTGATGGACAATATAAGGAAGCGCTGGAATATTTCCTGCAGGCCCTTGAACACAGGGAATCATTGGATAATCCGAGGAATACCGCTAATACTCTCAGCAGTATAGCTAATATTTATCAATATTTTGGAAGCTTTACCCAGGCGGAAAAAATATATTTACAGGCCCTGGAAATAAGAAAAAATATTGGTGATGACAAAGGTATTGCCACTACCCTGGTAAATCTTGGCCGGCTCGAACGTTCAAGGGGGAACTATGAAAACGCCCTCGAAAATTTACTCGGGTGCATTGATATTTATAAACGAATTGGTTATGATGAAGGTATTGCCTACGCATATAACAACATCTCCGTTTTATATACTGACCTGAATGAAAATAAAAAGGCTCTGGAATATGCCAACAAATCACTTTCTCTTTATGAAAATATGGCCAACTCGAACGGGGTGGCCCTTTCCCTGAAAAGTATGGGCAGTATTTACCGGACTATTGGCAACTATGAACTTTCCCTGAAATCTTATCAGCGTTCGATGAAGATTTATCTCGACGAGGGCAATCAATATGGAATAGCGAATAATCTGCTTGAAATAGGTCATACTTACCTGGCCGGTGGCAATAAAGAAAAAGCGTTGAAATATTTCAGGGATGCTCTTGAAGCGAGAGAAAAACTTAATGATAAACTTGGCACCGCTTCAAATTTAATGCTGCTTGGAGATATTTTTCTGCAATCCGGAAAAATTAATGAGGCGGCAGATTATTTCAGACAAAGTCTGAAAATTGCTCTTTCTGAGGAAATAAAAGAAATTTCGTCAGAAAGTTATCAGAAATTAGCCGATATTTTTGCCCGCAAAGGGAATTTTCAGGCGGCTTATGATTATCACAAAAAATTTAATATAATCTACAATTCCCTCGAAGAAGAAAAAAACGCGAAAAAAATTGCCCGTCTTCATGTAAAAAATGAAATAGAGCAGAGAGAAAAACAGATCGAGATACTTAAACAGCAGCATCGAATGAAGGAGCTTTCACTCGAAAGAGAGAGAATTATGAGAATATCCTTTATGGTGCTTATGATTCTTGCTATCGGGCTGGCGATAGTATTATTCCTTTTATACCGGTATAAGAGGCAACTAAATGACCAACTGACAAAAAACCGTGAAGGACTTATTAAACTTACCAATCAGCTCGAAGAAAGGGTAAAAGAAAGAACCGCGGAGTTGTTCCTTAAAAACCAGACTTTGAAGGAGGAAATTAATCAAAGAAAAATTATTGAAGATCAGCTTAAGCAGGCAAAAGAAAAAGCGGAAAGATCTGATTCTCTCAAAACTGAGTTTTTATCGCAGATGTCGCATGAAATAAGAACTCCGATGCATTCCATTTTGAGCTTCGCGAATTTTATCAGGGAAGAATTTGATGACAATATTGATAAGGAGCTGGCTAAAAGCTTCAGCGTTATGAAAGAAGAAGGAGAGCGGATAATAAAAACTATCGATTCGATTTTGATAATGTCGGAATTGCAGACAGGAAATTTTGAGATAAAGCTTAGTATTTTTGATCTTCAACATGAAATTCTGGGGAAAATTTATAAAGAACTGAAACCGGTCGCGGATAGTCGGAAAATCAGTTTTACAATGGAGGAGAATATTGACCGTTTTTTCATTCGGGGCGATGAATATTCGGTTGAAATTTTACTCAGAAATGTCATAGAAAATGCTTTGAAGTTTACAGAAAAAGGCGCTATCTCAATTTCCACCAGGCGCAATATCGATTATATTGAAATTCTGGTTGAGGATACCGGCATTGGTATTGATGAAAACTATATAGAGGATATTTTTGAACCATTTACCACTGAAGAAACAGGCTATACCAGAAAATTTGAAGGGAATGGCCTGGGACTGGCTATCGCCAGAAAACTTGCTGATTTAAATGGCGCGAAAATTTATATATCAAGTAAAAAAGATTCGGGAACTGTTTTCAGAATCGCGTTCAGGGAAGCCCGCGGCTGATTTTATTTCCCCCGGTTTTGTAACGCTTCATCAAGTTTTGGGATTTGACTGGTCGAGAAACAGAAAAGAAAATCCCTGCTCAGGCACAAAAATTTAATTATGCACAAGCAGGGATTCCAATGTAATAAAATCGATGTTTACCGGTTCCGGTTTCGCAGTAAAGTTTCCTTGTATTTTTTGATTTTTATTGATGATACTCCTGTTTCAATATTCAGGTACACCTTGTTGGTTGATTCTTCAAAATTTTCGGAAATATAATAATCATTACCTACTTTTATGAAACCGGGTAAGTCTTTTAATACAAGCACCATTTCACCCGAAATTTTGCATCCAGTGTTTTCCGGAATTTCCAGTTCCAGTTTGGCGGCCCCCATTTCCACATTTAATCTTGTATCCTTATAAAGATTGCCAAGTTTAAAGTAGGTGCTTGCCGCTCCGGCATTCAATTCAATTTCTTTTATTTTAAAATCGCTCAGGTCAAAATGAGATTTGGCCGCTCCCAGATTTAATTCCATATTCCAGACAGGAGAACGATGGAGCCTTATCTCAAGGGTATTTCTGAGTTTACCGTCGAATATTCGAATGTCTTTAGTATAATTAAAATTTATTTCCGCGTTATCACCCGATTTTTTCACCTTAAAAAAATAATCGGCATAATTTCCTCTTGCTATACCTTTTACCAAATCTCCCGTTGATTTGCGAATGTAGAATTTCCCCGCTCCGGAATTAACTTCAAGTCTGGCAGTTTTAATCCCCGGATCATATTCTTCTGTAAATTTCTCAACCCGGTATTCAGGGCCATCTTCATCGAAGACAAAATCATTGTCATATACCATATTTATGATGCCATACGAAAAAATCCCGGTGAACAGCCCGAATAAAAGCGCGATGAATGGACGAAAAGAGGATTGTTTTGTCAATAAAGATAATCCCCAGAATACAAAATATAGGGGCCACAGATTCCAGATAATATTCCAGTCGACATTCAGCGCGTCATATCTTACAAGTAAGATCAGTGAGCCGGCTGATATGAGTGCGGTTCCCCAAAAAATTTGTCCAGTTTTCATAATAGTTTATCTCTGTTTGCTGATTGAATTCCAAATTAAAAATATACCAAGACCAAGTAACAAAAGTGGAAATATATCAATTATTTCAAAATAAGGGAAAAAATTATCAAAAAGGAAAAGAAAACCCAAAACTAATAATGTCAGGCCGATTATTATTCGTCCCTTACCGGAAGATTTTTTTTCATCCTTGTCTGCCGGTGTATACTCATTATCTCCAATATTTTCACTGCGCGAGCTTTCGTCATTCTCTTTCGCGCTGTGTTTATCGAAATCTTTATCACCCTGAGCTGTAGTGGTTCCGGTTCCGGTTTGTACTACAATTTCTTCAGGCACCACAATCCAGAGGACAATATATAATAAAATACCCAGACCATTAAAAATAGTAATTACTACAAAAAGCAGCCTGATAATAATCGGTTCCAGGTTAAGATATTCTGCGAACCCCGCGGCAACGCCGCCAACAATTCTGTTTCTTCGTGATCTGAACAATCGGTCATTCATAATTTTCTCCTGTTAGGTTCAAAATTTTAGACGTATCAACAGAATTTTGGTTAGCTTTTTTTTGAACAGAAATTCAAAACAATTTTTTTTGTGTTTTGTCACCTGATTTTGTATGAAACTGTTAAATGTATTTAAAGGCAATTGATTAGAAGTACATAAATAAATTAGGTGTTGTTGGAAATGATCATTAAAATAGTCAGGCGTAAGTAGAAAACCGGATAAAAAACATAAGACATTTTAGTAATATTACAGTTATCACAACATTTATTATTCTTTTTTTTTATTTTAATATGCATTTTTTACTACTTAATCAAGGTAATACTAATGAAAAAGAGTCTATTGTTTTTATTTCTGTTCAGCTTTACCCTGACAGGCGGGGAAAAAGAAAACCCTCCGATCTATATAGCATTTTTATGGCACATGCATCAGCCAATTTACTGGCCCTATGAAAACCTGTTAGAAACCGATAACAACGGAAGGTTTCCCTATTCGGTAACAGATATCCACAACCAGCGTCTGGGTCCATATAACAGCTGGCCAAAAGATGCCGTGCAGTCAGGCATAGACGCGGGCCTGCCACACCTTGGAGCCCAGGTAAGTTTTTCAGGCAGCCTTGTGGAAAACCTTAACAACCTTGAAGCAGGGGGCAACGGAAACTTCCAGAACTGGAAAAGTCACTGGAATTATATAAAAACACAGACAACAAGTCTCGGTAATCCCCGCCTCGATATGGTAGGTTTCGGTTATCATCATCCATTGATGGGACTGATAGATTACAGTGATATAAGAAATCAGATACAGGCTCATAAAGAAATATTCTCCTCAAACTTCAGCGGGAACTATTCACGGGGTATATTTCCCCCTGAAAATGCCTTTACCCCTGAAATGATCCCCGCCCTGGCCGATGAAGGAATAGAATGGGCGCTGATAGATAATATTCACTTTGAGAGGACCTGTGAAGGATATCCCTGGGCGTCGGAAGGAGGCCTCTATGAACCAAACGGCTCAGATATACTTAATCCCAACCCTGGAGACTGGATACAGCTGAACAACCTCTGGGCTCCGACAAAAGTATCGGCAGCCTGGTCGAGCAAACCAAAGTGGATAGAATATGCCGATCCTGAAACAGGCGGGGTAACCAGGATAATAGGAGTACCCGCCGACAGATATCTGGGAAATGAAGATGGCAGGGGAGGCTTCGGCGCATTACAGTATGAATCGGTAATGAGCCAGTTTGAAACCTATAATACAGACTCTGAACATCCTATCCTTATAGTTCTTCACCATGACGGAGACAACTATGGCGGAGGTTCAGAGTCATATTATCACAGCAACTTCCAGAATTTTGTAAACTGGCTTCAGTCGAATCCCTCGCGTTTTGTCTGTACAACGATCCAGGACTATCTCGATATGTTTCCTCCGGCGCAGGATGATGTAATCCATGTAGAGAATGGAAGCTGGAGCGGGGCCGATAACGGTGATCCGGAGTTTATGAAATGGCTTGGCGCCCCCGGAGATAACGGCTACAGCCCTGACCGCAACAGCTGGGCGGTAGTTACCGCGGCAAAGAATTTTGTTGAACAGGCAGAACAGATAAACCCAAATGCCAATGATACAAAGGAAGCGCGAAGATATTATATGAACTCCCAGACAAGCTGTTACTGGTACTGGGACGGCTCGCTGAACGGAATATGGGACAGCAACCCGACAAGAGCGTGCAACTATGTATTTCAGCATGCGGGCAACATAACCGGAACAGACAACACCGGACCATCGATATTTCATCCGCAGAGAGAGCCCTATAATCCCGGCGGCACGGAATGGGGAGTCAGCCAGTCATCGGACTTCATGGTGTGGAGTTATGTATTCGACCGGGCAGGGCTTAAGACAGTTAAGCTGAAATACAGAGAAGACCTCGATGGTGTCAATTCGATGGATAACCACCAGAATGAGACATACGCGGGAGGCTCAGATGTAGGCAGCTGGCAGGAGATTGATATGACCGAGTGGGATATAGCTTCCCAGACCGCTCCCACACCGATGTATAAAGCGAAACAGTACCAGGCCGAAATAACGGGAATAAATGATAAACTGCTTGATTATTATATAGAGGCAGTTGACAGCAATAATAATGTATCCAAATCAATAATCAAGCATGTCTGGGTTGGTGATTACAGCGGCGGAGGAGGAACATCAGGTGTTTCCTGGGAACCGGCTCAACCTTCCAACGATGATATGATTACGATCACCATCGCCGGAGCGACAATCGGCGGCAAACTGCATTGGGGCGTTAACGGATGGCAGACGCCGGATGAAGTTTACTGGCCTGCCGGAACAGAATTTTTCAATGGCTCAGGCCCCGCGGTTGAAACTCCTTTCAATGGTCCCGACACTTCAGGCAACCTTACACTTCAGATAGGGCCATTTAATAACGCGGCCCAGATAGTTAACAATGTTACTTTTGTAATTCATTATGATGATGATACCTGGGATAATAATGGAGGACTGGATTACCAGATTGTATTTAATAATACCCCTTCTGGATTCGAGATGGATGGCGCCGTTGACTCAACCGCGTCACTAATTTCAACAAATAACGGACTTGATCTTTATCTTGGCTGGCAGAATCCCCTTCTTTATGTGGCGACACAATCAGCGGCATCACTGGGTGATGATATTTTTATTCTTATCTCGGATAATCCTGATGAAATGGTCGCGGCTCCCTGGGCCAAAGCGGGAGAAACGGGAGACTGGTCAGCTTATTTAGCCAATGAAAGCACCAACGGCTGGTCCGGCTGGTTTGATAATAACAGTACCGCCGATAACGCGGCAGGTGATTACCTTGAAGGGTATATAAATCTTGAGGAAGAATTTGGCGCTGTTCCTTTAAATATATATATTGCTGTCGGCAGATACCAGACCGATGATGGCGGAGCGCTTAACGGACAGACGCCGGCGGGCAATGGCGATGGCAACATAGATACAGGTGAATTTTATCTCCATGAATTCGGCTCGGGGGGAACGATAACTGTTCCGGTAAATGTTGATGCCGGCTGGAATATAATTTCTGTTCCTGTTGACGCGGAGGATATGTCTCTCGGTTCTCTCTTTCCATCCGCGGTATCCCAGGCTTTCGGATTTAATAACGGTTACATTTCCTTTTCTGACCTGGAATATGGAAAAGGTTACTGGCTTAAGTTTGATGACGGCGGCGCGTTAAATCTGACAGGCGATGAAATCACCACCGGTGAAATACTACTGGCGGAAGGATGGAATCTTATTGGTCCCTTTGACGAGCAGATAAATGTAAACGGAATTAACACAAGTCCTCCGGCGATTATCGAATCCAACTTCTTTGGTTTTAATGCCGGGTATTTTACCGCTCAGACTCTTGATCCGGGTAAAGGTTACTGGGTAAGAGCATCGGAAGAGGGAGCGATATTGACAAATATTATTGTTCCCGGGAAAACCAATGATAACAGCAATACAGCCGACGGCAGCCTGATTTTCACAGACGCGGCAGGGAACAGAATGAGCCTGAAGATATTCAGGGGCGATTTCAGGCTGTCAGAATATATTCTTCCTCCCGCTCCACCAGAAGGTATATTTGATATCCGGACAACTGACAATATGTCCGCTATCAACACAGAGGGGGGCGCTGCTGAAATTTCTTTACGGAATGTCGTGTATCCCATAGTTCTTGAATCTGTTGGTATGGAGATTAGAATAAAAGATCCTGTTTCCCTTTCTGAATACAGTTTTAAGGATAACGGAAGGGTGATTATAAGTAATGAATCTGTAAGATCACTTCTTATCTCATCGGGTGAAATCCCAAATAACTTTGCTCTGGAGCAGAATTACCCGAATCCCTTTAATCCTTCAACAAAGATAGAATTTTCACTCCCGGTTGAATCGGACGTAGAATTTGCCGTATATAATATTCTTGGTCAAAAGGTATACACCTATTCTGAAAAAATGCAGACTGCGGGATATCACAATCTGGAGTTTAATGGCAAGGCTTTATCCAGCGGAATCTATATTTACACAATATCGGCAAAAGGAGCCGATGGCTCTTTATTCAGTGACAGCCGAAAAATGCTGCTGGTAAAATAATTCAAAACCGATTAAATTTTTAAGAGCCCCGAGGAATTTTCCGAGGGGCTTTTTTATTATACAGATAATGTTTTGACCAAGAAGTGTATTGTAATAGAGAAATTTTTAATTGGATCACTTTTGCTAATAACGGAGAGATTTGGTATTTTGAATCACATTTTGATTTTATTCACTTCTATATATTGCTGACAGTATTATAATATTGTATAAATAAGGAGAAAGCAATGAGATTATTCAGGATCTTTTTAATATTCATTTCAGCTTTTACCATATTATCTGCCCAAGGGGCTGAAGGTTATTTCCCCGAGAATCCGGGTTTTAAATGGTATTATGCCGTATCTCCCCTTGATTCATTAAGCCAGCCTCAGCAAAATCTTACAGTAATTGAAGCGGATTCTTTTGCTGTTGAGGGAAATTTTTACGGAAAAGAGGCCAAACTTATTTTAAGCAAAACCGGCGGTCTGACAACAATTAACCAGCTGCCTTACACCGATTCAAATTATGTAGCCTTTGAAGGTAATGACGCCTCGGTATTTTTTTCTTTTCCCGAAATTCCTTTCCCGGGAGATTTCCCTGCTAATGCCGAGAATTACAGCGCATGGCTGAATTTTTACAAGTTTGGTCAGAACGTGGGAAGTTCTTGGGATATAATTGTCTACGACACAACGGTAGTCTATAATAACCAGGAAATACCCCTTCGATTCGAAGTCGCGGGGAAACGGATAGCCGATGAGACAATAACCACGGCTATCGGCGTTTTCGATACAAAAGTTTTTGAGATTTCATTCACTATATATTATGTACTTAAACTTCCTCCTCCGCTGCCCAACCAGTATATTGAAATTGTTAGTCTGGTTAATACAAACTGGATAGCTGAGGATAACTGGATAGTCCGGGAATTCCAGCCTTCCGAGACGGTTGACTTGTCAGGATTCGGGCTGCCCTCTTTTTATATCCCCGGATTAAAAAGAGATATTATAGCCGAACCTTCCAACGGGCTTGTTCTTGTTTTCCCCAACGGGGGTGAAACAGTATTTGCCGGAAATGAAACATTCATATTATGGCAGAGCCTCGATGTTGAGAATGTGAGCATTGAATTTTCCCCTGATGCCGGCAGCAGCTGGACAGTAGTTCAGGAAAATTATCCCGCGGTTCCGGGTTTATTCCAATGGACAGCGCCGAATACTCCCTCAACAACATGTCTGATAAAAATTTATGACAGCGATAATCCCGCAGTTATATCTGTGAGCGCCGATGTTTTTGAAATATCAACTGATCCCCCTGATTACTGGGCTATGCCAATTGAAGGTTTCGACGCCGGAGGAATGCGCGAGGCTTCCTTTACGGTTTTCGGACAGCATGATGAAGCCACCGACGGCATAGACATTGATTTGCTCGAGGCGCCGATGTCTCCTCCTGTACAGGATGAAATTGATATGAGATTTATTCTTCCCGGAATGCCGGAAGTTGCCAGCAGAATAGATTTCAGAAATACAGGTGAAACCGAAGTTGAATGGAAATTAAGATTTCAGCCCGGCGCCGCGGGTTATCCATTTACGCTGCACTGGCATCCGGATGTATTCCCGGCGGGCGATTTCTTCCTGAAGGATACTCTCGGCGGAAATATTGTTAATATTGATATGACAGTTGATTCAATACTTGTTCTTCCTGATGGCACTATCAACTCTCTACTGGTTCAATATACAGCGCCGTCAGGAATTACTTCCGAAATAAATGTGAACGAGGGCTGGAATATGATTTCAGCGCCTCTGCTTGCCGATGATATGATGGTTACATCACTTTTCCCGAATGCTGTTTCATCCGCGTTCATGTTCAATAACGGATATATTCAGGCAGATGAACTTTATAACGGGATAGGTTACTGGCTTAAATTCCCATCACCCGAAATGATTACCGTAGAAGGAATGCAGGTAACTTTAACCAATACCCTTAATGAAGGGTGGAACATGATCGGTCCCTTTGAAAGTGAAGTTACCGTATCATCCATAACAACCATTCCTTCCGGAATTATGTCAAGCCAGTTTTTCGGATTCAGCAACGGCTATGTCTCTTCCGATATTCTTGAACCGGGAAAGGGTTACTGGGTAAAAGCTTCGCAGTCGGGAGAAATATATTATAACTCAACCGCCGCAAAAGAGAACTACACAAATACGCTCATCCCGGCAGGAGCAAAATCAATAGTTGTTGAAGATGCCGAAGGATACAGGCAGAATCTCTATATCGCTGATGAAACTGTTGTAAACTCCGAACTGCCGCCGGTTCCTCCCGCGGGAGTACCCGATGTTCGTTTCAGCAGTGGTTATTCAGTGGAAAAACAGGGCGCTGAGATTGTTATGAAGGACCTCAATTACCCTGTAAAAATAATGCCGGATGCAGGAATCACCCTGATCAGTAACCTGACAGGTGAAAAAATATCCGGGGAAATTGTACTGAATAAATATAACGGCTCATTGAGAGTTTCGGGTGATGTTTCTGTATCAGATTATTCACTGGCGCAGAACTATCCTAATCCTTTTAATCCCGCGACAACCATTAGCTTTTCTCTTCCGGCCGCATCAATAGTAAAACTTGCTGTTTATGATCTTCTGGGGCAGGAAGTAGCCGAAATTTTCAGCGGCGAACTTGAGGCGGGAGTTCATGAGGTGAATTTTGACGCGTCGGAACTTTCTTCAGGTTTATATGTCTACCGTATTCAGGCAGGAAATTTTAATGCCTCTAAAAAGATGTTACTGATGAAATAGTCCCTTTTTATCAGTAAACATTTAGGACGCAGCGATGCAAAAAGCAGGTCATCGCTGCGTTTTTTTTTATTCCGAAATTTTATTTTTCTTTATGATCATCCGGGCAACAATAATGATTGTTATCAGAAGAACAACAGTTGTAATCAAACTTCCTTCCGGGCCAAAACCTCCGCCGCTTATAAGTTCATTCCCCTTCGTGTGCAGATGAATAATGGAAACCTTCTCTTCCATTCCGCTCACAGATAATCCGAAAAAATTTCCCAGGGTCCAGTTCCATGCCGAATGCCATCCGCAGGCCACCCAGATAGAGCTGTCATTCATAACGAAGAGAGCCATCATAAGCGCGAAAAGAGTAAGATTTATAACTGATATTACATTTATTCCCTGGTTGCCAAGATGAAGAACCATAAATACAATACTCGATATAAGAACTCCAAGCCAGGGTTTATACCTCGCGCCGATTACCTGAAACATCCAGCCTCTGGAAAGAATTTCTTCCGAGGCTCCCTGAACGATAAATCCGAAAAAGAATAAAATTACAATTCCAATAGTGGCCGGGTCTGTAGAAAATTGTGCTTCACTGCTAAAATCGATGCCACCAAGCGACGCGATAATTATTACAACCAATCCATTCATCCCAACGCCCAGCAGGAATCCTTTCAGGTAGTTCAGAGGAAAATCTTTTTTCGTAAAACCAAGTGTATAGATTTCTCTTCCTTCATAAAATTTTACCCACAGGAAAATAAGACCGGTCATAAAACCAAAAAGAAAGAACAAAGCAAATACTTCTCTCATCCAGGCCGGAGCTTCCTGGGGAGCGCCAATTATTAAGGGAGCGAGAAGAAACTGTACCGGCAAAGCGGCGAACGCAATAAAGAATATGGGAAGCAAAAAGGAAGAAAAGCCTACATGTGTCAGTTTTCTCGAATCTTTAGTTAACAGGAAAAAATCATTCTGCGGGCTGAAAATCTGGTTAATAACATTCATCATTAATTCATTCTCTGATTATTATTTTTTATGTGAATTCAGACTCCTGAATCTAATAAAAGTTCATTTTTCCTGAATTTGAAAACAGAATGGATGTTGGACGAACAGATTATTAGGTACATCCTTAAATTCCTCGCAAAATGACAAAGTTTTTCATGAACACAGCCGGAGGTTGAGCGAAGCCTGCGACTTCAGGTCAAATTTAACCGACATTAGATTCCGGTCTTTTTGAAAAGGACGCGAAAAACCGGAATGACAATCAACCAGGTATTTATTTGAGGGGCAACCAAAAGCCTCATTTTTCCCAGAGCCCTCTTGTTGCTTCACCTCTGGCTCAGCCTGATTATTGATAAGATTGAAAAATTATCCTACTCTTTACTACCGGCTTTACAAGTTCAATGTCAACTTATTTTTTACCCCGGACTGAGGGAAAATTTTACCCATGTTTTGAAGTGGAGCCGGCAATAAAAACTTTTCCTGAATTAGGTTGATTGATATATTAAAAAATTATTAACTTGGATATACAAATCGACTTTTATGTTGGTTTTTCCCGATAAATTTCGATAATCTTTATACATAAATTTTTCGGCTTATTGTAGTGAGAGAGCCGCCCTAAAAAACAATACATTAATGAGACAAGAATATAAATTTTCCAATATAATATCGATCAATATTATTTTTACAATTCTATTGGTGAAGAATATCGAAGCCAGAGGCTGCAACTGAAAAATTGCAGCCTTTTTTATTTTAAATATTATCAAGAGGTATAAAATATGGCTAAAGTCAAAGGTGAGATAATCATCGATATCGAAAGATGCAAAGGATGCGAACTCTGTATAGACGCGTGTCCGGAACATGCGCTCGAACGCTCAAGAAAAGTTAACTCAAAAGGTTATCTATATATTGTTAAAGTTGAAGACACCTGTACAGGATGTGGCAGCTGCGCCCTGGTTTGTCCCGAAGGTGGAATAACCGTTTACAGGCAGACTGCCAAAAAGAAAGAACAGGTGGCAAAAATATCTAATGTAACTCAGGACATAACAGTAACGGTGAAAGAATGAAAGAATTAAAATTAATGAAAGGAAATGAAGCATTGGCAGAAGCCTCTATAAGGGCCGGATGCGATGGTTATTTCGGATATCCTATTACTCCGCAGTCGGAAGTTCTGGAATATCTGAGCCGTGAGGCAAATAAAAGGACCGGTATGGTAGTTTTACAGGCGGAAAGTGAAGTAGCCTCTATCAACATGCTCTATGGAGCTGCCGGTACAGGTAAAAAGGTTTATACTTCCTCTTCATCTCCGGGTATCAGCCTTATGCAGGAAGGACTCTCCTATATCGCCTGCGCCGAGCTGCCCTGCCTCGTTGTAAATGTCAACAGGGGAGGTCCGGGACTCGGAACAATTCAGCCTTCACAAGGCGACTATTTTCAGTCGGTTAAAGGTGGCGGACACGGCGATTACAGACTGATCGTGCTGGCTCCTTCAACAGTTCAGGAAATGTCCGATTTTGTAAAACTGGGATTTGAGCTTGCTTTTAAGTATCGTAATCCTGTAATGATCCTGTCCGATGGCGCTTTGGGCCAGATGATGGAGAAAGTTGAACTTTTCCCGCAGGAAGAACGCGGAAAAGAACTTGACACAATGAGTGACTGGAAGACAGTCGGTAAACCAAATGAAAGGGAAAGAAATATAATTACCTCTCTTCATATTCAACCTGATAAGATGGAACAAATCAATATTCATCTTCAGAAAAAATACAGAACCATCGAAGAAAATGAAATTAGGTATGAAGCAATCAATTGTGAAGATTGCGATTATATCATTACCGCGTATGGTCTGGTTGCCCGTATTTGCTCTAAGGCTGCCGAACTGGCAAGGGAGAAAGGTATAAAAGTGGGGGTTATTCGCCCCATAACCGTTTATCCATTCCCCTATAAGGTTTATTATGATCTGGCCGACAGTGTAAAGGGAATTCTTGATGTTGAAATGAACGCGGGTCAGATGGTTGAAGATGTGAAGCTTGCCGTAAACGGAAAAGTTCCTGTCGAGTTTTATGGCAGGATGGGTGGTATCGTACCTACTCCGGAAGAGATATTAGAGAAATTTGAAGAGAAATTTGGAGGCGCGGCATGAATGAAAAGATAATGCTCGACGAAGAAGAACAGCGTTTTACCGAAATGCTGATTGATGAAAGCATCTGCACCAAAGAAAATATTGTATATGAAAGGCCAAAAGTGCTTACCGATACTCCTCTGCATTATTGTCCCGGCTGCGGACATGGCGTTGTCCATCGTTTGCTTGCCGAAGTAATTGAAGAACTTGGCATTCAGGAAGATACAATCGGCGTTGCCCCTGTCGGCTGCGCGGTTTTTGCTTATAATTATCTTGATATCGATATGAGTGAAGCGGCTCACGGACGCGCTTCGGCAGTGGCTACCGGCATCAAACGCGTGCTGCCCGAAAAATATGTTTTTTCCTACCAGGGTGACGGCGATCTTGCCGCGATTGGCACCGCTGAAACAATTCATTCCTGCAACCGTGGTGAAAATATACTGATTGTTTTTATAAACAATGGCATTTATGGTATGACAGGTGGTCAGATGGCTCCGACCACTCTCTCAAAAATGAAATCCACGACATCTCCCTTTGGCCGGGATGTTGAAGTAATGGGACATCCTCTTAAAATTACAGAACTTGTCGCCGCGCTGCCGGGCACTTATTATGTTACAAGACAGTCGGTTCATAAACCTGCCAATGTCAGAAAAGCTAAAAAAGCAATTCTGAACGGCTTCAAATATCAGAAACTGAAGAAAGGCACATGTTTTGTCGAAATTGTCTCCAATTGTCCCTCCAACTGGAAAATGACTCCTGTTGAAGCCAATAAATTTGTTGAAGACCATATGCTGCCCTTCTATCAGCTTGGAGATATTAAAAAACCTGGAAAGGAGGCATAAAATGACAGAAGAAATAGTAATTGCCGGATTTGGCGGACAGGGTGTTCTTTCAATGGGTATGATCCTTTGTTACGCGGGCATGATGGAAGAAAAAGAGGTTAGCTGGATGCCCTCTTACGGACCTGAAATGCGCGGCGGAACAGCAAACTGTATTGTTATTGTCAGTGATTCAAAGGTGAGTTCACCTATAATTTCCAAATTTGATACCGTTATCGCTCTCAACCAGCCTTCAGTTGATAAATTTGAGAAGGCTGTTAAACCGGGCGGCACATTAATTTATGATACTACCAATATCATTAATCCTCCCACTCGTGAAGATATTGACCTGGTCGGGATTGACGGCAGTAATGAAGCGGCAAAAATGGAAAATACAAAAGTATTGAACATGATTATGCTTGGCTCATTCCTTAAGAAAAAACCTATCATTGAATATGATAATATTATCGCGGGCCTGAAACAGGTTCTGCCGGAACGTTACCATCACCTGCTGCCTTTAAATGAAAAGGCGCTCAACAGGGGAATGGAACTCGCCGCGGAAGTGGGTCAGACAGCCTGAGATAATTAAATAATATAAACATTTCTTTAAGGGGCTTGCCAATGTCATTTTGGCAGCCCCTTTTTTAACATCGTAATCGTAATCATAATCGTAATCTTAATCTGGCAAACCAGAAGCGCTGAGCGGTTATTGAAGAGTTGTTTAACTGATAATGGATAATTGACAATTGATAATTAAAAGATGACGCGGTTTTTTATTTTATTAAAACATCCTGACCATCATTCTTATTCTGGTAACCCTGTTCTTTCAGGATCCAGCAACGAAATCTACGGGAAATAATGCCCCGGTTAAAAAGGCGATAAGGTTCAAGTTTTGAGGGCCTGCCATTGCTACTAAGGTTAAAAGATTAAAGAATAAGGTTTTTTTTGTTCGGTCTTTGAGCGAGAGATTCACGCATTAAAAAAATCGTTATTTTACGAAAAATTTTTGAGCTAATGGAATATTTATCAATTGTCTTTTTAATTGTTCATTGTACATTATGAATTGTTAATTGAATTCTTGCCATTTTGCGTAGAATTTAACTCCTTACGGAGTAATCGTAATCCTTTCCCCCGGGAAAACAGAATTCAACAAGAACAGCCTTCATCACCAAAAACTAAAAAAAGGGCAGCGCCTGATACACAGCGCGGTAAATTAACAACCAACAATTTTTTCCTACTTAAGTATTGGATCTTTTTGGTCCGATGGCATTTAAAAGACCCCTGATCCAGGGCGAATAATAATTTTCCTTTAATCAACTGAGATTCTATTCATTCTCCTTTTTCATTGTTTTTACCCCTTTTAATTCCTATATCAAAATGAAATACTCCTTAACGATTTTTTTTGGCGCAAACAGGAGTAAGGATGGGACTTAAAAATATACTCGCAGCTCTGATTTTCCTTTGCGGGGGAATATTATTTTCACAGCCAGGAATCCAGAAAAAATATATCTACGATCATAATGACTGGCGCTTGGAGTATCCTTATCGTTCAATTATTGATATGAAGGATACACTTGAAGTTCACAGGTTTGACCGCGAAATCAACAGTTATTCCGAGCATATATTAATATAACACCGATAATCTTTTAACTGAGGAACTGGTCAGGTATTTTGAAGGGGTATGGTATGATTATGAGAGGCATACATGTATCTATGATGGTAAGCTGCCAATCGAATTTAAGATTGAACGAAATGATGATTATGAATGGCGTATAGTGAAGCAGATAAAAAGCTATTATGATGATCAGGAGTAATTGGTTAAAGAGGAGGTGTTTGTTTATAAGGACTATTTGGGAGAAGTGAAACTGGATTCTCTTTTTGAATATGAATGGAAAGATGGGAAAATAGTTTTGGTGAAGCAATATTTTGGCTTAGGCATGGGATTGAAGTATTTGACAGATTATATATATGACTCCGCAAATCGTGTAGTAGAATCAAACAGATCTCGCAAAATAACAATTAATATATTGCTAGATAAAAAAACACTTTATGAATATAATGATTCGGGGCAGATTATCACTCAAATTTATCAGGATTGGGATTTCGAATGGATTAACCTGGGGAAAAATGTTAACCAATACTTTCAGGATGACAGAATTTCTTCGAGTGTGCATTTTGACTGGGATGGAGCATTGTGGGAACCCAAATTCAAACGTGTTGAGGAAATAATTGATTACCCTGAATTATTTATTGTTACATCTTTGGATGGTTTTCCGGTATTGGCAGGCAGGGATTTTACTTTTACATGATGGGGCAATAAAATTGGCAATGTAGAATTATTTATAATCTCCGGTAGTGGAGGCGCTTGGAACAATATTTCTTTAAAATTACCGGAGAAGGGATATTACACAAAAAACCTGTCCGGAATTTATTCGGAAAATTTTAAGACACTTATAAAATCCGATATATCAGAAAATGTTATTTCCGAAAATATTCTCGTAAGGGAGCCATCTGTTTTCAGGGAAAACATGATTCTTACCACTGATACACTCTCTATCCCCATCAGAAATGATGGCGTACTTGTTGATTTGCCCCTCCACCAGGAAAATTTAACATTTGATGATAAACCCCTTATTTTTTTGCCGGATTTTATATCAGCGGCTATTTCGGGGATGAATTATATGGCTGCGGCATGGCGACATCAACACTTGCTGAATTATTTCTCCCGGGAACGGCTTATCAGAATTATCCTTTTAGCCCTTTACAGAACTTATATTTTGTGAAAAAATCTGATTCGCAATTCGGGGCCGAATGGAGAGATTGGGAGATTGTTGCTGCTTTGGGAGCTGATTTTTATGATGGAAATGGATACGACGTTTACCAGTGCAATGATAAAAATAATAATAGCGTTTGGGACCTGACTGAGCATAGTCCTTTAAAAAACTGCGATAATATATCTTATTCCATTTATCATGATGGGAATTTTAGTAATTGGTTATATAGATTTACAGATTCCAGAGAACAGGGGATTGAAATTCATCAATCGCTTTTCACAATGGATTCCCCATTCCTCTTGATGACTCTTATTTCATAATATTTACTGACACTGTTGTGGGAGACATGTGGGGACGATCTGTTCGGCACCGATACTATCAGAAACGCTATTTATACTTATAATGACGATGATGATGATATTTTCGATGAAAATCCACCGGCGCTTTTTATGGATTGTATCCATAGTTCATCCGGGGAGGCGATGAAAATGAGCGCTTCTTCACATTTTCTGTGCGGCGACCCTTCGTATAGTGATCTTCTTACCACGCAACAATTACGAAATTATGCCACAGGCATAATTTTTATAGTGAGAGGATGAACCCCTGTTATGAACACCACAGCGCCGTTTATAACTGCGACTGCGAAGATGTTAATCCTGTTTTTGCCTATTCAGGTAACCCTGTAATAGATGACGGCTGGATTCATATTTACACGTGTGATCTAAGGCTTATTTCATCAATGGGTCCATTTAATATAAATCCCGGTGAAAAAGTTAGTTTTCTGATCGGGTATTACGCCGCGACCGGCAACGGCAGTGAGGACGCGATAGTTCAGACAAGGAAAATATAAGACTATTACCAGGAATATTTTAACCCGGTTATAACATCAATGGAAGAAAATGAGGAACCGGGAAAAGAATATTCATATTCGCTCGGACAAAATTATCCCAATCCCTTTAATCCCTCAACAACGATTACATTTTCTATTGCTGAAAGGGAAGAAGTAAAACTTGATGTTTACGATGTTCTTGGAAGAAGATTCGCGGCTTTGATAAATAAAACTCTGCCCGCGGGTGAGCACGAAGTAAAGTTTAACGCGGAAAACCTATGCTCAGGTGTCTGTTTTTATAACGTCAGAGCCGGGGAATATATAAATACGAGAAAAATGATTTTGTTGAGGTAGGAGAGGATTTATGAGTGATTTCGCCATGTCAAGTTGAGAGCCTGCGGAGTCGATACTCAAAACGTGAATCATGAAAATAAAAATTTATCGTTGCAATATGTACCGGAAATTAGTACATTTGTGAAAAAGGAAAATTTTATGAGAGAGCTGTCAGTTAATAAATTCAGAGCAAACATAAAAGAATATGTTGATCGCGCATTATCTGATCATGAGCCATTCCGGGTAAAACGCCGGGCAGGAAAGGATTTTATTGTTATTTCCGCTGAAGACTGGGAGAGAGACCGGGAGACGCTCTATATTTTACAAAACAAATCTTTGATGAATCAAATAGCTGCGTCTCTCGAAACACATAAGTCAGATAGCGGCTATAAACCAAACTCAGATGAGCTGGATGAGATCACTGGTCTTTGAGGGTAATACCTGGGAGAGATACGAGGAAATCAGAAGAAAAGATAAAATCCTGCATAAAAATCTTTGCAGAATTATTCAGGAACTCATGAGGAGTGATCCAACAGCAGGTGCAGGAAAACCAGAAGCGTTAAAATATGCTTTAGCAGGGTTCTGGTCGCGGAGAATTTCCCGGAAAGACAGGGTGATATATAAATTTGATGAGAATTACATTTATATTTTTGCAATCGGTGGACATTATGAGAATATCAATCCTTGAAAAAATAGCTCCTCTTTTCAGGAAAACACCGGATAGAGCTTCTTCATATTTTGAAAAATGAT
The DNA here is from genome assembly GCA_963677445.2 of Melioribacteraceae bacterium. Taxonomy (GTDB): domain Bacteria; phylum Bacteroidota; class Ignavibacteria; order Ignavibacteriales; family Melioribacteraceae. Next base: position 93,465 of record CAXXGF010000036.1, on the reverse strand, counting down.
TAATGATAATATTCTTGAATCGGAGTTTACCCACGGAGGCGCGTTATCGCTACGGCCGGAATATAAAAATAATATTGAGTTATTTTCGATTTTGTTTTGGCAAAACCTAAGTCAGCACAAATAAGATGATATTGTTGAGAAAAAAAAAGTTTTGTGGTAAATATTGTCTCAAGCGCTAAAAATAAAAGAAAAATATGGCAAAAAAAGAACTGAAAACAATTAAAAGCTTATTATTCTGGTCCTACGCAAATTTAGCTATGGCTCATACTGCGGTTGATAAAAATCAGGAAAAGTATAATCGATTCAATTTTATGATACGTTCAAGGCTATATAAGGGACTGATGGAGGGCAGGATGAATATAAGATCGCTGTTTGATGATGAAAAAATCAAGATGATATCCGGATCGAAATGTGGTTACTGTGGTTCACCTGATAATCTTTCACTTGACCATATTTTGCCGAAAAAATATGGGGGCAGAGATACGGGAGATAATCTTGTTTATGCCTGCAGAGAATGTAACAGTTCTAAAGGAAAAAAAGATCTCATGGAGTGGATGAATGATAAAGGGAAATTCCCTCCTTTGATGGTATTGCGCCGTTATTTGAAATTGGTTATTGAATATTGTAATAATAATGATTTTATGGAATATGAAATACAACTAATTGATTCAGAGCTGCCATTTAAGCTGTCTTGTATACCGACAGATTTTCCACAACCAGGGGCGTTATGTTTGGTCGCGGAGGATAAAACTAATAAATCTTAGACTGTTCGGGCCGAGACGAAACGAATTCAAAAATAATAAATTATATTCGTTTTCGTAATCGTCCTCAGCACTGATTTTCTCAGGCGTAATTTTTTCACGAGTTCTGAATTACCTTCAAGGCTTACGAGAGCGCATTCCTCATAAATCGATAATGTAAATAGCCATTCCAGTAGAAATTGACATATTTTTATTACGCATCCTCAAAGATCTATAAACCACTAAAAAATTTACTATAAATTTTTGACTTTCGGAAGCATTTTATTTGTGTCGGAAACTCAATCAATATTAGATTTGGAAGAAATAAAATTAAAACTGTGAACGATTTTCGGGATTCAGGAAAATGAGCAAAATTATTGGCAAATGGAAAATTACCGAAATGGAATTATGGGATGATGATTTTATAAACGCCCAGGGTGACGGCTTCTTTCAATTTGATAAAATGAAACGTGGTTCCTTTATGTTTGGTTATGTGGATGGCGAACTGAATTACAGGATTGTTGAAAACACAGAGAATATAAAAATTGAGTACGCATGGTCAGGATGGGACGAGATGGATGAAGCTTCAGGCGGGGGATGTTTTGAATTAATCAGTGATGACGAAATACATGGACAGATGTTTTTTGATGAGGGAGATATTTCCGCAGTAACGGCAAAAAGAATGAAATAAACCGCGCAATATAAATCATAACTGACATGTTGTCGATATTTTTTTTTGTATTCCTGATAAGGGGTCTTCTGCTTGACAATGCCTGTATCCATTCATGCCTGCTGTTTCTGCAGCTATTTGAATTTAAATTTAAAATGTCTAATTTTTAGTATTAGATTGATAAATGTAATAATTCCAATTGCTGATGGCGTCAAACAAGTCATATTACTTTATCCCTGATAATTAAGATAATATTAAGATTTATTTTATCCCTGTAATTGTTTGATAACCTTACAGCATATGATTAACTTTACATGCTAAAAATTATTTAATCGGAACCTATGAAACGTACTTACTATTTAATGTTAGTTTCTGTAATGTTTCTGGCATTTACCTTTAACTCGGATAATGGCAGAAGACAATACAACAAAATTCTGAAAGATGACAATTCACACTATACCAGTGTAGGGAACATTGCGCTGACGATAACGAACTTCGGCACTTACGGCCATGGTTTCAGTTTGTGGCCCGAGCAGCCCTCATGTGAATACCCGGCAGGAAGCGGCATCGAACACCTCTTTGACGGCGGACTCTGGATAGGGGGATACCGAAGTGAAGATGGGGGATCAACCGGGAGAATCGGCCCCTTTGTTACCACCGGAGCGGTCGACGCCGCGTCGGTTTCACAACGCGGCGGCGGATTTGAGTATACCAACGCTCCCGAGGCAGGCATAACTGAAAGATCAACCCTGCTTGATTCAAGGTTTTTCAGCCCTGAGGCAATTTCCCACCAGGATTTTATAATCGATTTTACCGATACCAACAGAACCCTGGAGAATGGAGAGGAAATTATTGGCCATGAACCATTGGGTGTAAACGTAAGACATGAAAGTTATGCCTGGAATTTCCCTTTTGCCGACTTTTTTGTGATAATGAATTACTGGATAAAAAATGTGTCGGGCAAATATCTTGATAATGTATATGTCGGTCTCTGGACAGACACTGTTGTGCGTAATACTAATATAACATCACCCCGCACCGGATCGGCATTTTTTAACAAGGGAGGAAACGGTTACGCCGACTCTCTTATGATAGCCTATGAATTTGACGCTACCGGTGATGTTGGTTTTACAGACAGTTACGTTGGTATTCAGTATCTCGGAAGCGACGGGGGAGTGGACACCGCTTCATTCGTAAGCTGGCAATTCCGTAATACAGATGATCCCAAATTTTTTGCCCCCCAGAATGATAACAACCGCTATCTGAAACTTCAGGGATATTTTGCCGAAGGGGTTAATTATGGCAATGGAGTGAGCGCTTCTGAATTAAAAACGGCAAGCAACCGCTCAATGCTTATTTCCGCTGGCGCTTTTAACCTGGCGCCGGGTGATTCGGTTAATGTGGTATTCGCGATTGTTACAGCAAAAAAAGATGGTTATGATGATCCGGCTCTTGATACGGAAAGTCAGAAAGCGAATCTTTATAATAATGCAGGCTGGGCTTTAAGAGCATATAATGGTGAGGACAGGAATAATAACGGAATTCTGGACCCCGGTGAAGATATAGATGGAGATGGAAAGATAACACGTTATGTTCTTCCGGCCCCTCCATATTCTCCCAATGTAAAAGTAGTTCCGGAAGACAGAAAAGTAACTATTTACTGGGATAAAAGAGCTGAGGAATCAATAGATCCTATTTCAGCTAAAAAAGATTTTGAAGGATACAGGGTATACAGAACAAACACCGGATTTGACCTTTCTGAAGCGCAGGACCTTCAGGCCGCTTTTGTAAAAGTTGCCGAATTCGACAGCATGTATAACAGTATCGGCTATAACACCGGCTTTTCACACGTGAAAATGGATGAGCCAAAATATTTTGACGGAGATACAACAGCCTACTGGTATAAATTTGAAATTGAAAATCTCCTTAATGGCTGGCAGTATGTTTATTCTGTGAGCGCTTTTGACAGGGGTGATCCTGAAAATAACCTGGGAAGTCTCGAATCAAGTTCTCTTGCTTCAGCGCAGAAAGTATTGCCCGGAACTCCGGCGACATCTGAGGCGGGAGTAAAAATAGGAGTATATCCGAATCCCTATTATGGTGAAGCTTATTGGGACGGCAGCTCTGAAAGATTAAGAAAAATATATTTTTATAATCTCCCGGCGGAATGTGAAATAACCATTTACACACTTTCAGGTGATGTGGTTAAAAGAATTCAGCATGATCAGGCCAGCAACGGATCGGATATCCGCTGGTTTGAAACTTATTCGAAAGATGGCGCCCAGAAGATGTCGGGAGGAGAACACGCCTGGGATCTCGTTACAGACGGAGATCAGGCCACTGCCACCGGATTATATCTTTTCAGCGTAAAAGATAAACAGACAGGTGACATAAAAACCGGAAAGTTTTTAGTTGTAAAATAATAATAACGAGGATACTACAATGAAAATACGCAACATTTTTATTGCATTGCTTTTTATGAGCGTCGCGATGTTTGGACAGTTTCAGCAGGTGTCTGTTATGGACATCCAGTTTCTGCCCGATAGCATCATCTCACTGGGAGACGCTCCTTCACCATTAAACGGCGATACAGTTATCGTACAGGGTGTCTGTATGGTTGCTCCACTGGTTGATCAGCAGACCGACCGCCGCCCGGTTATCTGGGCAGGCAGCAGGTGGGTTTCATATATTGAAGATGAAAGCGGCCAGGTCTGGGGAGGCGTTAATATTATCCAGGATGATACCACAGGGGATAATCAGCTTACTTATTTCCAGAATGTTGATACAGCCGATGTTGTTCAGATAGTTGGTGTTGTTACAGAATATTACACAACCACTGAATTGATTATCCTGCTTGAACCTCTCTCAGAGGTTGAAGTAATTAACACACTTGATAAAAGACCCGATCCTGTCGTTCTCTCTATTTCAAATTTCATGGATAATGGCAATTATGTTAATGAAGCTGAAAAATATGAAGGAATGTATGTTGAAATCAGGGAAGGTGTTACCAGTGACAGGAACCTTTCAGACGGAACATTCACTATCAATGATGGCAACGGAAATCATATTTATATGTATGATCAGTCAGGATACTTTACCCTGAGGGAACACAGACTTTCAGGAATTACAGATTATGAGCCACCGCAGGATGGTTCTTCAATCGTTAGTATCAAAGGTATAATGCAGACAAGAACAGACGGGTATTATCTTACCCCTATTTATCCGGGTGATCTGGTAACCAATTACGAAGCTCCCACAATCAGTGATATTGAAAGGGATATCGCTTACGCAAAACCAAATGAATCTGCCACCATAACAAGTAATATGTTTGACGCTAATGGAACAATAGTATCCGCGCAGGTACATTACAGTATAAATGGCGGCGCTTATCAGTCAGTTGATATGCCGTTCATTCAGGACTCATCCTATGCGGGAACCATCCCGGCAATTTCCCAGGATTCGGCGATAGTAAAATATTTTGTGTCCGCGATTGATAATGACGGCAACCGCACAACCAATCCTTTTGATACAACAAGCAGTCCATATTTTTACATTGTTAAAAGTGGTGACCTGACAATCCATGATGTTCAGTATTCTCCATTTGGAAATGGTTACAGCTCTCTCCATAATTTTGATGTAACTGTTCAGGGTGTTGTTACCGCCGATAGCAGTGATTTTGATTCATATATTTATATCCAGGATGGAGAAGGCGCATGGAACGGCGTCAGAATTTTTGGTGTTGATGCCGAAGGTCTTGTAAAAGGTGATTTAGTGGAAGTTACCGGACCAGTCACTTCCTCTTATTCAGTTACCCAGATCGGTTCAATTGACCAGGGCGTAGGAGTTAATCTTATCAGCCAGGGAAATCCATTGCCAAATCCGGTAGTTGTGCCGACCGGTGAAGTTGGTCAGTTTTCAGACGGTTATATTGACGCTGAAAAATATGAATCAGTTCTGATAACTTACGAAAACGTTTCTGTAATAGCCGCGAATGCTGATGATCCGAGTAATTTCGGTGAAATGCTGATTGATGATAACACAGGCGGGACAAGAGTTGAACTGCAGGATGGTAATCTTACCTATCACAACCTCTGGGATTCGGCTCTGGCAGATAGCGCCGGTATGAAACAGGTATTCACCGGAGATACTTTCGATGCTATAACAGGTATTCTCTATTATTCATTCGGAAATTATAAACTTCTGCCAAGAACTGATGACGATATGGTCGGATTCTCAACTGACGTTGAAGATTTGAATATTCTTCCTGAAACCTATTCAATTTCACAGAACTATCCCAATCCCTTTAACCCTTCTACAAAAATTCAGTTTTCACTTCCTGAAGCGTCAAATGTGAAAGTGAAAATATATGATGTACTGGGCAGGGAAGTTGCGCGTCTTGTGAATGAATACAAAAACGCGGGAACATATACAGTTAATTTCAATGCTTCAAATCTCTCTTCAGGAATTTATTTCTATAGTCTTGAAGCAGGTGATTTCCATACAGTAAAGAAAATGACATTACTTAAATAAATTTTATTTTCTCCCGGGGCTTAAGAAGTTCCGGGAGAAATATTTTTAAACTTTGGTTATAACCGGAATGAAAAAATCTTTACTACTTTTAACATTTTTTTTCTCCCTGATCATATTTTTATCCTGTGATGAGGAGATTACGGATAATCCTGTTGGCAACCAGCCTCCCGAAACCAGCCTGTTTATTTTTACTGATGGTGAAATAAGTCAGCAGCAGAGCCGCCTGACTGTGAATTGGTGGGGAGATGATCCGGACGGACTGATTGTCGGGTATTATTTTAGCTGGGATGGTGAAAACTGGACTTTTACCACCGATAATGACAGCCTGTTCGCGCTTCAGATAGGTGTGAATGATACGAATTATACTTTTCAGGTTGCCGCGGCCGATAATGGCGGTAACGGAAGCTATGACAGCGAAATTTTCCAGAATGAGATAAATTTCGGCCCCGAACCTTTTACTGATGAAAATGATAACGGGGTATATGACAGCGGTGAAGAGTATATAGATATCGGACTAATTGATCCTACCCCGGCGTCACAGCCTTTCCCGATTAAAAACTCGCAGCCTGAGATTGAGTGGAATGAAACAAGCTCGCTCCCTTCGGAATCTTATCCGGCGATGACTTTCAGGTGGGAAGCTGATGATGTCGACGGAGTTGAATCTATCAGCAAAATCAATATTGCTCTTAATGATACAAATAATTTTGTGTCGCTCGATGGCGGCGTAAGGATTATTACTATCAGAACAGATGATTTTGAATCCGCTGAACCGGAAATGGATATTTATATCAATGGTCTTCCTGAAAATACATACTCTGAAAAACTGCCCGGACTTAAATTTGATGATAATAACAGGTTTTTTGTTCAGGCGGAAGATATTTCAGGCGCAAAAAGCCCCTTCATTTCGCTTCCCGATTCTTCTCTGACATGGTTTGTGCATAAACCGAAAGGAAAATTGCTCCTTGTTGACGATTACAGGGAAACTCTGACAGATAATCCCAATGATTTTTATTATGAAAAGTTTGACAGCCTGACCAATGGCCAATATGATGTGCTCGATATCAGGAATGCCAATCTTCCATTTCAGAATACAACATTTCTGGAAACGATAAACCTTTTTGACGCCGTGTTCTGGTATTCCAACAGTCCCAACCTTGACCTTGCTTCTGTAACGGTGCAGAGTTATCTTAACCAGGGTGGCAAAGCGCTCTTTTCAATACTTCTGCCTGATGTAATTGATATAGAACTGCTTCAGAGTTTTCTTCCGCTCGATTCTATTTATTACATTGGCTCAGTCAGTATAAATACCCTTCTGGAGCCTGTTCAGGCAGGTTATCCCGAACTGGCGATATCCCGCGGAATGAATAATGCGAGAACCATGCTGCCTTCATCGGCCAGCACACTGCAGCTTTATAACCTTAAGGATGATGACGCGGCAGGCAGAGAAAATATCGCGTTCAAAACTCTCGATAACAATATGGCATATTTCGGTTTGTCACTTCACAGATGTGAAAAATATCCCGGAAGTGTAAGAACACTTCTCGAAAAAATCTATTTTGATGATTTCGGATTTAGCTTATGAAGAAACTACTGATAATATCATTTATATTTTTCCTGGCAGGTTCACTTTTTGCTCAGCAGAAAGGAAAAGTTGCCGGTGTTATTATTGACACCGAACTTGGTGAACCATTGCCCGGGGTAAATATAATTGTAAAAGGTACATATTACGGCGCCGCGTCCGACATGGATGGCAAGTTTGAAATAACCGGCATTAATCCGGGCACCTATACAATAGAAGCTACTCTTATCGGTTTCAGACCGGTACAGTATACCGGTGTTAAAGTTGAGGCCAACCGTACACTTACTCTTGAGATTAAAATGGAGGAGACGGTACTCACTCTTGACCAGGATGTGGTTATTGTCGGCGAAAAGCCATTGGTGGATGTTGAAGAAACCCAGAGTAAAAAAACAATATCCAAAGATGATATTGAAATGGCCGTTGTAGAAAATGTAAATGATCTTGTAACCCAGCAGGCTGGTGTTGTAAAGTCGGATAATTCAATCCATATCAGGGGCGGACGTTCTTATGAGAGCGCTTTCCTTCTCGATGGTGTTTCTGTGCAGGATCCACTCGCGGGAACCGGATTTGGTTTGCAGCTCAGCTCCAACGCGATTGAAGAGGTTGAAGTTATCACAGGCGGTTTTAACGCCGAATTTGGCCAGGCCACTTCGGGTGTGGTTAATGTTAAAACCAGGGAAGGTAGCAAGGACTTCAGGGGTTATCTTTCATGGAAAAGAGATAATTTCGGAAGCACTAGTTCTTCCCATGTTTTTAATCTTGATGTGGTTGAAGCAAACTTCAGCGGACCTGAACCGATAACCTCCATGATTCTGCCCGCGCTTGGTCTGGATATTCCGGGAAATATTTCATTTTTTACCAGTTTATATATGGGAATAAGCGATGGCATTACCCAGGGATATTATAAACCCACCGCCAACCAGCTATATTCTTCAATATTTCACGGCTCCGATTTCGCTCCCCGCTCTGAAAACAGCTGGTTCGGACTGGGAAAACTGACCTACGCCATTAGTCCTACGATGAAACTGGTTTACTCTTATAATCAATCTGTCAGTATTAACCAGAATTCACAGTCATTGCAGTCGAATCTTGAGTATGTTCAGCCAAGCCCCGGTTATCAGTATGAATTCCAGAAAATTCTTGATAACGCCAATACTTTTACTCACAATAATAAGTATAATACCATAAGCTGGACTCATACAATCAACGCCTCGACATTTTATGAGCTGAAAATAAATCATTTTTTCTCTCATTTGCGGGCCGACGCCAATGGTAAAGACTACTCTCAATATGTTGAGCCAAAGGATATTGTAACTTTCCCGATTGAATATTATAATAGCGGAAGTGATACAATAGGGGTAATTCCGGGCGATGGATTCTGGGATGTCGGCAATCCGTTTACATGGCGCGATCATCATGTTGAAGAGTTTTCGATTAAAGGGGATGTTACAAGCTTTTTTGACGAAAAGAATAAATTTAAGGCTGGTTTTAACATGATATTCCAGGAAATGCAGGTGATTGATATCTATAAACCCTGGATTGGTGAACTTGGCCTGAACAACGATATATATAAGGTATTTCCGGCGAGAGGTTCATTTTACGCGCAGGATAATATCAATTTCAGCGGAATGATACTGAACTTCGGGCTCAGGCTCGATTACTGGTTCCCCGGAAAATATGTGGATGACGCTGTTAATAATCCCGATGTTATCACTATCCCGGATGAGATCAGGGAACGTTACGAGGAAGATTCTTTCACATTTTTTGGCGACAGAAAATTCAAAGCCCGTTTAAGTCCCCGTCTTGGTATTTCACATCCGGTTACTGATTACCAGATATTGTTCTTCTCATACGGGCATTTCAGCAAATGGCCCAAACCGCAATTTGTTTATGCCAAACTGAGCCCTTCAAGCGCGCAGTCCTCATTCCAGCGTTTTGGCAATCCCAATCTGAAACCGGAAACTACCGTCGCTTATGAACTTGGTCTGAAAACCCAGTTTTCAGAGGATGATGTCTTGACAGTTACAACATATTACAAAGATATATTTGATTATGTGCGTACCAGAACAGCAAAAATAACATCCGCCCGTTTTGCCACACAATCTTTCATAACTTACGCAAATCTTGATTACGCGAGATCGAGAGGCATTGAGCTTGAATATAAAAAGAGAATAGGCAAATGGTTCACCGGTATGACCTCTTTCAGTTACGCTATTGTTACCGGAAAAAGTTCATCTGCCGATGAAGGTGTGCTGATAGCGAGAGGAGATCTTGATGAATCGATCAAGGAAGAATATGTTGCATGGGACAGACCGGTTACCGCTACGGCAAGTGTAAGTTTTTATATTGAAAAGGATAAGCCTCTTTTTGGATTTGCTCCCGGAATTCTTGACGATATTAATATTTATATGCGCGCTTTTTATCAGTCAGGCAAACGTTATACCCCGGCTGTATTTACAGGCAGTTATGATATAGACGGCCGCCCGGAATATGTATATGAACGTGGCGACAGGTATGGCCGCGTCGGGGATAACTGGTTCTGGATTGATATAAATATTGAAAAATATTTTACCTTCGGCGGCATGAAGTTCTCAATATTTACAGAAATCAATAATATTCTCGATACAAAAAATTCAGCGATCATCAATCCTGTTACAGGCGAAGCTTATGAATCGGGCGACGCTATTCCTTCATCCTGGAATGATCCTAATTATCCCGATCTTCAGGCTCCCATTTCAGCGTATCCATTTGATCCAGCGAGATATTTAACAAGAAGAAATATAAAATTTGGCATCAGTTTAAAGTTCTAATATGAAAAAAATTCTAATAATAATATTGTTATTGCCCCTGACAATTAACTTTGCCCAGCTTTTTCCCACGCTTGGCGGTCAGAGGGCCGGAATATCCACAGCTCAATTCCTTAAAATTGGTGTCGGAGGAAGAGCTTCCGCTATGGCTGACGCCTTTATTGCCGTGGCTGATGATGCTTCAGCGTTATACTGGAATCCAGCCGGACTCGTTCAGACCGGCAGCGACCAGGTAATATTCTCCCACAATGAATGGCTTGTTGATATTCAGCATGAATTCGTCGGCGGAATATATCATCTCGGTTCCAATGATGTTGTTGGTGTGGCAATTACAAGTCTGCACATGGAAGATATGCCTGTGACAACTGAATTTCATCAGTTGGGAACGGGAGAATATTTTACATTCGGCGATGTGGCTGTGGCTCTTTCCTATTCGAGAAAAATGACCAGTCAATTCAGTTTCGGGGCAACCATCCGTTATATCGAAGAAACACTCGATAAACTGAAAATGAGGGGCATGATGATAGACCTCGGAACATATTACTGGACCGGACTCGGATCCACAAGGTTTGCAGTTACGATCTCCAATTTTGGAAACGAACTTGCTCCCGACGGGGAAGTGACCCTCTGGGGAAAAAAGGAGAAATCAGGCTGGCAATCCTTTTCACCTCCAACTATGTTCAGGATTGGTTTTGCCTTTGAACCATACGAAGATGAAATTCACCGTGTGACTACTTCGGTACAGTTAAATCATCCGAATGACAACAGTGAAAATGTCGGGGCCGGTTTTGAATATTCATGGAGAGATATTCTTCTCCTCAGGGGCGGTTATAAAATTAATGTTGAAGAACAGAACTTTACTTTCGGCGCGGGAGTAAAAGCGCCGCTCGGAATTGCCGATGTAACGTTCGATTACGCGTTTGCCAATTTTGAACGGCTTGGGTCAGCTCACCGTTTTTCATTATTATTGGGATTATAAAGAGTATGAAAAAAGTTTTAATCTTGATATTTGTCATAGCAGTTATTTATTCCTGTACTGATAAGTTCGATATTGTCGATACAGGCGATCTGGTCAGCCAGGGATCGATAGGAGATACTTTGTATATTCAGCAAAATCCTGTCTGGGATGGTTTCAACAAACCTCAGGATATTATAGTCGGGCGTGAACCATTTCTTTATGTCGCGGATACAGAAAATGACAGAATTGTAATGCTTGATGTAGCGGGACAAAGGCTTGGTGAACTTGCCGTGCCTCATCCGACAGCTATTGCCCAGGACTATGATCTCTCCCTTATAATCTGCGGAACGTTTGATTCTGCCGGTGTAACTTACAGCGCGGTCTACCGGGCCGATCTTTTCAGCGCGCAGCATCAGATAGGTGATGCGGAAATTACCAGACTTCTGCCTAAAACATCCTTCGATTTTTCAAGGCCTGAACGACAGTATACCGGGGTATGTGTATTCCAGAGTAATCTCTTTTATGTATCCCGAAAGGGTCCGGTAAACTCAAGTCCTGTTGATCCCGATAATTCAATTCTTATGTTTTCACGTTATGATCGTTATGATCGTGGGAAAAGAGTAAAAGTTGATACACTTCTTGGTCGTGTGCCGCAGGTAGAACCTTTGGGCACAGGTCTTGTCGCTGCTTATGATGTCAGTTCGATCACCTCATTTGAGAGGAACAATATTGATATGGTTGTTACCATGATTGGCAATAACAGTTTCAGAGTTCAGTGGCTGGAATGGGTTGTCACTCCCTTATATTCTAAGTATGAAAGTAAACTTTCCGCGTTCTCTTCCGAATTGATGACCGTTAATAAGTTTGGTCAGCCGGAAGATGCCGCGGTTGACGAATATATGAATATTTATATTGCCGACGCTGAAAAGGACAGCATTTACAAGTTTAACTCTTTCGGTGATGAGATGGAATCTTTCGGCGGGCCTGATGTTTTCGACAGTCCTCACGCGATAGCCCATTTTGATAAAACATTATATGTTGTCGATACCAATAACGACAGAATTTTACGATATATTCTTTCTACAGAAATTGATTAGGAAATTAGTAATGAAAAAAATCTCAGCAGTTCTTTTGATCTTTATATATGGTTTATTAACAAATGTTTTCAGCCAGACTATTCCCATAATTGATGTAAGACAGAACAATTCCAATGGAGAGCCGGCAATGCTTGGCCAGATAGTCACCATTTCAGGTATTGTTACCACGGCGGGAAATTTTGGCAATAGCGGTCCCGGCAACGTACAGGATGAAACAGCCGGTATATCTGTCTATGGCAGCGGATTTGCCGGACAGGTTCAGATTGGTGATTCAGTAACTGTTTCCGCTGAAGTCGGACAATATAATGGCCTGACAGAACTGCTTTTCAGCAATCCCGGCTCCAGTTTAACGGTTCACAAATCGGGATGTGAAATTGAGCCGTTAAATCTTTCAATTGCCGATATTCTTGGCCAGGCGTGGAACGGTCTGGAAGAATATGAAGGTTCCCTTATCAGGTTAAATGAGGTAACAATTAACGCGAGCGGTAACTTTTCGGGCAACACAAATTATAATATTTCAGATGCCACCGGAAGCATGGAGATAAGAATTGATAACGACGTTACATCTGTAATTAATACACCAATCCCCTCCGGGTCGGTTGATGTAGTCGGCGTTCTCGGGCAGTATGTTTACGGCCCTCCTTATGATGATGGTTATCAGCTTCTTCCACGTTTTATTGAGGATATTATTACAGGTAATGAGCCTGTAATTATCAGTCCTGTAGTCGCGTCCAATATAACCACAACTTCCTTTTCTGTTTATTTTAACACGATCAGAAAGGGAAATAGTGAAGTAAGGTATGGAATAACTGAAGACCTGGAACTGGGTTCAAAAATTATTGAAGAGGACACCACTTATCATGTTGTTTTAGTTGATGGACTCGACCCCCTCACAAAATATTATTTCAGAGCTTATTCAACCAATTCGCACGGCACAAGTGAAAGCGCGATATACAGTGTCAACACCGCTAATCCGAATCCTTCCAGCGGAACAATAAATGTATATTTTAATTACGGTGTCGACAATTCTGTTGCCATTCCGGGTAACGAAGCGATGGGAAATGTCGATTTTAAGGCCAAGGTGATTGAAAGAATAAATTCCGCGACATATTCAATTGATATCGCTCTTTATAGTTTTTATGGAATGAATGATATTGCCGACGCAATTGTAGCCGCTAAGCAGCGCGGTGTTAAAATAAGAGTGGTTTATGATAACAGGACCATACAAAGCTCAATGCAGGTGCTTCTCAATAATGGGATACAGATGAGTCAGCGTCCGGCGATCAATGGAATCATGCATAATAAATTTGCTATCATTGACGGCCGTGACAGTGATCCGGATAACGACTGGGTATGGACCGGTTCATGGAACTGGACATCGGGTGAACTTGACTGGCGCAATAATGTAATTGAAATCAATGACCATAATTTAGCTGAGGCTTATAAGACAGAATTTGAAGAGATGTGGGGAAGTAATGGTGACACACCCAACTCCTCAAACGCTAAATTCGGGCCATTCAAACAGGATAATACGACTCATACCTTCAGCATAGGGGGGAAAGAAGTCGGATTGTATTTCAGCCCTTCGGATAATACAGAGAACCAGATAGAAACCGCTATCAACAGCGCCGACAGTTCAATTTATTATTCTCTTCTTGTATTTACAAGTAATGATCTTTTTGACGCTATTGCAGGCAGAATCAGCGCCGGTGTGTCTGATGTCAGAGGAATTATCGACAATATAAACGTCCAGGGATCGGAATATAATAACCTGCTCGCCATTTCGGAAGTTTTTGAATATACCCTCGGAGGCACCCTGCATCATAAATACGGCATGACAGACGCATCCTATCCTTCCAGCGATCCGGTTGTTTACTCCGGTTCACATAACTGGTCGGCCGCGGCCGAGAATGATAATGATGAAAACACACTCTTCATCCATGATATTTTTATCGCGAACCAGTATATGCAGGAATTTAAAAAGAGATATAACGAACTTGGAGGCACAACATCATTTGTTGTTCCGATAATTACTTCGGTTGAAGAGGAAGGATTATATCCTGAAACAATTGAGCTTGGTCAGAATTATCCAAATCCTTTTAATCCTGTTACTACAATCACTTTCTTTATGCCTGAAAGGGCAAAAGCCAGTCTTGTCGTATATGATATGCTTGGCAGGGAAGTGGCAACAATCTTTAATGGAACGGCAGAGGCCGGTTTGAACGTTTATGATTTTGACGCCGGAGAACTTTCCAGCGGATTATATATTTACAGACTGAAGACCTCGGAAAGGATATATTCGAAAAAAATGATGCTTTTAAAATAAATGTATCCATCTGTTTGAATAAAGGAATGTTATTATTTAAATTTGCAGTTTACTTAAATTATTTCCAGGGAGAGAAATGGCAAGTGCTGAAGGTGTAATAGTACAGGTTATAGGACCGGTGGTAGACATAGATTTTCCGGATGGACATCTGCCGGAAATTTTTAACTCCGTTAAAATTCACCGTACAAACGTTGAAGGGGTTGAAGAGGAGCTTATAGTTGAAGTGCAGCAGCATCTTGGTGAGAACAGGGTGAGAACTGTGGCGATGGATACTACTGACGGACTGGTCAGAGGTATGAAAGCTTTAGATACCGGCTCTCCGATTTCGGTTCCGGTCGGACCGCCAACTTTAGGCCGCCTTATAAATGTTATTGGTGAAGGAATTGACGGACTCGATCCAATCGAATCGGAAAAATACTATAATATCCATCGCGAAGCGCCTAAGTTTGATACACTTAGCACCTCCCAGGAGATGTTTGAGACAGGCATAAAAGTTATTGACCTTCTTGAACCATATTCCAGAGGTGGAAAAACAGGTCTTTTCGGCGGCGCCGGTGTTGGCAAAACCGTAATCATTATGGAGCTGATTCATAATATTGCCAAGCAGCATGGCGGTTATTCGGTTTTTGCCGGTGTGGGTGAAAGAACCCGTGAAGGAAATGATCTGTGGCTCGAAATGAAAGAATCGGGCGTTCTGGAAAAAACAGCGCTTGTTTTCGGCCAGATGAATGAGCCTCCCGGAGCGCGTCTGCGGGTGGGTCTTACAGGACTTACTATGGCAGAATATTTCCGTGATGAAGAGGGAAGGGACGTTCTTCTCTTTATCGACAATATTTTCCGTTTTACACAGGCAGGCTCAGAAGTGTCCGCTCTTCTTGGGCGTATGCCTTCGGCAGTGGGTTATCAGCCTAACCTCGCTACTGAAATGGGTGAACTTCAGGAAAGAATTACATCAACCGATAAAGGTTCTATTACTTCTGTTCAGGCGATCTACGTTCCCGCGGATGACCTTACCGACCCCGCTCCCGCTACGGCATTCTCACATCTTGACGCTACCACAGTGTTAAGCCGTCAGATATCAGAGCTTGGTATTTATCCCGCGGTTGATCCTCTCGATTCAACTTCAAGAATTCTTGAGCCGGGCATAGTTGGTCAGGAACATTATGATGTGGCAAAAAATGTAAAAGAAATTTTACAGGCATATAAAGATCTTCAGGACATAATAAATATTCTTGGTATGGATGAACTCAGTGACGAAGATAAAATTATCGTCCGCCGCGCGAGAAGGATACAGAGATTCCTCAGCCAGCCCTTCCATGTCGCTGAACAGTTTACCGGTATCGAGGGTAAATATGTTAAGCTGGAAGATACGGTAAGAAGTTTCCGTGAAATCATCGATGGTAAACATGATGATCTTCCGGAACAGGCATTTCTCTATGTTGGCACAATTGAAGAAGCTGTTGAAAAAGCGAAGAAAATGCAGGCCTGATAATGAAAACGATGTTAGTCGAAGTAATAACACCGGCAAAAGAAGCTTTCAGCGGTGAAATAAAATCACTCAGTGTTCCCGGGTCTCTCGGCGGTTTTCAGGTGCTTTTTAACCATGCTCCAATCCTGAGTTCCTTCGAAATTGGAATGGTCAAAATGGTTGACACAACCGATCAGGAGATGGTTTTCGCTACCGGCGGCGGCACTGTTGAAGTATTGAAAAACAAGATAATTATTCTTGCCGAAAGTTTCGAAAAACCTGAAGAAATTGATGCCGAAAGAGCGCACTCTGCCGAAGAAAGAGCGCGTAAAAGGTTGAGTGAACATGCTAAAGATACTGATCTGGACAGGGCCGAACTGGCTCTTAAACGTGCGCTTAACAGGCTTAAGGTTCAAAACCGTTACATGTAAGAAATATTATTAATTTTAATATATTATAATCCCGTCACTTTGGCGGGATTTTTTTTGCGCTGTATCAGTTTCAGAATTCCTTACCTCTCGCAAAATGAAAACGCGGAAGTTCATCGCGAATTATTATATCCCAAGCTTTCAATATAAACAGTATTTCTAATTCATCGAGCAAACAATAAAATAGATGTTCCATCTAAAAGGATGAAAGTAGTTTTTCTCTGTCGTCCCTGACGGGACTTTCTTCCAGAGTTGTATCCTGCGATTTTATTTTGCGAATTAATACATGAAGGTTATCGTTTTTTATAACCGGGATCAGGAGTTCTGAGTTTTCCTTTTGTTGTCGTGGACGCGGTTTAATTTAGTGCGATAGGGCAGATTTTAAATTGTAATAATAAACGATTCGGAATGGAGCCAAAAGAATTGCAGAAAGATCGCGAAATCATAACGCCTGACAAAATCAATTTCTCATTTATTCCGGCCCGGCGTCCGGAATTATTATTTATCAGCTGATAAACTGTTTATACTGACTGAAACGCTCCAGGATTTCTTCAACATAACGGATAGTCTCTGTTCCCTTAGCATACCCGTTCCGGACGACTTCATCATTGTAATATTTTGAGTTGGATTTTTTAAGCAGATACAACTCAACGTTTTTAAACCAGATATTCGGATCGGCGCCATATTTTTCGGCGAGTCTGCGCGCGTCAATAATATGCCCCAGACCAATATTATATGAAGCGAGAACGAATTTTAATCTTTCCTGTTTATTTTCAATTTCTTTTTTCCAGTAATTATCGAGCCATTGCAGATATTTAATGCCGGCTTTAAGATTCTGTTCAGGATCTTCAAGATTCTTTACACCATATTGACCGGCTGTTTGCGGCATAAGCTGCATGAGTCCCACTGCTCCGGCCCAGGATTTAGCCTCAGGATCGAAACGGGATTCCTGAAAAATAAGAGAGGCAAGCATGCGCCAGTCCCATCCCAATTGCTCCGAATATTCTTTCAATTCATCATCATATTCTGATATTTTACCTCCCTTGTGAAGGTAAAAGTCAGTTGTCATACGGTTGCGGAATGCGTTCCGGTTGGAATAATATTTATTATGAATGACATAATAGTCGGGCTGTTTTTTGAGTTCATCAAGCCAGGAGTTTATGGCGGTCAGAAGCATCGGGGCGTTTTTTCTCACTGCCCAGGCAATTTTCTGAGGCAGGGAAATGTCTGTTCTGATATCCAGATTGGTATAATAAGCCTGGTTTAACATGGCAATATTTTTATCTGAAACTGTGTATTCAATTGTACCGTCAGCCACCATTTCAATAAGGTCTTCCGTACTCACATCAGGTCCTGCCTCTTTAATGATAATATCACCCCCGATCTCATCCTCCAGATTTTCCATTCTGTTAAGATAAGCCGAACTGTGCCTGACAAAAACAGTCTTTCCCTCGAGGTCAATCGGGGAACGGAGAAGTTCTTTTTCAATCTGATGTGATTTCATTTTTCTCCAGTTTTCAGGTTTCCGCTGAACCAGCACCTGCCGGGTGGTATTATGGTAGCTTGTGAAATTTACACGCTGCTTCCTTTTTTTTGTTACGGTAAGGTTGAAGGCAATAAGGTCACCCTCACCATTATCAAGCATTTCAAACATTTTGCCTAAATCTTTCTCAATTATAAATTCCACCGATACATTCAGATGTTCGGCAAGGCGGTTCACAAGCTCATATTCATACCCCATGGGTCTTCCGCGGTATATAAAGTAACTATAAGCGTTATAACCTGTTATGGCAATGAGTTTGCCGCGTTTTTTTATTTTATCTAGGTCGAGATTAACAATATTAACCGTGTTTTTGGGGGTTTCCTTTTTTTCTTCACACGCGAATGTAAAAATCAGAATAATTATTAAAACAAAAACTCTGTTCAATGAAATCATAAACCTGGTTTCCCCGATTTGTTAGAAAAGGACCATGGTAATTCTATTCATATTGTTTGTGTATTTTCTGTATTCCTTTCGGATCTCCAATAATTGTCAGCCTGTCATTTTTTTCAAGGCGGGTGTCACCCCTTGGGATGAGAGTCTCCTCATGTCTGTTGACCAGCGCGACCAGACAGCTGCCGGGAAAACGAACATCCCTTAGATATTTTCCTATTAGTTGATCCGTTTTGTGGTTTTCCCGGAGGGTAAGGCATATCCAGTTATCATTATGCAGCAGGGAGTGCCTCAGCTGCTGTTGATTTTCCGCTTTAGTCCAGTCGGAATGAAAACTATCTTCATCAACCCTTCCCGCTATGCGGGCGAGCATTCTCAAATGCCGTGAAGGATCATTATCGGGGCTTACAAGGAAAAAAACCGCCTCGACATTCTGTTCCTCTTCCTCATTATCTGTGAGAGGGTTGTTGAAAATAATATGAATTCCTTCAGATGCTCTGACCAGAACCATTTTGGGTGTATCCAGCCCTTTTATTCTCAGGTGGGGAAGCGCGACTCCGTGAGTGACGGGAGTGGCTCCAATTCTTGTTCCCTCCATTATCTGGTTGGCTATATCAGCTCCTGAGTGCTCAACAAAACCAGCCAGCCATTCTGAGGCATCCTTTACTATGTCATTAAATTCTCCGACACCTTTGATATCAATAACATGGCTGTGAACAACAACGGAGTCGAAGGGATCAGTTTCTCTTAATCCTTTTTCTTTCATAATACCGCGCAATTCAATATCCAGTCCTTCATAACGGCCTCTTCCAAGCCTTTCGAAAACGTGGTAAACGGCTCCGCTCCTTGAAACTTTTTCTGAACCGTAAAATTTATACCATATAGAGCCGGTAAATATCAGACCACCGGTAAACGCTATTGGCAGCCACCCCATTTCGAATATCAGCCAGAATGATGAAATAATTCCAAATATCTGCATCCAGGGATAAAGAGGGGATTTATAGCCCGGGTCATAAGAATCAATTTTACTCTCACGCATTACAATTACTGCCAGACAGATAAGCGCGAACATAAGCAGTTGAAATGAGGAGGCCAGTTTGGCAATTCCCGCGGGATCGAGCAAAATAATAAGAGAAATTATAATTGCGACGGTTAATATAAGGGCATATACAGGACTGCCTTTCGAACCGAGTTTTCTGAAAATCTGTGGAAATAAATGATCCCGGCTCATAGCAAGGGGATAACGGGAAGCGCTTAGTGTGCCGGCGTTAGCTACAGATATAAACGCCAGTATCGCCGCGACAGAAATTAATATAACTCCAATTTCTCCGGCGATATAATCAGCGGCTGTCGCAGCGGGTGTCAGGTCTGCCATTAGATCGTCAAGAGGAATAACCCCGACCATCACTGTGGTGCCAAGCGCGTAAATTATAATAGCGGTTATAAAGGAGAGTATAACTCCCCTCGGGAGGTTTTTTTCAGGTTCCTTAACTTCTTCTGATAAACTGGCAATTTTTGTTACACCAATATAACTTATATAAACCAGTCCCGCGGTTGAAAATATGGAGGAAAAATCTTCACCCGGAAAATTGGCGAAATTGGAAAGTTCTAATTCAGGAAGACCGCCGCCAACAAAAAGCAATAAAATAGCAAGCAAACCAAATACGAGGATGACCTGTATTTTGCCGCTGCTCTTTGAACCGAAATAATTCAGAACTCCCAGCAGAATTGCCAGAGTGACGGCGATGGGAGTTATCGCGAGTCCCTCGACAAAAAGGGAAATATAAGCGCCCATTCCAACAAGAGCGAACGCGACCTTTAATATTAAGGCTAACCAGGTGCCGAGTCCGCCGATGGTGCCAAAAAAAGGTCCGAGTGTTCTGTCGAGAAAATAATATACACCTCCCGCCCTTGGCATAGCTGTGGCAAGTTCAATCATACTGAACATTGATGGGATAAGAGGAATTGCTGCTATCAGGTAAGAAAGAATTACGGCGGGGCCAGCCTGTGAAGCGGCAATTCCGGGAAGCAGGAAAAAACCGGCGCTTAAAGTGGTGCCGGTGGCGATGGCATATATATCAATTAGCCGAAGCTCTTTTTTCAGTTTTGTTTTTGGCGGAACATTTGCCATAATACACCATTCAGTAAAAGAAATATTCTGATTGAAAAATCTACATTAAGAATAAGAAAAAAACATGTAAATTGTCAACAGTTTTCTTTTACCGCCCAAAGCCCCCGTTTTGTTCCGGGTTCACGGTTCTTCCCGGCTCCCGACAATATCAGACAGCATAGTGATATATAAGACTAAATTAGTTCTTACTGCCGCTCCAGGTTGTTTTTTTCTCGATTGCCGGAAGGAAAAGATATTCAGCCTTCGCGTCAATTTCTCCCGATACTGCTGATAATGAACCAAGCCTGCCCATAAGTTTGCCGCTGGTTTTTGTACCGGAATCATCCTTATAGAGATCGGCCTCGAAATAACCATCATCATAAAGTTTACCTGTGAAGGGAATATTCGGGATAAGTCCGAATACTTCAAATTCAAGGGATAGGGCGCCCGATATTTCGTAGTCGCCGTTTGATGAATTTTCAGTGATCAGGAATTCGAAGTTTTTGCCATCATGGGTTCCCTGCCAGTCGCCTGTAACCGCGTCGGCTTCATCAGAACCATAAGGATAATAAATAACCTCTTTTTCTTTAACTGTTTGTATCTGGCTGTCGGCCGGATGTGTTGCCGTAACGTAGATAATACTGTTTCCTGTCTCAAGACTGTTTACCGTAAAAGTAAAATCACCAAGATTGTTATAGCTGATATTACCGTTAAATCCCGATCTGCTCTCAGCAGCGGCAAGTAAAGTCGAATTTCCCAGCCAGGTGAGAATCTGTACATTTCCTTCAACAGTTATCTCATCTTCAAAAACCACAGTGGAAACAGGAGGGTCTATTACAAGACCCGGCGCGCCGGGAGTTCCGGTAACATTAATATATAGCGGAGGAGATGAAACTCCCTGTGCCGATGCTGTGATACTTGTGAATCCGGAAATGCCGGCCGCATCAATAACACCATTGTCAACAGTCACTATATCCGAATTAGCTGAATTCCATTCTGCGTCAAATCTGTCGAAAGATTCCCGTGTAGTATCGGGGCTTGTTGTTGTTACCTGTGCGGTCTGCAGAATCCCTATATTATATACAGTTGATGATTTATCATCGACATAAACAGCCTCAAGGGCAAGTTCAAGGGGTTCATCAACTATCGCTATGTTAAGTGTATCATCATTCGCGACGATTTTAAGGGCTGTAATATCTCCTGAAGGAATTTCCGGACTCTCATCTTCGGTGCATGAGAAAATAAAAAGCAAGGCTAAAATTGATAATATATATTTAATCGATTTCATGATTTTCTCCTAAAATGGATGCAGAGTTAGTCCGATTCCCAAAAACAGTCCGCCAACGCTAATACCTGATTCAGGCAGACCTTCCGTAGCGTCAATATTAATATGAGTATATTCTACCTCGGCATTCAGTGATACCATATCAACAAGTTTATAGTCAAATCCTGCGGTTACCCCGAATCCCCAGTTCTCTCGCTCAGTTTTGGAGTCAAATTCACTGATTGTATATCCCTCCAGACCGATCGATTCGGTAACAGAAGAATAACATGGACCAAATTCAAAGTAAGCGCAGAGGTCAGTTTTACTTTGTGTGTAAATCCGTAATCCCGCTAAAAATATGTCCTGTTTCCAGTGAGCATTCCCGGTATGATCCATGTTTTTTATTATTGAGCTTCCATCCGCCGTGAATTTCCGGTATTTGGCAAAAAAGAAAAAATTGTTAACACCCAGGGCGAGACTTGCGTTATAGGAAAGATCACTTTCATCATACACATCTCCGAAATTGGAGGCGGCAGGGGTAAAATATCCGAACCGGAATCCAATAACGGGAGAGAAATTTTCAGTATAAGATTGCCCCTTCAGGGAGCAGAATAAACCTGATAAAATTAGCGCCAGCAGTATTTTTTTCATATCCGTTTTTTTTTGTTTTTTGTTATGATACTCAATTTTTACACCAATAAAATATAATGATAAAAAAATTATTTATCGGGGGAAAATTTGATGTATATATGACAATTAAGTTTTGTTTAAGGGTGACATATTCCACAGGGTGTGTAAATCATTTACACTGTGTGCAAAATGTACATAGGAGTATGAGTAAAAAAAAGAGGCGAGATTTCATTTTAATATCCGGTTAAGAAGAGGAGTATAACTTTTTGGAGATAATGGTATTTCTTCAGGCTCCATATTAGTAAGGTTCCCGCGTTAAAGTGTAAAAAGTTAAAAGAAGAATCTGACTAAATATTGTTTATGCTTATGATTATAAAATATCCCGTCGAATTGTTCCAGGTACTCGTACTCCTGGGCCATCCCATTGAGAGTGAAACTCTACTTGTAATTATACTCGAAAAACATTATCGTCGAGGAACAACGCCGGGGACGAGTAAGATTATTTATACAGGATATTTTTTATCCTTGTTCGGCCGTCTCAGGATATTTTTCGTCGATTCCTGTTATCTTTCTATTGCGGTTTTAGCAGTCTTGAAAAAAGAAATTAACCAGAATAGTAATTCTTTTAATTTTAGTGAATTTTTCTAATGTTTTATCAGTTTTTAACGATAATATTTAGTGTTTTCTGTGATTTACTGAAACGGTGGATGAAGTCGGATAATGATGACCAACAAAAAACAACTGACAATATTATTAATATTTATCAGTATTATAATAATTTCAGCCGGATATTATTATTATAATTTTCGGACTGAATCGGAAAGACTTGAAAAGATTGCTACTCTGAAAGGGATAGCTGAACTAAAAATTGCCCAAATATCAAACTGGTATAGTGATAAACTTGATCACGCATTTTATTTTTCGCACGATAATGAATTGGTCCCGCAGGTTGAACGACTTCTCTCAACGAGGGGGTCGGATGAAAGATTATCTGATTTTTTACAAAAACTGAAACTGAACCATTCTTTCGATGATGTTTTTGTCGCCGACACTATTGGAAAAATTCTAACCGGCTTAAATAAGGGAAACAGAGTTGACAGCAATCTTGTCGTGTTGATAGGTAAAGCCGCAAAAACCCCCGTCGCAATTAGTTCTGATCTGTATATTTCAGAAAAAAGTAAAAAAATATATATCGATTTTATAACGGCAATAAAAAAGGTGGGGCGGAATCTGCCCGCATTTTTAATATTTCGCATTGATCCGGAAAGATATTTATTTCCGCTTGTGAAATCCTGGCCAACCCCGAGCAAATCTGCCGAGACTTTATTACTGAGAGAAGAGGATTCGGGTGTATTATTCCTAAATGAGTTCAGGAATAAAACCGGTAGCGCTCTTCAATTCAGAATAGAGAAAACAGAAAAAAATGTGCCCGCTGTTAAGGCAGTCGAAGGATACAAAGGAATCTATGAAGGGAAAGACCACAAAGGTGAGGAAGTGCTGACTTATATCGACAATATACCTGGGACACCCTGGTATATGGTGGCGAAAATTGACAAAGATGAACTTCTTAACAAAATAAACAGGCAGTCGCGGCTGATACTGTTAATGATTCTGCTGATAATAGCCTTGTTATGGGCTGGTTTTGTATTAGTCTATAATAATAGGCAGAAATCGCTCTACAAGTCATTATGGGAAAAAGAGGAGGAATTTAAAACAGCTTTATACAGTATTGGGGACGCGGTAATTACTACAGATAAGGAGGGAAAAATAAAAACTGTGAATTACTCTGCGGAAAAAATCCTGGGGCGAAGTGAGAAGAAGGTAAAAAATAAACCTCTTGAGAAGATATTTGTAATTGAAAATGAGATAACCGGTGATGTAGTTGAAAATCCTGTAAGAAAAGTTTTGAGCAGCGGCAGGATCGTGGGCCTCGCGAATCATACCGTTTTGATTTCCGGGAAAGGGGAAAAAATTCCAATCGCTAACAGCGGAGCTCCCATAAAAAATGAATCCGGAGAGATAATCGGAGTTGTTTTAATATTCCGCGATCAGACTGAGGAAAGAAAGAAACAAAAATCAATTGAAGCCAGCGAAGCAAAGTACAGAAAGCTCTTCACTAATACAATACTTGGAATATCTGTGAATAAAATCATTCTCAATGATAAGGGGGAAGCGGTCGATTATGAGGTCATTGATGTAAATAAAAAATTTGAAGAAATTCTTGGTTATAAAAGAGAAGAGGTTATTGGCAGGCGCGGATCGGAATTATATAAAAAAGAAATTCCACCTTACATGGACAAATATTCATCAGTCGCATTTGGCGGGGCGTCAATTACTTTTGTATCATACAGCTCAAAACGAGATGGATATTTTCAACAACATGTTTATTCTCCTGAATATGGTATCATCGCGGTTGTATTCCAGGAAATAACTTCGCAGAAAAAAAATGAGCAGGCGCTTGAACAAAGAATAATCGCTCTTACCAAACCAATTGAAAAGATTGATGATCTTAAATTTGAAGACCTTTTTGATCTTAATGAAATTCAAAAGATTCAGGACCTTTTTGCCAAATCTCATGGAATCGCTTCACTGATTACAACACCTGATGGAACCCCTTTAACTAAACCTTCGAATTTTTCGAGACTCTGCGGTGAATTCGTAAGGAAAAGCGAAAAAGGGAAAATAAACTGCATGAAATCAGATGCCGCAATTGGGAAATTGAATATGGAGGGGCCAACAATTCAACCATGTTTGAGCGCGGGTCTCAGTAACGCCGGGGCGAGCATTACCGTGGGAGGAAAACATATCGCTAACTGGCTTATCGGACAGGTGAGGTACCCAGGTCAAAATATTGATG
Source organism: Melioribacteraceae bacterium (assembly GCA_963677445.2). GTDB lineage: Bacteria > Bacteroidota > Ignavibacteria > Ignavibacteriales > Melioribacteraceae. The sequence goes on along the minus strand of CAXXGF010000036.1, from coordinate 68,068 downwards.
ACATTCGGAATTATGCGGGTGAGTTGGACCTTGATGAAGAATCATTTGCGGAAGCCTTTAATGAGATTCCGGTAATGTCGAATGAAAAATTCGAGTTGATTGCTCAAACATTATACACTATCGCAAAACAACTCTCATCAATAGCGTATCAGAATGTGCAGCAGGCCCGCTTTATCGCGGAGAGGAAAGAGGCTGAGGAAGCGCTGAGGGAGAGCAGAGAAAGTTTTAAGACAGTCGCGGATTATACGTATGATTGGGAAATGTGGTTTGGCGTAAACCGGGAACTGATTTATACCTCGCCGGCCTGTGAAAGGATAACCGGGTACCGGGCAGAAGAATTTTACGATAATCCTTCTCTGATTTCTGAAATTATTTTTAAGGAAGACGCACATATATTGCAGGAACATGAAAAAGGAATGTTCAGAGAAAATGACACTGCCAATATCGAATTCCGCATTAAGAGAAAGGATGGAAAAATAAGGTGGATAAATCATATATGTCAGCCTGTTTATAACAGGGATGGGAAATGGATAGGCAGAAGAGTAAGTCACAGCGATTTTACTGACAGAAAAAGACTGGAAAACATTAAGAAAATGCAATATGCCATATCTAACGCGGCTTTAATGTCAAAAAGTTTTTCCTCACTCTTTAAGACGATAGTCAAAGAGCTGGAAGAACTGGTAGTGACAAAAAATCTTGTGATTGTTTTCCATGATGAAAAAGAAGGCATACTTTCAGCCAATATTCCGCGTGATGAAAAAGATTTTATCAGCTCATGGCCTGTTAAAAAATCATTAACGGGACAGGTGATAAAGGGCAGAAAGACATTATTGTTTTAAAAAGATGATATTCTGCGGCTCCATGAATCAGGTGAAATTGATTTAATCGGTACAGTACCTGAGGTTTGGATAGGCGCTCCTGTTATGGTTTATGAAAGTGTTTATGGCGCGGTCGTAATACAGGATTACGAAAGTGATGATAAATTTGATCATGATACCATAGATATTTTGAATGTGATTGCGCATGAACTGGGATCATTTTTCCAGAGAAAACTTTCTGAAGATACCACAAGAAAGCTTTCGAAAGCGGTCATGCAGAGCCCGGTTATTGTGCTTATTACTTCCACCGACGGAACTATTGAGTTTGTTAATAGCAGGTTCACTGAAATAACCGGCTATAGTTATGAAGAGGCAATTGGGAAAAACCCGAATATTCTTAAATCGGGAAAACATTCAGTGGATTTTTATAAGGACCTCTGGGAAACAATTCTTAAAGGTGAAAACTGGCAGGGTGAAATAAATAACAGGAACAAAAAGGGTGAGTTATACTGGGAAAACGCGTTTATTTCTCCTCTGAAGGATAGTGATGGCAGAATTACTCATTTTGTAGCGATGAAGGAGAACATCACCGAGAAGAAAAAAATGATTCTGGAACTCATTGACGCCAAAGAAAAAGCGGTGGAAATGAACCGGCTGAAAACAATCTTTTTCGCGAATATGAGTCATGAGCTCAGGACGCCATTTGTGGGCATAATGGGGTACGCCAATCTTCTAGCGGAAATTCTTGAAGACCCTGAAGAAAAAGAAATGGCTGAGGGTATTGTCAGAACATCAAAGCGACTGACCGATACTCTGTCAAAAATACTTGATCTTACAAAATTTGAGTTTGATAAAACCGAAATTAACTATCAATTAGTTGACCTAATTCCGATCGTGGATGAAGTTTACTCTGAATTCCACAAAGCGGCGGAACAGAAAGGATTGGAGCTGATTAAGGAATATAATCCGAAGCGCATTCTTATCAGGACAGATAAAAGGCTCATTTCGGAAGCGCTGATAAACCTTATGAATAACGCGATTAAATATACTGATGAAGGGGAAGTTAAAATTTCAGTCGCGATTAAAGAGACTGAAAAAAACAGAACAGTTGAAATAATTATCAGCGATACAGGAATTGGAATTCCCAACGATAAAATGGAGCTTATTTTTGATGAGTTCAGGCAGGCAAGCGAGGGGACCACAAGGAGTTACCAGGGAACCGGACTGGGTTTGTCGATCGCGAAAAAATATACATCTCTTCTGGGAGGTAAAATAACACTCAGAAGTGAAGAGAGTAAGGGTTCTGATTTTATACTGGAATTTCCTTTTGCTGAAAATGATAATTAAAGCGCCATAAAAGATTTTTTACTAATTGCGAAACTCCTGTTCCCGGGAAGAAAAGGCGGTTCTTAAAAGATATTCATCGGCAAAAAAACGGGAAGACAAGTTGTGAAAAGTCCCGGCAGGGTGGAGAGAAACAGCGATTCATTCCACGGAAAATAAAAAACCCCTCAATCATTAAGATTAAAGGGGTTTCTTTAATTTTGTTCAAAACAACAATCTAAGTTAAATTTATTTCATCAGCATCATTTTTTTAGTCTGGCTGAATTTTGATCCGTCAGTTCCTTTTACGTTGAGTGTATAGAGGTAAAGTCCGCTGGAAAGTTTTTCCCCGTCGAACTCATATTTGTGATAACCGGCTTTTTTATTGATGCTGCCCGAATCATAAACTTTCTGCCCCAGAAGATTATAGACCTGCAGATTTACCGAGGCATCCACCGGAAGAGAGTATTGAATTTGCGTGGCTGGATTAAAGGGATTCGGGTAATTCTGTGTCAATGAATAACTCACCGGAATTTCTATCCCTTCGATACCAACAGAAGTTACAGCCGGGTTTATTATGATCACCGGATTTTCAGGAGTCAGCGTAAAATTCTCACCATTATTAAAAATGATGTTAAATTTTGCTTTTTCAGTAGTTATTTTAACCGGATAGGATGCGGAACTGAGTATCAGCTCAGTATCATTATTCAGTGATTCAGCGAAATAACCGGATGAAAACCGGGCGTCAAAAATGCCGTCGGGGGGAGCCGGGGGGAGCTCGAACGGGGCATTATTTTTTTCATTGCCGATCAGGTAAAGAGTAACCCGGCTGCCTGAAGCGTCAGTAACGATAAGCTTCGAGCTGTTTTCAGGAATCTCCGCGATTGTTTTTCCATTTCCATTTTTCCTTAGCGGGGGTGGAGGTAAGTAGAGTTCACCGGCGCCGCTGGTTTTTACCCAGTATCCCACACCGGGGTTAATTGTTTCGGCTCCGAAATAACCATTGTCAAAGCCAAAAAATTGTGAGATAATTATACCGGATGGATCAGACATAATAATATCAGCGTCAAGAGGAGTATTATAAAATCCGATCATATTCCAGCCTTCGTTGACAGGAACAATATCGGGAAGAACACTCCCAGTAATTCCATAAGTGGCGGCGTCATTAAATTTCAGCCAGTAACCTGTTCCGTTTTCAAGCTGGTTTGAAGTGATATAACCATTGTCGAATGTATAAGCCTGTGAAGCCGCGTCGGGGAAGACTGAATTGACTGACATATCATCCAGCAGCAGGGGAACCGAAACCATGTTCCAGCCTCCGTTCACTGAAATTTCAGAGGTTACGTTCCGCTGATATTCTATCCACAACATATCAATCGCGCTGTTATCAACGTTTACAACGCTGTTCTGTTTCATATCCAGATCAATCATTACTCCGCCGAATGGATCAACAAGACGGAATGAACCTTCCGGCAGGGCCAAAGGGCTCCATGTGAGGGTAAATGGATATCCATCTCCGCCCGGCTGGAATTTTAGCTGCCAGGTTGTTTCTTCCAGGAGTGAATTTCTCATGTCAGTCAGGGAGGAGAGATCACCCGGGAGCAGGAATCTGGCGTCAAATACTCCCGCCGGAGGATAAGGAGGCAGATCCTGTTCACCAAGACTTTCATCGATTCCATCTGTCGCCGCGGGATGCTGTCCGAAAAGAAGGTTCTGGCCGCTTCTCTGACCTCCGGCATCTTCAACCATAATGCCGGCGGACCATGACGCGCCTCCTTCACCTATAATCATTGTCACCGGAAGAACAAATTCAGGAGTAACCGGATCATTAGATGTGACCACAACATCCATGGAGTATTCTCCGAGAGGGAAGCCCCGGGCTTCGAATAACAGCTCAACATCAACAGAATTATCGTTATATAATATTCCTGAAGCGGTATTGGATGTAAGCCAGTCAGGTTCAGCCGAATATTTTATCGCGAGTTCTTCGTGAAGATATGTTGAAGAATAGGCAACCTGAAGCCCGTCCGTTCCATCCTGGTTTTCGATGCCGACAGCTGAGTTGTTCACTGTTCCCTGGTCAAAGGAATTGTAATAAACCAATATTTTCCCATTTTGATGGATAACAACCTGAAAGGTATATTTACCGCTTCCATAAAATTCACCCCAGTTATCATACTGGATAATGAATTTATTGTTGTCTGCCAGATAATAAACATCTCCGTTAACCGTTCCATCCAGATCTTTTTTCAATGCTCCTATGAAAGTATTTGGTGTTTCGCTATTGGGAATTTCCTGAATGGAAAATGTATTACCTGAAAATTCCTCAAACGTTATAAATCCATTGGTGCCGATAAATACTTTTGAATAAGATTGGCCATAAAAGCTGAAGTTAAATCCGAGCTGATAAGGACCCGCGTAACCTTCATCTTTTGGCTCAAAAGTGCTGGTCTGAACCCATTCTGTGGCTAATGTCCCGGTCTGCGATATATCCTGCCATATATATTCCGGTCCTTCCGGATCGTCGCTGTCTATCCATTCATAACCATATTGATCGGGACCTCCCGAACCCCTTATTGCCTGTCCTCCTTCAGATATTGGTTTGCCTTTTATCTGGTTGATGTTTCTGTTCCCCACACTATGTGGTTTCAATTTTATTTTGACCGCGTCATCAGAAGGGAAAGAATTATTCTCCAGGTTTATGGAATATGTGAGGGTTGAATTATCCTGCGAAACATTTGCCAGGTTAAATTCTCTTGTAGTAGTTCCGCCCTGGGGAAGATTTACATTTATCTCATCGGGATTCACCGATATTTCAGGGGGTCCGTAAGTCGCGCCGCTTGCCTGATTGGAGATTAAAGAAATATTATTCCACATATCGGAGGATTTAACCGCGAAATAGTACGTTGTTGCCATTTCGAGATTTTCAACAAGCAGGCTTTCAGGTTCTCCCGGTTCTCCCGGCGCTTCCGGAAATGTCAGTTTCTCCGCGTTATAAAAATCATCATCATTCATTATCGGGGATAAAGAAAACCTGACGTCATAGGCGATTACCCCGTTTTGTGAAGTATCATAAGGGGCTGTCCAGTAAAGGAGCAGTGATTCTGAAGTTGCTTCCGCTATGGCGAGATCGGTAATTTGTGACGGCGCGACTGTATCGGGATCAGAAATAACAGGGAGAAGAGCGTTAAAAAGATTCAGCCTTCCGCCGGAAACAGTTACATTTTCCAGGGATGGCAGAATATCCACACCGTCGAGAAGGAATTGTTTGAAAGCGAGCGCGGTTTCAGCGGGATTTTCTTTATATGCCTGCATCAGGCCCTGGTTGGCTGCTGAAAACATAAGCGCGATTGCTCCGGCAACAGTGGGACTTGCCATTGAAGTGCCTGTTTTGTAATCATAGCCATTTCCCGGTACGGTGTTATAAATATTTGTTCCCGGCGCTCCGAGATCGATTGTGGTCGCGCCATATGCCGCGCCGTAATTTTTAACATCTTCATGGGTTGTGTTGGTTACAGCGATCATATAATCACTTCCGCAGGCAGTCGGGACATCCCCTTCAATATCTACATTCAGGTTTATATTTGCCGTGGCTCCGCAGCTCAGAACTCCCTCGGCTCCGAGAGAATCATACATCGCGCACCAGAGAGGATAATCGACAGGATCGCCATAATTAACTCCGAATGACGCATTGGTTACTACAACGAACGCTCCATACTGACCATTGGTTTCATTAAACCTGCTTCTCATTTCATGAACATAACTATATGCCTCAACAACAATATCTTCCGTTGTTGATGAGCCGGCGATAGGCATTATCAGTGCGTTAAGATTAACACCTGCCACCCCGGTTCCGTTGTTGCCAACCGCGGCGGCGCATCCTGCCACATGTGTCCCGTGGCTGTGATCCGGTATATATCCGCTATGGTTATAAGCGTTCCAGCCATCGAAATCATCTATATAACCATTATTATCATCATCTATATTATTGCCGGGTATTTCATGAACATTTTTGAAGAACTGAATATCTTCATGATCAAGGTCGCTTCCGCCATCAATGATAGCTATAACAACTTCATCTCCGAGAGCTGTCGGGCCTCCCTGGCTCAGTTCCCAGGCTTCGGGCGCGTCGATGTCCGCGTCAGCCTCACCGCCGGTCTGTCCGTAATTATGCAGCGCCCATTGCTCATCGAAGTAAGGATCATCAGGGAAAAGGCTTGCGCCATCTCTGGAACCGGATTCCCCGGGTTGCGCTGTTCGCTCATCAATGAAGTGATTAAACTGGGCGATCTTTACCTGGTCGGAACCATATACCATATCAAGAGCTGAGTTATCTTCTACAGTTTCCGAATTATAACCGCAAAGCCAGATATTCAGCCTCGCCGAAAGAAGCCTTTCAGGTTTCAGTCCTATTGAGTTAAATTCCTGAGATAAGCTTAGCATGCTCGCGTCATTTTTCAGATGCACAAGCATTTGTCCCTGCACGTAGTTTTTCTCTTCTTGTGCGAATAGTGTGAGTGAAATCAATAAAATAATAAGGTAAGTTAATCTCTTCAAAAACTGCTCCCGGTTTATTTTCAATTAACAATTTTTCTGTGGTAACAGAAAACGGATTTAGTATACGATTTTATTTCTTTAAATCCATTCTAAATTAGAAAAATTAATACTAATATAAAATGATCTCTCTCAAAAAAAAAGACAAATTTCAGGTGAAAGTCAGAATGGTCCATAAGCAGTCAGATTTTGCGTAAAATGACAAAATTTTATTTAACTATCAATTTACTGAGGTATTCTGTCTGCCTGTTCGCCGCGGAGAATCCCTGGCGGGACTTTTTGCAGACCTTGAAGTTACCTAAAGCAGGAATAGCTATTTTTAATCTTCACTATCCACTAACCACTCTTTACTCCGGGCTCTGACGGTTAATAATTACGATTATCGTAGGTTGGAAGGATTAAATATGAGGTTGGGCTTAAAATAATCACGCGACATCTTGTCGGGGGAGTAGTTTATATTTTATCAATTCTTAATTTTGTCACTCCTGATTCCGAAAAATCAATTCTCTTAAGGCTTCGCGCGGTTAGGAAATATTGAATGAAATAACTATTTTTCGATAAAAAATTATGCCTACAAATAACAATTCCCACATCAGCGCTATCGTATTTGACCTTGATGGCACACTGGTCAGTTCTCACAAAACAATCTATAACACAACCGTTTACACACTTGATAAACTTGGGATTCCTCATAATATGAATGAGGATGATTTTAATTTATTGATCGGGCTTCACTTCCAGGATATTTTTGATAAACTTTCGGTGGAGGTTAATGATCTCGAATATTTTATCAGTATTTACAAGGGTTATTATTTCGATTTTATTGATGATTCGGTTGTGTACCCGGGTGTTTATGAAACACTTCAGTTTCTTAAAGAACGTGGTTACAGCATCGGTCTACTGACAACAAAGGGTGACGACCAGGCAAAAAAGATAGCCGGACACTTTGGATTTGATAAATTTATTTCAAGCATTAATGGAAGAAAACCGGGGGTCAAAATAAAACCTGATCCGGAGCCGCTGCGTCTTATCTGTGAGGAATTTGGAGAAGAATGTGGTAAAACCATGATGGTCGGGGATTCGGAAATGGATATTCAATGCGGAAAGAATGCCGGCGCGAAAACATGCGCCGTTACGTTCGGGTACAGATCTTTCGCGCAGATTAAAAGTGAGAACCCCGATTATATAATAGATCATTTCACCAGCCTGAAAAATATTCTGAAAGGATAAAAATGGTTGAAAAAGGAAATATTACAATTACGGTTACAAACGGAATTGCCAGGATAAAATTTTATCATCCGAAAAGCAACTCACTTCCGGGAACTCTGCTTTCGGCGCTCGCTGATAACATCACCCGGACCGCATCAATGGAAGAGGCGAAAGTGATTGTTCTTGAAAGTGAAGGAGAAGGGGCGTTTTGCGGAGGAGCATCCTTTGATGAATTGATAGAAATTAAAGATTTTGAAACAGGAAAAAACTTTTTTATGGGATTCGCGCGGGTAATAAACGCGATGAGAAAATGTCCGAAATTTATCATAGCGCGGATTCATGGAAAAGCTGTCGGGGGAGGGGTGGGTCTCGCCGCCGCCGCTGATTATACACTGGCCGGAAAAGAAGCCCATATTAAATTAAGTGAACTGGCGCTTGGAATAGGGCCGTTTGTTGTGGGACCCGCGGTTGAAAGAAAAATCGGAAGCAGCGCTTTCAGCGCGATGTCAATGGATTATGACTGGCGCGGCGCGGGCTGGGCAAAAGAAAGAGGACTTTATACCGAAATTTATGATTCAATCACCGAACTGGACGAAGCTGTTGAAATGCTTGCCTCGAAGCTGGCCGCAGCGCATAGTTCGGCTATGAGCGAGCTGAAAAAGATTTTCTGGGAAGGATGTGAAAACTGGGATGAACTTCTGGAAGAAAGGGCTGAAATAAGCGGCAGATTAATTCTTTCAGATTATTCTGTCGACTATATAAGCAAATTTAAGGGAAAAAAATAATGCATTTACTCTGGACTATAATTATTGGTTTTCTGGCGGGACTGCTTGCCAGAATAATTTTCCCCGGAAAAGATCCGAAAGGATGTATTATTACAAGTCTGCTCGGAATCGGAGGCGCTGTGGTCGCCACCTACCTGGGGCAGTTTTTCGGATTTTATCATTATGGTGAAAGGGCGGGTTTCCTTGGCGCTGTGCTTGGCGCGGTTATAATACTGGCAATATACAGGTCACTGACAGATAACAGGCGGAGATAAAATGAATAAATCAGTAAAACCGCTATATGATATTCTTAAGCTGAATACCCGGCTCTGCCTGAATTCAATCGGTGGTATCAGAGTCGAAGACCTTCAAAAGAGACCCTCGGAAGACACCAACTCCATTCTGTTTATCTTCATTCATTTGGTTGACGCCAGGAATTATTTGCTTCGGATGTGCGGCAGAAAGATTGAATATCCGATAAAAGGATTATTCGCCGACGCTAAAAGTAATGATGACATTGATGAATATCCATCCCCGGAAGAAGTGACAGAATCGTGGGAAATTGTATCGGAAAATCTGCAAGAAGCTCTTCAGGAAATTGATGAAGAGAAGCTGAGTCAAAAATCGAGGTTTCAATTCCCTGTTGATGATACGACATTTCTAGGCGCAATCTCATTTCTCACATCTCATGATACCTACCATATTGGGCAGATTGCCTATCTCAGGAAACTATATGGTTATGGAAGCATGAGTTATAAAGAGTAGGATTGACCGGGGAATGTTCCTTTAAAGAGCCTAATAGATATTTTTGCTCAAAATAAATGATTTGGAGTTATAATGGAAGTTAAAACATTAAAGCGATCAGTATTCCAGAGAATTTTGGGTATTTGTGCCACAAAACTGCCCCAGAATCCCGACTGCTGGAAATATGAAAATGATATTATCATTGTGGATATTGAAAAATCACCTGAATTAGTGCAGAAATCGGGGGCGCTGAGGATTGAGTCAAAAGATCTGCCTAAACGGGTTCTTCTGGTCCATGGTGAAGATGACAATTTTTATGCTGTAGAAAATTATTGTTCCCATGGAAAAAGAAGGCTTGATCCTGTTCCCGGCACAAACACTATTCAATGCTGTAGTATGGGCAAGACAACTTTCGAATATAATGGCAAAAGAATAAGCGGAAGTGAAGCGCTATCAGATATTAAAGGTCTGAATGTGGAAAAAGAAGAAAATATTCTCAGGATCAGCATAAACTGATGTCGGTTCCTGGAAAATTATTTGTAAAAGGCCGGAAGCCAATTATTTTTAATAATAATTTAATATAATCATGCTTTTTGCCGCTGGCTTTTGTATTTTTGAACCGGAATTTTTTGTATGGGAATATTTAATTGGAAGAACTAAAGTTTGATTTTGTTGTAGCCGGAAGCGGTTTAGCCGGTTTATATTCTGCCGCGTATGCGTCAAATTTTGGAAAAGTCGCGTTACTTACCAAATCCAGGTTTCAGACAAGCAATACTTTCTGGGCACAGGGAGGCATTGCCGCGGTTGTTGATCCGGATGATACCCCCGAAGATCATTTTGATGATACCATAAAAGCCGGCAAAGGACTCTGTAACGCTGAGTCGGTAAAGGTGCTGGTAAATGAAGGGAGGGAAAGAGTCTTTGATCTTATCGACATGGGGATGCAATTTGATTATGAAGAGGGAAAACTCGCGCTCGGACTCGAAGGGGGTCACAGTAAGAGGAGGGTTCTTCATGCCGGAGGAGATGCGACCGGCAGGGAGGTTGTTAATTTTCTAATAAGAAAAATCAGCGCTCTGACAAATATTACCGTGTTTGAAAACACCATGGCTTATCGTCTTATCAGCGATGGCGTCAACTGCGGCGGTGTTTATGCCCATAACAGTATAACCGGAAAACATCTTATCCTCACCAGTAACTCCACAATTCTCGCGACCGGCGGAGCCTCGGGTATTTTTTCACGAACCACCAATCCCCACACTTCCACCGGCGATGGAATCGCCCTGGCTTATGACGCCGGGGCATGTCTGGCCGATATGGAATTTATCCAGTTTCATCCCACCGCTATGTATACTGAAACCGGGGAAACATTTCTGGTGAGTGAGGCTGTAAGGGGAGAGGGAGCGCATCTTGTTAATAACCGGGGTGAGAGATTTATGCTGAGGGAAGGACTTGATGAGCTCGCCACAAGGGATGTTGTATCGATAATGATTCATAATGAGATGAAAAAAACCGGCAGCAGTCATATTTTTCTTAAGCTCGATCATTTAGACCCTGTTAAAATAAAAAAGAGATTCAGCACGATCAGCAGAGAAGCAAAAAAATTTGGTATAGACATCACCAAAGACCCTGTCCCGGTTGCTCCTGCCGCCCACTATATGATAGGAGGTGTAAAAACAGGACTAATGGGAGAGACAAATATAGGCGGTCTCTTTGTATGCGGGGAAGCCGCTGCCACAGGTGTGCATGGAGCTAACAGACTCGCGAGCAATTCACTGCTGGAATGTATAGTATTCGGTAAAAGGGCGGTTGACGCCGCGCTCAATTTTGAAAACAGGGGATATTTTTTGCACAGCCCCGGAATGAAATACAATATTGAACCGGAAAAAGAATTGCAGGCGCTCGAGCTTCGAAACCGCCTGGCAGATATTATGACAAGGAAGGCGGGTATTGTCCGCTGCCGTGAATCACTTAAAAAAGCGGTGCAGAAAATAGAAGATATTATTGACAGGGCCAACAGTTTTGAGGATAATTTCTGCGGGCTTCGTTTGCTGAGTCTGGCTGAAGTCTGTATCCTGATTGCCAGATCGGCGCTTATCAGGGAGGAAAGCAGGGGAGGACATATAAGGGAGGATTTCCCAAAGCAAAGTGATGATTTTATTGTAAATATTATTCAGAAAAAGGGGGAAGACCCCCATCTGCTCCCAGTGAAAACAAACCTCTGATTTTTCAGAATTCTAACCGGTGACAAAATGACAAAATATAGATTAACAAATTCGCCCCAAATTGATAATATTATAGACCTCGCGCTTGAAGAAGATATCGGATCGGGCGATATAACGACTGATTCGATTATCCCGGCCAAAGCGGAAAAAAAAGTATATCTTGCAGCCAAAGCTGATGGGATAATCGCGGGTATTGATATCTTTATAAAAGTATTCGAAAGGTTAGGTGGTGAAATTGTTTATGAAATACTTAAAGAAGATGGCTCCACGGTAAAAAAAGGGGATAGAATATTGAATATGACCGGTAATTACCGGACATTGCTTACAGGAGAAAGGACTGCCCTGAATTTCCTCCAGAGGATGTCGGGGATAGCTACAGCTGCTTCGGAATTTGTTGAAGCTCTCAGAGGGACCGGAGTAACAATACTGGATACAAGGAAAACCGTTCCGGGGCACAGGCTGCTTGACAAATACGCGGTCGCGGCGGGGGGAGGAGAGAATCATCGCATCGGTTTATTCGATATGGCGATGATAAAGGATAATCACATTAAGGTGGCGGGAAATATAACCAAAGCAGTGAAAATGGTGAAAGAAAAATCGGGGGGTAAAGTAAAAATTGAGGTGGAAACCACCACTCTTGAAGAGGTGAAGGAAGCTCTGGCTGCTGAACCGGATGTAATAATGCTTGATAATATGGATGCCAATATGATGCGTGAGGCTGTTAAATTGATTGATGGCAGATGTAAAACAGAAGCTTCAGGCAACATGACAATGGAAAAACTTAAAGAAACGGCTAAAACAGGAATTGATTATATTTCTTCAGGCGCTCTTACTCATTCCGTTAAGGCTCTGGATATAAGTATGAGGTTTATTTAACAGGTATACAAGTTATTGCCCCGCTTTATATTTTTAATTCAATTTGAAATTCCATAGTTTTCCATGAGAAAAACATTTTTATTTGAGAGGAAACAAAGATGAGTGAAAAAATAAATTTCACTGAAGAAATAAACAGACTAAAAAAAGAGAAAAACGCCGTAATTCTCGCGCATAACTATGAAATACCCGAAATACAGGATATAGCGGACTATGTGGGCGATTCACTCGGACTCGCGCAGGAAGCAGGTAAAACTGACGCGGAAATAATTGTTTTTTGCGGAGTGCATTTTATGGCCGAAACAGCTTCGGTTATCAGTCCGGATAAAAAAGTTTTAATACCGGATCCTGATGCCGGTTGTTCTCTGGCAGCGAGCATCAGCGCTGAACAACTTGTTGAGTGGAAAAAAGAAAATCCCGGAGCGGTAGTTGTCTCTTATGTAAATACAACCGCGGCGATAAAAGCAGAAACCGATTATTGCTGCACCTCTTCAAATGCGGTTAAAGTGGTTGAGGCAATACCGGAAGATAAAAAAATTCTGTTCCTTCCTGATAAATTTCTGGTTCCTACGTTAAATCCGTTACCGGCCGCGATATGGAAATATGGGACGGCGCTTGCCATGTTCACGCAAAAATAGGTGAAATGAATCTTGGCGACGCCCAGGCTAAATATCCCGACGCTGAAATTCTGATTCATCCGGAATGTGGCTGCTCAACATCTTGTATGCTAAAATCACTCCAGTATGGCGGTGATGAAAATATCAGGATATATTCCACCGAAGGAATGATCAACAGGGTAAAAGAATCAGATTCGGATGATTTTCTGATCGCTACCGAAGTAGGGATATTACACCGTATGAAAAAAACAGCTCCTTCAAAAAATTTCTACCCTGTCAGTGAAGAATCGGTTTGTGAATATATGAAGATGATAACAGTGGAAAAGCTCTATGAGGCTTTACGCGATGAAAAATATGAGGTGAAAGTTCCTGAGGACCTTGCTGAAAAAGCAAAACTTCCTATTCAGCGAATGCTGGAAATTGTTTAATAATTAAAGCCCCCGCGCGGGGCTTTTTTTATGCGAACTTTTGATGTTAAAGGGTGGTATAGAATCAGAGTAAGAGTATGATGGCCGCTATTGGTGACGGCGGCTGAGTTATTCATTTTGTATACGGGGCGAAAATATTCTGTAAGGAGTAAAATTCTGCGTAAAATGGCAAAATTTCAATTAACAATTAATAATGTACAATGAACAATTAATAAGGCAAAGTTTACCTTAGTTTTCTCTAACTTTGAGGATTGAGGCAAAAAAAAGCCACAAAATCACCAAAACACAAAATCGCACAAAAACGCTTAAAAACCTTTATTCCTTATTTTTTTAACCTTAATAGCCAGGGTGACAAACCGGTAATATTCAACCTTATTAACCTTATGAAAAATCAGTGGAAGAGTAGGAGTAAGAGTATGATGGCCGGGACAGGTGGCGGCGGTGTGATTGTTTATTTTTTATACGGGGGGAGGGATTCAATTATTCTGTAAGGAGTTAAATTCTGCGTAAAATGGCAAGAAATTTTTTGCAGCAATTCGGATTGAAGTTTTTCTTTGTTTAGCTCTGTTGATCTCCTACTGCAATCTTACAGTATTTTTTTTATTCTTTACTACCCCAGAGGGTCTTTCCGAAATAATGCTGCTTTTACAAAGCAGATTCGATTCAAAAAAAATCGCGGGAAAGCCAATTTGTAATTCCTCATTTTTTCTGGCTCTGCCAGTTTATGATTACGATTATGATTACGATTATGATTACGATTATGATTATTGTGGAAATAGCGGGATATTAAAGTTTATGTGGAATGTCAGCCGGCATTGGTATAAAAATTTTCACCGTTATCTTTTGTATGGATAAAAATCAATCCTGCCCTCACAAGTTTTATCAGAGTTCTCGCGGCTCTCCTGGATGATATATTTGCTGCCTGCTCCAGTTCCTTTGAGGTGATGGTTTCATTTTGTTCGAGGAATTCAAAAACTTTCTTCTCTGTTTTCCCGATCTCATATTTGTAAAGTCTTTTGCCGGAAGATTCAGCCTGCAGAATTTTAATCATCTCTTTACTTACCTGCACACTTTTATCATTTATCCTTACACAGACAATCGCATTCGAAATGTCAAAGTCGGGCAGATAATCCTGAAGCCTGTGCGGTTTCACATCCGATTCCATAATTTCAAGAATGACTATCTCATATCCGTCGAATTCAAAAAAGTGCAGTTTGGTATCGGGAACAGGGAGACAATACTCATTGAGAGCGCGTTTTATCAGTTCAGCTTCCCCCTTTTCACTTTCGACGCCACAAACTGTGCCGTCATCATTAACCCCGAAAAAAATATATCCGCCCCTGGTATTGGCAAGGGCAATAATTTCACGGGCAATTTTTTCAAAGGTTGAGAACCGTTTTTTAAACTCAACGCGAAGACCCTCTCCTCCTTCAATGAGTTCGGCAACTTCCCTTCGTTTCATGCGAAATTCTCCTTTCGGGGCAGGAGTATTATTTAAATCGCTTATTTTTTCTGTCTATGGAATCACGGATAGCCGCGCTTGAATCTTCCACTGCTTTCAGTTCAGTCGCACTAACCGAATCCGGTTTTGTTGCCGATAACGAGTCAGGAATGCTTTGACCAGTCGATAAAGAGTCGGAAGGAACTGACAATGAATCGGAAGAGGTTGAAAGAGAGTCAGCGGAAAGTTGTTTGTTTGCCGCGGCGAGACTGTCTGCCAGTTTTTTCTCTTCGGCTTTAATAGAATCGGCAATCCTTTTTTCAAAAGCTTTAATTGAATCAATCACCCTTTTCTGTTCCTGTTTATAGGAATTCAGCCTGGGTTTGACTGCTCTGGAATAATCGGTATTATTATATCTGCTTACGAGGGTATCATATACAACAGCGGCAGAATCATAAAGTTGAAGATTCTCCTCCAGTATTTTCCCGATAGCGTAATATGAACGGGCGACAAGATGCGATTCGGGATAATTTTCAGTAAGGTAATAAAAACTATCAATGGCAGTTTCAAAATTCCCGTCCAGATAAAATTCCTCAGCATTGCTATATGTCATTTCAGCCGGATCACTGCCGAAATCAATTTGTTCATAACCCAGTTTGGTAGCAGCTTCATTTGCGATTCTGTCGAGACGGTAATTATTATAGACCAGATTAAACATGCTGTCCGCTCTTTCCTTTTCGCCGATATTCGCGAAGTAAGATCCTATGGCAAAAAGCAGTTTCGGTCTGAACTTTAAATCGGGATATTCATGCTCAAGTTTTGAATAATAAAAGACCGCTGAATCAGGCACTTCAAATTCAGTTAAAAAGAGATTGCCAAGTTCAAATTCATTAGTCGTTATTAACGAATAAAGGGAATCCTTTTCAAAAAGAGGTTTAACAGGCTGAACAGGGATTATTTTTTCTTCACCGAAATCATCATTCCAATTCTCATCTCCTTCGGAAATCTCTTCTTCCTGATCTTCCGTTACGGTTTCCTCTTCTGTTTCAGAGTTTTCCTGCTGCTCTTCCTGATCATCAGAGAGCTCATCCTTTTTTTCGCCGGTATCAACTGTTAATTTTTCTTTTCCCTCCTCACCTTCCTGCAGTAATGTTGAGTCCTGTTTTGTATATTCAGCCCAGGCGGTAGAATCCTGCTGATATATTTCCGGATTTTCAAGGTAATATAACTGTCTTTCAAAATTATAGATATCGTCTGATATCTTATTGTATTTGGAAAAAAGCTCCGACTTTTTCTGCGCATCTTCTTTATATTCTTCAGGAAGCTGGGTTGTGCGGGCTTTATCGTAATGATACTTGGCGCTGTCATAATTAAAAAATCTTTTTTCAAGAATAACACCCATCATATAGGAAGCCTGTCCGGCGCTGGGTGTGCTCTTATAAGTAGTATCGATGTCATAAAAACGCTCCATCGCTTCATCAATATCATTTTTTTCATAATATATCAAAGCCGACTCAAATTCCAGAACGTCAAATTTATCGCTGTTTTTATCTTCATCCAGCAATTCTTCGAGTAATTCGAGGCTCAGGTCAGGATTGCCAAGCTTTTTCTGAAGTTTAGCGTTTTCAAGTTTACTGTTAAATTCTATTTCAAATGAAGGTGAATATTCCGAAACCGCCGCAAAAGCTTCCGCTGCATTGCTAATATCATCCTGTTTAAGATAAAGCAGACCAAGCTGGTATAATAATTCTGCTTTTAATTCATCATCCTCAGCCAGCTTTCTCATTTCAGTCAGCAGCAAAATCGCTCTGTTGAAGTTTTCACGGTAAATATAGAAACCAATTTCCGTAACATAAGATTCTTCAAGAATTTCGGTTTCTTCAAATTCACGTCCTTTCTTTTTTACCTCCTCAAGAAGTTTAAGGCCTGTATCAAAATTCCTTAACTGCAGTTCACTTTTTGCCAGCCAGAGAGTGCTTTCAAGATTCATATGCAGCTCTGTCTCTTCAAAGCCGACAAGTTCGCTGAATTTTCTCTTTGCTTTTGAATAGTCTTCCTGATAATAAAAAGATTTACCGATCATCAGCAGCGCCCTGTCAAAATAGGAGGAAGAGGAATGATCATGCAGAATAGCGGAGCTTTTTTCAATAACCTTGACAAGATTCTGCGATATAGTGGACGCAAGTTTTTCCTGCTTAAAAAGAAAACGATCTTTTCTTTTAAGTTCTATTTCTTCCTCAGTTTCTTCAAAAAGTTTAGAGGCGTTATAATACAAATTAAAGTAGGTGGTAAAGTCGGTCCAGATACCACACCCTGTCAGAAATAATAATGCCAGAACAAAAGCAGTCCGGGCTGATGCTGACTTAAAACTGTTCATTCAATAACCTGTTAATCAATTCAAATAAGGATTTCTAAAAATAGTCAAAAAGAGTATAAATTAATATGCAGAAAGAAATACCCTCGGTTAAAGGGCATCCCTGCCTGACTCTTCGGTTCTGATTCTGATAACATCTGAAACATCATAAATGAAAATTTTACCATCACCGACCTGTCCGGTCTTGGCATTTTTCAGAATAGCGTCAATAACCTGTTCAGACTCGTTATCATCAACAACAACCTCAATTTTTATTTTGGGCACAAATTCTATCTGATATTCGCTTCCTCTGTAGGTTTCGGTATGTCCTTTTTGCCTGCCGTAACCTCTGACTTCGGTTATAGTAAGTCCCCTGATTCCTTCTTCCAGAAGAGCTTCCTTAACTTCATCAAGTTTAAAGGGACGAATAATAGCTTCTATCTTTTTCATATATTTCCAAACAAGTTAGTTTCTTCCATGGCAATGTTTATATTTTTTCCCGCTTCCGCACGGGCATGGTTCATTTCTACCAACTTTCTGCTCAACTCTTACAGGTTTCTGCTTTCCTCTTTTGGCGCCTTCATCCTGCTGAGCTGAAGAACCCTGCATACCCATATTAGTAACAGAATCTTTAATAGTCGTCATTCGCGCCGGCCTTCTCCTTTGCTCCTGGACTTCATCGGGGGCCTGGGGGAAGAACTTGTAGCAGAATGAAACAACTTCGTTACGAATCTGATCGAGAAGAGAAACAAAAAGTTTATAGGCTTCGGCTTTATATTCAATCAGCGGGTCTTTCTGGCCATAAGCTCTCAGTCCGATACCTTCTTTGAGGTCATCCATTTCCCTGAGGTGTTCTTTCCATTTATTATCGATAATACTGAGGACCGCATAACGTTCGAGCCTGGCCATCAGCTCGGAACCGAGCATTTCCTCCTTGCGTTTATAAAACTCCAGCGCCGATTGATAAATCTGATCGTGCAAATCCTCTTTTTTCACATCTTCAAAGTAATCCTGTTCGACCTTGTGATCAACGAGAAGATTCTGTACAATTTCATCATGGATGGGCTGATATAATCCTCCGTCATAATGATTATCTATCACACTTTCGACATATTCATCGAGGTAATCCACAACTTCACCGCGAAGTCTTTCCCCTTCGAGCGCCTGCCGGCGCTTGGCGTAAATTACCTCTCGCTGCTGGTTCATAACGTTGTCATATTCGAGAAGTCTCTTTCTGATAGCGAAGTTATTTTCCTCAACTTTTTTCTGTGCTCTTTCCACAGACCTGGTAATGAGGGAATGTTCAATAGCCTCCCCTTCCTGCATACCCACTCTGCTCATCACATTGGTAACCTTATCGCCGCCAAAGAGTCTCATAAGATCATCTTCGAGTGAGATATAGAACTTGGAAGTTCCGGGATCACCCTGCCTTCCGGAACGGCCTCTTAGCTGCCGGTCAATTCGCCGCGATTCATGACGGGCGGTGCCTAAAATATACAAACCGCCGTTTTCTTTCACTCCGGCGCCCAGCTTGATATCGGTTCCCCTTCCCGCCATATTGGTCGCGATTGTAACGGCTCCCGGCTGTCCGGCATGCGCAACCACTTCCGACTCATGCTGATGATGTTTCGCGTTCAGAACGTTATGGGGAACAGCCTGCCGCTTAAGCATTCTGCTGAGTGTTTCCGAAACTTCAACGCTGGTTGTTCCCACAAGGACCGGTTGCTTTTTCTCTCTGAGTTCTTTGATCTTTTCAATGATCGCGTTAAACTTTTCCCTTTTGGTGCGGTATATCGCATCCTCGGCGTCATCTCTGATCACAGGCCTGTTTGTTGGTATTACAACTACTTCCAGCTTGTAGATTTCGAAAAATTCAGTTTCCTCTGTTTCCGCGGTGCCGGTCATACCTGCGAGTTTTTTATAGAGCCTGAAATAATTCTGAAGAGTGATAGTGGCGAGTGTTTGTGTATCCCTTTCAACCTTGACGTTCTCTTTTGCTTCGATAGCCTGATGTAATCCGTCGGAGTATCTTCTGCCGGGAAGAATACGGCCTGTGAACTCATCCACGATCGCGATTTTGCCATCATCGGTAACAACATATTCATCATCCTTGGCGAAGAGTGTGTAAGCTTTCAGAAGCTGGTTTAATGTATGTATTCTGTCGCTTCGTTCGGAATAAAGATGATAAAGTTCATCTTTTTTCTTCTTAACATCCTCTTCCGAAAGGGAAGTGTCATTCTCTATTTTACTTATCTCAGTTCCAAGATCGGGAAGCACGAAGAAATCTTTTCCTTCTGATGAACCAACCGCCAGTTCTTCACGTCCTTTTTCGGTCAGGTCGATCGAATTGTTTCTCTCTTCGATAGCAAAGTACAACTCCTCATCAACTTCAGGCATTCTTTTCGCGTTTTCCCTGAGGTATTCAAGTTCTGTGGTTTCAAGTAATTTTTTATATTCAGGTTCGCTGAAAAGTTTAAGCAGTCTTTTGTTTTTGGGATGTGCTCTGTGCGCGCGAAGAAGAGCGAGGCCGGCTTTTTCACGGGCTCCTTTTGTTTCGGTATCTTTGAAGTGTTCTTCGGCTTCCTTCACAAGCGAGGCGGCCAGAGCGGACTGTTTTCTGAATAACCTTTCAACTCTTGGTTTCATATCGTAAAATTTATGATCATCCGATTCAACCGGACCTGAAATAATAAGGGGGGTTCGGGCTTCATCAATGAGCACCGAGTCGACCTCGTCGACAATCGCGTAGTTGTGCCCTCTCTGGACACAATATTCTTTAGCGACAGCCATGTTATCCCTCAGGTAGTCGAAGCCGAATTCATTATTTGTCCCGTAGGTGATATCCTGTTTGTAAATTTCAGCCCTCTGGGCTGGATCCATGTCATTGAGAATACATCCTACACTCAGGCCGTGGTATTTGAATATTTCACCCATCCACTCACTGTCACGTTTCGCGAGGTAATCGTTCACTGTAATAACATGAACACCTCTGCCTGTAAGAGCATTAAGATAAATCGGCAGTGTAGCGACGAGTGTTTTTCCTTCCCCGGTTGCCATCTCTGCGATTCTTCCCTGGTGCAGAACAGCGCCTCCTATCAACTGAACATCATAGGGCACCATATTCCAGGTTATTTTATTCCCGGCTGCTTCCCATGATTTGCCAACAAACCTGCGGCAGGTTTCCTTTACAACCGCGAAGGCCTCAGGCATAAGCTCATCGAGGATCTCATTATACTGCTCATCAAGTGTTTCCGAGAGTTTTTCTATCTCGTCATAAATTTTTTCTTTATCTTCTTCGAAACTATCTTCTTTCAGCTTTTCTTTTAATTGGTCAATTTCATCGCGAACTTCGGCAGTATGTTCATTTATACGATCCTTGAATTCTGCAGTCTTTCCTTTCAGCTCTTCCTCAGTAAGAGATTCCAGTTTTTCATAAAATGAATTAACCACATCAACTATTGGCCAGAGCTCTTTCAGACTGCGGGTATTTTTGTCACCGAATATCTTTTTTACTAATCCGCTTAACATTTATTTCTCCATTTTTATCCAATTAACAAAGTTAACTAAAGACCCTTTCAAAAGCAATGAACTGAATTGTTCAGATGTTACTCTTTGCGTGATAAAATAATAAGTTAACAGTATATTAGAAAACTTTAATCAGCTAAAAGTTTCCCATTAACAGACTTAATTTTGTATATATTTGTTTTAAGAAGAAAGTAAAAGATAAATTGGCGGGTAAGCAACTAAATTCCATGCATAATAGCAAAATCTTTGGCAACAATTCAGATTGTAGTTTTGTCTTTGCTGAGCTCTGTTGATCCCCTGCAGGGATCGTCCTCTATGAATTTGTTCTTTTCTAACCCGGAGGGACGTTCCGCGATAATACTGCTTCTCCAAAGCAGTCCCGATTCAAAAAAATAATCCCGGGAAAGCCAATTCGTTATTCGTCATTCGTAATTCCTCATCGTTTCCGGTTTTGCCAGTTTCTGTTTTAGAGGAAGAGTATAAAGAGCGGTCAGTTATTCAATTTATAGGGCAGGTATTTCATTTATCATCCGGAAATGGAATATTTAAGAAAAATTTTTGTTAAATTTCATCCACACAATTTTTAATGTTCTTTTCAGCAAAAAATGGATATATACTTTACAGGGTTTGAAATTATTTCGATCACACGGGTGTTACATTTTAAGAAGATGATTGAAATTTTATTGAAAGGTAAAAAATGAAGGAAACATTCAACGAAAGACTACGAATAGAAGATATAGGCGATTCACATTTAACGTCCAACCTTGATACACCTTTGCGTCCCGACGCTTTTGATCTGGATGATGATACAAAAGTTGAGGTTATACAGGACCTTTTCCGTCAGATTATGATAACTCTCGGACTTGATCTGACTGATGACAGCCTCAAGGGAACACCCTACAGAGTAGCGAAGATGTATGTAAAAGAGATATTCAGCGGGCTGAGTCCGGAAAATAAACCTGAAGCAAGATCGTTTGAGAATAAATATAAATACAACCAGATGCTGGTTGAAAAAAACATTTCATTTAATTCTACCTGTGAGCATCATTTCCTGCCGATAATCGGAAAGGCGCATGTCGCCTATATTCCTAATGGTAAAGTAGTCGGTCTTTCCAAACTTAACAGGATAGTCGATTATTTCGCGAAACGTCCCCAGGTGCAGGAAAGAATGACTGTTCAGATTGTCAACGAACTTAAGGATGTATTAAATACAGAGCATGTAGCCGTTGTGATTGAAGCAAAACACCTGTGCGTTTCGGTCAGGGGAATAGAAGATGAAACCAGCACAACAGTAACATCTGAGTTCAGTGGATCATTCCATGATCATGAAGTGAGAAGAGAACTATTTAATTATATAAATATGGAATTAAAAAAGGATTAGTCAATTGCATTACCCATATATCCGAAACCGCAGATTGCGTCAGTCGGCTGCCCTCAGGGCAATGACTACAGAAACATCTCTGACTCCCAACGATTTTATTGTACCTCTGTTTATAATGGAAGGAGAGGGTAAGAAGGAAGAAATTGCCTCCATGCCCGGATATTACCGCTATAGCCTCAATCTTCTTAAGGATGAGCTGAAGGAATTGGTGTCGCTGGGCTTAAAATGTGTGCTTCTATTCGTAAAAGTTCCGGATGAGCTAAAGGATAACACCGGCAAGGAAGCTCTTAACGCAGAAGGTCTTATGCAGCGTTCGGTAAAATTTATCAAGGAACTTCATCCTGAACTGTGTGTTATGACCGATGTGGCTCTCGATCCTTATTCAAGTTTTGGCCATGACGGAATTGTGGAAAGGGGAAGGATTGTTAATGACATCACTTGTGAGATTCTTGCGGAAATGTCGGCGAGTCACGCTGCGGCCGGCGCCGATTTTGTCGCTCCCTCCGATATGATGGATGGCAGAATAATGACTATCAGGGAAGCTCTCGAAGATTATGGTTTTTATGATACCGGTATAATGGCATATAGCGCCAAATACGCGTCATGTTTTTACGGACCTTTCAGGGACGCGCTCGATTCAGCCCCCGGATTCGGAGATAAAAAAACTTACCAGATGAATCCCGCCAATTCAATTGAGGCCATAAAAGAGGCTACGATGGATGTTGCCGAAGGAGCCGATATTGTAATGGTTAAACCGGGCGGACCTTATCTTGATATTGTTAAAGTAGTAAAAGACTCTGTGGCGGTTCCCGTTTCCGTTTACCAGGTATCGGGTGAATATGCCATGATAAAAGCCGCGGCTGAAAAAGGCTGGCTGAATGAAGAGGAAGCAATGATGGAATCGCTGACCGGGTTAAAAAGAGCCGGCGCCGATCTGATCGCCACCTACTTCGCCAAAAACGCCGTGAAATTACTTCAATCATAATCGTAATCTTAATCGTAATCCCGGCGTCGGGCAAACGATTATGATTTGAGGCAAAATCACAAAATTTACTAAAGGCCATGGCTTCCGTCATGGCCTTTGTTTTTTCAGAGTGACTTATTTTTATCGATTTGGATTTCGAACTTAAAAATAATAACCAATATGAAAGAGGGGATCACGTAAGGAATGAATTAATTTGTCGTACCGGAATCTTTTCGCTTAATGAAGCATCCCATCAAAAATAATTTTATTTTGCCTGTATGAAAATCAAAAAAATATTAGCATGGCCCTTTATTATTCTTTTCAGGGCTTACCAGATTTTAATCTCCCCTCTATTCCCACCCTCATGCCGTTTCAGCCCAACCTGCTCTCACTACAGCATAGAAGCCCTTCAAAAATATGGCCTCTTCAAAGGCGGCTGGCTCTCCATAAAAAGAATCTCCCGCTGCCATCCGTGGGGCGGAAGCGGATATGATCCGGTTCCTTAATAATTGTGAATTATGAATGGTGAATTGTAATGAAAAAGAATGTGATTAAGGAGAAAAGTTTTTCTTTCGCGCTCAGGATAATAAAGTTGTATAAATATCTGGAATCAAAAAATGAATTTGTTTTGAGCAAACAGGTATTGAGATCAGGGACAGCAATCGGGGCGCTGGTAAGGGAATCTGAACATGCTGAAAGCAAATTAGATTTTATTCACAAGATGGCAATCGCGCAAAAAGAGGCAAATGAAACGGATTATTGGCTGGACTTATTGTATCATTCAGAGTACCTGGATGAAAAAATGAATAAATCCATATCCGGCGAATTAAATGAAATATTAAAAATACTATCATCCATAATACTGACAACCAAACAAAAAATTCACAATTCATAATTTACCATTCACAATTCAAAAAAGTCATCCGTGGGGCGGAAGCGGATATGATCCGGTTCCTTAATAATTGTGAATTATGAATTATGAATTATGAATGGTGAATTGTAATGAAAAAGAATGTGATTAAGCTTAGTGACCGGACAATTCTTTAGCCAAGATTCAAAATTGGAATAACTTTTCCCCGAGTTGAGAGCTTTAATTGAACAAAGCAGGGATAATATAGTTGCCCAGGTGAATAGTGTATTGACATTAACTTATTGACGGATTGGGAAAAAGATTAACGAACATATTCTGAAATTGATTCCGATAAAGGAACCTGAAAAAAATTACTATGCATAAAAATTATAGAAGTAAAGCAATAGAAAGTATAAACTCCGACATAGAGCCACGAATAAACTAATAATGCAGACACCAAACCCGGTAGATGAAAACGTTGAGCAGATTGGGTGAATTTTCCCTGAAGTAATAACCGAAATGAAGTACAGAGAAAGCCTGCAATTAAAAGAAATTGAGAGCAGAAAAATAAATTACGCGAGAAAACATTTTGAGGCCTTAGCGCATTCTGATATTAAATATGATATGATTTCCACTTATCAGGAACTACAGGAAAAAGTTATGAGATAAATTTTCCGGAATATAGGCGCTCAAAAGAAATGCCCGGAGTTTTCCTAAAATCCGGGCTTAAAACTCAAAGAAAATTTTGCCGGCGCCGGTTTATTTCCTTCTTCCTTTCTTTTTCTTTTCGGGGGCTTTTTCGGCCAGTTTTACGCAGTCCTCGTAGGTAAGTTTTTGCGGGTCGATATCTTTCGCGAGTCTTACGTTTTTATCTCCCGCCTTAAGATATGGTCCCCATCTGCCGTTAAGAATCTGGAAATCGGGGTTTTCCTCAAATGATTTGATGAATTTTTCAGCATCCTTTTTCCTCTTCTCCTCTATTACCAAAACAGCTTCTTCAGAGTTTACCGTATAGGGATCATACTTTTTGCCGAGTGAATAAAATTTGCCGTCGTGCCTGATATAAGGTCCGAACCTGCCAATGGCCGCGACCATATCTTTTTCTTCGAATGTGCCTACCGTACGGGGCAGCTTGAAGAGATCGAGGGCCTCTTGGAGAGTGATTTTTTCAAGCTTCTGTCCGGGACGCAGACCGGCGAATTTTGGCTTTTCTTCCGGATCATCCGGCTTGCCTATCTGCGCTACCGCGCCAAAACGGGCCATTCTAACGTAAACATCCTCGCCTGTTTCGGGATGTTTACCGAGGTGTCTTTCACCCGCCACCTTGCCGCTTTTTTCTATTGTTTCCTCAACATTTTCATGAAAAGGTTTATAAAATATTTCCAGCATCTCACTCCAGTTTAGCTGTCCGCTGGCAATATCGTCGAGTTCTTTTTCAATATGGGCTGTAAATTTATAATCCATTATGCGGGGGAAATTCTGCACGAGGAAATCATTCACCAGTATGCCGATATCGGTGGGGGAAAGTTTTCCTTTTTCAGCTCCGGTAACTTCAGTTTTAACCGATTTTTCCGGTTCACCCCGGTTAAGCGAATTAATAATCCGGTATTCTCTTTCCCTGCCCGGTTTTTCCTCTCGCTGCACATATTCCCTTCTTTGAATCGTACTTATGGTAGGGGCATAAGTGGAGGGGCGCCCGATGCCAAGCTCCTCAAGTTTTTTAACCAGGCTTGCTTCTGTATAGCGGGGCAGTGGTCGGCTGAATTTTTCAGTAGCGCTTATAAGTTCTGGTTCAAGTTTTTCGCCAACTTTGAGCGGGGGCAATAACCGGTCATCTACTTTGCCATTTTCATCATTATCGGTTGATTCACGGTAAACTTTGAAGAAACCGTCGAACTTAACCACTTCACCCTGTGAAACAAATTTTTCTTTTTTCCCGGAGACAGATATTTTCACAGTCGTTCTTTCAAGTTTGGCATCCGCCATCTGCGACGCTATTGTGCGTTTCCAGATCAGTTCATATAAAGCCTGGTCTTCCCGTGAGCCTTCGATCTTTTCTTTATCGGGGTAAGTTGGTCTGATAGCTTCATGCGCTTCCTGCGCTGATGAAGATTTAGTTTTATATTTTCTGGTCTTTGAATATTCGGGGCCATATTTTTCTTTGATAACATTTGCCGAAGCGCCGAGGGCCAAATCGGAGAGGTTAACCGAATCTGTCCTCATATATGTTATCTTTCCAGCCTCATATAGCCGCTGCGCGATAAGCATTGTTTTGGAAACCGAATAACGCAGTTTACGGGAAGCTTCCTGCTGCAGGGTTGAAGTTGTGAAAGGAGGGGCGGGTGACCTTTTAACAGGTTTTACCTCCAGGTCCTCCACACTGAATTCGGCGTTGCGGCAATATTCCAAAAATTGAGTGGCTTCTTCTTCACTTTCAAATCCATTCTGGATTTCGGCTTTGAGGCTTTCGGTTTTGCCATTCTTTTTTACTTTGAATAAGCCGGTAACCTTAAAAGTTGCTTTAGGAGTAAATCCATCTATTTCTCTTTCTCTTTCCACTATCAGTCGAACAGCTACGGACTGTACCCTGCCAGCAGAAAGAGCGGGTTTTACTTTTCTCCATAGTACCGGGGAAATCTCAAATCCCACAATTCTGTCGAGAACTCTTCGCGCCTGCTGTGAATTTACCAGGTTGTTATCTATTGTGCGGGGATTTTTTACCGCATTCTCAATGGCCGGTTTGGTTATTTCATGAAATACAATTCTTCTTGTGTCGGACTCGGCAAGATCGAGAACTTCCTTCAGATGCCACGCGATTGCTTCTCCTTCACGGTCCTCGTCAGACGCCAGCCAGACTGTCTCTGCCTTTTTCGCCATCTTTTTTAATTCCCTTACAACCTCTTTTTATCGGCGGGAACTATATAAATGGGTTTGAAACCTTTATCGATTTCTACTCCGTTTTTCTTTTTATCCAGATCACGTATATGACCAAAACTTGAAGTGACTGTGAACTCCTTACCGAGTATCCCTTCAATTGTTTTTGCCTTGGCAGGTGACTCAACTATTACCAGATTTTTTGACATGTTTCCCTTTTTTCTGTAGAAAATTTTATAACCTGAGTTACAAATAAATAAAATATAGCGCTCTTAATAAAATATTTTTCCCGGAAAATGAAAATTATTCCTTATGTTTTGAGGTATAAAATCGTTATTTAAATTGATAAAACAATAATATTCTTTACTTAAATTGAGCAGGAAAAAGAAAAATGACCAGAGAAGAACTTGGAAAAAAAATTTATGATGTTTCCCATATAACGGGAGAATTTTTGCTGAGATCGGGGAAAATATCCAATGAATATTTTGATAAATACAAATTTGAATCTATTCCGGAACTGCTCTCTGAGATAACAGATCAAATGAAAGCGCTGGTCCCTCAGGATACTGATTTTTTTGCCGGACTTGAGATGGGGGGCATACCAATATCCGCTTCAATTTCGGCTAAAACAGGTATACCATCTCTTTTCGTCAGGAAAAAAGCAAAAGAATATGGCACCAGGAAACTTGCGGAAGGGCTGGAATTTAAAGGTAAAAAGCTTACGATTATTGAAGATGTTGTCACCACCGGCGGACAGATAATTACAAGCGCCAATGAACTGAGAGAGCTCGGCGCCGAAGTCGAAAATGTAATGTGTGTTATCGTTCGGGAAGATAAAGCTTTTGAAAATCTTGGCAATGCTGGTCTGAAGCTTACTCCTCTCTTTTCCATGGCTGAATTAAAGGAATTAGCATAACTTTTAGCAGGAAGTGAACTTAAAAAATTTAATCTGGTGAAGATTGCGGCCCGGTCGTGTCACGGAATTGTCCGTGACACCCGGTTTATTGCCAAAATTCAGGGCTTCGATGAGTAAAGCCAATTTGCGGTCGGAATTGTTTTTTTTTGCAAAGCTGGTTCCTTTTTTAGCGGTCAACTTCTATGCAAAAAAGCAAGGTTTCAATTAACAATTAGTAATTAACAATGAACAATTAAAAAGGCATAGACCTACAGCAGGCTTTTTTTGATTACGCTGATTTCGCAGATCCAGGCGGTAAAAATGACACTAAATCAACAAAACACAAAATTCCTCAAAAAAAACTCTAAGAACCTTATTCTTGATTTTTTAACCTTAGTAGCATAGATGATCACCCCAAAAATATAATCTTATTATCCTTATTCAACCGGGTAATATTTCTTCTGGAATTTTCTGATGGACGCTGAAAAAGCCAGGAACAGGATTACATGGATTAAAAAAGATTGACAGGATAAAAGGCTGTCATCTAAATCCAAATCGAAATCGCTATCGAAATCGGTTTTTGAAAAAATCAGGGCAGGTGTTTCAACTCTCCACTAACTACTCTTTACTCTGGCTTGACCAGATTATTCCTTAGAGGTTAAATTCTACGCAAAATAGCAAAATTATTGCTGATTGGCAGTAAAAATCGGCATTAGATTCCGGTCTTTTTGCAAAAGACGCAAAAAACCGGAATGACAATCAATCAGGCATGTAATTGTGGAAAACCCAAAAATCTCATTTGTCCTATGAGTCCCCTTGTTATTTCACTTCTGACTCTGCCAGATTATTCCATAAGAAGTCAAATTCTACGCAAAATGGCAAAATTTTATTTGACCATCAATTTACTGGGGAATTCTGTCCGCCTGTTCGCCGCGGAGAATCCCTGGCGGGACTTTTGATCAACTTTTTAACTTATTTCCCCACAATGAATTGCGGGGCTATTATCTATCGTCCCTGACGGGGTTTTTTGGGGATTTTGAAGTTATCTTAAAGAAAAATTGCTGGTTCTTATCTCTCCACTAACCACTATTCACTTCTGGCTCGGCCAGTTTATTAATAAGATTATTTTTCGTGTAATTCCTTTTTACTTCCGGCGTGAACAAATTTGAATTTTGATTAT
The DNA here is from genome assembly GCA_963677445.2 of Melioribacteraceae bacterium. Taxonomy (GTDB): domain Bacteria; phylum Bacteroidota; class Ignavibacteria; order Ignavibacteriales; family Melioribacteraceae. Next base: position 39,050 of record CAXXGF010000036.1, on the reverse strand, counting down.
ATGTCAGATGATTTCCTTTTTGGTTCCTGTTAGGTTATTTCTGAGCTTTATGCGATTTTTCTAAGAAGGGTATGGAGTCCTGATAAAAATAAAATACGATTTTTATATTTAAGTAGAACCTGGAAATATAATTTTGGGTTACTTGAGATATACTTAACAATAATCTTGAAAATAAGGAGCTATCACATGTTGTCAATAGGACAGAAATTTCCGGAATTCAACAAGTTATCGGTTGTTTCTTTAGAACCGGGAAAAGAATTTGTAAACCTTTCATCTCAGGAACACCGGTCTGAAGGGAAATGGATGGTTATGTTCTGGTATCCGAAGGATTTTACTTTTGTCTGCCCGACCGAAATAGTTGAATTTGATAAAAATAATGAAGAATTTGAAAAAAGAAATACCCTGCTTTTAGGAGCTTCCACTGATTCGGAATTTGTTCATCTCGCATGGCGGATGCATAATCCCGATCTCAAAGAATTAACAATTCCATTGCTGGCCGATACATCAAAATCGCTGGCTGAAGAGCTGGGCATACTTGAGGAAAATGAAAAAGTTGCCTACCGGGCCACTTTTATTGTCGATCCGGATGGAATAATACGCTGGGCTTCGGCAAATGATCTGAATGTTGGACGCAATGTGGCTGAAGTTCTTCGTGTGCTTGACGCGTTACAAACCGGCAAACTTTGTCCTTGCAATTGGGAAGCCGGACAGGAAACTTTATAAATCCTTGAAAGGGTTCTGCTTATATGGCGGGACCCTTCTTTAATTAAAAGCGGCTTGTTTACATTTTGCTGCTTGACAAGCCCTCATTATTCAGATGTTGCTTTGATTGATGAATATTTGATTATAAAATGTTCTGTTTTTCATTATTGAATCCGGCAAGACCGGATAGAAAAGAGGTATTATGAAAGAATTCTGGAATGACAGATTTGATTCTGAAACATACGTTTACGGAGAAGAACCAAACCGTTTTTTCATGGAACAAATTGAAAAGATAAATGGAGGCAGACTTTTGCTTCCCGGGGAGGGTGAAGGAAGGAACGCGGTTTTTGCCGCGGCAAAGGGCTTTGATGTGTCTGCTGTTGATTTCAGTATTAAAGGCAGGGAAAAAGCATTAAAACTGGCTGAGAAAAAAGGTGTCGAGATAAATTATAAAGTTGAAGACCTAAGTAATTTTCATCCGCCTGCCGGGCAGTTTGATCTTATCGCAATCATTCATCTTCATCTTTTACCGGAAGTCAGGGAGAAATTTCATAGCAGTTTGGCGGAATCTTTAAAGCCGGGTGGCAGAATTATTCTGGAGGTTTTCGAGAAGGAGCAGATTAAAGAAAATTCCGGTGGACCCCGCAATGAAGATATGCTCTATAGTCTGGAGGATATATTCACCGATTTTCAGGATCTTGATCCACTGATATTTCTTAAAGACAAAATTAGTCTGAATGAAGGGGATTTTCATAATGGCGAGGCGCATGTTATAAGATATACAGGAATAAAACCTTTAATTTAAGATAGTTTTGGAAGTATAATTCTACTGACATTTTATGTAAAAGAGGGCAAAAAAGAAAGAAATTTATTATTTTTGTCCGGTATACAAAAAATACCGGTTTTTGATGAATCCAAAATATCTGATATTAACAGAAGGTTTTACAAATCCCCATGTAGCAAAAACTGCGCGGAATGTTTTGCTATACAGACCGGAATCGGTTATAGCGTTACTGGACAAATATAACCGGGACAGGATAAGCCGGGAACTGCTCAACGCGGGAGGTGTTCCGGTTGTAGCTGACTTTAATGATGCTCCTGCCGCGGATACTCTTCTGATAGGTATTGCCACGCCGGGGGGTGTTCTGCCGCAAAAATTAAGATACAGAATTTTTGAAGCGATAGAAAGAAAGATGAATATTGTTTCGGGGCTTCACCATTTTCTTTCGGATGATCCGGAAATTTCATCGAAAGCGCTTGAAGCAGGGATTAAAATTAATGATATAAGGAAAACAGATTTTACCGGGGTCGCTCACCGGAAAGGAATAAATCCGAAATGCCTGAGGATTGAAACAGTGGGCAATGACTGCTCGGTGGGTAAAATGATTGTCTGCCTGGAAGTTCAGAAATATCTGCTTGAAAAGGGATATAACGCCGGTTTTGCAGCGACAGGTCAGACCGGTATTATTATTGCGGGTAAAGGAATACCTGTAGACGCGGTCAGGGGGGATTACATCAGCGGTTCCGCTGAAAAACTTGTACTGGAGAATCAGCATCATGATTTTCTTTTTATCGAGGGACAGGGAAGTCTGGCGCACCCGAGGTATTCGGCTGTATCGATAGGGCTGCTTCATGGCGCGATGCCGCAGGGACTTATTATGTGTTATGAAATGGGCCGGGAATTTATTCATGGTCTCGACGGGGTGAAAATACCCCCTTTGCGGGATGTTATAAATTTGTATGAGTGCAACGCTGCCAATTTGTTTAAAACCAAAGTTATCGGGATTGCCATAAACAGCCGTAAACATAATGAAAAAGATGCCGCAGCTGAAAGGGCGGGAATTAAAAAACTGACTGGTTTACCGGCTTGCGACGTTATCAGGGATGGCCCTGAAGAATTGGGGGAAGCTGTACTTTCTTATTCGAGAAAACTTCGTTAATAATATTCTTTTGAAAGGAGAAAATTTTGTTCGATACTACTCTGATATCCGCTGAAAATAATTTTGCTTTATGGGCTGTTCTGCTTTTTGCCGCAGCTTTTGGTTTCTGGGCCGAAAAAACCAGGTGGGGCTCGCGTCTGACGGCAATGATGGTTGCTCTGCTTGTAACATTTATTTTGTCCAACCTTTCGGTGATTCCGGCTTCGGCAGAAACATATGATATTGTCTGGTCTTATCTTGTGCCATTAGCGATTCCTCTGTTACTATTTAAAGCTGACCTGAAAAGAATATTAAAAGAGGCGGGGCCTACTCTGATCGCATTTTTTTTCGGGGGTGTCGGAACATTTATCGGAACGGTAATAGCATATAATATAATACCTCTCGGTGAAGAGGGCTGGAAACTGGCAGGCATTTTTTCGGCGACTTATATAGGAGGCTCGATGAATTATGTTGCCGCGGCCGAAGCGCTTCAGTTGCATTCGGGTGATCTGCTCGCTGCCGGAGTCGCTGCCGATAACCTGGTAATGGCCGCTTATTTTATGGTTCTTTTTGCCCTTCCTTCAGTAGGGTTTCTTAAAAAGTTTTTTAAGAACAAATATACAGGGGGAGAAAAGAATTTTGAACAGGAATTGGAATCGGGTAGAGATAAGCCGACATTGGAAAGCATGGCTAAAGCTCTCGCGGTCAGTTTTATCATCTGCGCGGTCGGATTTATGATAGCCGATCTGACAGGAATCAAAGGTAGCGGCATTCTGATAATTACAGCGATGATTGTGGCGATGGCAACGATATTTCCAAAATATACAGGCAGTATCGCAGGTGCTGACACACTGGGAACTCTGCTCATGCAGGTCTTTTTCGCGGCGATCGGAGCCAGCGCGAATATTATGGTTGTATTAAAGTTTGGACCGATACTTTTCCTTTTCGCCGCTGTAATCCTATCGATACACCTTATAATTATTCTTCTTGCCGGAAGGCTTTTTAAACTGAGTCTGCCCGAAATAATTATCGCTTCCAACGCTAATATGGGGGGACCGACCACCAGCGCGGCGATGGCTGTTGCCAGAAAATGGAACGCCCTTGTAATTCCGGCAATTTTATGCGGGACACTGGGGTACGCGATAGCTACGTTTCTTGGAGTGGGAATAGCGCATTTGCTGAAATGATCAGTTATCATGATAATTAGTTCTTTTATTTTGGTTGCGCAGGATTATTCTGTAAGAAGTTGAATTCTGCGCAAAATGGCAAAATTTCAATTAACAATTGAAAGGATTAAGTTATTTCAAGAGTAATAACCTTGCTGAAAAAAACGCCACAAAATCACAAAAATACCAAATCCCATTAAAACAGCTCCAAAAAACTTATTCATGATTTTTTAACCTTCCAGGCAACAAGAATATTTTTAAGAGAAAGTGTCGTCATTTTTTTTTCGATTATATTGGCTCTTCTCTGGATTAGTTTCATTCCAAGGTAGATCAAACCCCTCCTAACGAGTACCGCTGCGCTCCTAAAAGGGATGTTTCATGAGAGCGTGTTAGGACCGAAAAAAAGTTGCCACTTTTACCGGTCTAAAATCTACCACCCTGAAATCATATGGTTTATGTATTTTATTTGGTTCCTATTGAAAAAAATGAATTAATTCCATATTGTTCATTTGGTTCCCTCATTTAGTTCGTTTGGTTGTTTGTTTTTGCTGGAAATTGACAGACTGACTAAATGCAACTGAATTTCATATAAACAAATGTTCCATAACGCACTCTGAATAATATTTCATCTACAACATAACAAATAGAGCCCTATGATTAAAAAATGATAATACAGGGCCAATTGTAGATAATTCATAGTAGTGATGTGAATATAACATTGTTTATAATGTTTTTCTTAACAATTAAGAGGCAATAATAAATGTAACGGTTATGATTCATCACCGCTAAAAATATATTAATATATTTTCTAAATTTTATCGAATTTGGAGTTGGAGGAGTATATTATTTAAAATATGGCTGGTAGATTTTTCATCGGTTTTTGTGGCAACTTTTTTTCGGTCCTAACATGAGAGCGAAAAGATAATTTTGCAATTGATGTCAATAATAGGGATTTTTTACCGTCCCCGAAGGGGGCGAAGAATAGCCACGGGGAATTCCCCGTGGGGAAGGATAGAAAAAATATACAATCCCCCATATTCCCGGGAACATAAAAAAGATTTTGGGCCTAAGTTGACAGCATTGCTTCTAACCTCCCTTTTAATCTCAAGTGGAGGAGCTCAAACGTCTGAATAATATTTAGCCCTGGAAAGGAGTAAAAAACTAAATTCTTGCTGCTGTAAAATTTGAAATTTAGCGTTTTCCGAATTGGAGTTCTTCAGTAGCATAGGAGACCACCGATCATAATGAAACAAAATTGCCTTATTCAACCGGTGGAAAAGTCTACAATAGTTTTATACAGAAAAAAATGTCTGAACCATGATTAAAGAACTTAAGGATTGCGTGATTATTTTTTGGTCTCGTTTTTAAGGAATCAGTGGGTAGCCTGTTGGCAGTTAAACTCTAAGCAAAATGGCAGGGTTTTACGTGAACAGAACCAGAGGTTGAGCGAAGTTGAAACCAGCGGCGGTAGCTTTGACTCAGCTCAGCTACCGAAAAGGCGCGTTGGTTCCGGCTTTGCCAGCTTAGCAGTTTATTGGTAAAATAACTCATCCGGTATTTGCGATATCTTTCAGACAACAAATGAAATTCTTTATCTCCCCTTTATGTTATAGAGCAAAAAGAAATAAAAAAAAAGGAAAATCCATGACAAATAAAAAAGCGAACACAATATATCCTGTCAATGATCTTTTAGCGAAAAGATGGAGTCCTCGAAGTTTCTCAGGAGAAAAATTAAAAACTGAGGATGTTTATTCTCTCTTTGAGGCCGCGAGATGGGCAGCTTCATCATATAATGAGCAACCCTGGCGTTTTATCGCGGGAATAAATTTTGATGAAACCTGGGGGAAAATTTACGATACTCTTTTACCCGGAAATAAAACATAGGCCGAAAAAGTTCCACTGCTTATTCTGAGCGCCGCGTCACTAAAACTCGACAGGAACGGTAAAGAAAACGGTTACGCGTTATATGATACCGGGCAGGCTGTTGCCATGATGACTGTTGAGGCGATATCAAGAGGAGTATATATGCATCAAATGGGTGGTTTTGATAAATCGAAAGCGGCTGAACTATTCGGCATACCTGATGGATTTATTCCGGCAGTAGTTATTGCCGGTGGTTATCCGGGCGATCCGGGAGCGCTTCCCGACAATCTGAAAGCGAGTGAATTGTCTGTAAGAAAAAGAAAAAATCCGGGTGAAATTGTTTTTGGTTCTTCCTGGGGTAAAGCGCTTTACTGACAAAGAAATTCGCTTTCTCAGATATTTTGCTGAACGAAAGATTCAACACAATTTCTACACAGGAATAAAATTAAAAAAGCCCGGCTTCCACCGGGCTAATAATTCTCGGGTATCGCTGAGGTTTAGTTTGCAGGATACCATTCTTCTCCAATAATGAGGAGAGAATATATAGTTTTCCATCCCTGCTTAGGGTTAAAATCCAGCCGCGTTTTTCCCGCTTTTCCGGGAAATAGATATGTCCTGCTCTTCAGGAATTACAAAACAAGATTCTAAATCACTCATTCCGAGTTAACAAAAATCTAAAAGCCTTGCGTGTCCTATTTAGACCTTTGCCAATATTAAATACGTAAACTTTTTGAAAGAACATTCAAAAAATAATAGTTATTACAACCCAAAGTAAATAGTTATTAATAATCATTTTTGCCTCTTTTATGTTACCAAATTGTTAAACCGCGGGACAGATTTGTACTCTCTCATCTTAATAGTCAATAAAATCGCTTTTTGTAGGACAGAATTGAATTCTGTCCTGAGCGGTCAGCGTGACGCAGATATTTTTTAAAAGGTTGTGCTCAATTCCGGATGGTTAGGACAGATTGCAAATCTGTCCTGCAAGAGAGTTTTGTAATTTTATAATTTTACTCAAAGTTTCTGATTCGGTTACAGAATTCATTTTAAGTTACTTATGAATTACAGCGCTTTTTTATACGTCAATAAATCAATAAAATACTGTTGGACAGAATTGCACTTGTGCTCCGTGGCGTGTTCTGTGCTGAACGGTTAGCGCGACGCTGATATTTTTTAAAAGGTTGTGCTCAATTCCAGGTGGTTAGGACAGATTGCAAATCTGTCCTACAATGGAAGCTGAGATCAGGAGGGATACTCAGCGGCGCAGAAGTTCAGAAATATGTCCGCGCTATGTTGTGTTTAAGTAAGTTGTGACGGATGGGAGGCTTTTTATTAGGCTGCGCGTTATCTCGACGGGGGGGACAGATTGCAAATCTGTCCTACAAAAATGATGAAAAATGGCCGAAATTACTGTTTACAACTGTAAAATTTCTTAAGTTTAGATGATATTTTAAATTCATTTTGAATAAAATTTCATTGGAGTTTCTTTTAATGGAAAATGAAAATAAAAGCGGGGAATTTAAGCTGGAAGAGCAGTTGAATCTTGCAGCCGATTTTACCCCTCCAACATATGAAGAGTGGAAAAAAGTAGCTGAAAAGGACCTGAAAGGGGTTCCTTTTGAAAAAAAACTTGTTACGAAAACTTTAGAAGATATTAAACTTAATCCTCTTTATACAAGAGGTGATATCGAGGATATTAAATTTAAGGATGAATTGCCGGGAACAGGCAGTTTTGTTCGTGGTTTCACCGCTTCGGGTTATCGGGGCAAAGAATGGGAAGTATGCCAGAATATCCCTTACGCCGACGCTGAAGAATTTAACGCTGCCCTTAAACATGATCTTGAAAGGGGACAGACCGCGATCAGTCTTACCCTCGATAAAGCCACGCAGATGGGACTTGACGCTGATTACGCCGGGAAAGAAATTGTCGGTAAGGGAGGCATTTCAGTTTCGGCATACAGGAGTCTGAACAGGGCTTTGAAAGATATCGATCTGGAGAAATACCCGGTATATGTAAAAGCGGGATTCTCGGCGCTGCCATTTATCTCTGTATTTAACGCCTGGCTGAAGAATTCTGAAAAAGATATCAGCAAACTTAAAGGAAGCATTGAAGCCGATCCGGTTTCATGGCTCGCAGAAAATGGCGAACTGCCGGTTTCGGAAGAAACGGCATTCAGCGAAATGAAAACTGTGCTGGAATGGGCAAAAACAAACGCGCCTGGTTTGGGCGCTATCGGTATTAATGGATCTGTCTGGCATAACGCCGGAGCAAGCGCGGTTCAGGAACTCGCCTTCTCGATGGCCACCGCGATTGAATACCTGAAAAACCTTTCGGAAAAGGGAATAGATATAAAGGATATCGCTTCATCTATGAGATTCACATTCGGAACCGGCACATTTTATTTTATGGAGATAGCGAAATTCCGGGCGGCACGCCTAATCTGGACAAACATCATGAAAGCCTTCGGCGTTGATGATGTCCCGGCGATGAAAGTGCACGCTGAAACTTCAAAATTCAGCCAGACTGAATATGATCCATATGTGAATATGCTGAGAACCACAACGGAAGCATTTTCCGCGGTTGTGGGTGGTGTAGATTCGATGCATACCAACGCTTTTGATGAAGTATTCGGCCTGCCCGATGAATTCAGCAGAAGAATATCGAGAAATACACAGATTATCCTTAATGAAGAATCACACCTGAATAATCTTATTGATCCTGTGGGCGGTTCATATTATGTTGAAAAACTGACTCAGGAAGTGGCAGAAAAAACATGGGAACTGATAGGGAAAATTGATGACCTGGGGGGAATAATTCAGGCTCTTCGTGATAACTTTCCACAGAGTGAAATTGAAACTGTCAACGCGCAGAGAAATAAAGAGATAGCCAAAAGAAAAAGAGTGATTGTCGGGACCAACATGTACGCGAATCTTACGGAAGTTAAAAAAGATAAACGTACGGTGAATCATGACAAATTTTACAATATGCGAGCAGAATATCTGCAGAAATTCAGAACAAGCGGAGACAATACCAAACACCAGCAGGTGCTTGAAAAACTGCAGGAACTTGTTGACGCGGGTGGTGAAGGATTGATTGAAAAAGGGAGCGAAATAATTATTACCGGCGGAACGATTGGCGAAATAAGCAAAGCTGTAAGGCCGGATGCCGGAAATCCTGTAAGTGTGATTCCGCTGAAATTTACACGGGCATCCGAACCGTTTGAAGAGTTGAGAGACGCCTCGGCCGCTTATAAAAAAGAAACCGGTAAAGCTCCAGGAATATTCCTGGCGAATATGGGTTCATTAAAACAGCACAAAGGCAGAGCTGATTTTTCGAGAGGATTTTTTGAGGCGGGCGGTTTTGATGTAACATATCCCGCCGGATTCAAAACTCCGGAAGAAGCCGCTGACGCTTTCCTGGCCTCCGGAAATGAAATTGCCGTTATCTGCTCAACAGATGATACCTATCCTGAAATTGTTCCGGCGCTGGTTAAATTGATAAAAGATAAAAAAGCGGATGCCACAGTGGTGCTTGCCGGATATCCGAAAGACCAGGTTGAAGCCCACAAAGAAGCGGGTGTCGATGAGTTTATTTTCCTCGGCGCCGATGTTTATGAAATACTTTCCGGATTGTTGAAAAAAACAGGAGTGATAAAATGAAACCTGAATTCAGTAAAATAAAACTTGATACCGGTTCCGGAAAGGGCTCCTATGAGGAGTGGAAAGAAAAATTCAAAGCCGAAACCGGAAAAGATTTCGAAGAATTTGTCTGGAAAACAATGGAGCAAATTGATGTGAAACCATTGTACACAGGCGATGATATAAAAGATAAATCCCATCTTGATTATGTTTCGGGTATGCCTCCATTTCTGCGGGGTCCATATAGCTCGATGTATGTCGGCAGGCCATGGACGGTAAGGCAGTACGCCGGATTTTCCACCGCTGAAGAGAGCAACGCCTTTTACCGCAGGAATCTCGCCGCCGGGCAGAGAGGCCTTTCAGTCGCGTTTGATCTCGCTACTCACAGGGGTTATGATTCTGATCATAACCGTGTTGTCGGTGATGTTGGTAAGGCGGGTGTGGCTATCGATTCGGTAGAGGATATGAAAATACTTTTCGACCAGATACCTCTTGATAAGATGTCCGTTTCAATGACCATGAATGGCGCGGTTTTACCCGTTATGGCTTTTTATATTGTTACCGCGGAAGAGCAGGGAGTAGCTCCCGAGCTGCTGACAGGGACAATCCAGAACGACATTCTTAAAGAGTATATGGTAAGAAACACATATATTTATCCGCCTGCTATGTCGATGAAAATTATCGGGGACATATTCCGTTTTACATCTGAAAATATGCCCAAATTCAACAGTATCAGCGTTTCAGGCTACCACATGCAGGAAGCTGGCGCGACCGCCGACCTGGAAATGGCCTATACGCTGGCCGATGGTCTGGAATATATCAGAACAGGTATTAAATCGGGATTGGATGTAGACCTTTTCGCGCCCCGTATATCATTCTTCTGGGCACAGGGAATGAACTATTTTATGGAAGTGGCCAAAATGCGCGCGGCAAGACTTATCTGGGCGAAACTGCTGAAACAGTTTAATCCGAAAAATCCTAAATCTATGTCTTTGCGTACACACTCGCAGACATCGGGCTGGAGCCTCGCCGAGCAGGATCCCTTCAACAACGTTGCCAGAACATGCATCGAAGCTATGGCCGCGGCGCTGGGACATACACAGTCGCTGCATACAAATTCACTTGATGAAGCTATCGCGCTTCCGACAGATTTTTCGGCCCGTATCGCGAGAAATACCCAGCTATACCTGCAGGATGAAACAATGATCACGAAGGTTATTGATCCCTGGGCGGGTTCCTATTATGTCGAAGCGCTTACAGACGCTCTCCTTAAAAAAGGCTGGGAGCATATCCTTGAAGTTGAATCTTATGGCGGTATGACCAAAGCAATAGAAGCGGGTATTCCGAAGATGAGGATAGAGGAAGCTTCGGCCCGCAGGCAGGCGCATATAGATTCGGGCAAAGAAACTATTGTAGGCGTAAATAAACACAGGCTCGAAAAGGAAGACCCGATTGAAATACTTGAAGTGGATAATACCGCTGTAAGGCTTTCACAGATAAAAAGGATACAGCAGACCAAACAGAACAGAAATGAAGATGAAGTAAATAAATGGCTCGGAGCGCTCGCGAACGCGGCTGAAACCGGCGAAGGAAATCTACTCGAATTATCGGTAAACGCGGCGAGAGCGAGAGCCACACTTGGAGAAATATCAATGGCAATTGAAAAATCGAGCGGAAGATACCAGGCGCAGACGAGGACAATCTCAGGCATTTACAGCAGTGAATACTCGCAAAGTGAAGATGTTGTCCTGAATAAGGTAAGAGAAATGACAGATGAATTTGCTGTGAATGAAGGACGCCGTCCCCGAATTATGATTGCCAAAATGGGACAGGATGGCCATGACCGGGGCGCTAAGGTTGTTGCTACAGCCTACGCCGATATGGGATTTGATGTCGATGTCGGCCCTCTTTTCCAGACTCCGGAAGAAACTGCCCGCCAGGCGGTTGAAAATGATGTTCACTGCGTGGGGATGAGCTCATTGGCAGCCGGACATAAAACTCTTCTGCCCCAGCTCGTTGAAGAACTGAAGAAAAATGGCCGGGAAGATATAATCGTAATCTGCGGAGGTGTTATTCCCTCACAGGATTATGATTTCCTCTATGAACATGGCGCCGCCGCGATCTTCGGACCGGGAACAAAAATTCCGGAAGCGGGCGTAAAAATAATGGATGAAATAAATAAGCGTTTCGCTTAGATATATTTCTTATATTTATAACCCTCTTCCCGATATTCGGGGAGGGGGTTTTTTGTAGATGCTTATTTATATATATAATAAGTTGTTTTTAACCTCACCCCCAACCCCTCTCCTTATCAAGGAGAGAGGAGTCGTCATTTTGGGGTGTAAAGATTAAAAAAGTTAGTAAAACCCAGAAACTCCTGAGATAATAAATGCCAGAAAATAACAGTTATAAACCAGACTGGGCGCCTGAAAATGCCGGGCAGGAATTTGCCGTCCGGGTTGTAAAAGGAAAAGAAAAAAGAGAATCGGGCCCTCAGAAAAACGTGGTTAAAAAGAGAAAGCAGTTATCTCCTGAAGAATTTGTTGATGGCATACTCGCCGGAGACAGGAATATTCTCGCCAGGGCGATAACTCTTATAGAAAGCAATTCACCAAATCATTACACACTTGCCAGGAATGTTCTTGATGGCGTCTTTCAGCATTCGGGAAAATCTGTAAGGATTGGTATTACAGGTGTTCCGGGAGCCGGAAAAAGCACATTGATTGAAGCATTGGGTATGTACCTGCTGAAGGAGGGGCATAAAGTCGCGGTATTGACCGTTGATCCGAGCAGCAGCGTTACACGTGGAAGTATACTCGGCGATAAAACGAGGATGGAAAAACTTTCACGTGAAGAGAATTGTTTTATCAGGCCATCTCCTTCGGGAGGAACTCTTGGCGGGGTGGCAAGGAAAAGCCGTGAAACGATGCTTTTATGTGAGGCTGCCGGGTATGATACTATTTTGATAGAAACAGTCGGAGTCGGGCAGAGTGAGATTACTGTCAGATCGATGGTTGACTTTTTCCTTCTGGTCCTTATTCCCGGGGGAGGGGATGAACTTCAGGGCATTAAAAGGGGAGTGATGGAACTGGCTGACGCGGTATTGATAAATAAAGCTGACGGTGATAATGAAAAACCGGCAAATATAGCGAAAGCTGATTACACTAACGCCCTTCATTATATGAAACCTTATACAAGGGGATGGCATCCGAAAGCTCATAAAGCCTCCGCGCTGCACAATAAAGGTATTGATAATTTATGGAGTGTGATAACAGAATTTACCGGCCATACAAAATCGGAGGGTATATTCGAAGAACAGCGAAAAGATCAGGCAGTTGAATGGATGCTAAAGCTGATTGAGGATGAATTAAAAGGAAGGTTCTATAACCATCCCGAGGTTAAAAATTTTCTCCCCGGAATGAGGGAGGATATTATAAATGAAAAGAAACTGCCCGCCGCCGCCGCCGAGGAACTGCTCGAAATTTTCTTTAAATCGGGCGGCGATTTATGAAAGACCTGGAAATAAAATCTGTTCCCATAGAAGAGGCGGAATTTTGTGTGCTTGACGTTGAAACCACCGGAACTTCCGCCCGTTATCACCGTGTGATTGAAATAGGTATGGTGCAGGTGAAAAATCTGGAGATAAAAAAAACATACCGGCAGTTTATTAATCCCGGCGCTCCTGTTCCTTCGGTAATTACAGGGATAACAGGCATTACAACAGCAGATGTCATTAATGAGCCTCCTTTTGAAAATTTTGTTCCGGAGATAACTGATTTTATCGGTCATTCGATATTAACGGCGCATAACTATACATTTGATCACGGATTCCTGAGAGAAGAATTCCTGCGGAACAGCTTTGAATTTCCGGGATATACCGGGTTGTGCACACTTAAACTCGCGAGGAGGTTATTTCCAGAGCTGCCCAGTAAATCACTCGGCAATGTTACATCACATCTTTCCGTAGTCCATAAAAATGTACATCGCGCATTGGGCGATGCGCTGGTAACAGCAAAAATATTACTGAAAATGATAGAGATTTTGCGGGAAGAACATCATATTGAAACCCTCGGTGAACTTCTCGCTTTTCAGAATATACCTGGTGGAAGAAGCGGGGGATACAGGATTACAAAAAAAAAACTGGCGGGTGATTTCGCGAGTCTGCCCGACGGACCGGGGGTTTACTTTTTTAAGAATGCCAAAGATAAAATTTATTACATAGGTAAAGCTAAATCTCTTATCAGAAGGGTGAAAAATTATTTTTCCGAAAGCGCCGCCAGGAAAGCAAAAAAAATTTCGGTAAAATCCTCACGCCTGGGTTTTATTGAGACCAACACAGAACTGACCGCGCTTATTGCCGAAGCGGAACTGATAAAGAAACATAAACCGCCGATGAATACAATGCTTAAAAAGTATTCGGGCAGTCATTTTATTCGTGTATCGACAACCCAGGAATATCCGAAGCTCGGACAGACCCAAAAATTTGATTTCGATGGTAATGACTATTTCGGGCCTTACAGTAAACGGGATACAGCAGCGGCAATGCTGAATATTATCGATAAAACATTCGCCGTCAGGGAATGCACTGAGAAAGATTTCAGGAAAGGAAAAAGATGTTATCTCGCGGACTTGAAACGCTGTATAGCTCCTTGTGAAAAAGGGGCGGATTCCGAACTGTATAAAGAGGAGTTGTGTAAGGTTTATGATTTTCTTTCAGGAAACAACCAGTATGCTGTGAACAGGCTTCTTGAGAAAATGAAGGTCCTTTCCGGAGAACAGAAGTATGAACAGGCAGCTGAAGTAAGGGACACAGTTAACCTTCTTATGAACCAGCTTAACAGATCATCAATACTGGCTGAACCGGTTAACAGGGCAAAGGTGCTGATTAAAGTAAGGGGCGCTTTGGAAGATGATTTTCTTCTGCTTATCGAGGGAAAAGTTATAATAAAAGGGAAGGCGCTGAATGAGGATGAACTCTTTGAAACAGCTCTGGATGATTATTTCAGCGGGACATTACATCTGTTCAAAGGTATTGATGACAAGGACCTCGAAAGGATGAAAATTATGCTTTCATGGCTGGTTAAAAACAGGACCAGGGTAAGCATTTTTTACCTGGAAAATTATTCTTCAAAAGAGGAACTTGAGAAAAAGATCACAAAATGAAACGGCGGCATTAGTTATGTTTTTATGCCGCCTGAAATTTTAATTGAGGTTCCAAACAGAAAAATTTAAGACGGAAGCATAAATAATCCATAACAGGTAGGGGATCAGCAGCTTGGCGGATAATTTATCCCGGTTATTGAAGAGAGCCATAGTAAGCAATACAAAAACCAGAAGGAAAATAATTTCTATCAGGGCGAGCCCTCTTAATTGCCAGGTAAAGAAAAGAAATGACCATAAGAAATTGAGCGCGAGCTGAAGCGCGTAAACATATATCTGAAGTTTTACATTTATTCCTGTTTTACCCACCATCAGAATTCTATATGCTGAAATTCCCATAAGTATATATAAGATTGTCCAGACAGGGGCAAAAACATATCCGGGAGGGGCGAATGAGGGAAGATTTAATGACCCGTAAATAGCTCCCTGGTCGGGAGTAAGGAAAGCGATTAAAAATCCGATTATTAATGGTATCAGCACTGAAATTATAAGGGTGCGAAGGTCAAATTTTTTTTTGACTTTAAAAATGCTGCTCATTTTTTTCCTAAAGTAAGTTTTTGAATTTCCAAAACTTAATACCGACAGGGGAAAAATTCAATCTAATTATTTAGTTACCTGAAAATATGAGTGAACTATTCACTGAAAGTTTTTGAAATTAATAATAATTCCGGTAATTCAGCTCCTCCCTGATCGTCGGCCAAACAGGTATTGTATTTATAATGTGCCTTGTCACATCCCGGAATAAAGACCTTGTATGATGAACTTATGTTTAGTAATTTTTATTAATTTGAATAAAAGGAAAAAGAAAAAAGGAAACTGGTATGAGAAAAATATTTTTTCTGTTGATAATTATAACATCCGTTTATTCGGCGCAGAACGCATCCGATTATTTCCCCTCTTCATCCGGGCATACATGGTATTACAGAATTACCCCTCTCGATTCACTTAATTTTCCTATTCTGAATATGGCAGTTCTCGAAAAGGATTCATTTGCTGTAGCGGATGGTCAGTTTCACGGCAGACAGTCACACCTGATGTTGTCCAAAACGGCTCCTGCCGGAGCAGTTGATTTCATAGATTATGCAGATTCTGTTTTTTATTCATTTGAGGGTGGTTCAGCGTTTGAATATGTCAATTTCCCTTCATTTCTTGATTCAGCGGTTATACCGGACAGCAGCATTATTTACCTGCTTCGCGGTTATAATGACTGGTATGGCATGTACCCCTTTAGCACCTCAGTCGGCCAGCCCGATACAATTTTTCAGGCAGATACTACAATCAGCTTTGACACCGCGGCTGTGCCTGTCCGGATTGAGGTCACAACCGTGAGGGAGGAAGATGAATTCCTTTCCACCGAAGTGGGGAATTTTACCTGCAAAAAATTTACCGTAAGTGTCAATCTTTATTATATACTTGAGTTACCCCCTCCTTTTCCAAATCTTTACGTACTTATTGCCGATTTTCCCAATACTTACTGGATAGCTGAAGATAACTGGATTGTCAGGCAATATTCACCATCGGCTTCAATAGACCTCTCAAACTATGGTATTCCCAGGATATATGTTCCCGGTCTGGAAAAGTATGTTAAACTTAATCCGGTTATGATAACTCTCTTTCGGCCGACCGGTGGAGAAAAATTTCCAGCCGGGGGAGAGAGGGATATTTTGTGGCTGAACCGGAATGGCGAAAATGTAAAAATAGAATATTCTGTTGATTCGGGCGGCAACTGGAACCCGGTGGCATCGGGATTAGCAGGTAATACAGGAGTTTATCAATGGACTATACCTGATATTCAGACCGATAACGCCAGGATCAGAATAAGTGATATGAGCGATCCCTTTATCTGGGATGAAAGTATGGCAGATTTCTCAATTGTCCCCGCGCCTGAACTAAATCTTACATCACCCTCAGGAGGGGAGACTATTGAAGGTAATACACAATTTAATTTAGTGTGGTCTTCACTGAATTCCGAAACTTTAAAAATTGAATTTACATCGGATAACGGGGATAACTGGAGCGTTGTTGATGAAAGTATCCCGGCAGGTAATAACAGTTATAGTTGGACAGCTCCGGATATTTCCTCCTCTGAATGCAAGATCAAAATCTCTGATGATCAGTTTCCTGAATACTATTCTGAAAGTGGAGTTTTTACAGTAACCCCCTCGACCGGAGTAAAGGCAAATGATTTACCTGTGGAATATTCTCTTTTACAAAATTATCCCAATCCTTTTAATCCGGCTACAAAAATTGAATTTACTCTTAAAGAAGAAGGCCCTGTAAAACTGGCAGTATTTAATGTTCTCGGTGAAAAAGTCAGTACCCTTGTAAATGGCGAAATGCAGTCAGGAAAACATACGATATCATTCGACGGGTCTTTACTTTCGAGTGGCGTTTATTTTTACAGGCTCTCTGCCGGAGATAAAATATTTGTTAAAAAGATGATACTTTCACAATAATTTTAGTTAAATTTAAAGTCTCTTATGTTGAATTAATCTGTGTTCCGGAAAAGTTTTCCTAAACCAAATCACTATTTAACAAGGAACACAATATGATAAATTATGTCCACAAAATAGTAAGGACCGTTTTAATGCTTGTTTTAGCTACAGGGATGAACTGGAGTAATTTAAATGCTCAGGGTGGTGGAGAGCTTCCCACCAGGGATCAAATAGAGGCAAAATATAAATGGAATCTAACCGATATTTATGAATCGGACGAAGCCTGGGAAGCCGATTTTAAATTGATGGAATCTAAAGTTGATGAATATGGTCAGTTCGAAGGAAAGATTGGTAATTCAGCCGCGGACCTTCTCGCCTGTTTAAAGTTTGATGATGAGGTAGGAATTACATTCGGGCATATGGCTCTTTATTCCAGCCTGGCAAAAGACCGTGATCTGAACAACACAAAATATAAAGCAATGTTCGACCGACTGATTGCTTTATCATCAAAAGTATCTGCCGCAGGCTCTTATATTCAGCCCGAAATCTTAAAAATTCCTGAAGATAAACTTTGGGGATTTGTGAAAGAAGAGGCTGAATTACAGGTTTATACACAGATGTTGAAAGATATGCTGCGTACTAAAGAGCACACGCTGAGCAAGGAACTTGAAGAACTTATGGCGCTTTCCGGACCTGTCAGAGGTGTGCCCGGGGATGCCTTCAGTATGTACAAAAATGCCGATATAGATTATCCTATGGTAAAGGCTGAAGATTCGGATGAAGAAATAAAAATATCGGATGGAAGATATTATGCGGCTTTATACTCAAATGACCGTGATTTTCGTGAAAGAGTATATCGTGGATATTATGAACCTTATATGAAGAATAAAAATCTTCTTGCGTCACTTTTTAATGGAAATATCAAAGCGAGCATGTTTAATGCTACGGCGAGAAAATATGATAACACCCGTCAGGCTGCTCTCGATAGGAATAACATCCCATTATCGGTATATGATAATCTTGTAAAAACCGCCCGTGATAATGCCGAACCGCTTCACAGATGGTGTGGCCTGAAGAAAAAAGTTCTCGGCCTTGATGATATGCACGCGTATGATACTTATGTTACATTATTCCCTTCGGTGACAAAAGAATATACCTACGATGAAGGAGTTGAACTTTGTCTGAAAGCCCTCGCTCCGCTGGGAGAAGAATATATCAATAATCTGAAAATGGCATTCGAAAACCGCTGGATTGATGTTTATGAAACCAAAGGTAAAAGAACCGGCGCCTATTCATCGGGAACAACCTACGGGAAACATCCCTATGTTCTGCTGAACTGGAACGGTCAGTTGAGTGATGTATTCACCCTCGCTCATGAAATGGGTCATAATATGCATTCTTACCTGACAGCTACCAACCAGCCATATCCTTATGCCAATTATTCCATTTTTGTGGCTGAAGTGGCCTCAACTATTAATGAAGCCCTGCTTCTTGATTATCTGATACAGAACGCGAAAACAAAAGAGGAAAAGCTGGCTCTTATTGAAAAAAATCTCAGCCAGATGACTTTTACCTTCTATCGTCAGACCAGGTTTGCCGAATTTGAACAGGCAGCTCACCAGAGAACAGAAAAGGGTGAAGCTTTGACCCCCGACATACTCTCTGAAATGTATGGTGAAATGTATCAAAACTACTGGGGTCCCGATATGGTGGTTGATGAAGAGGAAAATTACACATGGGCGCGTATTCCTCATTTCTACTATAATTTTTATGTTTATCAGTACGCCACCAGTTTTGCCGCTTCACAGGCTCTTGTAGCGCAGGTGAAAGAGGAAGGTCAGCCCGCTATCGACAGAATAATTAATTTCCTCAGCGCCGGCAGCTCAAAATATCCTATTGATGTACTTAAGGATGCCGGAGTTGATATGAATTCTCCGGAAGTTGTTCTGGCTGTAGTTAAAAAGATGAATAAACTGCTTGACCAGATGGAAGAATTACTCGAAGATTAATTTTATTTTTGCCGGTCCCGGCGCTGCTTTCAGTAAGCCGGGCCGGCTTTTTTATTTTCAAGGTATAACAATGAAAATATATTCCAAATCACAACTCAATAACTTCGACTATTCTCTTACTTATGACGATATCAGTCTGATTCCTTCGGTGATATCAACTATTAAAAGCAGGATGGACGCGGTTACCAAATGCCGTTTTCTGGGAAAGGAGCTTAATGTGCCGGTTCTTTCAAGTCCAATGGACACAGTAACAGGCATTGAGATGAGCTCAACTTTAAAGAAAATGGGTTGCGTGGGAATATTAAACCGGTTTGATTCATCATTAAAGGAGCTTATTGACAATGATTCATTTTATCAGGATGTGGAAGCTGTATCGATTGGTCTGACGACGAGTGAATCAAATATCTCCAAACTTGCCGGGAAAGTAAAGATAATCTGTATCGATACTGCAAACGCGAATAATCGTGAAGTGCTTAATAAATGTTCGGAATTAAAATCAAGATTTGATGTTAAAGTCATTC
This sequence comes from Melioribacteraceae bacterium, assembly GCA_963677445.2. Classification (GTDB taxonomy): domain Bacteria; phylum Bacteroidota; class Ignavibacteria; order Ignavibacteriales; family Melioribacteraceae. The sequence continues at coordinate 19,636 of CAXXGF010000036.1, read as the reverse complement.
TTGGCAATATTGCCCACGGAGCGACTTTAAAAGACCTTGTAAATGCCGGAGCCGACGCGGTAAGGATTGGCATCGGGGGTGGAAGTGTGTGCACTACTTCGATGCAGACAGGAATCGGGATAGGACAGGTAAGCTCACTTCTGAGTGTATATCATGTACGGGAGGAAGAAAAGCTTGATATCGGACTGATTGCCGACGGGGGGATTAAATCACCGGGGGATGTAGTAAAAGCGATCGCTCTCGGCGCCGATGTGGTGATGCTTGGCAGAATGCTGGCGGGAACGAGAGAAACACCCGGCGAAGTAATAAAATATGATGATATGTTATGGAAAAAATACAGGGGTTCCGCTTCTTTCGGAGTTAAAATGAAGGGAGAATTTATTGAAGGTGAAGAAACAATGGTTCCTTACAAAGGGACAGTAATCAATGTTATAAATTCAATTTCGGACGGGTTAAGAAGCGCTTTAAGTTATATGAACTGTTCAGGTATTGAGCAGCTAAAAAAAGTGGAAACATTTGCTGTGCTCAGTCATAGTTCCTATATAGAAAGATTACCAAAAAAATAGCCGGGGAATAAATTTCAGGAATTTTTATGCTCTGATTATCAGTTGGTATTCGGAATCCGGGTAATGACTTTCGATTTCATTCTCGAAAATTTTTTCAATTTGATCTCTTTTCTTTTTGGCAGAGGGCCGCGACTGTCCGCAGGCAAGCTCATAATTATCAATATTAACGAAAGACTTTTCTCTTTCCACTAACATCCTGAGCCTTTCTTCCGGGCAGGTATGCAGATGATTTTTAAATTCCACTTATACACCACAAATTATCATAAAATCTGTGTATAAACTAAAAGAAAATTGTTGTCAGATGAAATTATTATATTGTTAAGAAATTAATGGTTATTCATCCTTATCGGGATTGATATTGATGCTGTAATAATCATCCGAATTGTCTGTTTTTTCTCTTTCTCCCGATATTTCGTCATCAGGCGCGTAGTAGCTTATCGGTGAATCATTTGTCCATTTGATTTCTTCATCATCCTTTTGGGGGGGAGGTGATTTTTCCGGTTTATCTGGTTTATTTATAACTTTTATTCTTTTATCCCTGCTTAAGCCATGTTTTAGTCTGGCTCTTTTTCTTCTTTCATAATCCTCTTTCTGTGAACTTCTCGATCTGCTTTTTTCTTCACCTGAATCTTTAATCACCTGCATTCTTTTTTCTGAAGATGAGCTCACAGGTTTCTTGCGGCTGTGAGATGAAGAGGAGGAGGATGACCTTCTCTGAGATGATTTATCTTGTTCACGTTTTTCTTTTGCTCTGCGGTATTTCTCTTTTTCAATTTCAATTTTTTCTTTTGTAGACATGCTCGCAGAGCTTTTTTTCCCGTGTGATCTGGAAGAAGATGATGAAGAGCTTTTGCTTTTCTGTTTAACTTTTGGAGTTTCGACTTTTTTTTCGGGAGGCGCCGGCTTATCCTTTCTCTTTGCTCTGTCCTCCAGAGCTATCCTTTCATGAGGTTTTAGCTCACCGCTTGCTTTTTGACGTATTCTGAATACAATATAAGATGTGATGATTACAATTATTGCTGAAGCAAAAAATATCGCGAGGGTAGTATAAATTATTGAGGTCTGGTCCATTCAACGCGCCTGTGAAATGTTCGTCTGAAAAATTTGCTTATACGAAAAATAAAAATATTTATTCAAAAAAAGTCGTTTGAAGACAAAAATTTATCCTAAATTAATAACTATTTATCAAAAAACCTAACAAGATAGTAAATAAAAGCCTACTGACAAAGGCAATATCAAAAATAATTGTTCAATATTTTATTATTTTTGTTGTAAACCGGAGAATAATAGCAGGATACCAATGAAAAAAAATGTTAAATCAGATCCTTTTTACAATTTTGGTTTAAGTATCCTGGAGCAAAATCAGAAAAAACTTACCAAATTGCTGCCGGATGTAAAAAAAGGAGGCAATCCGGAGCAGCTTCATAAACTCAGAATTACTACAAGAAAGATAAGTAGCGCCCTTGAAGTTTTCGGGAACTGCTTCAATAAAAAAGATAAAACCCGATATCTCGATTATGTCAAAACACTCACCGGCGCCTTGGGAGCAGCGAGGGATTCGGATGTGCAGATAATTTACCTGAATAATTTTGTTGAAAAAACAGAATCACAAAAACTGATACCCGGCATCAAACGTTTAATTGTGAGGATTGAACAAAAAAGGAAAAAACAGCAGAGTGAAGTTAACCGTGTTCTGAAATCGGCCGAAAATTCTGAAGTTCTGAAAATGTTAAACAAAGAATGCTCAGAGAAGAAAAAATTGACTCCCCGTTATCTGAGCGAGTCGAAAATATTTAAAAAACATATGCTGAGTTTAACAGAACAGCTTGTATCTAAGATTAAATCCTATGAGCCTTTTATTTTTAATCCCGAAAGAGTTTTTGAATTACATGAATTGCGTAAAATTAATAAACAGCTACGGTATACTCTCGATATATTTCTTCCGGTATATGGAACCGACCTGGAGGCGCTCGTAAAAAAACTTGTCATTATTCATGAACTCCTCGGAACTATTCATGATTGTGATGTCTGGCTGGATATGATTCCTGTATTAAGTAAAAAAGAGGTGAAAAGGACAATTGATTTTTACGGTCATCATGCTCCTTTCGCGCAGGTAAAGCCGGGAATAGATTATTTCCTTGATGAGGTGAAAAAGCTGAGAAATGAGAAATACGATGAATTCATTAAAGCATGGAATGAATTAAACGGGGAAAATTTCTGGGTGGAAGTAATAAGGTTTTTCAGCTGACTCCAGTTTTTCTTCCGAAATATGTTGAGATAGCGAATACCAGAACCATCATGGCTCCGTACATAATTATGAAATAGTAAGTATCTCTTCTTATAAGAATTGTTCTCCTGTCAATTTCAGCGAGCGATTTTCTGATTTGATCGGACAGATCTTCTTTTGATCTGTATGATTGGCCGGCCCAGATTCCACCCTCAAGGGATTTATTATATGGTTGAAAAGCGTCAAATAGTTCGGGATATTCGTAATAAATTTTCTCCGGTTCGGGGCTTTCATATATCTGAAGATTTTCCTGCCATATCTGGAAACATAATTCATCCTGACTTGAAATTAATTTTCTGGCTTCAAGGTAAGTAAGAGAGTAACTTTTTTGCCATTTATAAAAAGCATTGTAACATTTATTATGTGTTACAAAAAGACCTGCCGAAAAAAGGTCCAGAAAACAGAGATACATGGGAATATATGGCTGATAACCAACATCGAGGTAAAAGCCCAGGTTTACAATGTTGGCCGCGACAAAAAGAAAAAGCGCGATATTAAATATTTTTGAAGGCAGTCTCAGAAAAAGAATCATACCTGTCCAGCTCAATACCAGCACAAGGAAAAAAGATGGCTCCCCATAAAAATATAGTGAATGAACAATGCTGAAAATTGTCGCTATTAGTATTGTATAAGGTAAAACAGACTGATTGGGGCCTAAATCGCGCGGAGGCATCCCTTCCGATTTGTGTACTTTATCCTCAAATCTGTGAAAAATACCAATAAGGAAAGGACTTATTATCGGCAGAATAATAAAAGAACCAACAATAACGGTAAGAATATCTTTTGAGGATAATTCAGCCATCTTCTAAAAAATAATTATAAAATATTTATTATATTGAGCTGTAATATACTGAAAACATTTTCTGTTATTCAGCCTGCTTACATATTAGCTTTAAAAACCCCTTTAAACTGATTAAAAATGATTTAAAATTCAATATAAATAATTGCCTGATTAAATTTTTTTAAAAAATACGGTGGTCAACATGAAAAAAATTCTTCTGTTTTTCTTTTTCATCGCATTTACACTTAATGGCGGGGAAAAAGAAAACCCTCCGATCTATATAGCATTTTTATGGCACATGCATCAGCCAATTTACTGGCCCTATGAAAACCTGTTAGAAACCGATAACAACGGAAGGTTTCCCTATTCGGTAGCAGATATCCACAACCAGCGTCTGGGTCCATATAACAGCTGGCCAAAAGATGCCGTGCAGTCAGGCATAGACGCGGGCCTGCCACACCTTGGAGCCCAGGTAAGTTTTTCAGGCAGCCTTGTGGAAAACCTTAACAACCTTGAAGCAGGGGGAAACGGAAACTTCCAGAACTGGAAAAGTCACTGGAATTATATAAAAACACAGACAACAAGTCTCGGTAATCCCCGCCTCGATATGGTAGGTTTCGGTTATCATCATCCATTGATGGGACTGATAGATTACAGTGATATAAGAAATCAGATACAGGCTCATAAAGAGATATTCTCCTCAAACTTCAGCGGGAACTATTCACGGGGTATATTTCCCCCTGAAAATGCCTTTACCCCTGAAATGATCCCCGCCCTTGCCGATGAAGGAATAGAATGGGCGCTGATAGATAATATTCACTTTGAGAGGACCTGTGAAGGATATCCCTGGGCATCGGAAGGAGGCCTTTATGAACCAAACGGCTCAGATATACTTAATCCCAACCCTGGAGACTGGATACAACTGAACAACCTCTGGGCTCCGACAAAAGTATCGGCAGCCTGGTCGAGCAAACCGAAGTGGATAGAATATGCCGATCCTGAAACAGGCGAGGTAACCAGGATAATAGGAGTGCCCGCCGACAGATATCTGGGAAATGAAGATGGCAGGGGAGGCTTCGGCGCATTACAGTATGAATCGGTAATGAGCCAGTTTGAATCATATAATACAGACTCTGAACATCCTATTCTTATAGTTCTTCACCATGACGGAGACAACTATGGCGGAGGCTCGGAATCATATTATCACAGTAATTTTCAGAATTTTGTAAACTGGCTTCAGTCGAATCCATCCAGATTTGTTTGTACAACAATTCAGGATTATCTCGATATGTTCCCCCCGGCGCAGGATGATGTAATCCATGTAGAGAATGGAAGCTGGAGCGGGGCCGATAACGGTGATCCGGAGTTTATGAAATGGCTTGGCGCCCCCGGAGATAACGGCTACAGCCCTGACCGCAACAGCTGGGCGGTAGTTACCGCGGCAAAGAATTTTGTTGAACAGGCAGAACAGATAAACCCAAATGCCAATGATACAAAGGAAGCGCGAAGATATTATATGAACTCCCAGACAAGCTGTTACTGGTACTGGGATGGCTCACTAAACGGAATATGGGACAGCAACCCGACAAGAGCGTGCAACTATGTATTTCAGCATGCGGGCAACATAACCGGAACAGACAACACCGGACCATCGATATTTCATCCGCAGAGAGAGCCCTATAATCCCGGCGGCACGGAATGGGGAGTCAGCCAGTCATCGGACTTCATGGTGTGGAGTTATGTATTCGACCGGGCAGGGCTTAAGACGGTTAAGCTGAAATACAGGGAAGACCTCGACGGTGTCAATTCGATGGATAACCACCAGAATGAGACATACGCCGGAGGAGCGGATGTAGGCAGCTGGCAGGAGATTGATATGACCGAGTGGGATATAGCTTCCCAGACCGATCCCGCACCGATGTATAAAGCGAAACAGTACCAGGCCGAAATAACCGGAATAAATGATAAACTGCTTGATTATTATATAGAGGCAGTTGACAGCAATAATAATGTATCCAAATCAATAATCAAGCATGTCTGGGTTGGTAATTACAGCGGCGGATCAACAGGTTCATATTCAGTGACATGGGAACCGACCCAGCCTGATGAAAATGATCTTATTACCATTACTATTACTGACGCGGGTCAGGGAGGCAAACTTCACTGGGGAGTTAATAACCAGGGAAGCATATGGCAGACTCCGAATGAAGTATACTGGCCCACAGGAAGTCAGCTTTTTCAGGGAACCGGCCCTGCCGTTGAAACTCCATTTGAGGGTCCCGATACATCAGGCAGCCTGACACTTCAGATAGGGCCATTTAATAACGCGGCTCAATCAGTTGAAACCATTGCGTTTGTTATTCACTATGATGATGATACCTGGGATAATAACTCAGGCTCCGATTACCATATATACCTTGGCGGAGGAGGCCAGCAGGGATTTGTTATTGATGGTCAGCTCGATGACGAGGCTCAGCTTGTGGATGAAAATGACGGTCTGCAGCTTTATGCGGCATGGGATCCGCCTCAGTTATATATCGCGGCAAAACCGGCAGGTCAGTCGGGAGGCGATCTCTTTATTATGCTCGCGCAAAACAGCGGGGCAATGACAGCTTCACCCTGGGCCAAGGGAGGTGAGGTTATGCAGTGGGACGCTTTCCTCGCGAATGAATCTGATAATAACTGGTGCGGCTGGTTTGATAATGAAGGGGACGCGGAACAGATATCAGGCACATATCTCGAGGGTATAATAAACCTCGAGCAGGAATTTGGTGTCATTCCCTCCAATGTTTACCTTGCGCTCGGAGTATATGAAAACCCGGATGGAGGAGCTCTTCTGAAGCAGGTTCCCGCCGCTGTAGCGGCTGATGGAAATATTGATGCCGATGAATTCCATAATCTGCTTCTTCATGCAGTCGGGATAGAGGAGGAACTGCTAATTCCCGGTCAGTTCAGCCTTGAGCAAAACTACCCGAATCCCTTTAACCCGGAAACAACTATAAAATTCACAATACCATCCGGGATAGATAACGGCAGTATTCCGGTAAGTCTGAAAATATATGATATCCTCGGATCGGAGGTTGCGACACTGGTCAGTGAAAATAAAAATCCCGGAACATACCGGGTCAGATGGAACGCCTCAGGCGCGGCTTCCGGATTTTATATCTATAAATTAAATGCCGGCAGCTTCGCGGCGTCAGGGAAAATGATACTGATGAAATAGTGCCAAATGGCCCCTCAAAAAATGTTAAATTTGCATAAAACATTGAGGTGGCTATGTTTAGCACAAAAAATGAATACAAAAGATTGCACCAAAAAACTTCGGAAGGAGAGTTCCTCTATGAGTTATCAAATTCATATGAACTCTCTCCGAAATTAAGTAAAGAAATACTTCAAACAGCAAAAAGTTGTCTATTGCGAGGTAATTCGCTACAAGAGGGACAGGTAGAAATAGTAGCCATAGAAATCTCCGAAAAGAGTGGAAAAAGCATAGAGGAATCGAAAAAGAAAAGAATAGTTATAACTCTTGATGATGGATTATCCGATGAGGAGATAAAAAGACAATTCGGAAAGACCGAGCTACGCAGAACAAAAATCCAGCGGATCACTGAAGAATCAATAGAGCAGGAAGCGGTATTAAGCCAGGAAGATTTATGCAGGGTTCTAAATTGCGGGATCCGGACGATAAAACGGGATATCCATGAAATAAGACAAAGAGGCATAGAAGTAATAACCAGGGGTGTATTGCATAACATAGGTCGCGGACAGACGCATAAGGTAAAAATAATAGAGATGTATCTTGACGGAAAGACCTACAGCGAGATAAAGATAAAACTAAGACATAGTGTCGGAGCAATAAAAAGGTATCTTGAAAGTTTTACAAAAGTATTGCTTTGTTATAGAAGGAGAATATATACAAAGAAAGAGATAAGTCAGTTAACAGGATTGTCAGAGCATTTATCGGGTCAATATTTGGAAATAATAAGGGAAAGTAAAAAAGACAAAATAAGAAGCGAAAATATGGAAACGCTGGCGATTCGTCAAGGCTATCGGGAACCGGTAAAAAAAAGAGGGGAAAAATATTGGAAGACTATGGAGTTATTGACTGGAGGTTTAGGATGAAACCGAGAGACCGATACCTGAGTATGAACAAGAAACAATTCCGAATAGCTTTGATAAGATTGCTGGAGGAAGAGTACAAAATACTGGGATCGAGAAAAATATTGCAAATGCTGGCCGAAGATATAGAAGAACTGCATAAGGAATATTATCCGGGAAAAGAAAGTGTAGGCAATGGAGAGATAGTGATGCGTGTAACCAGAGATAATGGTCAGCGTCAAAGTTATGGTAAGAAGTCAGAGGAATATGAAACAACGACAGTAATACTGCCCCTGATAACCGAAGAGGATATAGAACGAAGAATATATTATAAGAAGGGGGACAGAAACAGCAACTATAGACACCGTGAATCAAGAGATATAGAAACAATGGTAAGGTTGATAAAAGAAGCAAAAAGTCAGGGAGGCTTGTTAACAGGGGCGGAAGTAAGTGTATTGATGAATCGCAGCTTGTCAACGATAAGAAAATATCTGGATGCCTATGTAGAAAAGACGGGAGAAATACTTCCGTTAAAAGGATATGTGCTGGACCAGGGAAGTCTTCCGACTCATAAGGCAATAATCATATCATTATACGAACAGGGTATATCGCCAGCTGATATAGTGTTAAAAACGGAACATAGTCAGGAGGCCGTGGACAGGTATATAAAACATTATGAACAAGTCAGAAAACTACTAAGAAAAGGAATGGATGAAGAGTCAATATGTGAAATAACAGGCAGATCGGTCAGCGTAGTCAAACAATATATACGGTTGTATAAAGAATTAAATCCGGAAGAAAAGGAAACCAGCGAGAGGAAAAAATGAAAAAAAAGGATATATTAATGACAATAAAAAAGAAAAATAAAGCTTGAAAATAAGCTGGAAAATTCATATCATAATCAATTATGATAAAGCCAATATGATATATCAGCATATCGCAATTACAGTGATACTGAATTAATGTTAAAATAATAACTATATCAGTATAAAAATAAATGATAATTACAATACAATATATATACTACCATAAATCAAGATAAAACCCGAGGGGCCATTTGGCACTATTGTAAGTGACAAAGTCACATTGTAAGCGCCGAAGGCGCATTGTATTTTTGGACTGGTTAACTCAGTTTAATCAGATAATTTTTCTTCCAAACCTCCGGGGTTTTAAAAACCCCGGAGGTTTTTATACCATCTTTAAAACCCCGCGCCGAAGACTTACCTATGGGGGAGGTTTTTTTTGTGCGGTTATAAGGTTATTTATTCAAATACGCGTTGAAGCTTTTTACCGGGAAGTGAATACCAGTAAAAAGATTTTGACCATTTCATATATCTCTCCAATCCATCAAATAATATAAAAATTTGAATTGCATATATTACCAAGTTTAACTATTTTATAAACCGGATACTTACAGGACGCTTTGTTCTGTTGAAAATTTGGATGGGTGATGTACATCATTAATAAACGTACCGGGCTGGAAAATGCCGGAGATTTATTTTTTGCGGGGAGTATGAAAAAATGGTTCGGATATTGGTAATAGTGTTTTTTATTGTCACAGGATTTGTCTTCTCACAGGTTACACATATGGAGGAAGCCCCTGAAAAATGGAGCAAACCTGAGCTTGTTGAAATTCTTTTTCAATTTTCAGATAATTTGAAAATGCCTTATATAAGGGCGGATGGTCAACAATTCGTTTTTTTTGGACAATGGCTCTCATCAACACATATGAGCGACACCGGATGGACTTATCCTTATTCATTTAATGATAATATCAATAAAAATCTTGCTGAAGATCCGGTGATTTCACCTGATGGAAAACGAATGTTTTTTACGTGGTATACATCAACCTGGCAGGTATATTATTCCGATTGGGATGAGCAGCTTCAGGACTGGGGAACGGCTGTCAACGCAGGGGAGAATGTCAATGGATTGGTAGGTGGAGCCAGAGCCGGCTGTGCCCCTAATGATTCATTATTCTGTTTTTTCCTTGGAAGCACTCTCTATTTTGCCAGGTGGGACAGTGCGGTAGGCAAATATGTTGATGGTAAAAAATTCCCTGATGGAAGTGTTGGTTCTGTGACAAGTTGGTGGGGGGGGGATCTTACATGGGATATTGAAAATGCTTATGTTTGTAAGCAATTACCAGATACAAATATAAACGGCTCAACATATTACGACAGAGATATTGCTGTAGGATACCGCGACACTGTTATGGGATATATATTGTATGATTTCTATAAGTTGAATTTCTCAAATCTTGCCGATTCGCTTTACTTTTCAGGAGAATATATTAACCGTTACGAAGCTTCTCCAACAATAACAGGAGATGGAAAGCATCTTTATTTCCTCGGTAACTATCATGGTTATTATGCTATATACCACTCAGAGTTGCTTGTTGACAGGTATGGCAACCCGGTTACGAAAGTTAAGGAGGAAAATTACCGCAATAATAGCTTCGACAGTAAAGTTAATTTATACCCTGTATATCCAAATCCCTCAAATAACCAGTTCTCATTTTCATATACATTGGAAGAACCGGGAGAAACAAAAATAATAATCTATAACATAGCGGGCGAAAGAGTATATGATGAAAATAAAATGTATTTATCCAGAGGCAGTTATAACAGGAAATTTAATCTAAAAAAAGAAAGTTCCGGTGTTTATTTGTTGAATTTAATATTAAATAATCAACCTTACACAACTAAATTTATTCTTCAAAAATAATAGATTCTAAAGGAGCGCTTGATGAGGAAAGAAATCATTTTATTATTATTTCTATTATTAACCAACATGTTTTTTGCGCAGAATCCTGGCGGATTTAATTGTCAGATCTATTCTGATACCTGCCGTAATTTTGATCCGACGGATTTCTCGACAGGTGAGTTGAAAATTACAGTATTGCCGTGCGTTGAATTGTTTTGCGATAGTATTTTGTTAAAGTCTGATTTCGAAGAATTTGTCATTGATGTTGAAAGATATTTTGATGATGTGACATTTGGTAATTATAATATTGTTGTTGACACAATGATATTTGAGAGAGATACGACAAGCTTTTTTGAATTGTATTCACTAAGCGATACAGTTGTAGCCAGGCCGCCAAATACGATGCCGCAATCCGAAGATTTTGTAATCCAGCCTGATAATCTTACCGAACTGCTAAACCGGGTAGATATTGACTATGATTTTAATGCCGGGGATCATGACAATGACGGGTATGTTGATATGCTCGCAGTATTATTGGTGAAATTTCATGGGGGATATAATAACGGCACGGTAGGATTGCCTATTGGTTCTTTTATTACTAACGACACTTTTAATGATACTTACATTGAAATTGATGGAGGAGGTTACGGCGGGAGCGGTTCATTAAGTTATGATTATAAAGCAACCATACAACGATTTAATTATTCAACTTATGATGATCTTGTGAGGATTGTAACTCATGAATTAGGACACGCGGTTTTTAAACTTCCCGATTATGATTATGGTATAGGCAGTTTCGATATAATGGCCAAAGGGGGATTTGGAATACCAAAACTGGCCTCGATGTTTAATCCTTATGTCAGGGCGCAATATAACTGGATTGAAACAATACCTTTGAATCCCGGTATTTTGGAGCCTGAACCATTGACTGTTTCCAATAAAATATATGAGCATAATAAATTTTTGTTGTCGTATCATGTAAAGGATTTGGAGATGAAATGGGAGCAAAATTGGCCGGTTCCATTTAACCAGTCATTGAATGTAAATAGAGGAATACTTATCTGGACAAAAGGTGATTATTTTGAGTCAAAGCTTGTTCCCGCACATGGAAGGTGGGACTGGGATCTGCACGCTGATAATGAAAGAGATGAAATAAATGGTTATCTGCGGGCAATCAATCTTGGTACAGAAAATCCTTTTACAGGTGTAGATAGTCTGAATGTTAATCACGCATATCTTTGGGAGGAGAGAAATACATCCGGTACATGGCAATGGCATCAACTTTATCCCGACAGCAGGATCGGAAGTGAATCATGTTTTTTTACTCCGGAATATAACAACCAGGTTAATTTTAACAGCAATCCAAATAGTAATACGGGATTATATATATCAGGGACAACATATTATGTTTATTACAACGGATTTGAGATTGATGATATTTTTTGGAATAATAATGAATTGAATATTGATGTTGGAGGCAATTCCGAAGGAAAGTTAGTAGTTCAGGAGGATATTACCTTAACAGAGTTTGGATACAGGTTTCTGGGAGGATTGGAAATTGCTCCAGGAGTAACATTAACTGTTCCTGTAAATACAAGAATTGAACTCATGAATGGGGACCTTAATGTCTATGGAAACCTTATAGTTGAAGAAGGAGCGCTGTTCAAAATATGGGATGGAAATGTTAATATTTATGGCGCTTTGGAAATGTCGGGAAATGAAAATTCACCAATCCAATTCATTAATGATGAGCCAGGTAGAATTATTTTGCATGAGAATTCAACAACAAATCTTAGTTATGTTAATTTGGGGCATGACAGGGGTATTTTTTCAAGCTCGCAGTTTAATAGTCTGAATGTTGAAAACTGTGAATTTTCCGAATATGAGGAGGGAATTGTTCTCTCAAATTTCAGATATTCCGATGTTATTATTAATAACAATATATTTAATGCCGATGAGTCTTCCGAATCAGTCAGCATCAGGTTGCTGGATGGTTCAAATCCAATAATTGCCAATAATGAATTCATTTGTAATCAACCGATAAAAACCTGGAACATCTCAAATATTTATATCAAAAATAATAAATTAGAGGGAGCCGGAGGCAATGGAGCCACTGGAATGTATCTCTCAAATAGTAGTTGCAAACTTGTGAATAATGAAATATCTGATTTTGATAATGGCATTTATCTTGTTAATTCTGATGTTGAGCTTAGTTTGAATGATATATATGGCTGTATGTATAATGGGCTGTATGCTTCCACAGGCTCAGTTGCCGATCTAAGGTACACTTTTATCGCTCAGGATGGAAGGCCCGGATATCTGACATCACCCGGTCGAAATTATATTTTTGAAAATGGTAATTCTCCTTCTTCAAACGGATCAGAGATATTTATGAACAGTTCTGAACTATTAATGGAAGATGGCTGGAATTATGTATATGATAACAGGGCTTCTTCCCACGGTTTGAATACCTTGATTCTGATCGACGGCGCCGGAAATGAACTCCCGGTTATTGCTTATAATAATTGCTGGGGATTTAATCCTGAAGCAACTTATCCCGGGGACAGGTTTCTTATTTCTATTCAATATGATCTGAATTGTCTTTCACTCCCGAAAAGTAATTTCCCGGAATATCTGATAATAGAAATAACTGATGAAATTCGGGATACCGTTGAAATAATTGAATCTGATTCCATAAACTTAAGTTTAAGCTCAAAGTTGTTTGCCAATGGAGAATATAAATATTTGAGAAAGGAGTATTCAGAGGCGTTGGATATTTTTAATCAGGTTCTATTCCTGTCTGAAGAAGTTGATAAATATACGATTAAATCTTTAGTAAGAATATTGGATGTATTGAGGACTTTAAATTCTCCGGCCTCAGATTTTATTCAAATATATAATTACATTGAACAATTAAAAACAATTACTGAGGATTCGAATTTAAGATACATGCTTGAACAGATATCCCGGATGACATTAATTAACGGGAAGGATTATTACACGGCAATTGAAGAATTTGACCAGGTAATTATTAACAATCCCGGCAGCGATGAGTCTTTTTTTGCTGAAATTGACGCCATAACAAGCGAATATCTTGCCTTAGTTAACGGAACTCCGGCAAAAGTAAATAATACCGAATACCAAGTGAAAAATTATGCTGAGTTTAAGGAAAAAATTGACGGCTTAATGAAAGAGAAATTTGGAAGTAAAAACAGGGGAGAATCAGGTAGTCTTCCTCTTAATTTCATCTTGGGACAAAACTATCCGAATCCCTTCAACCCTGCCACAAATATAAATTTCAGCCTGCCTGTAAAGGCGAAAGTTACGCTGGAAATTTTTAACGCTCTCGGTCAGAAAGTATCTACTCTTGCCAACGGAGATATGCAGGCAGGAATCCACACCGTGAATTTTGACGCGGCGTCATTGGCCAGCGGCATATATTTCTATACGATATCGGTCGATGGTGTTGATGGCAGCAGTTTTAATGATACAAAAAAAATGTTGCTGCTGAAATAAATTCAGCTATTTGAAAAGGAGCTATAAAAGCATCGCTTTATAAAGTGATGCTTTTTTATATCCTCCGGAACATTTTTTGCCGAATAAGTTTATTAAAGGAATACACAATTTTTGATTTAAAGCTCAATATTCCATATTGATTTACCGGAAAGGCGAAAGAAGGTTCAAAATAACAATTGACTGTGCACCCCTGGCAGAAATCAAACCGGCCTTCCATTTTTTGAAATTCTTTTATTTTCTCAGTTTTTCTCAATTCCCTGATCGGGCGGTCTATTATAACCGAATCATTTCTGAAATGGTAGCAGGGGAGGACAATTTTATTATCGGGAGAGATGACAATTACTCTGCTTACAGCTTTGCAGGAGGGATTATTTATATCATTTCCTCCATCCTTGCGGAGTTTCAGGAACGCGGGATTGAGGTAGATGTCATTTTTACCGGCGACATATTCTTCAATAAAATTCATCGCTTCTTCCGAGAGTCCCGGATTCCCGAAATAGGAAAACACCGGATTCACAATAAGCATAAGCTTATATTTTTGGGCGAGTTCATGCATCCGGGGCAGCTTTTTATATGTTTCATTGGTTACGGTAAATAAAATATCGGGAAATTCACCGAGTGATTTCGCGATATCCAGACTTTCCAGCGCCTTGCCATAACATTTAACTTTCCTGATTTTATTGTGTTCCTCTTCATCAGGGGAATCGAGGGAAAAATGGAGAAGATTGACGTTGCCCGCGAGTTTTTCGGCAAATTTTGGATAAAGCAGACCGTTGGTTGTTATACTAACCTGCATTTTTTTCGAACGGGCAAAGGCGGCCATTTTATCGATCTCTTTATGTAACAATGGTTCACCCCCTGTAAGATCGATGAACTTGACACCCATATCGGATAACTCCGATACATTCTTTTTATATTCATCAAGATCAGCGTAACCGGAGTTTTTAAACTTGCCATGCTCGGCAAATTCACAAAATTCACAAAACGCGTTGCATCGGTAGGTTACATAATAATTGCAGAGCAGAAGCATTATTTCCCTTTCATTGAAATTTCCGGCTCAAAGATAGGAATTTTGATTTGAGTGAGCAAATATAATGATGCAGCCTTTTAATAGTTTGCCATTAAACTGAGTGAGTGCAAGAGTATTTCGTATGCGATTAAATTCTACGCGAAATGGAAAGGTTTTATTTATGCTGCCATTTGCAGGAATGAACTGTGGTCATCTGTCGTCCCTGGCGGGACTTTTATATTTTCTTGTTAACTTGTTACCCCACAATGAATTGTGGGGCTTTTATCTATCGTCCCTGACGGGACTTTTCAAATTGAAAATATTCTCAATTTAAAAGAATTCCGTCAGGGACCATCCTTAGCGGGCGGGCAGAATTATTTTAGCTCTGGCACTGCCTGTCTATTAGAACAGGGTTTGTGATGAAATTTGGGTAGATTGTCAATTTGAGGCAGTCAGGTTTAGTGTTATGCTCAATAAATTTCGAATCGAAATAGTAATCAAATCGTTTTTCAGTTAATAATATCCCCGGGAGTGTCAATTCGTCATTCGTAATTCCTCATTGTTCTCTATTCCCGGTTCGACCGGATCAGGATAATTATGAGGCGGATTTTAATATTGATATTTGCCGGAAAAGTGTTTTTATTACATAATAATTCATTTTACTGTACTGATATTTAATAATAGTGTGGATATTTTATATGAAGCAGGTGATTTTAAAAATACCGGTTCTCTTTTTATTTTCAATAATTTTATTAATAGTTTCCTGTTCTGATGAAGAGAACGGTTCGGGAATCACTGATACTCCCGCAGAAGGGAGGATTGAAGGGATTGTAACTGATAACACAGGTAGTCCTCTTGAAGGAATAAAAATAAATATTGATAATGCTGATACATTGTATTATACGGACGAAGAGGGGAAATTTTGTTCCGCTTCGCTGACGGGGGTAAATCACACACTCAGTCTTTCCGATTCGGTTTATGCCGATAGCTCCATCATGGTTGAAATAGAATATGGCAAAATAAAAACTGTTAATATAACGCTATGGAAAATGGGTTCTGTATATGGTATAGTGAAATATGCCGTAAACGGTTCAGTCCTGGAAAATGTTATTGTTGAAACATTTCCGGCGACAAAAACATCTGTGACGAATGGCTCGGGTGAATATAAACTGGAATATCTGCCCGGGGGCAACTACCTTCTGCAGATAACTCCGGATGATGACAAAATCGCCTCCTCAAAAGAAAGAATAGATATCCGGAACGGAATTGATCTGGAAATGAATGTAAATCTCTTTATGAAGGGCTCCATTTCTGGAAAAATAATTGACGGTGAAACGGATCAGCCTCTTGAAGGAGCGAAGGTAACTATTTCAGCTCTGAATCTTGAAACTTACAGTGATCCGGAAGGGGAATTCTTTGTGGAATACCTGTCCGAAGCCGTTTACACTCTTAATGTGGAAGCACAGAATTATTTCAGAAGAGAAATTACCATTGGTGTAAGTGATGGCGAAACCAGTAATGAAGAGATTAAAATGACCAGGTATCTCGATATGGCTTATGCTGAGGGGGGAGAATTTCTTATGGGAGATACGAGGGGAATTGGCGATCCGAATGAAAAACCTTCCCATAATGTTACTCTTGATGACTTTTATATCTCAATATATGAAGTTACAAACAGGCAGTACGCGGCATTTCTAACTGAAATGGGACAGCACGCGGATAATCTTATAGTCTGGTTTGATATTGATGACGAAGACAGCAAAATATTTCGAGCGGAAGGAAAGTACTATGTAATACCAGGTTATGAGAATTATCCTGTTACAGAGGTAACCTGGGAGGGAGCCGTGAAATTTTGCGAGTGGGCGGGAGGACGTCTGCCTACTGAAGCTGAATGGGAATATGCGGCGCGGGGAGGCAAATATGGCAATAACTATTTTTATTCGGGGAGTGATGACCTGAATGTGACAGGGTGGCACTGGCTGAATTCTGAGGGGGATATCCATTCGGTCGCGGAGCTTGACCCAAATGAACTCGGGATATATGATATGAGCGGCAATGTTCATGAGTGGTGCAGCGACTGGTACGACGCCGGATATTATTCCCGCTCACCGGTTGATAATCCTGAAGGACCATGGGGAGGAGAGACCAAAGTAATAAGAGGCGGAGCGTGGAATTCCGAGGATTATTTCTGCCGAGTTTCAGCCCGTGATCATACAGCCGCCAATGAAAGCGCCAATTATATAGGTTTCAGGCTGGTTTTCGACTGAGTTTTATCCGGAAACCGATTCTTGATATTGCTTTTGTGGGACAGAATTTTATCTGTCCGCAATTTTTGATTATCAGGCCTTCTATGCCCAATAGTACCAGACTCCTTAAAATGCTTACAAAATCCTGCGAATGAAAATTGCACAGTAAGAAGTTAAATTCTGCGTAAAATGGTACGGTTTTTCACGAACATAGCCGGTGGTTGAGCGGAGTCGAAACCAGCGGCTGTAGCTTCGACTCCGCTCAGCTACCGGACGGTCGCATTTGTTTATAGTTTTGCCAGTTTATGATTACCATTACGCATGCTTTTTTTCCTAAATTTCCTTTTGGTTCCGGCTTGACCAACTTATTCCATTAGCAATTAAATTCTACACAAAATGGCAAGATTTTGCTTTGAACAATTCGATCCCGATCTATCGGGATGCGGAATTACTGAGCAAATCCAGATCTATTTGTTAACTTCCGCATTCCTATAAACCAGAACGCTAAAATTGTTTAATCCTGCTGAAGCAGGAAAATGTTGGTTAACCGATTGAGTGTTCTTACCATTGTTGGTACTGGCTCTGCCGGGTTATGGATTAACAAATATTTTGATTCCGAACTTAATGTAAACAACCTTGTTATCTAAAGGAATCTGCAACACTCTTTGTAGCGCATAAGTTTATATGTCTGTCGTGCGAATTCCTGATATCATTTTTGGCCCGGAATTTGCTGTAATATTATTACTGCTGTTTTGGTTTAGTCTCTGTTTCACAAGAGTAAACGAAAATATAAAACATAGTTCAATATCCGGCAATTTATAATATCTTAAATCTTAAATGTTCTTTCAATATTTTTTCTTAAACAAAAATCGAAAGCAATATAAAATTTGTTTTTGAATTTGATATTTCGCAAATTGCACGCAGTTCAATTAAATGCTGATGAAAAACTATTTAACAATAGTTTACGAAAGAGGTGTAAAAATGAAAAAACTTTTGACGATTTATTTCTTCTTTTTTCTTCTGATGTTTTATTCCTGCACAAAAGAGGATGACTGTGTCGGGATTAATTCATTTCTGTCAGAGGGCAATATTGAAGCGGTTATAATTGATCAGAATAATGATCCGGTCTCTGAAGCTTTTGTAATTATAACTCCCGGTGATTTGAAGGATACGAGTGACGTCAATGGAATAATAACTACCGGACTGCTGGAAAAGGGTTCCTATTCGATGGCTATCAGTAAGGAAAACTATGCCGATACTGTTCATAGTGTAAATGTATTGGGAGGAGTAACAACCAAATCAAATTACAGAATATTAATTTTAGGTAGTATTAAAGGAACTGTCACAGATCCGATTAGTGAAACTCCGGTTGAAGGCGCTGAGATAATAACAATTCCTGCCACTGGTGTATTTTTAACAGATGCAGAGGGAAAATACGAAATTGAATTTATACAATCCGGGGAATATGTTGTTAAAGTCAACAATGTTAATACTATAGCTGATAATGAAAAAATTATTTTTGTTCGAAATGCCGTCATAAATAAGGTGAATTTCGGCAGTTTGGCAACAGGTTCTGTTGAAGGAACGGTCAGGGATAAAAATGGTATGGCGGTTTCCGGTGCGATTGTGAATATTAATCCGGATGCAATAAATCTCACAACAGATGCAAATGGCTATTTTCTTGTGGAATATATCGATCCGGGAGAAAAAACGATAACTTTAAGCAAAGAAAATTATGGTGACCGTGAATATGAAGAAACAGTTGAAGCGGGAGGCTTTGTATCAGGAAATTACCAAATTGATGTTAAAGGAAGCTTGCGATGCACGACGCTGGATGTTTCAGGAATTCCGGTAGCGGAAGCGAAAATTGTAATAAATCCCGGGGGAGAGATATTTTATACGGACAATAATGGCTTTCTGGAGCTGCTTTATTTAGATGAAGATGCTTATACATTAGAAATATCAAAAATAACTATCATTCCCAGACATTTATTCAGCTGATGGAGGATGGAACAGATATTGAAAAAGATATTGTTTTATCCCAAAAAGGCAGTTTACATGGTAATATATCCAAAGTGGGGGGCGGCCTTTCAATTGCTAATGTCAAGGTAACTACGGATCCTGCGTCCCAAACTGTTTATACAGATTCTGATGGCAACTATTTGCTTGAATACTTAGAACCGGGGAATATCTTCTAAAGCCGAGCATGATGGTTATTATTTTGGAACTCAATTTGTAACAGTGGAAGATGATCTGATTCAAAATATTGATATCAGTCTCCATGGGGATCCTGAATATGTGGATGTGCAGGGAGGAACTTTTCAGATGGGAGATATTTTCTCGGTAGGTGGAATAGCGGGAACCGGAGAAGCAGATGAACAACCTGTTCATAATGTGACTTTATCTGATTTTCAAATCAGTAAGTTT
>CAXXGF010000035.1:0-21994 GCA_963677445.2 Melioribacteraceae bacterium | reverse complement strand
AAGGAAATTTATCCGTGGGATAATACTTTTTCCAATATAACCGGGGGAATTTATTCATCCCTCTCTTATGCCGACATCCCGGTAGGACTTGCCTTTTTATATAAAAACAATATCACTTCCGGCAATATCGGGGATAAAATCATGTTCTGCCCTTACGATATTGAAAGGTCTCTCTCCGATGAAATAGGTAACCCGGGAAGATTCAGCATCGGCAGCATCGATAAAGATCTTTTTCCAAATACATATTTTTTCGGGAAGCTGATAACTACTTCAGCTCTCGATTTATTCACTAATGTTGATGTGGGTCCTGAATCATACCAGAGGATTTTCCTTTTTCAAAAAAGCCTTTTTTATACCTTCACTATAACCGAACTGGTTAAAAATCTTGTAAACCGCACCCGCCCCGATGGCAGCGATAACAGAAGCTTTTTCAGCGGGCACACCTCCACCACTTTTGCGGCGGCAACCTTTATTTATAAAGAGCTTATAGATGTTTTTGATCAATGGAACGTAACAAGGGATGATAAAGGGATGAAATTTTTATTCAAGACCGTTTCTTTTTCCGCTCTTTACGGATGGGCCGGATATGTGGGATACAGCCGTATACGAGATAAAAAACATTATCTTAGCGATGTCCTGGTCGGCGCCGCTGCGGGTACGATTATTTCCTACCTGGTCTATAATAGTTTCCTCGGTAAAAACGCTTCTCTTTTTGACGGTCTTAATCTTTATTCCGGCAGGGATAATATTCTTGTCGCTTACAGGTTCTCGCTCAACTGACCGAAAGAGAGCCCTCTGTTCAACAACAAGTAAAGCAGCATAACACAGATAATCTTCAACACAATTCCCTGACCTGAAGGCGAGTGATCATTTTAAATATAATCTATTATAATTATAAACCGTCTAAACCAGAAGTAACAGGTAATTGAGTAACTCGAAGAAAGTCCTCCCTTGTCAATGAAGAATAATCCGCGGCGGCGGACCACTCCCTCCGAAGGGGAAAATTTGTAATCACATCCGAATAATCGGAATATCCCCCGCCGGAGGGGGTGGCGCCAAAGCGCTCTTCTTTGGTGACGGGGGAGGACTCACCCTGAGTAGCCAAAAAACTATTAATTTGTAATAAAACTTTATACTCGTTGATAAATTTGTTGCCATTTTGCGCAGAATTTCACTGCTATGGAATGATTCACAATTCATTTCAGATAGACCATTTTGCCCATATCGGCAAATACTATAACATTATTCTGTCTTACCTCGAGTCGGTAAAGGTATATTCCCGAAGCGACCTCCGGGGTGTAGGAAACGGAATAATATCCCCGCTCAACTTCCCGGTTGAATATTTCATCGATCAGTTCGCCATTACTGTTGTAGATCGATACTCTCGCTCTTGATGGTTCCTCTATATAAAAACTGATATTGGTTTTCGGGTTAAACGGATTTGGATAATTATGGTTTAGTCTGAACCCGTGGGTATCCTCATGTTTTTCTTTCACATTTACAAGGGATATGCTGAATGAGGTTGTGTCGCTTTCATTTCCATGGTTGTCTGTTGAGATTATTGTGTAAAGGGCTTTGTCTATTCCATTCGGGAGAATATCTTCAAACCTCGCGCTGTCAAGGTTATTTACTCCTCCCGAGTGGATATCATCATAATAAATGTCCACCTGGTAATGTGAGAAATCAGCTTCTGTGTTCAGCTCCCAGTTGAGTATTACAAGGCTGTCGGTTACATCATGAACAAGAGATTGCGGTTTAACCGGGGCAATATCCTGGTAGCGGTAACTTTCCCCGTGGGGGCCGCCATACATTCCCAGGTCGCTCCGGCTGCCATCCACATCGAGAACTTCCGGGTCCCCCGCGTCTATCATCGGGCTGTATCGCTGTAAATGTACATCCATTCCCTCTATATCCACAAACATCGGGTTTACATGCATATTCGTATTTCCGGGGGTTAATGGGAAATTATTAAAATCCTGCTCGGTTTTCCAGAAATTGTTGTATTTTATATTTGTGTTCACTCCCCCGTTTCTGCTTTCTATTCCATACTTTGTCCCGACTATTATATTATTATATACATACTGGTTATTATTAAATATTGTTATACCCCGTTTTAACAGAACTCCCGGTACGGAATAAAATACATTGTTATATATATACGCCAACTGACTTGTTATTACTCCCTGGTACGCATTATATACTGTATTGTAAAACAAATTATTATATATCCATATTGAATCGGCAAAATATCCTCCAAACATACTATACCTGTTGCCTGTAATAACATTATGTCTGATTATCGTTTTAGGGCCCACCAATGTAGCTGTTATTCCATTATCACGGGCATTAATATAATTATTCTCATATATAGCCTTAAGCTGTGGTGTAGGAGAATCTATATATATTCCATAAGTAGTGTTAGTAATAATACTGTTGCATATTTTTCCGTTAAAGTCAGATCCTCTTATCGCCATTGAATAACCACCTGATGTTTTGATATTTTCTATCATGGCATTCAGGTAACCTAAGTCTGGATCGATTAGTCCAACGACAATTTGATTTGGGGGATCTTTACTTGCAATAAATTGAATATTTGCTAAAAAACATTGGTTGCGAAGAAATATAGCATGACCTCCCTGATTAAGATTACTAATGTTTACTATTGTACTGTCAATCCCGTTACCTATTAAATATAATCCTTGTTTAAGAGTAATAAATTCCTGAAAAACTCCACTACCTACATAGATCGTATCGCCAAAAGAACTGCTGTCAACAGCTTCCTGTATAAAATTTGAAGCAGTTTCCCAGGAGGTAAATGGCGAGATGTGACTGCCGGTTTTGCTTACATAACGGATTTCGGAAAAAGCCATTGAAGTTATAAAAAAAATGAAAAGCAGAATAATCTTTATTTTCAAACTCATTTTGTTCACTTTCCTTGTATTACTATAAAAACAAACCTCAGAAGTTTCATTTATAACTATTTGATATATATCAATTTTATAGATTTATTAAACTTCGGCGCCTGCATCCGGCAGATATATACTCCCGACGCGAGCCCTTCCGGACGGAATATTTTTTCATAATACCCGGCGTTCATTGGACCGTCATGTAACACTTCAATTCTGCTTCTTCCCAAAACAGATTTCGACTTCGACTTCAAAATAAATTTAAATACTCTCATCACTCGTTGCAGTTTTTCAATTCATCATTCATAATTCACCATTCACAATTCATTTCAGGTAGACCATTTTCCCCATATCGGCAAATATTATTACATTATTCTGTCTTACCTCAAGACGATAAAGGTATATTCCCGAAGCGACCTCCGGGGTGTAGGGAACCGAATAATATCCCCGCTCAACCGCCCTGTTAAATATCTCATCTATCAGTTCGCCGTTGCTGTTGTAAATTGATACTCTCGCCCTTGAGGATTCCTCTATATAAAAACTGATATTGGTTTTCGGGTTAAACGGATTCGGGTAATTATGGTTTAGTCTGAACCCGTGGGTATCCTCATGTTTTGCTTTCATATTTACAAGGGATATGCTGAATGAGGTTGTGTCGCTTTCATTTCCATGGTTGTCTGTTGAGATTATTGTGTAAAGGGCTTTGTCTATTCCATTCGGGAGAATATCTTCAAACCTCGCGCTGTCAAGGTTATTTACTCCTCCCGAGTGGATATCATCATAATAAATGTCCACCTGGTAATGTGAGAAATCAGCTTCTGTGTTCAGCTCCCAGTTGAGTATTACAAGGCTGTCGGTTACATCATGAACAAGAGATTGCGGTTTAACCGGGGCAATATCCTGGTAGCGGTAACTTTCCCCGTGGGGGCCGCCATACATTCCCAGGTCGCTCCGGCTGCCATCTACATCAAGAACTTCCGGGTCCCCCGCGTCTATCATCGGGCTGTATCGCTGTAAATGTACATCCATTCCCTCTATATCTATAAACATCGGGTTTACATGCATATTTGTATTTCCGGGGGTTAATGGGAAATTATTAAAATCCTGCTCGGTTTTCCAGAAATTGTTGTATTTTATATTTGTGTTTACTCCCCCGTTTCTGCTTTCTATTCCATACTTTGTCCCGACTATTATATTATTATATACATACTGGTTATTATTAAATATTGTTATACCCCGTTTTAACAGAACTCCCGGTACGGAATAAAATACATTGTTATATATATACGCTAACTGACTTGTTATTACCCCCTGGTACGCATTATATACTGTATTGTAAAACAAATTATTATATATCCATATTGAATCGGCAAAATATCCTCCAAACATACTATACCTGTTGCCTGTAATAACATTATGTCTGATTATCGTTTTAGGGCCCATCAATGTAGCTGTTATTCCATTATCACGGGCATTTATATAATTATTTTCATAAATAGCAGTGAGTTGTGGAAAGGGAGAATCAATGAATATTGCTATATTAGTATTAGTAATAATACTGTTTTTTATTTTACCGTGATAAGTCGAACCTAATATCGAATTAGTCCATCCTCCCGATGTTTTTATGTTAGTAATAGTAGCGTGTATTGAATTCATCTCAAGATCTGCGAGCTCGATAACCGCCTGCGGAGGGGATATATCCTGACTGGCAATACATGAAATATTAGAAACGAATGAACGATCCAGCAATGAAATACAAAATCCTACCATGTTGTTTTCGCTTATATCAATTGTTGTGCTGTCAATACCGCCGCCTATTAAACTTATTCCCCTGTTCAATTTCACCATTTCTGTGTATACACCGGAGCCCACATAAATTGTATCCCCAAAAGAGCTGCTGTCAACAGCCTCCTGTATAAAATTTGAAGCAGTTTCCCAGGAGGTAAATGGCGGGATGTGGCTGCCGGTTTTGCTTACGTAGCGGATTTCGGAAAAAGCCATTGAAGTTATAAAAAAAATGAAAAGCAGTATAATCTTTATTTTCAAACTCATTTTGTTCACTTTCCTTGTATTACTATAAAAACAAACCTCTGAGGTTTTGAAAACCTCAGAAGTTTCATTTATAACTATTTGATATATATCAATTTTATAGATTTATTAAACTTCGGCGCCTGCATCCGGCAGATATAAACTCCCGACGCGAGCCCTTCCGGACGGAATATTTTTTCATAATACCCGGCGTTCATTGGACCGTCATGTAACACTTCAATTCTGCTTCTTCCCAAAACAGATTTCGACTTCGACTTCAAAATAAATTTAAATACTCTCATCACTCGTTGCAGTTTTTCAATTCATCATTCATAATTCACCATTCACAATTCATTTCAGGTAGACCATTTTCCCCATATCGGCAAATATTATTACATTATTCTGTCTTACCTCAAGACGATAAAGGTATATTCCCGAAGCGACCTCCGGGGTGTAGGGAACCGAATAATATCCCCGCTCAACCGCCCTGTTAAATATCTCATCTATCAGTTCGCCGTTGCTGTTGTAAATTGATACTCTCGCCCTTGAGGATTCCTCTATATAAAAACTGATATTGGTTTTCGGGTTAAACGGATTCGGGTAATTATGGTTTAGTCTGAACCCGTGGGTATCCTCATGTTTTGCTTTCATATTTACAAGGGATATGCTGAATGAGGTTGTGTCGCTTTCATTTCCATGGTT
Source organism: Melioribacteraceae bacterium (assembly GCA_963677445.2). Taxonomy (GTDB): domain Bacteria; phylum Bacteroidota; class Ignavibacteria; order Ignavibacteriales; family Melioribacteraceae. The sequence continues at coordinate 16,358 of CAXXGF010000035.1, read as the reverse complement.
GTCTGTTGAGATTATTGTGTAAAGGGCTTTGTCTATTCCATTCGGGAGAATATCTTCAAACCTCGCGCTGTCAAGGTTATTTACTCCTCCCGAGTGGATATCATCATAATAAATGTCCACCTGGTAATGTGAGAAATCAGCTTCTGTGTTCAGCTCCCAGTTGAGTATTACAAGGCTGTCGGTTACATCATGAACAAGAGATTGCGGTTTAACCGGGGCAATATCCTGGTAGCGGTAACTTTCCCCGTGGGGGCCGCCATACATTCCCAGGTCGCTCCGGCTGCCATCTACATCAAGAACTTCCGGGTCCCCCGCGTCTATCATCGGGCTGTATCGCTGTAAATGTACATCCATTCCCTCTATATCTATAAACATCGGGTTTACATGCATATTTGTATTTCCGGGGGTTAATGGGAAATTATTAAAATCCTGCTCGGTTTTCCAGAAATTGTTGTATTTTATATTTGTGTTTACTCCCCCGTTTCTGCTTTCTATTCCATACTTTGTCCCGACTATTATATTATTATATACATACTGGTTATTATTAAATATTGTTATACCCCGTTTTAACAGAACTCCCGGTACGGAATAGATCACATTGTTATATATATAAGTCAGATCCCCAACTATTATTGCCTGGTATGAATTGTAAACTGTATTGTAAAATAGATTATTATATATCCAGGTCGAATCTGAAAAGAAACCCCCAAACATATTATATTTATTTCCGGTTATAATATTATGCCTTACAACTGTTTTAGGACCAATTAACATTGACGTTATGCCGGTTTCTTCCACATTGATATAATTGTTCTCATATATCGCAGTTAATTGACGAGCGGGGGAATCAATATATATCCCGTAGGAAGTATTTGTAATTATGCTGTTTTGAATTTTTCCATTGAAATTTGATCCCAGAATTGAATTATAAATGCCTCCTGATGTTTTTATATTAGTAATTGTTGCATATATTGAATTCATCTCCAAATCAACAAGTTGTATTGCACCCTGAGTATGTGATATTACTTTACCTGAAATACATGATAAATTTGAAACGAATGAACGGTCCAGCATTTCGATACAAAATCCACTCACACTGATTTCGCTTATATCAATTATTGTGCTGTCAATACCGCCGCCTATTAAACTTATTCCCCTGTTCAACGTCACCATTTCCTTGTATATTCCGGCGCCAACATAGATCGTATCGCCAAAAGAGCTGCTGTCAACAGCCTCCTGTATAAAATTTGACGCCGTCTCCCAGGAGGTGAATGGCGGAAGGTGGCTGCCGGTTTTGCTTACGTAGCGGATTTCGGAAAAAACCATTGAAGTTATAAAAAAAATGAAAAGCAGTATAATCTTTGTTTTCAAACTCATTTTGTTCACTTTCCTTGTATTACTATAAAAACAAACCTCTGAGGTTTTGAAAACCTCAGAAGTTTCATTTATAACTATTTGATATATATCAATTTTATAGATTTATTAAACTTAGGCGCCTGCATCCGGCAGATATATACTCCCGACGCGAGCCCTTCCGGACGGAATATTTTTTCATAATACCCGGCGTTCATTGGACCGTCATGTAACACTTCCACCCTGCTTCCCAGTATATCATAAATGATTAAACTTATATCAGCGTTTTCCGGCAACTGGAATTTTATCCTTGTTTCAGGATTAAAGGGGTTGGGATAATTATTCCGCAGATCAAATACAGTCGGCAGTCTGTGGTTTCCGGAGTTTCTTTTATTAGCTTCACCCGTATTTACAAATTTTTCGACAGTATTTGTATATCCCGATTCTCCCGGTCGGCCATTTATTTCCCCATAAGCTGTCACTTTATACTGAACCAGTATTGAATCACCAATTCCTCCATAGATAGTATAATACTCGTCAATATAATAATTGGAATCAGCCTGGGCAAGGAAGTTCCATCTCCCCGCGCTGTTTTTCCGATAGATTTTGTAATTTTGAAGTGAGTCAATCCAGGTGTTGACTCCCCATACAAGTTTCGGATGGTTGTCATATTCCATAATCACAAGAGAGCTGTCCCAGGAAGAAAAATAGAGGTTGCCCCCGTCGAGGACAATATCGCCGCCATTTTGCACTACTATTGACGCCGCGGAATCGATCTTAATATCCGCTTCAAGTGTATATTCTCCGGAAATCGAAAGTTCAGCTCCATTCTTAATTGACAGCTTGTTTCCCAGAACAATATTTTCTGTAAATAATTCATTGCAATATATCGCTCCGCCTGAAGAAACAACCGGGTAAAATTTCCACAATCGCCCTTCTCCGGAAGCAAATCTCTTTGTCATTTCAAAAGGCAGACCGCAGGTCGAATAACATGTATCTATTTCATCCTCCAATCCCACTATTCTGATATTGGTGTAATACGAATATGGAGAGCCAAATTTAAATTTAAGATACGAATTCTCAGCAGTTCCGGCTCCATATTGAACTCTCCTGTTTACAATATACAGATAATGTATATCAACAGGGTTCTGAGGTTCCAGACCCTGATCAACAAATTCTCTTATAAATGTCGCTGTCTTTTCACAACCTGATGTATCAACATCAACCCAGTCGAGGCAATCCACTATCTTTTGCCTGTCAGCGCTTATACTGCACGGATCGGCGGCATTCCAGCTCCAGCAGTCAATGTAGTTGTCCTGAAATTCAATATTCATCAGCGCTCTGCTAAAATTTGTGGCCCCGCCGGAATTATTTAGTTTCGGCCCTATTTTTGATCGTAAATGGGTATAAATATCTGTTGTATCTCCGGTTGCTGTTAATATCCCCTCCCCCTGGTCGCTTCCTGTCCATTTGAAATAGAGTATCGACTTCGCTCCGTTAGCCAGACTAACATTAACCATCGCTTCCAGTTCCGCGGGCGTCGGCTGCCTTAATCCCAATGAATCAAATCTATGCGCCTGAACAACAGATATTAACTTAATTTCCCTGTCATGGCATTCTTCGCCCGCGATCATCATTATATCATTATAAACCTGTATCTTCTTGCAGCTCTCATCTTCTGTGTCAGCGTCGACTGTAATGGGATACCTGTTCAGGGTTAATACTTTTGGCTCCGCGGTATCCAGATAACGGTATAAACGATGATTTCGGTTTTCACCGTTTACACTTCTCCACAGGGGATTATATACCTGCGTAAGAATAGCATTATTTGAAGAGGTTATCTCTTCCATATATTCCCTTGTTATCCGGAACGGCTCAAAAAGATCGAGATGAACAGGCTCCATATAACCCCGCCAGTTCATTATTTCTGTCGACCCGAGGGGATATAATTCGATGCTGTTCTGGATATTTTGCTTGATATTTGTTGATTGACTTGTATCAATAAGAATTGAGCCGATGCCCGAACAAAATGTTTCAAAATAATCAAGATAAATATCAAATCTTGCTCCTGAATCGGCAAGATAATCAAATTCAAGAAACATTCCGCAATCAGGACAGGTATCATTCTGTGTGCTCTCAGTTAATCCACTCAGTAAATCGGGGTCTGTAATTATTCCCTGCTGCTGCTGATTGAAAGTATAGGTAATTCCATCATTATAAACATTAAATCCTTCATCCTCTTTTTCATTCGTTATGTAGAATGGCGCGCGAAGGGTGTCAATGGTATATACATTTGATGTATTGTGATAACCATACAAAAAATTGATTTTCATCAGATTTAATGTATCGTTTGATAAAGTATAAACAGAATCAATCCTGTAACGTATCCTGAACGCATATTTTAAAGTATCATTTTGATAAGGCGGGGTAATCCTGAGGTAAAATTTCTCCTGCGCAGAATGGGGGCCTGTAAGTACATTATTGAAGGGCATGTAATTTTTTCCCGAATTTGTCCAACAGTAGTCGCCTCCAACTTCGACAATTTCACCTTTATTTGAATTAAATTCAAAACCAGGGACTCCGTCATCTTCAAATTCCCATTTTATATAATGCCCGCCGGTATAATGATTATAAAACTTAATATGGGAATCATCATCACCCTTCCCCGGGATAAAACTATAGGGACAGTTATACCATGTTGAATAATTCCCGTCATAAAGTCCATGATGAATTGTGTTTAAGAACGCGGCGTTTAACAAAACGCTGTCCGATGGTTCCGCGTAATAAACCCCGTGGGGGAATTTAGGATTCTGACCATAACTTAAAAAAGATGTTAAAAGAAATAAGATGTTAAAAGAAATAAGATGTTAAAAGAAATAATCAAAAATTTTTGTTTACTTTTCATAAAACTCACCTCTTTTTCTGAATAAGTAAATTATTTTTTGAAACTCATTACAAAATCATAATAGAACAATAAATAATAAATGTCAAATAATATTTTTGTGACAATATAAATTTATTATTAAGATTTCCTGTGGATATTAACAAAGTGTTATTCAGGCTGGTTTATAAGACAGGAGGGGTTATTATATATTTATTTTATTATAATCCTACTCTTAAACCGGCTAAACCAAAAACAAACGCGACCATCCGGCGGCTGGTCCAACCCGGCGAATCGAAGCTGCCGCCGAAACCACCCCCCTGACGTCATACTTTTACTCTGATTTTTCAAAACGCTACCGCTACCGATACCGATACCGATACCGATACCGATACCGATACCGAAAAATAATCTTATAATCCTGTTGTCCCCTTTGTCCCACAAGTCCCATGGAGATAAACAAACAATATGGTAAAAATCCCTGCTTTTTATAAGGCAATAAGGTTGAAATTTGTCTTGTGGTCACCTGATGCTAAGGTTAAAAAATCAATCATAAGGTTCTTTTAAGCTTTTTTGTGGGATTTGGTGTATTAGTGATTTCGTGGCCTTTCTTCCCCCTCAATCAGGGAAATCAGAAAAACCTGCGTAGTCTTTGCCTTTTTAATTGTTCATTGTACATTATTAATTGTTAATTGAAACTTTGCCATTTCGCGCAGAATTTAACTGTTAACGGATTAGTCGCTCCGCAAAATGTCTTGTAAAGATCGGCTTAGTTTTTCAAATTTGTATTTGTATCCCGATTTAACCAGCCTCTCGGGAATTACCTTCTGACCTTTGCTCATGGTTTCGGCTCCCTCTCCGAATAATAATCTGAGAGCGAATACCGGCACGGGAAATAATGCGGGCCGCCTCAGAACTTTTCCGAGCGCGCGGGCAAAATCACCAGCCGTAACATATTCGGGAGCGACCGCGTTATAAGCCCCTTCCATCGTTTCATCCTCAATCATTTTAAGGATAATACCGGTCAGATCATCTGTGTGAACCCAGGGAAACCATTGCCTGCCATTCCCGATAGGTCCGCCGAAGAACAGTTTAAAAGCGGGAAGCATTTTTTTCAACGCTCCTCCTTCACCGGATAGTACAACACCGATTCTCGGAATGACCACTCTCGTTTCTCCCCCCTCAATTTTGCTTGCCTCATTTTCCCAGTCATATGTAAGTTCCGCGAGAAATCCGGTTCCTGCCGAAGAATCTTCGGTAAATTCTTCACTCTCTGAATATCCGTAATATCCCACAGCGGAAGCGGAAATAAACACTTCAGGTTTACTCGCTGATCCATTAATAACCTCAACAAGTTTATTCGTGGTCCCTATTCTGCTGCTTCTTAACTTTTCTTTTTTTCTTTCGGTCCACCGACCTGAAGCGATATTCTCCCCGGCAAGATTTATTATACTATCAGCCTCCGCAACTTTTTCTTTCCATGTACTTCCTTCAGGAAACCGAATAAACTCATCCGCGACAGGTAATTGATTTTTCGCGTTCTTTTCATTCCTGCTGAAAACAATCACATAATACCCCTTCTTTTTTAACTTTTCAACAAGGTTTTTACCAATAAGTCCTGTCGCGCCGGTTATCACAACTTTTTTCATTTTAGCTTCTCCCATTCAGGAATATTTCATACCATTAGAACAATTTTGAAATCCCCGGCGAAGAATAAAAATTATTATCGGGGAAAATTTGTCTTAAATAACTGATTTTATTTAATTTAATGGTTGGATAATACAAATTAGTTCCGCAAATTTAAAGTTTGCCATTTCAAAATATTGTTTGAATAATTCCCTTTGATTAATTAAATTTAGACTTTTGCAAAAATTAAGGTTAGACGATGAAAAGGACATTTCAGCCCAGCAACAGGAGAAGAAAGAATAAACATGGTTTTCGCGCTCGTATGGCTACCAAGAATGGACGTAAGGTATTGGCAAGAAGAAGAGCAAAAGGAAGGAAAAAATTATCAGTAAGTGATGAATAATTCCATTGAAGCGATTTGGTCTTTCGAAATCAGAGAGGATCAAAAAGCGTAATGAATTCAGACTGATTTACAGCAAAGGCAAGACAGTCTATTCTTCATCACGAAAAATAAAAGCAGTCTTTTATTCCACATGCCACGAAGGTCCTCCGGAGATCAAAGTGGCATTTGCCGTATATAGGAAGGCGGGTAAGGCATTTTGGCGCAACAGGGTTAAGAGGTTATTGCGCGAGTCTTACCGGCTTAATAAAGAAATACTTACGAACAACAGAACGCTGGAAAACCGGATGATCTTCATTGTTTTTTCTCCTTATTTTCTTAACCAGAAAAAAAACAAAAAACCATCCCTGAATGATGTTTCCGGTGAGTTTACCGGACTTCTGGAAAAAATTGCCTCGGGGATAAGTTAGTTCCCCCCCCCTGAATACTTCATGTAATAATTATATTTGAATATAATCAGGCGGTATTTTTATGGACAAACAAACAACCCTGGCTTTTGTGCTTATAGGATTGGTGCTTGTAGTATGGCTTTATTTTAATCAGCCTGAACCTGTGACACCGGATAAACGTGTTACCGATTCACTGATGGTTGAAAAACAGAAGGAGCTTCAAAAGCTCGCTGAAGAAAAAGCTGAAAAGGAAGCCGCGGCAAGAGCTGCCAGAGTTGAAACCGACTCCCTTTTCAGCGCCGACAGCTTAAAAGAAAAAATAATAACAATTGAAACCGACCTCATCAGGATGGAATTCACCACCCTGGGAGGCAGAATGCGCAGGTATTTTCTTAAAGATTATAGCACCTGGTACTACAGCTCCCTGCCCGATACCGTTCCCTTTTATAAACAATATGTTCAGTTGATCAACACATCAATGAGCGGCGGCGATTTTGATCTCGTTTTTGTTACCAGCCAGGGTAAAAAGGTTAATACTTCAAAGCTTCCATTCACTCCCTCTCTGAATGGTTATTATTATAAAATTTCCGGCGATGATTCTCTGACCATAGACTTCACATTTAATACTGAGGAATTTAAATCGGTTACCAAAAGATTTAAGTTTTACGGAAATGATTATGCTCTTAAAGCCGATGTGATCTTCGATAATATGCAGGATGTGCTCAGCGGAATGTCTTATGATCTCGCGTGGATGAACGGTATTAATTTTGTTGAGGAAAATTCGGTTGATGAAGCGAACTATTCGAAAGCCGGTGTTTATTCGGGAGAGGAATATATCAGTATAGACGCTTCTTCCGAGGGTGAAGTTGAGACAAAAGACCTGAACGGGAAAGTTGACTGGGTCGGGATAAGAAATAAATACTTCGGTATTTTTATTGCCCCCGAAAATCCCGAAACAGACGGCGGCGCTTATTTCCGCGGAGAGCACACAAAAAACCAGGCTGTCGGCGACAGGGAGTATTATGCCGCGCATCTGAAGATTCCTCTTAAAAACACACCACGGCAGAAGGACTCTTTCCTCGTTTATATCGGACCGATGAAATATGATATTCTTGGTGAATATAATCGTAACTTCAATGCCTTTTATGATTTTGGAAGTTTTATGGGGCTTAGTTTTGTTACCCGTCCCATATCAGAATATGTGCTCCTCCCATTATTTACCTTCCTGCATAAGTTTATACCCAATTACGGCTTTGTAATCATTGTTCTTTCTATCATCATTAAAATTGTTCTTTATCCTCTGACGAAAAAAAGTTATCAGTCGATGAAGAGGATGCAGCTTCTCCAGCCTAAAATAGCGGAGATGAAGAAAAAGTATGCCGATGATCAGGCCCGAATGCAGAAGGAGCAGATGAAACTGTACTCAACCTACGGGGTAAACCCCATGGGGGGATGTCTGCCCATGGTACTCCAGATGCCTATTCTTTTTGCGTTGTTTACCTTCTTTAATGTAACAATTGAGATAAGGCATGAACCTTTTATACTCTGGATAACAAATCTCTCTTCGCCTGATATTATTTATACTCTGCCATTTAAACTTCCTCTTTTCGGTATAGATAAAATAAGCGGACTGGCTCTTCTGCTTGGTATCGCGATGTTCCTCCAGCAGAAAATGTCGGTAAAAGATCCGAGTCAGAAAGCGATGGTATATGTAATGCCTGTCATGTTCACCTTTCTTTTCATGAGCTTCTCTTCAGGACTGAACCTCTATTATTTTATGTTTAACATCCTCAGTGTTTTACAGCAGAGTTACATCAATAAATCTAAAAAGGATGGGGAACTTCAACCCGTTGAGAAAAAGAAACAGAAAAAAGGTTTCATGCAGAAAATGATGGAAAACGCCGAAAAGCAGGCGCAACTTCAGAAAGACGCACAAAAAGGTAAGAAGCCTAAAAAACGTAAATTCTGATAATTTAACTAATTATCAGGTAGCAGATGAAACGAACCGGAATAATATTCCTTTTTCTTATCACTCTGAGCTTTTATAACAGGGCGCAGGTAACCGAAATTCTGCGTCCCGAAGTTTATCTCGATACCACGGCATTCGGAATCGAAATAAAGCAGGTAAAGGGTTTCCCGAGAATGGCTCTTGTTCTCAGCGGAGGAGGAGCGCGAAGCATCTCCCAACTGGGTGTAATTAAAGCGCTCGAAGAAAATAATATCGATATTGATATCATCGCCGGAACAAGTATGGGAAGTGTTGTCGGCGGGCTCTATTCTGCCGGTTATTCTGTCACTCAGCTCGATTCAATCATATTAAACGCCCCCTGGGATGACTTTTTCTCATTCGGTAAAACTGACAGAAGGGAACTCTTTATTGATCAGAAAATTACTGAGGATAAAGCTATTTTCGCCCTCAGACTGGATGGATTCACCCCTGTTGTGCCGACATCTTTTAATACCGGCCAGAAAATAGCGAATTTTTTAACACTGCTTACCCTTAACGCCCCGGTTCACGTTAAAGAAAATTTTAATGATCTGCTCTATAAATACAGGGCGGTCAGCACCGATCTGGTTTCAGGGAAAACTGTTGTGCTGGACAGGGGACCATTAAGCCTCGCTATGAGATCCTCATCAAGCGTTTCATTTTTGCTGGCTCCGGTTAAGGTCGGCGACCTGCTTCTGGTCGATGGCGGGCTTGTCGCTAATATCCCCGTTTCTGTAGCGAGGTCTCTTAACGCTGATTACATTTTTGCCGTAAACTCAACAAGCCCCCTATATAATTACGATGAACTTAAATTCCCCTGGAACATTGCTGATCAGCTTGTGAGCATACCTATGCAGATATTAAACACTTCGCAGCTTGATAATGCCGATCTTGTAATTGAACCGGAGCTCGGGGATAACTCCAATTCAGATTTCGCGATGATAAAAGATTTTATTGACGCCGGATATAACTCCACTATAAATGTAGTCGATTCACTAAAGGAATCTGTCAGCGCTTTTTTCTCAAACAAACAAAAGTCAGTTAGAAAGTTTTATAAAAACCCCGGGTTTTCAGGTATCGATAAGGAAATAATGGATAACTATTTCGGAAGATTTTCAGGAATGGATTCGGTTTCCAACCATGATATTTTATGCGCTGCAGGCAAAATGATAGAAGGAGGCGGTCTTCAGAATGTCGAGGCAAAAATTACTGAAGCCGGGGATTCCACTTGGATAGAAATTGTTCCCCAAAAAAACCCTGTTGTCAGTAAGATTAAAATATCGGGAATTACACTTATTGATTCACAGTTTGTTGAAAAGTCTTTTTCCGGTATTCTTAATAAACCATATAACGGCAAAAAACTTCTCGAAGCAGTTCTTCAGGTGATCAATCAATACCGTAAGGGGGGCTATAGTCTGGCAACCCTTGAATATTTTTATTTCTTCCCCGCTTCCGGTGTTCTCGATCTGACCTTTGATGAAGGGAAAATAAGCAAAATAACCATAAAAGGTGATCTGAGAACAGAAAAGGGAATAATCACCAGGGAATTTCCATTGGCTGAAGGTGAATATTTCGACTATTTCAAAGCAGAAAAGGGGCTGACAAATCTTCGAAGCACAAATCTTTTTGAGCAGATTGAAATGGAAATAGCCGGAACAAACGGCCAAACCGAAATTATTCTTAAACTTCAGGAAAGGATTTCAAGCCTTATCCGTTTTGGTTTGCGTATTGATAATGAAAATTTCGCCCAGGTGCTGCTGGATGTCAGGGATGAAAACCTCCTTGGAACAGGAACTGAAATAGGCGCGCAATTTTCCTATGGTGAAAGGACCAGGTCTTATCTGGCCGAACACAAAGCCAACCGGATTTTCGATTCTTACTTCACTTACAAGATTAAAGCATTCTACAACTTTATTGATGTTTATTCCTATAAAAATAAACCAAATACCCCCGACAACAGGTTTTCCAGAAAACGCGATGGGGAATACCGCCAGATTCATTACGGAGCGAGCGTAGGAGTGGGAACCCAGGTGGAAAAATTCGGTAATCTACTGATTGAGGGAAAAATCCAGAACGATGAAATAGCGAATAAAAAAGATTACGCCGGTGAAACCTATAAACAAAATATTACAAGCCTGCGCCTGAGCCTTAATGTTGATTCACAGGATAGATATCCTTTTCCGAAAGGAGGTTTCCTTATTAAAAGTTATTATGAAACCGCCCAGCCCTTTTTTATCAGCGATATAAGTTATGCCAAGTTTTTTCTTGATTATAAAAGTTTTTTCACTATTTCACAACAAAGCACATTCAGCGCCCGTTTTGTTCTCGGAATTGCCGATGAAACCCTCCCCCTTAGTCAGCATTTTTCACTTGGCGGGCAGAACCAGTTCTTCGGTCTGCATGAACATGATTACAGAGGAAGACAGATCATGACCTCTTCAGCCGAATACAGGCTCGATCTCCCCTTCAAAATCTTTTTTGACGCTTATCTTAAATTCCGCTATGATCTCGGTTCGGTTTGGATTAACAAAGAGGAAATAAGATTCAAGGACCTCAGGCATGGAATTGGCACAACTATTTCACTCGACACACCGGTCGGACCTGCTAACCTTTCGGTAGGACGCAGCTTTATTTTTAAAAATATCTCGGCAAAAAACACACTCGTCTGGGGGGATATGCTTTTCTATTTCTCCATCGGTTATTATTATTAAGTTTTGCCCTGCGGCCGTTAGAAAATTCCGTTAAATAAGGTTACTAAATTTTCCCCAGGCAGAGCTTGAGGAAAACGCCCTAAAGGGAAAGAGTTCCCTGGCAAAATGGGGGGTAATTTATTCAATAAGAAATTAAATTCTACGAAAATTGGTAAGAAATTTATCAGCAAGTAGAAAGTTTTATTGCCAGGTATAAGTTTCGTAGTTACTCGAGGTGTGTCCTCCCCCGTCAATGAAGAAGAGCGCTTCATTGCCACCCCCTCCGGCGGGGGATATTTTGATTGCTCGGGATTATCGATAAATATCCCCCTTTGGAGGCACTGCTGTCAACTTAAGCGGAAAATCTTTTTTACGTTCCCGAAAGGGACCAACAGAACCATGAGAAAATGGAAAAATTTCAAGGAGATAACCCAAATTTAAACCTCCTTGTTCGCTTTTCCATTGATGTTGTTCGCTTTTTATCTCCGCCCCCACGGGGAATTCCCTGCGGGAACACCCCGTGGCTATTCGGCTTCAACCCCTTCGGGGCCGGTAAAAAAACAAAATCCCTTAAGTTGACAGCAGTGCTTTGGAGGGGGTGGATTCAAAGTGTTTTTCTTTGAAGACGGGGGAGGACTATCCTTGAGCTAACCGAAAACTTTTCTTTTTCTTACTCCATCAGCTTATGGATTTAGAATAGCAGCCTGACTATCGGCAACATGTTATTGGCGGGCTTTTTGACAAATTTTGCTCCTTTGATTATCCTCAACATGTTGGCGTTAGTGTGTTGGTAAGAGCCTAAGGTTTAATATTGCCGGGTGGCCTCCAGTGCTACTAAGGTTAAAAATCAGGAATAAATTTTTTAACCTTTTTTGTGGGATTTTTTGTTTTCGTGATTTTGTGGCTGATTTTCCACCTAAATCCGCGAAATTATAAAAATTATAAGTATACCTAACCTTTTTAATTATTAATTGCATTTTTGCCATTTTACGTAGAATAGAACTGCTAACTGACAACTCTTACGCTGATTTTTTAAAATAACACCCACGAATAATGTGTTCTCCTAAAAACGCAGTTTTTCGTTATTTACCGATTATTTACCCCCGGTTACCGATAAGTTATAGAGGGGACAATAATATTATTCCTATCTTGCCGGCAGAATTTTTAATAACTTTTTGGAGAAAACAATGGCGGAACACAGGGGCTTAAATGCCAGACTGGCGGTAGGTATTATCCTGATAGTATTGGGTATGATATTTCTCATGGAGAATTATGGATGGTTCTACCTTGATTTTCCATTTGATTTATTTCAGTGGCAGACAATCCTTATCCTCATAGGTGTTATTTTAATGGCCGCGTCAAAAAATTATCATGTAGGAACAATTCTTATTACAATAGGACTGATAGGATTTTTCCCCGAGTTCTGGCCTCTGATACTTGTGGGAATAGGATTTTACATCATATATAAAAGAAAAGGTCATCCCGTTACAGAGATAAAGGAAGATGGTGAAGAAGGAGAAGTTAAAAGTGAAGATGACTATATAAATGATGTCGCCATTTTCGGCGGAGGTAACAAAGTATTCCAGTCGAAAAGTTTTCGCGGGGGAAAAGTAACAGCCATTTTTGGCGGCTCGGAAATCGACCTTCTCGATTGTCAGCTTGCCGAAGGAACACAGGTGATTGACGTTCTGGCAATTTTCGGCGGTTCTTCATTCGTCGTCCCGCGTGAATGGAAAGTTGAACTTGATGTAGTTCCTCTTTTTGGCGGCTTTTCAGATGACCGGCGAACCGATCCCAACAGGGCTTATGATGATTCCAAAAGACTGGTAATAAAAGGGCTTGTACTTTTTGGCGGCGGAGAAGTAAAAAATTAATTATGGAGTTATGAAAAAATGAATAGTTCAAACGCGAAATTATGGATAGGCGCGGCGCTTGTTATTCTTGGAATCCTTTTTCTGATGAATAATGTTATGTTTCTGCCATTCAGTCCCGGTGGCTTTATCTTTTCATGGCCGACATTTTTTGCCCTGGTCGGGATTATTATACTGGTAAATTCAAGAGACAGCGGCTTTGGACTGATTCTGCTGCTCATTGGTCTGCTGGGCTTTTATTCCCGGTTTACTGGGCATTCTTTTAGATACCTGTTAAGTGAATACTGGCCGATAGGACTGATCATTCTGGGATTATTTGTTATTCTCAGGAGAAACCGTCCTTCAAAAAAACATCACGCGCATATTCATGTTGAAACCGGCAGCCACAAGTCAGGCGGACAAACAAGATATAACACTGTTGATGAAGATGAGATCGATGAAGTGTCAATATTCAGTTCACAAAAAAAGAAAATCACCAGCAGTAATTTCAGAGGGGGGAAACTATTGACAGTATTTGGCGGAACAGATATTGACCTGCTTGATTGCAAACTTGCCACCCCGGAACAAACGATAGATATTGTGACGATTTTTGGCGGTAGCGATATTTTTGTCCCCCGCGATATGAAAGTGAATGTTAAAGTTGTCTCCATTTTCGGCGGCTTTGATGATAAACGCAGAATAAAAAATTCCGATATTACGGAAGATTCGGGAACACTGGTTCTTACCGGATTTGTGATTTTCGGCGGCGGCGATCTGAAAAACTGACAGGAAACAACTATGTATAATCCATATACCAAAGATGTGCGAATATTCACCGGTTACCTCGTAACCTGGGGAATAATCGCGCTCTTTCATTTTCTCGCGCTTTATTTCATTATGGAAATGAATCCGGAATACGCGGCGGTTGACAGTATAATTTCCAACCTGCTTTACGCCTTCTTCGGTATTAGTTTCTGGTATACATCCCGATTTATCTCATTTGAAAATTCATCCCTTTTCAGGCTTCTTTCAAATCATTTTGTCAGCGGCGTTCTCGCTTCATCAATGCACGATTTTCTTGTATATATTTCATTAAAAAAACTATTCCCCGAAGAACAGCAATTTTTATCACAGGCTCTCTTCTGGCGTTTTCTTTTTGGACTTTTTATCTATTTTATTATTGTGTCAATAAATTATATTATTATTTATTACACCAACTTTAAAGAGAAAGCTTTGCGGGAATCGGAACTGAACGGACTGATTAAAGAGGCCGAGTTAAAATCGCTGAAATACCAGATAAATCCCCATTTCATTTTTAACAGCCTCAATTCTATCAGCTCCCTGACTATGTTCAATCCCGACGCGGCCCGTGAAATGACTATTAAGCTCAGCGGCTTTCTTCGCAGTACCCTTTCGAAAAATACTAAACAGATGAATATACTTGAGGATGAACTCAATAATGTCAGATTATATCTTGATATAGAAAAAGTACGTTTCGAGGATAAGTTTGATTTTATTGAAAATATAAATCCTGAATGCCGGAAAGTAAAAATTCCCAATATGATACTGCAGCCTTTATTTGAAAACGCCATTAAATATGGAGTATATGAAACAATCGAAAAAATTGATATCTGTATATCCTGCCGGAGGGAAGGGAAATATATGAAAATCATCGTTGAAAATGATTATGATCCCTCGGTCCCGGTTAAAAAGGGTGAAGGAATAGGATTGCGTAATATCCGGAACAGACTCGAACTTATTTATTCACAAACAAACCTGCTTTCCACCGAAATAAAAAATAACAAGTTCATTGTAAATATTTTAATACCATTCAATGAGGATGAATGATGCCCGGTAAATTAAAATGCCTGATAATAGATGATGAAAAACTTGCGAGGGAAGTGATCAGAAGATACCTTCTTGATTATCCCGATATAGAGCTGATTGGGGAATGCGGCAATGGTTTTGAAGGTATAAAAACAATCTCATCTGAAAAACCTGATATTATTTTTCTCGATATCCAGATGCCCAAACTTTCCGGTTTTGAGATGCTTGAATTAATTGGCGATCCCCCGGTGATTATTTTTACTACCGCGTTCGATCAGTACGCGCTTAAAGCATTCGAAGTTAACGCGGCAGATTACCTGTTAAAACCTTTTTCAAAGGAAAGGTTCGAAGAAGCGCTTAAAAGAGCCATACATAAAGCCGGTGAAGCAGGCTCCGCTCCCGAAGTTAAAAGACTGATCGCGCATCAGGATAATGAGCAGGAAATATTATCACGGGTGGTTGTTAAAAAGGGAAGCGATATTATTATCATTCCGGTAGAAGAAATAATTTATTTTGAAGCGCAGGATGATTATGTAAGGATAGTTTCGGAACAGGGAAAATTTCTCAAACAAAAAACCATGAAATATTTTGAGTCCCGTCTCGAAAGTGAAGACTTCGTAAGAATTCACCGTTCATATATCGTAAATATAAACTATATCAGCAAGATAGAACTTTATGAAAAAGAGAGTTACAGAATACTTATGAAAGATGGAAAACTGCTCCCCGTCAGCCGATCGGGTTACGCGAGGATAAAGACGATTTTGTGATTCCCGATTCAAGGCAGGCCGAGTCATAAAATGATATTTCTATTCCCGATTTAAATTCATTTAAATCGGGATCGGCGCTTTCGCACGCGACCAGAATAAAAAACAGAAAAGACCCCGCTATCCACTTAATGCAATTGTTTTTCATAATCACCTTTTTTATCCCGGGTTTATTGGACCGGATTCATGCATCTGCCCATAAACAATATTGTATTTGATCTGTTTTCATATATAAAGTAAAGAAATGGATGATCAAACCTTATGACGATATTTTTTGGAACCCCAAAAGAATAATTAAGTTTTATAGTTGTCACAGCCGCCGCTTCGGTCCCGCTCTCATTGACCTCAATAACCGCTTTATGACCAACACTGCCAACCTTAAGATCACAGTACTTTTCCTCACAAATTGGAGATAAGTTGGCCGAATCTGAAAAAGCTCTCTGAAATCCCATTCTCATTAATTCTGAGTTAATATTATCTTTTTCAGTTAGGGCAGTGAACTTTGGCAAACTTAATTCAAATTCACTTATTCCTGTCCTGCTCAATATTTTTTCAAGGTCCAGTTTGTTTATTTCCTTTTCTATTCTTTTT
>CAXXGF010000034.1:0-67922 GCA_963677445.2 Melioribacteraceae bacterium | reverse complement strand
CTTTCCTATTGTGCAATAACGGGGACAAAGTGTGCAAAGCAACTTCCCGTTCGGCGCCTTTTCCCACCAAAGCGCTTTTTTTAAACCTTCCATAATATTTTCTCCCTGATGTTAAATAACCATATATCGCATCCAGTTTCTTCTGGTATCATCGGTAAAGGGGGCTCCCGCGGTAAAAATAACAATATCTCCTTTATTGAGCGTCCCTTTCTTTTTAATCATTGCCATAGCTTTTTCAATTGTTATATCCTCATCATCAATAGAATCCATAAAATATGACTGAATTCCGGAATAAAGATTAAGCCGCGACAAGGTTTTGGTTTTATCAGAGACGGCAAAAATCGGAGCTTTCGGACGGAATTTTGAAATAACCCGCGCTTTTCTTCCATAGTGCGTGAAAACGACAATCAGTTTTGCCCCGATCTGATCGGATATATTGGCTATGGCTCTGCCTGTGGCGTCAAAAATATTATCAGCCAGTATTTTTGGCACTTCATATTCCCTCTTATGAAACAGCTCAGGCCGGCATTCGGTATTGAGGAGAATCTCATTCATTATGCATACAGCTTTCTCGGGATATTTGCCGACAGATGTTTCCCCGCTAAGCATAACCACATCGGTTCCATCCCAGACCGCGTTCGCCACATCCGACGCTTCAGCCCTGGTGGGGATGGGGTTCTTTATCATCGATTCGAGCATCTGGGTGGCAGTAATTACCAGTTTGCCCGCCGCGTTGCATTTGTTTATGATCATTTTCTGAATAACCGGAACATCCTGAGCCGGCATTTCCACTCCGAGGTCTCCTCGGGCTACCATAATACCATCGGTTTCAGCCAGGATTGCGTCGAAATCTTTTACAGCTTCCGGCTTCTCAATTTTAGCGATTACCGGGTGATCAGCTCCTTTCTTTTTCATCCAGGCTTTTAATTCGGTAATATCCTTCGCGCTGCGAACAAAAGAAAGGGCTACAAAGCTGATATCATAACCGAGAGCAAATTCCAGATCAGCAAGATCTTTTTCTGTTACGCTGGGGACGGTCAGTTTCATACCGGGCAGATTAATTCCCTTCTTCGGTTTTAATACGCCGCCGTTAATAATTTTACAAAAAACAGAGGTCTCGTTTTTCCCTGTGACTTCAAGACGCAGCAGTCCGTCATCAATAAGGATACAATCCCCTTTTTGCGCGTCCCTGGGAAGCGGATCATATGTGGCGCTGATCTTTTTCGCGTTACCCCTGATCCTTTCGGTGGTTATTTCGATACTTTCTCCGTCAATAAGCTCATATTCAGCTTCTTCCAGTTCGCCGACTCTTATCTTTGGTCCCTGAAGATCAACAAGAACAGAAAGGGGCATGCCGGTTTTTTCCTTTGTAATCTTAATATTGTTAAAAATTTCTTCAAACATTTGATAAGAGCCATGTGAAAAATTAAGCCGGAATCCGTCAACACCCTTTTCGATGAGTTTTGTCATCATTTCCACTGATGAGGTAGCGGGTCCGATTGTTGAAAGGATTTTGGTTTTCGCGTTTTTAATTCTCAATTTTAACCTCTGTTTATTTATTTCTTTTTACTGTTGTATTTTTATCTTTTATTGGCAAAGAAAGAACCAAAAAGTATGGTTATGATAACTCTGTGAGAAGTCAAATTCTGCTCAAGATGGCAAAAATTTTTATGGAATACAAAATCTTTTATTTCTTTTCACAGGTGTTTGGTTGATTCCCTACAGGGATCGACTTGTAGGAGTTTGTTTCTTACTACCCCATAGGGACGTTCCGCAATAATGCTGCTTCTACAATGCAGATTCGATTCAAAAAAATATTTCTGGGAAAGCCAATTCGTAATTCCTCATTGTCTCTGGTTCTGCCAGTTGATAATTACGTTCTTCACAAAAGATTATTCTCATTTTTATATTCTGCCATAAAAGCAGGAAAATAATTGATAAAATCTTTATCTGTTAATTGGTCTGTTCAGATTAATTACTTTAAAGGAAGATGCCTTGTTGACTAAATAATTATGTGAAAAGAGCAATTAGAGAAGAATTTATGCAATAATAAACCATTAACAATTATAAAATAAGAAAAAAAACTCCACACTACAATTTTACTAATTAACAAGGGACAAACCAAAGTTAAGAAAATGTAAAAAATGAGGCATATAATGCGATCGCTTTCATTTTTTTTATCGAAAGGTTATATTTGCGGTGGTTTCCTATTGCCGCAAGGCAGGATGGAGAAATATGCTATTTTAAAATTTTAGAGAAAACATGAAAATCCCTTTCCTGGAAGATTTTCGCCAGTTTGAAGAATTAAAAGACCTGAGATCGAAAATTAATGAAGGCCAGTTTGAAAACGGCAGATTGTTAATTTCATCTATGCCGGGTTCGACAAGGAATTTACTGGCATGGTCTTTATATCCCCTGTGTAGTAAAATTATTTTACTTTTTCCTGATAAAAAAAGTGTTGATGAAGCAAAAGTGGAATTTGATATCCTCGGACTTGGCCAGGATACGGTATCGATAACCGAATTCAATACCGATAAACTTCAGGAAGCATTAACCTCACTGAGCAAAAAAGAAAAATTCATTTTTTTATCGACCTACAGGATATTAAATATCAGGGTTCCTTCACGCCAGCATCTGAGTAAAAATACCACCACCCTTCAGGCAGGAGGGGATATATCTTATGATGAACTGATAGAATATCTTGAGCTTATCGATTATGGCAAAGATAAATTTGTGGAAAATCCGGGGGATTACGCGGTAAGAGGTTCAATCATAGATTTTTGGTCATATAGTGAGAGCAGGCCGGGACGTGTGGAATTTGACGGTGATTTTATTGAATCGATCAGATATTTTGATCCGGAGTCGCAGCGCTCTTCAAATATAGTAGAACAGATAACTATCGCGGCGAAATTGAATAGTGAAGATAAGGAGAGGATGTCCGATATATTTGATTTTATTGGCAATCCCCTGGTTTTTGCGGGCGCTTATGAACTCGAATCATATTTCAACATAAAAAAAGAAGATAAATCGGGTGAAACGCCTGAGGATATGGAGGAGGAACTTTTAGAGGAACTTTATGAAGGGAAGAAAGAAAAGGGAGCGGAAGAGGAAAAAGTGGAAACAGAGGAGGGAATAATACATGACCTTACCCTGGAAGATGTATACAGCAAAAACGGACGCTGGCTTATAGAACAGGAGCTGGACAGCGATGGCCGGATAAATCTTCACCTGAATGAAGCTCCTCCGATTAACTCAAATTTTGAAGTGCTCTTTAATGTTATTAAAGATTATTCGGCGAAACATTATAAAATTATTTTAACGGCGGAAAATGAGATTCAGGGAAAAAGACTGCTGGAACTGCTTTCTGATTTTAAGAAAGAGCTGGCTGAGCTGATTGAATCAGGAAAAGTTAAAATTAATGTGCTTGCCATTAAAGCGGGTTATCTTTATAAAAAGGATAAGATACTTGTCCTTTCTGATTACCAGATATTCAATAAACCATACAGGACAAAACTTTCCCGCCGGCATAAAATAAAAAAATCGAGAGTAAGGGATTTCGCCTCGCTGAAACATGGGGATTATGTTGTTCATGAGAATTATGGAATCGGGCGTTATTCAGGGCTTCACACAATAAAAATAGGGATGGTTGAGCAGGAATCGATAAAGATCCTTTATGCCGAGGGGGGAATAGTATATGTAAATCTTAATTACCTTTCACTCGTAAAGAAATATTCGGCAAAGGATACCGATCCGCCAAAACTCTCAGTACTCGGCAGCAATGAATGGAAGAATGCCAAAAGGAAAGTTAAAAATAAAATAAAAACTGCCGCCAGAGAGCTGATAACTCTTTACGCCCAGAGAAAGGCAAAAAAAGGCTTCCCTTTCAGTCCCGATAATATCTGGCAAAAGGAGCTCGAGGCTTCATTCTTTTATGAAGATACTCCCGACCAGGCCAAAGTAACGGAGGAGGTAAAAGAGGATATGGAATCGGACAGCCCGATGGACAGGCTGGTATGCGGTGATGTGGGATTCGGCAAAACGGAAATAGCGGTCCGCGCCGCTTTTAAGGCGATAAATGACAATAAACAGGTGGGTTTGCTGGTGCCGACAACAATCCTGGCCGAACAACATTATTATACATTCAAAGACCGTCTTGCGCAGTTCCCGGTAAAAGTTGCTGTGCTTTCAAGGTTTCAGAGCAAGTCATCCCAGAAGCAGATAGTCCAGGACCTGGCGGAAAACAAGGTGGATGTAATAATCGGAACACACCGGCTTTTATCGCAGGATGTAAAGTTTCAGAATCTTGGTCTTTTAATAATTGATGAAGAGCAGCGATTCGGAGTGATGGCGAAAGAAAAGCTGCGTACGACGCGGGCAAATGTTGATACCCTGACACTCACGGCAACTCCTATTCCGAGAACACTTAATCTGTCGCTGCTTGGGGCCAGGGATTTATCCATAATTGCCACACCTCCGCCAAACAGGCAGCCGATTTATACAAAGGTGGAAGTTTTTGATATTATGAAGGTGAGGGAGTGGGTTCTTGAGGAGATAAAAAGAAACGGTCAGATTTATTTTGTCCACGACAGGGTCAGGTCGATAGAGCTGATCGCGGCCTATATACAGAAACATATTCCCGAGATCAATATCGGGGTCGCTCACGGCCAGATGAAACCGCTTCAGCTTGAAAAGGTAATCCATGATTTTCTGAATAGAAAACATCATATGCTTATTGCCACCAAGATCATTGAATCGGGTCTGGATATTCCCAATGTTAATACGATCATTATCAACAGGGCGGACCGGTTTGGCCTTGCCGAACTTCACCAGTTGAGAGGAAGGGTGGGACGTTCCGACCGTCAGGCTTATGCTTATCTTCTTGTTCCCTCAATGAACACAATCACACAAAAAGCTGTGAGGAGGCTCCAGGCTATTGAGGAATATACCGACCTGGGAGAGGGATTTAATCTTTCCATGCGCGATCTGGAAATCAGGGGCGCGGGAAACCTGCTTGGCACCGAGCAGAGCGGCTCAATCGACACAGTCGGGTTTGATATGTATGTGAAACTGCTGGATGAGGCTGTTGAAGAATTGAAAAAAGAGGAATTCAGCGAAATATTTAATGACCTCCCGGTTGAAGTTGAAAGGACTGAACCAAAAATTGACACTTATTTTGAAATTGGCATTCCGCAGGATTATATGCCCGATCAGTCGGACCGTCTCGGGTTTTATACCGCGCTTTTCAGTATGAAAAAGATTGATGAGCTCGAGGAGATCAGGGAAGAGATGGAGGATCGTTTCGGCAAGGCGCCTGTTGTGGTTGAAAGAATGATTGAAACCGCTGTTCTGAGATATTACGCTTCCTACGCGCTATTTGAAAGGATTGTGATTCAAAGGAACCGTATGGCCGTAATACTTCCGAAGGCGGAAAATGAGGAGTTTTATACCAATAAGTTTACGGTTCTTATGCAGTTTATTGTTGATAATTACAGCAAAACCGTGAGTCTGAAGCATGAAAAAAATGTAATGAAATTTGAGCTTGAAAATAAATACAGCTCTCCCGAAGATGCTGTTAAATTCCTGGTGAAGTTTTCACAGAGAATAATTCATGAAGTGATTTTTGAAAAGGCAAAATCCCCGGTATAAAGTGTCACCGGGGATATAGGCTCTTATCACCACACTAAAGCCAACATGTTGAGGATAATCAAGGGAGTAAAATTTGTCAAAAAGCCCGCAAATTCAGAACTCCTGATCCCGGTTATAAAATACAATAACTTACATGGATTCATTCGCAAAATAAAATTGCGGGATAGAAGTCTGGAGGAGAGTCCCGCCAGGGACAGCAGAAAATAGCCCCGCAATTCATTGTGGGGTAAATGGGTAACGTACATTCACAAAAAGTCCCGTCAGGGACGACAGATACAACTTTTCATACATTAAAATGAAACATCAATTTTATTGTTAGCTTGATGAATGAGAAATACTATTTATATTGAGAGCTTGCGATCTGATAATTCGCGATAAATTTCCGCGATTTCATTTTGCGAGGAGTAAGGAGTTCTGAAATTACATGTTGCCGATAGTCAGGCCGCGATTCTAAATACGTACTCATAAACTGGCAGAGCCAGAGACAAAATAAATCCGAAGAAGGAATCGTACTCGTTCTCGTAATCGTACTTCGTACTCGTCTTTTCAAAACACTCAGGTTATTCGAGAACGAGGACGATTACGAGTACCTGTTCTATGAGTACGATAAAATTTTGCCATTTTGCGTAGAATTTAACTTCTTACGGAGTAATCGTGCTTCGTACTCGTCTTTTCAAAACGCTCAGGTTATTCGAGAACGAGGACGATTACGAGAGCGATTTTTCCCCTGAATTTTCCATTGGTTCCGGTTATGCAGGCTTAGAGGTTTTTAAGAGCGGTACCCAGTTTTTCTGTAACTTTTTCAGCTATGGCTGTCATTTCAGGATTGTTGACTGACTGCATGGCATCCATGGGATTTATCATGGTCACCTCAATTTTTCCTTTTTCAGTTTCCTGCACCACAACATTGCAGGGGAGCATAACTCCGATATTCGGCTCGGCAGTTAATGCCTGGTGCGCGAAAGGTGGATTGCACGCGCCGAGAATGCGGTATTTTCTGAAATCGACATCGATCTTTTTCTTTAATGTAGCCTGAACATCGATATCACTTAGAACGCCGAATCCCTGTTCCTTTAATACTTCCTGCACTTTATTGATTGTCTCATCGAATGAGTAACTTACTTCTTTTGAATTATAATATTTCATTTTTTCCCCGGTTATTTTATTATTCTTATAATAAGATGCGGTATCCGGTATAAGGTTTCAATAATTGTAATTTTCATTATAAAGTATTGAAGAGTCTTAATGACTATACTAATCTGATTCCTGTATCGATTATTTCTTTAGCGAAAGGATTATCGGGGGAAAAATCTTCCGGTCTGAATGGAACTACTTCAAGACTGGAGCTTACAGAAAGAGTCAAACGTCTGATTTTGTCTTTGTCTCTGATTCGCACGCCCTCAAAAATATCGGAAACCAAAGCGATATCAATATCACTCCATTCGGACTGCAAACCTTTCGCGTAACTTCCAAACAGGTAAGCCTCCTTGATAGAGAAGTTATTCCGACGAAGAAGCGTGAGGTAACTTTCAATGGTTTTTTTTATGTCAATTGGGATCGTATCCATATATTTAGCTCTTTAATCTGTTTAATATTATCTTCGGCATATTCTTTTGTGCATGTTTTATAAAATTCATTTCTGTATTGAGGATATCGCACTTCTATATTAAAATCATTAATCCTGTCAAGAATCAGCGCTCGTTCACTATCTGGCTCAAGGTGTGAAATTTCTGCAAGTTTCACAAGATTATGAATTTTGGGAGGTACCTGATTCCTGTTGTTTTTGATATACAACGCTTTCAATACCTTTTCCAATACCAAGTGCCCGATAAATAAGGCCCAATCATATTTACCTGCTTCAAAAAGAGTATTCATGGTATCTTTATCGTGTTCGGCGCTATCAAGCCAGTATTTAATATGTTCTTCTATAGTCAATTATTGGTCTCTTTTTTTACAAAGATAATAAAAAAACATTTTTCTTTTCACAACAAATATCAGTGGAGTTAAAAAGAATTAGTACTCCTTCATCAATAAGCTTTATCATAGCAAGTTTTAAAGTACAGTTTTAGTACCAGTTATCATGATATAATATTTGCCTTTCTCCTGTAAGATCAAGGAGAAAATTGATCCCTGTTCTGATTTTTTGAAAAGAATCCCAAATGGGATTCAATATCAATAGCCCCGGACGGCGAAAGAAGTGAGCTGTCCGGGGTAAAAAGAAAAACATGCCGTCACGACCCTGAAGGGGTCAAATATAGAAATCTATAGCAGATTAGATTTTTCTTTGACAAATAATATTTTCTCCGGATTGTTAATATTCGACGCCTTCAGCGTCGAGACAGATATCGGCCATATCGGACCACCGGATTGCATCCGGGGCTATTTATATTCGACTTCATTCGGAGTCGTTTATGTGATCCCTTTTTTGATTCCGGCCTGGCCGGTTTATTTAAAATCTCGGCCTGACTATCGGCAAAATGGTATTAATGTGCTTTTTGACAAATTTTGCTCTCCGGATTATCCTCAACATGTTAGCGTTAGTGTGGTAATAAGAGCCTAAATTTTCCCCAGGCAGAGCCTGACGAAAACACCCTAAAGGGGAACATTTGTAAGTATATCCGAACAATCGGAATATCCCCCGCCGGAGGGGGTGGATTCAAAGTGTTTTTCTTTGAAGACGGGGGAGGACTATCCTTGAGCTTATCGATAACTTTTCTTTTTCTGACTCCATCGGCTTATTGATTTAGAATCGCAGCCTGACTATCGGCAACATGTTATTAGCGGGCTTTTTGACAAATTTTGCTCTCCGGATTATCCTCAACATGTTAGCGTTAGTGTGATGATAAGAGCCTAAATATCTGCTTTTCTATTATTGGTCAGCCTTTCAAAAAATAGCTTAAATCCAGCTCCACGGCTTCTTCGGTAAAAAAGGGTTCGCCGTAATCTTTGCCTATTTTAAATCCGTAATATTTTGCGCGGGCTTCAAGGTATTTTGTGAAATTAAGTTTGCTGATAAATGTTTCCGGCTCTTCACTTTCAGGATTAAAAAACTGGGAGTCATAAGCGGCCACAGCTTTCATTTTAACCTCGTATGTAGCGCTGATATCACTGATAAATGATGGGGTAACTTCGTAAGTCTGCATATAATAAAATAGTTTTTCCGGTCTGAACGCTTCCTGGGGTTTGTTATCCAGCTCAGTTATTACTTTAGGCAGGCCGGAAAAAAACATCGCCTTTTTAACTATCATACCGGCGCCGATATGATCGGGGTGGCGGTCATTAAAATAAGGCCCGAAAATTATTTTCGGTCTGTGCTCTCTTATTTTTGTTACGATCTGGCGCACAAAAAGTTCATTGGCTTCCAGTTTCCCATCGGGCATTCTCATATTTTCACGCAGAGCGATACCCAGAATTTCTGAGGCCTTTTTTGCTTCGCTGTATCGTTTTTCAACACTGCCCCTTGTTCCAAGTTCTCCCTGTGTTAAATCTATAATCGCTATATTATATCCTTTATCGGCAAGACTTTTAATTGTTCCACCCATAGAAAGTTCAGCGTCATCCGGATGCGCTGCGAATACGATCACATCAATTATCATTTACTTTACCTATATTGATTTTGTATCAATAATAAAAAAATTATTTTAATCTGCAACTTAGCCGGTTTTGACGAAAGATATTGGAGGTTTATCGAAAATATTTGCGATTGCGGTTCCCTGATGTTATTATTTAACGGGACAATGTTCACATCCCCAAAAAATAATAGTAAAAAAATGAAAACAGATTAAATATTTTTAACTAATTCCGATAATAAGTTATTGTTCTGTAATATTAACAAATTCGGAGGTACTCAGGAGAATGAAGCGACTAATTACAATTTTACTGATTTTACTGGTAAGTATAACAGGGCTTTATGCCCAGGATATTCCTGCCGATCTTGGCAGCGCGTCAGATTATAACCTTTTAATTTTAGGGGAAGCAAACTTAAGCAGTTCCGACACCGAAGGTCCTGTGGCGGTTGGAGGAAACGGATATTTCACATCTTATGATATCGGTTTTCCAATGAGTGGTCCGCTCGATATTTTCATTGTAGGGGACACACTAAATTATAATAATGGTAATGTTTATAATGGAAATGTGATTTACGGAACGGAGGCTATCACAAACGGACTCAACATTCCAAACGGTTCCATAAGCCAGGGAACACCCCTCAATTTTACTGAAATTTCACTTGAGATGGCAGAGATAAGCCGGCAGTGGAAACTTATTCCCGCTAACGGAACAACAACTTTTCAATCGGGAAAAATTACCCTTGCGGGGGCTGACACGCAGCTGAACATATTTTCGGTTGATGGCTCCGACCTTTCATCCGCCAATGATTTTGAAATTAATTGTCCGACAGGATCTACTGTCCTGGTCAATATCAGTGGTGAAACTGTCAGCTGGACAGGAGGACTGAATATTATTGGCACAAACAAAACCAAAGTTGTATATAACTTCTATGAAACGTATGACCTTTCATTGGTGACCATTGATGTAATGGGAAGCATACTCGCTCCTTTTGCCGAACTGACATTCACAAGCGGTCTGATCGAAGGAACCGTGGTTGTTTATAATATGACTGGACCGGGTCAATGCAACTGGAGCCCTTTTGAAGGAGAGGTTGTATATTCAGTTTCACAGGTTTCGAGTGACTGCGAAGTTACGATTAAACAAACTCTCACCGGAACCAATTTCAGAGTAACACCTTCTTTTCTGGGACACAGCTCGGTTTGGGCAGGCACATTCCTCGGATATGTTAATGGCCATTCGACAGAATTTTATTGCGTGGACATCTCTCATAACCTTCAGTTTCACGCGCCCTATAATTTTGACAAAATTATTTCAGGTCCCATTAAATATATCGTAAATAATTATTACCCGAATGTTCCCTTTACCGGGACAAACGGACAGCTTTCTAAAAAACAATGGGAAGCCGCGGCTATCCAGGCTGCTTTGTGGCATTATTCCGACGGATTTATCGCTGAAAATATCAGCAATAATAATTCGATTAAAAACCGCGCTATCGAAATTATTGCCGACGCGTTAAATAAAAATCCGGAAAAACTGGTCCATTTTGAGATCGCTCCGGCGAGCCAGCTTTTACAGACCGGCGTTGACGCCGAATTCAGGGTGATCGCGCGAGATTCGGATGGCAGTCCCCTGGAAGGAGTATTTGTAGAAATAGAAACCACGAGCGGAACACTCTCGGAGGATTTCGGAACGACCGACGCGAGCGGCGCTTTTGTATTTACACTCTCTCCCGGCGGGGATGAATCAGCTTCAGTAACCGCGATAACCTATGATGCCGTTATTCCGGGCGGATCAAGGTACAAACGTACAAACAAGCAGACACTTGTTACCAACCGTCCGGTGGTTACATGCCTTGAAACTACCGCTTCTGTATCATGGACAGATGATCCGCTGCCGGGCAATGTTCTCCAGTTCTATACATATAATGTTACCAACTCACAGATATCAACCAATTATGTGACTGATGTGGCGACCGGAGAAGGTTTTGTTGTCTGCGCCACCTTTAATAATGGTGTTGATGTTTATATACCGTCGGAAGATGAATGGAAGAATTATAACAGTCAGAATTCAAATATTCCTGTTGACGCGACCACATGCGCTGAAGTTATTACTTTTGACGGGTATCTTAATGACGCCGCGGTTGGAACGGAAGGGGGCGGACTCGCTTATCATATTCAGGCGACAGATGAAATAGTTGTTTATAACACAGGCAACTCAAATTTCACCGGAACAACCATTAAAGATTTAACCTCATACCAGTCTGGTAATAATTATTATCTTCTTATTGCTCATGACCAGGGATTTTCTCTCTTTAATTTAGCGACAAAAGAATTTACCAATTACAGCGCCTCAAACAGCAATCTTCCAAGCAATACGCTGTCATCGGTTGCTGTGGATGGTGACGGCGATATTTGGGTTGGCACCGTTTACGGACTTTGTGTCTCAGCAGATATGGGCGCATCATGGACCATCTATAACACAACAAATTCAAATATTAACGATAATATTATTAATTCTGTTGAAGCTGATGGCGATAAGGTCTGGGTCGGGTTTTACAATGCCGGACTGGCGGAATATGATAAAACAAATGATTCATGGAAAAACCTTACTCCTTATGTTAGCACTTATCCTGTGGATAATCTGCTTTTCCAGGATGGCCAGCTCTTTATCGGCAATTACAGCAAGGGTCTTTATGTTTATGACGGTGAGAATTTTTCACAGTACGCTTCAGTTTCACAGACAGGCCAGACCACAATCGTTGAAGGATTTTCATTTGACGGCGATGAACTGTGGGTGGCCACCCAGACAGGATTGGCCAGAACAATGAGCGGGCTGGTTCCTTCCACAGGTGAAGCGGCGATACTGATCGATGATAAAACCGTTCCGATAGGCGGAGTTACCGCGCTGAATTTTAAGATTGTGCCTGACGGGGATATAAACTATCACCAGTTTATTGTTTCGATAACTTACAATTCCAATGAGCTTGAATTTATTGAAGGTAATCCGGCAGAGCTGCTATCAGGATGGAATATCCACCTTCTCGAAGCTGATGATGGATACTTCAAATTTAAAGCGAGCGGCAATGATCCGGTTACTACTGAAGGAACACTGTTTACCCTCTCCTTTAAAGTGAAAGAGAGCCTTACCGGCACAGGATTAAGCGCTGTTTATGCCACCGGTTTTCTGGCAGATTTTGATTTAGCGCTTGATCATTCCGATCTTGGTATTATTACCTTTACAACCTCCGGCACTGCAAACGGAGGCAAAGGGGACGCAAACCTTGATGGTGAAATAGACATATCAGACCTTTACGCAGTGATTCATCACCTGACTTATGGCGGGACATATACCTTAACAGGAGATGGTCTGGCCAACGCCGATGTAAATGAAGATGACGAAGTTGATAACGATGATGTTTCTGATATATTATCCTATATTTTCAACGGTACATGGCCTGTAATTATTAGCCCGACCCAGCCGGGGGGTACAATCACCGGCGGAAACCTGGGTTTCAGATTGGGTGAGATCATTATTCCTATTCATGTTATGCCCTTCCTCGCTAAAAGTCTTACCGGGGATGAATTCAGAAATGTAACGGTAACCATGAATTATGATCCGGACAAGATCAATTACGCTTCGTTTTCATCGCAGCTTTTGGCGAACGGCAACTTTGTTTCGGCGCAGGAAATATCACCCGGAGTAGCGAAATTTACATTTGCCTCGCCATTTTATCTTGAGGCAAATCTCGAGCTTGGCAATATGGTGATGAGCTTTGAGGGGGAAATTCCCTGGGGTGAAACCATAACAACCACTTATACTATTGACGGCGGGGATGAACAAACCGGTCCGACAATAGTCTTTGATCCGACAAATGTTTCAGACGATGAGATTATTCCTGAAGAATTCGCGCTCTATAATAACTATCCGAATCCTTTCAATCCTGAGACAACGATCAAGTTTGCTCTTCCGGTTAAACAGATTGTCACATTAAAAATATATGATGTGCTTGGAAGGGAAGTCGCTACCCTGCTGAGTGGAGAATTTAATGCGGGCATTCATACCGCCAGGTGGAATGGAGTTACATCAAACGGAATACCCGCCGCGTCCGGAATTTATTTCTTCCGTATTGAAGCGGGAGACTTCGTTCAGACCAATAAGATGATACTTCTCAAATAATTAAGTATAAACATTTTTAACAAACTTTAAAGCCCCGGTTTTCCGGGGCTTTTTTGTTTGAATTAATTCTTTTGTTCAATTCACTTCTGAAAACTTAAGTTCTCCCCGAGTTTTATACACTACACTCCAATAGTTTGAGAATCTGCTCCTGTTCATTGGAAAGAGTTACAATTTTTGACCATTCAAATTTATCTTTTTCCGATTTTAGTTCCACCTTATATGCCGACTGAAGTTTCTCTAAAGCATATACCGCTGAGAGTCCTTTCTTCCCAACCTTATACTGTATATACGACAGAATTGCATAAGCTAAATAACATATTTTCACATGCGCTCTGACTCGATGGATTAAATATTTTCTTACCGGATGCAAATTTATTGTTCCTTTTAGCTCTTTATAGGCTTTCTCAACTATATCCTTTTCAAAATATGTTCTGATAACATCTGCCACCTCAAATTCTGTCGTATGAAATATTAGTGAATATCCCATATATTTGGCTTGTTCAGAATCATATTTGTCAGCTTTTCTCATTGCTCGCTCTCTTTTTGCGGACTCTAACTCTGGATTATATATCGCTATGAGTTTCCCGGACAGATATTCAAACTCCTTTGCGAAGACTACTGTATTTTTTAATTCAATTCTGTATGCTGGTTGATAGATTTCTTCCCTCTCTATTTGGTCAAGGTACTTGTGTTTTATCGTTTGATTCATCCTCAGTCCTGTTATTACTGCCTGTTTCAGGACAAGCAGGTCTTCCAGGAGCACTTTTGATATCATCCCTCTGTCAAGTATTATTGTCTTTACATCTTTCAGCCTGATATCGGATAATAAATCAGCGAATATCTTTGTATTTCCTATATTACCTTCATATAGTTTATGCAATATTGGAAAGCCTTCCTTTTTTGTGACTGCAAGCGCGATCTGTACCAATTTGTCATATTTCCCGTCTTTTCCCTTTCTGGATTTCCATTCTGCCTGTGATCCGTTGAAGTAAGTGTCTGTAACATCGAGAACCAATGCCTGGTCATCATCTTTTTCCGAGAGAAGTTGCTTGAATAGTTGATCTTCTATTTCTCCAAAATCCAGGTCTTCAAGGAAATCGAGAGTCTCGTAGAGCTGTTTATCTACGATTTTATCAAGATTCAGCAATTCTTTAAGGGTTGTTTGCTCTATATGTTCGGGGAGTTTATAAAGGGAGTTTCTGGTAATTAGTTGAGTGTAAACAAGCAATAGTATTCTATTGGCATGTTTACCCAATATACCGGTAAGCGAGAGTTTTTCCGCAATCTCATGAAGGATCTTATAATCAAGATGTCTTTTCACAGAAACTACCTCAACATCTTGAGATGATATCTTTTTGACAGGTTGTCCATCGACTTCTTTGCCGATATATCTGATTACTTTTTGCTTAACTTTGCCGTCTTCCCGGTAGTTTTTAACTTCCGCGAGGTAGACTCCACTTTTTTTCTTAATTCTTCTTGTAAAGCTCATATTTCACCTATAGTGTATAAAATATACACTATTATATAAAACTTATTCCCGTAAGTTGCAAGTTTTATTATACTTACAGGTAGTGTACAAATTCTTGGGAAAAGTTAGGTGAAAAACTTTCAAAGATTATCAAACTTGACTATTGTATTCAAATTTGCTATCACAGTCTCAGTCTATTTTGAGTACTTTGATGTTCTTACAAGACCTGTCAATCTCAAGGAATTAAATCTTTCTGTTGAAGAGATTGAAAATGTTTTGGATTTAATATCTTTATTGGCAACAAAACATAAAGTGTATTATTTATTGCGTCCAAATATGATTGATGAAAAAGACAATATATTTATGGAATGTGCTTTTGTGAGTGAAAGCGATTATTTGGTGAGTTCCAATATTAAAGATTTTAGGAATTCGAAATTAAAAGGATTTTTGTTTCAACCTGTTACCCCAGGTGATTTTTTAAGAATTTGGAGAGAAAAAAATGAATAAATAAAATATAATAACCTTTTGTTTTTTCACACAATTCGTTAGTTGAAAATCTGGCAATTAATTCGAGGAATTGTTGAAATTTTTATATCCCCCCGATTGCTTAGTCGTTCCATTATGTAATATAGCCCGTAAGAAATGAAATTCTGTGCAAAACAGTAAAAATTTTTTTCAATTGCGCAATACTTCCAAAGCTCAATAATTTTTTTTTGATCGACCAGGTGTTTTTTGCTGCTTCTGATTCCGGCCTGGTCAATTAAGATACAGGTATCCTGATATCAGAAACATAAATTATTGAAAAAAAGAACATAGACTTTTCATGCGTAAATACGCATGAAACTGGTATTGAAAATTCTTTCAAAAAGAATTGCGTTTATGATTTATTTTTACATAAAACAATATGAAAATTAGGTAAAATAGTGGCAACTCAATATATGTGATGTGATGGGCCCTGTAAAAAGTAATTTTATTTAATCAAAAAAACTTGAAACCAGATTTCCCCCTCCCTCATAATATGATCAGCTAATTCAATTATTGCTACAAGATTGAAAAAATGGGATATATTGCCAAACCTTTATATTCGCTGTGACCAGGATTGCAAACAAATTATTTGTTATCGTGAACTTATTTGTCTGTTTTACTTGTTAGGCAAAAATGGACTTCAAGTCTTATACTCGGCAGACTTTTGTCCTACCCATATTTGGGAGAAAATTTTCTAATACAAAATAATTTTAAGGTTACAACCTGATTTAACTAACAGTCATGTTAATACCCTGGAAAGGAAAAAATCATGAAAACCGCATCAGCATTCAGGAAAAAAGTAATACATTTTGCCATAATATTTTCGTTTCTTTTTATCACCGGCTCTCTTGTCGCGCAGGAAAAGGTGGGGGCTCAGGACAATGCGCCCGAAAAAACATTTACCCAGGCAATAAATATGTGTCCGCTTGCTATTGCTTTTGGCATATATTCAGTAAATTATGAATATATGATAAACAAAACGCACGGTATTGTTTTCCGGCTGGATTATGAAGCTATTCCCGATACATATTCAGACGCGAATATTAACGCGGATGGCAAGGCAGCTGTATTGAACTACAGATATCACCTGAATGAAAAATTAGAATCATATTATCTTGGCGCTTTCGCCCGCTACAGAGAATATTCAGGTGACGGAATCTCAGGCGCGGAGAAGTTTGATTTTACCATTTCTGAATTTACCATCGGGTTAAATGCCGGTAAAAGATGGGTATGGAATAGTGGTTTTGATATCAACTTCACTCTTGGTTATGGTTATTCGTTTGATGACAGGAAAACGAGTAAATCAAATGCCTCAATTGAATCGGCTATTGATACTTTTACCAATGAATATGATTTTATAGACGCT
The DNA here is from genome assembly GCA_963677445.2 of Melioribacteraceae bacterium. GTDB lineage: Bacteria > Bacteroidota > Ignavibacteria > Ignavibacteriales > Melioribacteraceae. The sequence continues at coordinate 51,171 of CAXXGF010000034.1, read as the reverse complement.
TTTCTTGGGGAATTCTCAATAGGCTACGCGTTTTAATTGATTAGAAAACAGTACTTTCAGCCGTAAAATTTTCGCATTGGGGGAGGAATACCGGCTGAGCCTGTATAATTATTAAGATTGTCAGCGGAAGAGACGCTCCCGGGCAGCGGGATTATTTCTTTCTTTCGATCTGAAATCCGGGGGAATAGTGCGTAAGGAGTTAAATTCTACGCAAAATGGCAAAGAATTTCAATTAACAATTAATAATGTACAATTGACAATTGAAAAGACAAATGATAAATATTCCATGAGCTCAAAAATTTTTCGTAAAACGGTGATTTTTTTAACGCTCTTAGTGTATTGTACTTTTGTTAAAACAGTTGTCTTAAAATAATGCAGAAAAGAATGAGTTGATTATATATCGTAAAGGTGATATTTTTGTTAAAAAGGAGAAGGTTTATGACACGCACAATTGTTACACTTCCAACGGAAATGAAAACCTGGCTTGACAGTTACAGTAAAAAATCGAACCGTTCTACAGCGGAAACGATAAGAGAAGCAATCAGGGTATATAAGGAAAATATAGAAAAGCAAAAAAAAGATCCTATTATGGAAACTTCCGGTATGTGGAAACTGCGGGGAGTTGACGCTCAGCAATATACTGATGAGCTCAGAGATGAGTGGGAATAACAGATGAAAGAGAAATCTATGGTGACAGAATTGCCGGAAACATTTCCCACTCTTATTATTGATAAAAGAATCGCGGATATTGCCGCCGAAATGAGAAAAAAATACCGGGTTAAATTGCCGGACGCGTTTCAGGCTGCTTTCGCGAAGGAGAACAGTCTTATTCTGGTTACACGTAATACAAAAGATTTTTCTGCCGGGATGAATTTTGTGGAAATTCCGTATATATTAGAGCCTGCTTAAATAAATTGTTATACAACAAATTTGAGGGTAATAATGAAAGATGTATTCAGAATATTATTTGTAGTACAAATATTTTTTCTTCCATATATCTGTTTTTCACAGTCTGTCGCAGAATCAGATTCTTCAAAGGCGGAATATAATCACGCTATCCAGTTTTATATCTTAAATGATATTGTTGTGGCATATAAATATCATTTTTCCAGGGAGTCGGCTTTAAGGATTACCGCTGATTTTTCGGGCTCTTATAATAATAAAGATTCGGAAAAATCAGAGTATTGGGATGAGGATGCAGATACACTAAGAAGTTATGATAAAAATAAGGATATTCGGTCTGATGATTATTTTGAATTAACGATCGAATATCTTTATCTGATAAAACTGCATAACCCTGTTTATTTATTTTTCGGTTGTGGCGTTTTCGTTAATTATGATTTTCGCTGTATTGACTACAATAGATATCACTATACACCTGATAGTTATTTTAATGGCTCCAGTTATAGCAGATATACAAATACTGCGTGGAAAACCGGTATAACATTATCTTTGGGTATTGAAGCGGCGTTATATAAAAACATAGCGATTTTTTCTGAATACCAGGCTCAAATATACAAGGGGTGGGAAGAAACCGGGAACAGCAGTTCCAGCGGCGGGGGTAAGACAAGCCGGAACAATTATACTGACTGGGGATATGAACTCCGCTCAATCAGGATTGGTGTCGCGGTTTATTTTTAATCAGTTATTAGTTTAGTACAGGATAAATATGAAATTTTATTTTTGCTTATTAGCATTTATTTTGTCAGCTTCTACTAATAGCTTTGGGCAAAGAATATGTGTATCAGCATACGAATTTGTAATCCCCGAAATTGCCGTTAGAGCCAGATTGAATGCGTCGGTAATAGCTGCTTTTGATGTACAAGGCCGGGAAGCAGTTAATATAAATGTTAGTCCTGCTGATAGTATTACGAAAGCATATTTTAGTTTATTCGATTCATGCACCATAAAAAATATTAAAAGCCTTACCTTTCTGAGCGATAAAAATAACTGCAGACTGCGGGTAAATTATATTAGCAGAACAATGTTGGAACTGAGTAATAATTTTGCGGAAATGGTATCAGATAGTATATTAAATCTGGTATATAAATCAACAATAATGATCGGTTACAAAGGGGGACCCTCTAAACCAACTGAATCGGATACAATAATATTTACTAACTATTTGCCATTTAAACCGGGGATGTCAGTAAAATCTGAGATCCTGGTCCAAAGAATTTTTGAGGGTGACAGGGATTCAACCATAATCCTGAATAATAATTATCCTGAGTTTGATGATCTGATTATTGAAAAATCCAGGGGATATTCAGAAGATTTATTTCTCAACGGGTCCCCTTCATCTAAATATTTCTTTATTCGTTTTTATATACTCAGGAAAATTGATGAATGTGGATTTGAAGAAATTTTATAAACAAATTATATTCGCATAAAATAAATGTCAGAATTTCCCGGGGTGATTTTTAAAAATCTCAACAGCCTGGCAAATAGGTGAACATTATGAGTGAGGTAAAAAAACACATGTCAGTAATCGAATTCATCGAAGCGCAGCCGGAAGAAATAAAAGTATCATTAAAGAATATTCTTGAAGCGGCGCCTGGGGCTGAAGAAATTTTCCTTTACGGTTCAGATGTGCCGGGAAATGCAGGAAATCTCCTGAAGTGGCTGAATATTCCCAATTTGGCCTTAGGTGGCATGGCGCCTTTGGAATTGATAAAAATTCCCGGGGGGATATCTAAAGTAAGAGATGTTTTGGGCCGTATCGAATATAGTGTTTATGGTTAGTTCCTGAATAACAAATAACAGGTGGAAATTATAACTCAATCAAGCTCATCCCGGTCAGGCGCCTCCCGTTTTTTGACTTCGGTCATAACCACATCAAAATCATCGATAATTTTTTCTTTTGAGTAACCTTTTTGATAACGGGCGATTTTTTCTTTTATCTCCAGATTGCCGATTTCTTTTGAAAAGATATACATCGCCAACTGATTAATCGATACTCTTTGTTCCCGTGCGACAGAAACAATTCTCTCTTTCAGATCGCAAGGCACACGAATTGTCAGAACATTTGATTTAGCCATAATTTTCTCTCCGGAATTTCACGAAATCTCCCGATGTTACAATACTAGCGATTCGTCGGGTAAATTACTACATTCGGCGAAAATATTGCCCGCTAAAATTTTATGGTTTGATTTTCTCATAAAAGAATATTATAATTAGGCGGGACAGTTAAAAAACAGGTTTTAGCTCCCCGTTATTGAAATAAATGTTGCTTCCTCCTTAGCCGGCTTGCTCTAAAGCCGGCTATCTTTTTATATAGCCCAATCTTATAAATATCTTAAAGGGTATGAATTTACTATTCCTTAGAAAACTATGTGGTTTTAGTACTGAAAATTCCAGTCCTTATATTCTTTCGACTTTAAAAAGTCGCTGAACAATTCAAATCCGCTCATCGATTCCTCACTATATTCCAGTGAGCAATGATATCTGAGTTTTTTCATTAAATTAATAACTTCGGTGAAGTTTTTTTGTTTTAGCTGGTACTCAATCATTGTAAAATAGGGCTCAGAAAGCCAGGGTTCCCATTCAATACTCAGATTGCCAAACTTCGCGAAGTTTTCAGCGTCACCTTTAACAGAATAGATATTAGATTTGAGATACTGCAGATAGCCGTCATCTTCCGCCCAGTATTCAAGATTTTCAACCGATTCGAGCGCTTTGTCATATTCCCCGAGGGTAAAATAATAATCGATCATAATCAGATCAATGCTGACATCATCGGGGAAATCCTTTTTGTAAATATCAATATATTCTGTCATCAGGGCAGTGTCGATATGCTGGAGCGCAAGAAGATGCTGAAGCTGCATCGATTTCATTGCCCTCGCTTTTTCCCCGAGGTCTTTATAGAGATCATGCACTTTTTGATAATCTTTTTCGGCAAGCGCTTTTTTAATCAGTGGGAACTGCTTGAGATCATTCATGTACTTTTTCTTATCACCAAAAAGTTTTGAGCCGAGATCGCTCAGCCGCCCCATGAAAGAGTCATCCTGAAGCATGAGAGGTTCAACAACCTGCCTCATCGCCTCACTGATATACTGACCTGTAAGAAATACATATACATCGAAAATATGAAATTCACCGTCGTAATAAATTTCATATTCATGATAATTAATGCCGCCGCCGCTGACCATACGGTAGAACGCGCTAATAGTATCACTCCCGCTGGTGTAACTTTTAGCGGTGTAATGGCCTTCCAGTTTAATGGCGTTAACGAGCTCCTGTCCCCAGTCGAATCCCTTCTTCATCCCGGTCATAAACTCTTCCTGTTTGCTCTCATCAACGTCAAGACCGGCAAATATTCTTTCCTTAAAAAGGTCGTAGTCGAACAATTCATTAATTGGATCAGGATTTTGAGCGTCTATACTGTTCTGGATTGTATAAACTACTTCTTCAATGAGAGAATCGGGAGGAATTACCTGGCTGTAAAGGGTGAAGGAAGTAAATAATAACAATAAAAATATACTTTTCATTTTTGTACTCTCTTTTTTTATGAACCGTTAAAATATGGTGTATTTTTTTTGCGTACAAGATAAAAGTGCATAATTATATGATCATTGGGACTAATAATTTATTTTATTTGGTTAGGGTTAATACAAAAATCCGAAACGATAAAGGGGGATAGTTTTTTCACCTCCATGGAGAATTCCATCTTTTACAATAAATGATGGTCCGGAAACATTTTTTAATTGTTTTGATGTTTTGCTTTTGCCACCTGTTTCGAATATTATTTCATCAACCATTAAATTTTACCTGCCTTCCCCGATAAGTTTTTTAACCAGGTTTTCAACCTCTTTTACATATTTTATGCCGTAATAACCGGGATCAAGTGTGTTGATATTTTTATTCTTCACAAGTGAGTTTATTTCGGTGTTAAAGAGTATGTCACCTGTTCCATCAGGATTTTACTTGCGGGTAGTGGAGTAGAGCTGTTCGGGACCATAAGAGCTGATAGCTGTGTTAAATTCTCCCGCGAATATAACAGCTCTCCTGTTAGTCAGTATATAAACTGTTCTTTTCCCGTTTCTCATTGCCCATAGAGGAGAGGATAACATAGCTATTCCGATGAGCAGGAATGGAATGCCGAAAAGTGAAAATAATGAAAATCCGCCCCCTGAGAAAGGCACACTGAAACCGGACGCGGCATACATCCAGAAAAGTGAAAATGCGGTCCAGGGTATAGCGAAGAAAAATAAGGGCAGCTTTTTCGCCGCGAGTCTTTTGGGAGCCGGCTGGCCTCCCCATAAAATTTTGTTCCTCCTCATTAAGTTCGTTTTCGACCATTTCTCGCAACTGGTAAGAAAATTCACTGCTAGCGCTCATCAAACACCCCTGTTAGAGATTAAATTCAGTTTCACCGATCAAACGCAAGATAAGGAAAAATTGTGATTCTTACTATCAGCGGGATTTATATGTGAAGGCTGTTGATCCGATTGAGGAGGGGTGTAAATAAAGAGGGAAAAGTGTGGATATTTTTCATTGTGTTCCCGCGTGACAAATGAAACAGTGAATGGATGAACTTTTGGGGGAGAACATTTTTGTCCCTGATAAAGGAGTTCAAAGTGGAGTACACTCCTGAAAATGAATTGAATAAAAGGGGTGTACTCTAAATGTTATATCTGTTTTCTGTTCACTGTTCCCCCGATAACAAGCGCGGCGGAAATTATCATCAGGTTTTTTATGATATACTGCCCTTCCATAGTTGGGGCGAAGGGGAGGTATCCATCCTGAAAGGTTATTCCGGGGAGGATAACCAGAGGCATAAATGTGCCGACCATCTGGAGAAAAAGCAGGGCTATCGCGATTCGTGTTGTTTTCCGAAAAAGGAAGAATGCTCCTATCGCCACTTCCCACCAACCGATTATCGCCAGCCATCCTTCCGGTGAAAAGATCGGCATCCAGTTTACGGTTTTAAGCACAAGGGGAGCCGCGGCGGAAATCCCAATCGGTTTAAGTATACCGAACCATATGAATATTATTCCGAGTGATATGCGCATTGATAAAATGCCCCATCTGCGCATGAATGAAGAAATTTGTTTATCGAGTTGTTCAAAGATTTGTTCAAAGACCTGTGTCATTTATTTGGCGCTCCTTTCATACTTCATTTTATCTGAATCAACAATAATTCTATATAAGAAATAGTAAACAAATTGTGACCTATAAAAATTCTGCTAAATGCGAATATTATATCCCGGCTATGATTTTTTCAAGGCCGATACCGAAAAATAATCAGGCAATCCTTAAATCCTTTAATCATGGTTCAGATTATGGCGGGAGCGGAATTCGTACTTTGGGTTATTCTTCCGACCCTGTTCTTTGGGCTAAAGCCCTCTGGAGTTTGGCATATTCATAGTTTAAAGATTATATATTATTTGATTATTATTAATATTATGAATATATATAGTGTGTTAACAATACTGTCTGTTTTTTGTACTTTGTTCTAACCGATGAAAAATGAATAATTTTTCGATTATTAACGAAAATCTGAATAAGTTAAGTGTTGTTTGGATAAAAAACGATATTGGGAAAGAACAAAAAAAACAAAAATATGAGATGTCTGATAATGAATGCCTTTCTCAGAAGTATAAATATGAAGTCTTTAACTATGAATTACCCTATGCTTTTTAAGCGCTATATTTGATTTATTAGAAAAAAAATGAATTTTAACCACTTCGTTGTTAATTATATTATTGGTACGAAGTGGGTTTTTTAAAAGAATCTTTTGATTATAGACTAATATTTTATCTAAAACGACCAAACTCCAGTGGGCTAAAGCCCTATGAGGGTGGTTTGTTTCTTCCGTACTCCCCGGCCTGAAGGCGCGGGGTTATTATAAATGCGAAATACTATAATTGATCCCGACTAATAAAAGAATCATAATCGTAATCTTAATCATAATCGTAATCCCAACCCCCGGCAAAAAATGAATAACCCCGGCGGCGCCACCTATCCGGTCATCATACTCCTACTCTTACTCTGATTTTTTCAGGATGCTGCCGATGAATAATTAGGCAATCTTTAAATCCTTTAATCATGGTTCAGATTATGGCGGGAGCGGAATTCGTACGTTGCGTTATTTTTCCGACCCTGTTCTTTGGGCTAAAGCCCGATGAGGGTGGTTTGTTTTTCCCGTGCTCCCCGGCCTGAAGGCGCAGGGTTATTTCTTCAATTTTTCTGATAATTTTTTGCTCTGACGGGGTAAGTGGAATCCCGGCTAATCTTTACAAAAAATCAGTCATTTTCTTTGCGTCTTCGCGTGAGATTATTCGATTTGGATTTATTTGTCGGGCAAAAAAAAGCCTCCGCGGGTGCGGAGGCTGCAATATATATTTTAAGAGCTTGTTCTGAAATTAAACAACACCCTGGTCGATCATAGCGTCGGCTACTTTCAGGAAACCGCCAATGTTAGCGCCGTTAACGTAGTTGCCGGGAGTTCCGAATCTGTCAGCAATGTCAACACATGTTTTATGAATGCTTGCCATAATGCCCTGAAGTTTATTGTCAACTTCTTCGCGGCTCCATGGATAGCGCATGCTGTTCTGTGACATTTCAAGACCTGAAACGGCAACGCCACCGGCGTTAGCGGCTTTACCAGGACCATAAAGGATTTTTTTATCGAGAAAGAGGTTAACGCCATCCTGTGTGGTAGGCATGTTAGCGCCTTCACTAACAACATAACAACCGTTGTTCAGCAGGTTCTGAGCGTCTTTTTCATTAATTTCATTCTGTGTGGCGCTTGGGAAAGCACAGTCACATTTGTGATCCCACAGAGGATTGAAGCCAGCGTTAGGATCAAACGGAGTATAAACAGCGTTAGGATATTTTTCAGCATATTCTTTAATCCTTCCGCGGCGTACATTTTTGAGTTCCATTACATAAGCTAATTTATCTCTGTCGATACCTTCAGGATCAAAAATTGAACCGCTCGAATCTGAGAATGTCATCGGTTTCGCGCCGAGATCAAGAAGTTTTTCAGCGGTATACTGAGCAACATTACCACTACCGGAAACAAGGCATGTTTTTCCTTCAAGGGTTTCGCCTTTTGTTTTGAGCATTTCGGCAGCGAAATAAACAGCGCCGTAACCTGTAGCTTCAGGTCTGATCAATGAGCCGCCCCAGTTTAGGCCTTTACCTGTAAGAACACCGGTAAATTCGTTTCTGATTTTTTTATACTGACCAAAGAGGTAGCCGATTTCTCTTCCACCAACACCGATATCACCAGCGGGTACGTCAGTATTAGGGCCGATATGGCGATAAAGTTCGCTCATGAAAGCCTGGCAGAAACGCATAATTTTAATATCACTTTTACCTTTAGGATCGAAGTCTGATCCACCTTTACCACCGCCCATCGGGAGAGTAGTCAGTGAATTTTTGAAAACCTGTTCGAAGGCCAAAAATTTCAGAATGCCAAGGTTTACCGAAGGATGGAATCTTAATCCGCCTTTGTAAGGTCCGATAGCGGAATTCATTTCAATTCTGAAACCACGGTTAACATGAACTTCACCCTGCTCATCCATCCAGGGAACACGGAACATAATAACTCTTTCAGGCTCAATAATTCTTTCAAGAATTTTCTGCGCGCGATATTCAGGATGTCTTTCGAGTACGAGTTCAAGTGATTCAGCAACTTCTTCAACCGCCTGATGGAATTCAGGTTCGGCAGGGTTCTTGGCTAATACTTCAGCCATCAAATTTTTTACGAAATCAGACATTGTTTGTCTCCCAAAATGTTTGGTAATTATTACTGTTTTAATTTATTTTTTTACTTATAGGTGTTAGTTCTGCTCAAGTTTATTTTTAAAAAAAGGACTCACAAAAATTTCTCCCGAGAGTGACAGCCTGAGCGCGGGTAAAAGTTCTGAAGCGACATTGGTCTTTCTTAGAAAACCTCTTGCTCCGTTATCAAGCGCTTTTCGGACAAACTGTATTTCATCATACATACTGGTGATAATAACCGGGAGAGAGGGATTTATATCATTAAGATCGGATAAAACATCTATGCCGCTTTTATCGGGAAGATTTATATCGAGAAGCACAATATCAAATTTTTCTTTTTTTACCTGCTCCATAAGTTCATAGGCATTCCGGGCTTCACCACCGGCTAAAAAATCATCCGATTCATTAATTATCTGTTTAATTGAGTTCCTGACCATTTCCTGGCTGTCGGCAACGAGAATGATATGTTTAACAGAATTACTCAATTAACCTTTATAATTATTTAATAAGGATATTCGGGTAGCAAATTACTGCTTTTAACCATCACAGAACCATAGTAAAAGTTATGAAAGTTTTGTGGCAATTTTTATTACATGCTATAATAATTATTATTACACGGGATATTACGGGAAGGGATGTCGGGAAAATTATGTAAATTTGTCTGTCTTATTTATGGAGAATATAGAAGCGATCGGGCCGAAATATAAAAATATCGCGATAATATTGGTCAAGCTGATAATAGCGGCAGGTCTTATATGGTTTTTGATGGGGTATATTCAACCTGATAAAATTTATAAGGCATTAATCAATTCACAAAAGGGACCATTAATATCGGCATTTCTGCTGGCATTTCTGATACTCGGCATAAGGTTTTTGAAATGGTATCTGATTTTAAAAGAAGCCCTCGGATATGATGACCGCAAAGGAGCGGTAAATTCACTTCTGATTGGCATGAGCGCCGGGATTTTTACCCCGTTTCAGATTGGGGAAATTGTCGGGAGAAGCCTGGCCATAAAAGAAAAGAAAATGAAATCGGTTACAAAGGCTTACCTGTTGGAGAGATTTTTTGCCACAGTAATATTACTATACTGGGGCGCGGTTTCCTCGGTAATATTTCTGAAAGTTTATCTCGATATAACTCCCCTTTTGCTCATCCTTATGTTGATAATTTTGCTGCTTCTTATCATTCCGGGCTGGAAATTTATCATTGACAGTTCTTTCAGGAGCAGATTTATTCCGGGCTGGTTTTCAAAATTTCCGGCAATTGAAAGAAGAGTTGAAAAGCTGAAAAATTTATCGGTCGGCAGGGCGCTTATTAAAAAACTGCTGATCATATCCGCGCTCATATTTTTTCTCTATAACCTCCAGTTTGCGCTTCTTGTTACAGCCTTTAATGTCAATACAGAACTTCCCCTTATCTTCCTTGTAGCCAATGTGGTGTTTTTTACCAAGGGATTTATTCCCCCTGTTTCTATGGGTGAACTGGGAATAAGGGAAAGCGCGGCGGTATTTTTTTATTCCCTGGTAGGAGTAAATGAAGCAGCCGCGTTCAGCGCCGCGATATTTCTTTTTATTTTTAACCTGGTTTTTCCTTCGGTCGCGGGTATGTTTTTAATGGTAAAAAAATGATTTTCGCGGCGATATATATATTTCTGATATTCTTTTACCTGTATTTCCTTTTTTCGATTGGCAGGGGGCTGGATATACTAACTATAAAAACCAGGGAAGCCGATAAAGAACCCTGCCTTTATAATGTGTCTGTGATTATTCCTTTCAGAGATGAAGAAGATGTTTTAAGAGATAACCTCCGCTCACTAAAAGAAGCCGAGTATCCTGCGGAAAAACTACAAGTTATCTATGTTGATGATAACAGCGCTGATAACTCGGTAAAAATACTTGAAGAGGAAAAATTGCCCGGTCATTTTCAGATAGTCAGGAACTGCTCAGATAATGAAAGCAGGGGGCATAAAAAACGAGCCATTCTAAAAGGACTGGAATCGGCTAAAGGTGAAATAATTGTGATTTCGGACGGGGATTGTATTTATCAGCGAGACTGGCTTAGAAGTTTGTTGAAATATTTTGATGTCGGTGTGGATTTTGTAAGCGGACCGGTGGTATTTGATTCGGATGGAAGCATTTTCCAGGAGATACAGAAGCTGGAATTCGCTTCCCTGGTAATAAGCGGAGCGGGACTGATAGGAGCGGGAACCCCTGTAATTTGCAACGCGGCTAATCTCGCCTACAGGAAAGATGCTTTTTACAGAGTCGGCGGCTATGAGGGCACATGGAAATTATCATCGGGTGATGATGAACAGCTGATGCATAAGATTGCCGCTGAGGACCCGCATAAGGTAAAGTTTGCTCTTTGCCCGGACGCGGTGGTGACAACAAGGCCGAATAAATCAGTTCGCGATCTTTTCAGCCAGCGGAAAAGATGGGCCAGCAAAGGATTATATTATCCTGAAAAAATAATAGTTATTAAACTGGTATTATTATTCCTTTTTTTTATTTCAACAACAGTATCTTTCTTCCTTGCTTTATTTACCGGTGAGCTTTTTTATATACTTCTGCTTGCTGCCGGAATGAGTGTGAAGTTTATAGCCGATTTTATTATTTTAAAAAAAGGAAGCAGGCTGCTGTTTAAAGAATTTTCCCCCAGGTATTATTTTATTACCCAGTTTTTGCACATTCCTTATATCGTTTTTTCAGCCATAGCGGGACTCTTCGGCAATTATTCCTGGAAAGGGAGGAGGGTAAAAAGATGATATCAATTCAGTACCGGCCTCCCGAAATAATAAGGTGGTTATTTCCCGATTATCAGTGGAGTACGGTAAACGGGAAAGTTTTGCTCACCTTCGACGACGGCCCTTCGGAATGTACCTCCCTGGTTTTGGACAAACTCGATGAGCATAAGATCAGCGCGCTCTTTTTTATGACAGGCAGAAATATTGAAAAAAATCGGGATATGTCCCGTGTGATAGTTGAGCGTGGACACACACATGGATGTCATGGTTATGAACACAAATATTTATGGTGGAGATCCACGGTTTACCTGGGGCGGGACCTGGAAAAATATCTCGGCGCGTCGGCGGATGCGGGAATGGGGAAACCTGAATATTTCCGGCCCCCTTTCGGTTCATTATTACCCGGCATATCGGGAATTACAAAGAAGTCAGGGATGAAACTTGTAATGTGGGATATAATGACATTTGATTATAAAAATAATCCTGATATTGTTAAGTTTGCAGTTAAAAAATTTTTACGAAGAGATTCGATTATAGTTCTTCATGATAAATCTGTCCTTAAAGGTATTATGCCGGAGCTTCTTGATTTTATTGCCGATGAAGTCAGGAGCAGGGGATTTGAATTTGGGAAACCTGATGAATGTTTGAAATAATTTTTGCCATAGCGCTTTTTCTTTACATAACCCAGACAGTGATCTTTTTCAGGGGGATGCTTAAGAAATACCACCGAATAGATGATTCCGCGCTTCCGACAGCCACAGTTGTTGTAGCCGCGAGGAATGAGGAGGATAAAATTCTGGACTGTCTGATCTCCCTGAATAAACTCGATTACCCTGAAGGAAAACTTGAAATTGTAATCGCCGAAGATCAGTCAACTGACAACACAAGGGAAATAATTAAAACTTTCATCAGGGATAAAAAAAGTTTCAGGCTTTTTGAAGTCGACGGACAGAAAAAAGGGCTTAAAGGAAAGGCCAACGCTATCGCGCAGGCTTTACAGACTGTCAGCAGTGAGATTATTCTTACCACCGACGCCGATTGCACCGTATCGCCAACATGGGCCAGGACAATCTGCTCCTACTATACAGATGATGTGGCGATGGTCTGTGGTTATACCAACCAGACCGATAACACCTTGTTTGAGGGAATGCAGGCCGCCGATTTTATTTATTTGCTCGGTGTCGCGGCAGGAACCATCAACCTTGGAAAACCTCTTTCCTGCATAGGGAACAACATGTCCTACAGGAAATCTGCTTATGACAGGATCGGGGGGTATGAATCGATGCCCTTTTCTGTAACTGAAGATTTCCAGATTCTTGCCGCTATTCATAAACTGGGTGAATACAAAATTATTTATCCCGCCGATCCGGGCGCGATGGTGATATCAAAACCATGCGCCGATTATTCTGAATTGTATAAGCAGAAAAAAAGGTGGGCTGTCGGTGGCCTGGAAAGTGACTTTGTCGGTTTTGCCGTTATGGCTTCAGGATTTATTCTTCATTTGCTGATGCTCGCGCTTCCATTTTTCTTCTCTTTTTTGGCGCTTGGAATGGCGGTTGTTAAAATACTGACCGACTATTTATTCCTTTCGTTTACCCACAGGCTGATAGGTCAGAAAATTTTATTTAAAAATTTTATCGCCTTCGAAATTTATTTTGTTCTTTATGTTTTTATCCTTCCATTTACGGTTATTTTTAACCGCAGAGTGGTGTGGAAGGGAAGAAAATATTAACGCTTACTGGTGGAAATTTATGAAAAAAATTGTTTTTGGTTTGCTCCTTTTATTCGCGACAAATACTTTCGCGCAGTACAAATTTGAAATGTTCCCGGATGACCTGACGATTCAGCCATTTACCGCGAATTTTCTTGAGCCGAAGCTGGGAATGCTCTTCATGATTGATGAAAATGAGATACGGCTCGATATAGGCAATTCTGTCGACGCGCTTCGTTTTGAATATGATGATAACACTGTGCTTTCTTTCGGGCTTGACCTTTTTACCTATACGAGGCTGAGAGCGGAAAGGGATTTCCATTTCCCTGTTGACGCGGTGGACTATCTTTTCGGATTTAACGCGGGATGGAAAAAAATAAATAAATGTTCGGAAATCGGGGCCAGACTGAGGCTGAGCCATATAAGCGCCCATTTTGCCGATGGTCATTACGACGGCTCAAACCAGAGATGGCTGGATTACGATTATCCTATCGTTTACAGCAGGGAATTTCTTGAGTTCATAGGATATTATAAATTCTCTGATCTAAGGGTATATGCCGGAATGACTTATATTTTTCATGTTGATCCTTCCGACCTGGGCAAGAATATTTACCACCTCGGGTTAGATTATTTTATGAAGGATAAAATCGGCGGGAGCGTTTCTCCATTTTTTGGTTATGATCTGAGATTAGAGAATCTTTACGCCTACACTCCCAATCATTCCGTTGAAGCGGGGATAAAGTTTGGAAAAGCAGGGGGAAAAGGACTGAAAGTTTATCTCCAGTATTTTTCAGGCAAAAGTGTTCACGGTGAATATTTCGACTGGAATAAACAATTTGCCGCCCTGGGAGTGAATGTTGATTTGTAGGGGGAAATCTGAGTTAGAGTAGTCAGTAAGGAGTGAAATTCTACGCAAAATAGTGAGGAATTTTTTATGAAATCATCTGTCGTCCCTGGCGGGACTTTTAATTTTCTCGCTAACATTGTCCCCCACAATGAATTGTGGGGCTATTATCTATTGTCCCTAACGGGACTTTTGATATTTGATTCAACGCGTTAAAAATAGTATCATTTAAAAAATCCCGGTAGGGATGACAGAAAATAGCCCCTATTTTCAAATAGGGGAAATTGTATAAAGAAAGGTAAATAAGTCCCGTCAGGGACGACAGAATTAGTTTGGTTCTGGCTCTGCCAGTTTATGATTATTCCGTAAGGAGTCAAATTCTACGCAAAATGGTAAAGTTTTAAGTTAAATGGCAGTAAAATTCCGCATTAGATTCCGGCCTTTTTGCAAAGGACGCGAAAAACCGGAATGACAATCAATCAGGCATGTAATTGTGGAAAACCCAAAAGTCCCATTTGTCCCATGAGTCCCCTTGTTATCTCACTTCTGGTTTGCCAGTTTATGATTATGATTTTAATTGGCACAAAATCACATCCAATATTGTTTAACTGATAATATTATGAAAAAATTGATAAAATATGTCTGAACAAATTTCTGATTATTACAGTATCGCGGAGGAGATGTACCGGAAGGAGAGGAGAAAAAGAAAAAAGACACATCCCCTCTGGAATCTGCTTCTTTTTCTTGTAACGGTTGTAACAACCACTTTCGCGGGTATGTTTTTTATCGCTTCCGATTTTGACTTTTCCATTATAAATTTATCATTGCAATATTCGGGAGCGATTCTTTTTATTCTTGGTGTGCATGAGTTCGGACATTATTTCGCGGCCCGGTATCATAAGGTTGATACCACTCTGCCATTTTTTATACCGCTGCCGATATTCCCGGGACTTATACATTTTGGAACAATGGGTGCGGTGATACGCACCCGCACTCCTGTAAGCAGCAACAAAGCTATGTTTGATATAGGAATAGCTGGCCCCATCGCCGGATTTATCGCGAGTCTGATGATTCTGATCTGGGGATATACCCATCTTCCGGGTGTGGAATATCTCCTGAGGATACATCCCGATTATTTTTCGCCCTATTACGGTGATGCCTATCTTAGCCTGGAATTTGGAGATTCACTGCTGAATGGAGCATTGCGGTATCTTTTTACCGGTCCTGCCGATTTTGTGCCCCCCATGTCGGAAATATATCATTACCCCTTTTTATGCGCCGGATGGTTCGGTCTTTTTGTAACTTCAATGAATATGATTCCTGTCGGGCAGCTCGATGGCGGCCATGTGATATATAGTATGTTTGGTGGAAAAATCCATAAAACCGTCGCGGGGATCATGATGCTTACTCTCATTGTTATCGGGGGGGCTGGACTTATCGATGTCCTCTTCGAATTTAACAGTGGTTACGGCTGGACCGGCTGGCTTTTCTGGGCCCTGGTACTCTTTTTTGTGTTAAAGATGCATCATCCCCCGGTGGCATATTTTACTGATGTAGGAAAAGTAAGAAGAGTTCTTGGCTGGGTAAGCATCGGGATACTAATCGTTTCCTTTTCACCAACGCCGTTTTTGATTTATTGAGAATCTGGTGTATTTAACCACAAAGAGCACGAAGAAGGCTCAAGGAACACGAAGGAAAATTTCACTGAAATACTCATGTGAATACTATTATATTTGCTTATAACAGAAGGAGTTATAATGCAGTTTGAAAGCCAGGAGATAATCAAATTATTTGAGACTTTTAAGGATGATGCATCCTGCCATCAATATTTAGCAGAAAAGAAATGGTCAAATGGCTATATCTGTAAAAAATGTGGACATAATAAAAGCAGCATAGTAAGAGATAACCTTAGCAGAGAATGCACAAAATGCCATCATATAGAATCACCAACAGCGGGAACCCTATTCCATAAAGTAAAATTCGGATTACACAAAGCATTCTATATTGTCTTTGAAATGAGCGTGAGTAACAAAGGTTTATCAAGTGTTCAAATGGCAAAAAGATATGGAGTGACTCAAAAAACAGCATGGTTCTTTATGCAAAAGGTGCGCCATGCCATGTTTTCCGGCAAACTATATCTGTTAACCGGAAATGTACAAGTCGGCGAGTTTGTTGTTGACCAGAAGGAAGAAGGCAGCAATAAAACAAAGAAACAAAAAGTAGTATGCGCTATTGAAATAACGCCACAAGGCAAAATAAAAAGAGGATATGCCCTTCCTTTGGAGGATTATTCAAGTAAATCAATAAGACAAATCTTTGAGAATCATATATCAAAAGATGCGAATGTAAAAACCGATAAATGGTCAACCTATAAAAAATTGTCGAAAAACTACAAAATAACACAGGTAAAAAGTGAGAATGTTGAGGGTCTGAAAGAAATACATGTTATAATGCAGGATTTGAAAAGTTGGTTGAAAACGATACCGATTCATGTCAGCAAATATCATTTCCAGTTATATTTGAACGAATACTTTTTCAGGCTCAACATGTCAAACTATAAAGATAAAACATTTGACAAAGTGATTGAACATCTGGTCATTAATAAACAGATGTTTTGGGCGGATATCGTGTTAACAACATAAATAACTCAAAAATTATATAATGGCTAAGGGGGGGGACGATCAACGGAAAAAAGATGATGGGAAATATTTTGCTCTTTACCGCAGAGGATTCATCTATACTTCCCATACTGTCTTTTCCAGGTGTTGGCAATGTTCAGGAAATCGGAGTAGCCATGTCCCCTGATAAAAAGGATCGCTTCTTTGTATTTTTGATATTTATAAGATGATTTATTGTGGAATTGCTGGATGATTTCACATGTCTCATATTTTTCACAGTCGGCGCATGAAGAGAAATTATTGTTTATACAGCAGACTTTAATGCGGCACCGGGCTTTTTTTATATCGCGGCTTCCATCGGCATAACCTGTTTTGCAGCCTTTGCAGTTTGAATTATATTCGGGGCAGGTTTTACAGTAGGCCCCGCAACATCCTGTTTCTGTTACTGACATTTTTAATTCCCCATATGTATATTAACCACAAAGTACAAAAATTATACACTGTGAACAAAGAATAACAAAGGGCGGACTTATAATTTTCCTGTGGGCGGATTGCCTGAATCAGGGATTCAATTCCGCGGCGTCCTTCGCGATTTTAATATATTTTTTATTCACATCACTATTTATATCAAAAATTCCGGTCGGCTTTGTTTTTTCTCTTCCCTTTTCGGTGAAAAAGTTTATAAAATTTTTAATATCGGACTGGAGCGGGCAGAATGAGGGGGCTGAGGCGGTCATATTATCCCAGTCTGATTTAAACATTTCGAGTTTCGCTCTTATATGCTCATCGGTATCATCAATCCCGATTTTCTCAAAACCCCAGGGGCTGTAAGGGCAGTAAGATACAGTTCCGTCGGTCCATATTTCCATAACCCGTTCACATCTTTTTGTATTTACCTGGGCTGAACGATAAAGAAAGCGGTAAGGATTTGATTTTAAAAGTTTGTTGCGGTACCTGAGACTTTCATCAATTTCTTCAGAATTTAACATAAGTTTGATATGGCGCCTGTCATCATCACCGATAGGGTAATAATGAAAAAATTCCACTGTGCACGCGCCTGTATTTTCAAAGAATTCAGCAAGTTCGCCTGAAACCACCTGCTTTATATTGCTGTGATTCACCATGGACATTATTCCGAAAGGAATTCTTTCGGCTCTTAATTTTTCGATTGTATTCATTACCCTGTTAAAGCTGCCCGGATGCCGGGATATATCGTGGATATCAGCAATGCCATTAAGACTTATCGCGGGAAAGAGGTTAGGATTATTCCGCAATATATTAATTACCTCTTCATCATAATTTTCACCATTTGAGGTGATATATATACGAAGATCGGGAAAGCGGCCCGCGATACGGCCAATCAAATCGATACATTCGGTTGGCTCACCCCCGGTCAGGGAAATGCTGAAAAGATGGCGCGAGGCGTATTCCGTGATTCTTTCAAGTAAATTTTCTTCCATTGTTATAACATCTTTATTATATCTGAAGCAGCATCCGCATCCCGCTTTGCAACCCTGGTTGACAACTATTATAAGTGTATCGTTAAGGGAGGGTCTGATATGTATATTATTCCGTGAACGAAGGCGCGCAATATTTCCCCTGCTTCGTCCTGTAAAAATTTTTCTTATTTCATCTGTGACCATTTTGTCAAAACTATTTACCATCTGTTTTCCTTTACTTTCAAAAGAAAGATTAAAACCATAAGGGTACTTCACCATTTGAAAAAGGATCTTCCCGGAGCATATATTCGAGTTTTTCCGCATATTTTTCAGCCCCTTCGGCAGGAGTATTAAATCCGGCCAAAGGAGAAATCCTAAATTTTATTTTGCCTCCCGAGTCAGGAGACGAAGTTATTCCTACAAAAAAAAGTGAAATTTTATATTTAAGCGCGAGTTTGAACGGGAATTCAGAAAAGGCGAATTCTTTACCAAACAAACTGATATTTTTTTTATGTGGAGGGGGAAACGGGACATCCATCAGCATATTAACCCATTCTCCATTGAGCAAACCCCTGACAAGAGATTTTTCTTCCCCGAAAGCATATAACGGAAGAGATTGCACGAGGCGGTCCCGCTCTCTTTCTGGTTTTCTGCTTTTTAATATTTTTACAGTCTCGGGAAACGCGAATGAACCCAGGGGAATATTAAATTTATTGGTAAAAATAAAAGTCATAAGCATCATGGGCGCGCCATGGTTGCCAATTACTATCGTTCCGTTATTTCTGATCTCTTCCGCTGAAATGAATTCTTCCCCTTCCACCTCAACATAACTGTAATATTTTTCGGGCGCTTCACAAATTAAAAGTCCCGCCAGGGCATTAAAAGACCTCCGGAGATAATATTTGAATAAAAATGATAAACTGCCGTTCTTTATACCAAGCTTTCTTTTATAATTTATTATGCTGCCGTGATGTTTTCGGGAGACGAACAATTTTATCAGCGCGGGAATAAAAAGCAATCTGCTGAGGTTTTTTATCCCCTGTGGATATCCGCATAATATTTTTATCAGGAGGAGCTTGAATTTATTCATAATGAATGATAAGGACTTTTTATTCCGAAATTAAAGTTCAATATTAAACAAAATATATTTGATGTGCATGGATAATGAAAAAAAAGGCCGGAGCAAGGGGGGACTATTAATTGCGAATTACGAATGAGGCGGAGGAAAAGCCACTAAATCAGTAGAGTAGAGGATGAGGATCAAAGGTTCAGATTCCGCTTTAGTCAGTTTCAGGATTTCTCCGTATGTGCCTAAATAGGGTGTACTGAAAAAGTGTTAAGTTATTGTAATAAAATAATATAGAAGGATAAAAAGTGGCAAAAGTGCAAGGAAATTAATATATTGCAATAAAAAAGCTTGCACTTATGATAAAAATAGAAAACACAAAGCAGATAGAAATATTTGAGTTTCAACACCCATTTGAAGCAGACTTGGATCCAGAGAACCGCTGGGTGAAATTGTCAAAACTAATGCCATGGGAAAAGCTGGAAGAAATCTACTCAAGGAACTTCGACAAAAAACATGGAAGATATGCCAAAAGCGGCAGACTGGTTATCGGCGCTTTAATACTAAAACACAAATATGGATATAGTGATGTAGAAATATTAGAGCAGATAAAGGAAAATATCTACATACAATATTTTCTTGGATTTACCAGTTTCCAGAAGGAGGCAGCATTTGATCCAAGTCTGATGGTTCATATACGGAAGCGAATGGGATATGAGCAGTTTGATGAAATGACAGAAGAGATATTAAAGATAGTAGAAAGAAATAAAAAGAAAACCGAAGCCAAAGCCGCGGATAAAGATAACGAAGAGGTACTGCCAGAATCAGGAGAAGAAAAAGAGGAGATAAGCAAAAATCAAGGGAAACTGATACTTGACGCGACAGCAGCTGAACAGAAAATCAAATATCCGACCGATCTGGATTTGCTAAATGAAGCAAGGCTGATAAGCGAAAACCTGATAGACATACTATACAAAAAAACAGATTTGACTAAAAAGCCGCGCAGCTATCGACAAAGAGCGGCAAAAGAATACCTGTCAGAATCGAAAAAAGGCAATAAAACACACAGAGAGATCAGGAAAGCAGTAGGGAAGCAAATCAGATATTTAAGAAGAAATATCAAGAGTATTCATAAATTATTAGATATGTTTGAAGGGAAGGAATTCCCATTAAACAAAAGAGAGCAGAAACAATTTTGGGTAATACAATTGCTCTACAGTCAACAGGAAGAAATGTACAAAAAGAAGAGCCATCGAGTATCAGACAGAATAGTAAATATAAGCCAGCCCTATGTAAGACCAATAGTCAGAGGGAAAGCAAAATCTAAAGTGGAGTTTGGAGCAAAGATCGGCGTATCACTCATAGATGGATTTGCGAGGATAGATAACTTAAGTTGGGATGCGTATGATGAAGGAAGCGATATGGAATATCAGGTTGAGAAGTATTATCAGTTTTACGGCTATTATCCGGAAGTAGTAATAACAGACCTCAAATATTTAACAAGGGCGAATAGAAAATATTTATCAGAAAAAGGGATAAAAACCAATGGCAAGCCATTGGGCAGGCCAAAGGAGAAAGAGATGGAGGAAGAAAAGCAAAGAAGGAAAAAGGATAATGCCAAACGCTCCGAAATAGAAGGAAAGTTCGGACAGGGAAGAAACGGATACGGGCTGGGTGAAATAGGGGCGAGGAGACAGGATACATCTGAAAGTTGGATAGGAGCAATCTTTTTTGTGATGAACATTGTCCGTTATGTAAAAATAATGGACAATTTATTTTTGTCGTTACTAAAATACATTATAAGAATTATGAAATCGCTATTTATGAGAACAATATTAGAAAATATCAGACAAATAATGAACCACACTGCTATTACAGGCAAATTTACCTTTGCATAAATTCAGTAGACCCTAAATATACTAAAATTTTCCAGCAATTTTTGCGGCGGACTTCTCGCAGCAAATTACACCTCAAAGATTTTATCTTGTCAATAATAAATGCCGCCAGGGTAGATTAAGAAGATTCATTAAAATAATTTAAATCAATATCATATCCTGGATAAGTCCGATTCAGAACCTCAAAAACACCAGCTATTAAAAATCCATATCTCAGTATATTCACGTAACATTATATATTGCTTTCCTGAGGAGAATGAAAATTGGATGTAAGAACGTAAATATTTCAACCATTCAGGAACTGGAGATACATTGTTTTCAACGCGCTATTTTTTTGAGATATGATGTATTCGGAAATTTTAAATTAAAAGCCGATTGAATTATCTCCAATCGGCTTATAATCTGGAAAAATATTGTTTACACTGCTGTTTTTGTTTTTCAGAACATATTCTCAAAAATCATTTTAATAAGCTGATAGTTTAAGCTTCCATTTCTTCTGTTACTAAAACCGCCGGATTAAATACGACAAGTTTTCTAACATCTGTATTTCATCATGTCAAAAATAATTTTTCCTTTGGCGCAACAGAAATACCAATTGAGCTATTACCTTTATCCTGAATATTAAACCTCGAAATCAGGTTTTGTAGATTTTCGGTTAATCTGTTCAAGTCCTCAGCTGCCTTCGCAATTTGTTGAGTGCCGGCGGCGGATTCATGTGTTACACTGCTAATGCCTTCTATGCTTTTGCTTATTTGTTCGGAGGCCATAGACTGTTCTTCACTGGCTGTTGCGACCTGCATTATCATATCCAGGGTTTCATTGGAACCCCGTATTATCTGTTCAAGGCTTTCTCCCGATTTATTAGCGAGTTCTTTCCCTTTTTCAACCTCTTTTGTTCCGGTATTAATAGAATTAACAGCTTCTTTCGTATCAGTTTGAATTTTTTTAATCATTGACGCTATTTCCTTTGTTGCTTTTGTAGTTCTTTCCGCAAGTTTTCTTACTTCATCAGCTACAACCGCAAAACCCCTGCCCTGCTCGCCTGCTCTGGCAGCTTCAATGGCCGCGTTTAGCGCCAATAAGTTTGTTTGATCAGCTATATCATCAATGACCTGGATTATTTCTCCAATCTGATCGCTATTATTTCCAAGTTCCTGAACCATACTTGCCGCGTTGCTGACAACATCAGATATACGTTTCATTCCTTCAACAGTTTCCCGGACTATCTTTCCTCCTTCATTCGCGATACTCATAGCGTTTTTGGAATTCTCCGAGGCTTTGCTCGCGTTTTGGCTTGACTGTAGAATTGTAGTTGTCATTTGTTCAATCGCCGTGGCTACTTCTGAGGCCTGAGCGCTCTGCTCCTGAGCTCCGGCTGCCATTTCCTCGGAACTGGATGATATTTGAGCGCTGGCGCTGGCAGTTGCCGATATTGTTTCAGCCACATCGGCAACAAGTGAGATTAGTGAATCACCAAGTTTATTTATGCTCTCTTTTATTATTTTAAAATCACCTTTATATTCACCAGTCATTCTTGCAGTCAAGTCTCCTTCTGACATTTTTCCCAGCGCTTCACTTTGATCGTTTATTGGCGCGGTAACTGCTTCCAAAGTTTTATTTAGTCCTTCAACCAGCTCCCTGTAACTGCCATTAAATTTTTGAATGTTTCCCCTTGTGTTTAATTCCCCGTTAATCGCGGCATTTACCAGTAAATTTATTTCACTAACTGTTTCATTAACCGCTTTTACTGCTTTTTCAACAGAAGCCACAGTTCCCTGGGTATTTGTTATAACCTCATTCATGTTTACGGCAAGTTCACCTATTTCATCTTTCGAATCAAATTCAAGATGTTTTGTTCCTGTAACAATATTTATATTAAAATCTCCTACCGCAAGCTGTTCACTGCCTTTTGCGAGGTTCGCAATACAAATTCCGGACAGACTTTTCATTCTTTCCAGAACCTGTTTTATTGGTTTGTCTATCAATCCGGCTACATATATTCCAAAGCCAATAGAAACCGCAAACGCAAAAAACATTATGATAAACATTGTTCTTGATGAAGATTGGGAACTGTTTTGATTTGTTATACGCTTGGTATTAGCATCATCCACCTTTAAGTTTACTATGTCACTGATTGCATTCATTTCTGCATCCGCCGAGAAACGCATTTTGCCTTTTAATAACTTAAACGCCTCATCATCTTTGTTTTCCCTTGCCAATTTCTCCAATTCATCAAGGTCCTTCCCGAAAGCAACTCTTGCTTTTGTGAAAGATAAATAAGCCTCGTTCATCCTGTCAGATAAAATACGCTCATTAAATTTGTCACCATAAGAATCAATCGTATCTCTGTATTCTTGAATAAGCCGGGCATATTTTTCAATCTCCTGAATCTCATTCGCGAGAATAATATCTCTTGTATTTACCCGAATTCTCTGAAAGTATGTTGAGATTTCGCTCATCCAGGATATAGGAACAGTCATATTTTCATATAACTGTTTATCGTTCTCTTCGATTGAATTAATATTGATAATGCCAATATAGCCTATTATTACTCCGATCAAAGCAATTGTACCAAAACCAGACAGAAGCTTATTTCTGATCTTAAGATTTTTAAACCAGTTCATATAGTCTCTCATTTATATTTATTGTGATAGATTTTTGATCATTGTGTTTTTTTATATACAGTTACATAACATTTGTTTGCAGGACTTGTTATTTTATGACATAAAAAGCCTGTTTAGAATTGATCGTCACTTAAGCTGAATGAATTTCTTATTTTGTGACAATAGGATCAACGCTATTGAAAAAATCTTTTAATTTTTGTCTTATTGAAGTCTAAAGTATTACAGGACCAGTCAACCTGTGCGAAAATTCTATGAACATTATCGTAAGCAAATTTTTTTTTTTTAGTAAATAACAGAAAAATTTGTGGAATATTTCAATTTCGATGCGGTTATTATTGTTTGTTTTTCTGTTGCTGTTATATTTTGTTAAGTATATTAATATTAGTATATACTCTTATTATTTTATAATATATGAAACTTTATTCTCTAACCCCATTTCCGAGCGTGATGCCTTAAGTATTTGAAATACAACCACTTAATTTGTAAGGCACTACACAAATCATAACTTATTGTAACATAGCAATTTATGATTTTCACCAAAATATATAATTTTGCTATGTTGTTGTTATACAACGAGTTACAGAACACAATTTTTTGGTTCTATATAAAATCCAGTGGGTAATGAAAGGACAGCCGTTCATTGAATGGACATAAATATACACTCATAAACTATTACAGAGCTCCTGACATCACGTATTTTGAAATGCAACTATTTTATAATCCTCTTCCATAAACTGGCAGAATAATAACAGTAAGAATATTTCGTTATCCTCTCTCAATATTGTTTTTATCTATTAAGGCGACCTCAAAAAATAAGCGTTAAGAAAAGCAAATGAACGTAGCGTTAAAAAAGGAAAGCTGTTTGAGACACATGTCTTTTTATGTGCCGGGTTCTTTCATTTTAGTGGAGAGAATTGATTTTCAGCTTATTTTTTGCAGCCTTGACTTTTTTTGCCTGCTCGCCGAAGGAGAGTTAATTTTTGTGTCTCCAGAGGAGTCCTATGGACAAGACAAAAATCACCCACTGTATTTCATATAGAACCAATTTTATAACAAAGTTTATGCTTCAAGAAAAATTAATTGGTTTGTTAAATTTGCCAAAAGGGAGCTAATGAGCGATGAATGAGTTAATGATCGATTTTTTTAGAGGAAAGACTCCGAAATCCGAAGCGGAACTGTTACAGTATTTACGGGAACTATTGCAATCTTTGACCTTATTCGCGTTATGGAGAGCTAAATTTTTTGATCAGGCTGCTTTTTACGGGGAAACCGCGTTACGTGTGCTATATCAGCTCGACAGATACTCGGAAGATCTTGACTTTTCTCTCTTAAAAACCGCCGAATTTGATTTTGATAAATTTGGCAATACGATTACAAGAGAACTACATGACTGGGGTTTTGATGTGAACTTTGAAAGAAAAATTAAAAAAAGCAGAACGCAGATTGACTCGGCTTTTATAAAAACGAGTACATATATGCAGTTATTAAAAGTGGAAGTTCCGGAAAATCTTATCAGGGGAATAAACAGGCAGGCTTCACTAAAAATAAAGCTGGAAGTGGATACAATTCCTCCTCCGGATTTTAACACCGAGATGAAATATGTTTTCAAGCCGGTTCAGTTTGCGGTCAGGGCATTCACACTGCCTTCACTATTTGCAGGAAAGATGCATGCTGTATTATGTCGTAAATGGAAAACGAGGATTAAAGGCCGTGACTGGTATGATTTTACCTGGTATGTATCCAAATACCCTAAGCTAAATCTTAAGCACCTTGAATCCCGTATGAGGGACTCAGGAGATTACCGCGATTCTGATCCACTTTCTGAGAAAAAATTCTTACAAGTTGATTTGTCAAAGAATTGAAGAGCCGGATATAGCTCAGGCGGTAAATGATGTGCAACCTTTTATCGATAATAGTGAGGTTTTTGATATATGGTCGAAAGATTTTTTCAGGGCAGCGGTAGAAAAAATTATTTTTGTAAAAGAGTAATTTTGTTATTTTCAGGTAGTGTAAATATTAATCATTTTTGATCATTATTATTTTACAAATTTGTTCCGGGTTGACCAGTTTAAGTTTATACATGTTTTTTAAAATAAAAGTTGGAAGAGAATTTGTTATGAGGGGAAAATTACTTTTCTTTTTTCTGGTTTTGATCACTTTTCATTTAGTCAATGCCCAGCAAATTTCAATCATCATCAAAGGTACAGATAAACCTGCTGAATTATTTATTTTGGAAGGGGAAACCCTAAGATTGATTGATTCACTTAAATATTCAGAGGAAAAATATTCAGTTGATCTCGAGGGAAACAATTATGGAATATACCGCTTAAAAATTGACGAGAGTCATTTCCTGAATTTTATTTATGATGGTGGCGATGTTGTTTTGGAAACTGGTATTAAAGCGATAACGGACAGTCTTAAAATTGTCAAATCTGAAAGCAACAGACTTTATTTCCGGTTGCTGAAACTCAACAGGGATTTTAAAATAAAAAGTGAATTGCTTCAGTTGATCCTCACGAATTATCCCCGCGATGATGAATATTATTCCTTTACAAGGAATACTCTGTTGAAGCTCAGGAATGATTACCTCGATTTTGTTAATAGTGAATCACAAAAAGATAAGGGTAGTTTTATTGCCAGGTATATCAAATCGTCGCAGCTTCCGGTTGTTGATATGATTCTTCCTCCCGGACCACAGCTTGAATACCTGAAAAAACACGCTCTCGATAAGGTTGATTTTAATGATTATGATCTTATATACTCAGATGTTTTTACAAATAAAGCGATAGAATATCTTACATATTATCGTAATCCGAACCTTTCGAAAGGAGAGCTTGAGCAGGAGTTTATGAAAGCAATTGATACCTTGCTTGTTAAAGCCCGCGCCGATCTTTTGGTTTATCAGCATATTGTTGATTACCTGGTAAACGGATTCAGGCAGTTCGGGTTTGATCTGATTATTGATTACATTGTGGAAAATTATGTGGTCAGGGATGACTTGTGCCTGAATGAAATGCTTGAGAACGCGATCGCGAAAAGAATTGAGCAGGCAAAAAAGTTCGGGAAAGGGGAAAGAGTTCCGGAATTTTCCCTTCCGGACAGAAATGATGACCTGCTAAAACTAAACGATGTTGAGGCGGAAAATATTTTGCTTTTGTTTTATTCGATTGAGTGCCCTCACTGCAATGAATTACTTCCCGAATTGAATGATTTTCTCAAAACGGTGGAAAAGGATAAACTGGAAATAGTAGCGATTTCGCTGGATGAGGATAATAAAGTATGGCAGGAATATGTTGAGAAGAAAAAGTTTGATTTTATTCATGTAATTGAAAAAGCAGGCTGGTCAGGGAAAACCGCGATTGATTATTCTGTTTACGCGACTCCGACTATGTTTCTGACTGACCATAAAAAGAGGATAATTGGAAGACCGGCGAATATCAGAGAATTAAAGAGGATGCTCAGCCAGGTTTTACAAAAGTAGAAATTTCAGGGAGGAAATTTACTATTATTACCTCCTTTTATTTGTTTATAAGATGAATCCCGCATGAAAATAAAAGATTTCGGATGCGGATTAATTCTATTTGACTTATATTAAATCAATACAATTGAAATTTTATTTGTTTTTCTATGTTGAAATTTATCGTCTTTACCGGAGGTCCGAAATGAAACTGGTCAAAATGACATTTATGGTAATTGTTTTTCTTTTCATTATAATAAATGGGCAGGACTACCTGAATGTAAAATATTCCGACGGGAGTTTCAGGAATGCTCCTGTTGAATCATTGAGAAAAATAACCTTCAGCAGTTCCGGTGATTCAATAAATTTTCATTTGACAGACAATCAATCGGGCTCTTCGCTGATATCGGATGTATCAAGAATGACATTTGACGCTGAAGGATACGGTCCTTCACTATTGGGAATCACATCCACATTTTCGGTAAATGCCGACTGGAATATTATTTCCGTTCCGGCTATGGCTGAAGATATGTCCCTGAATTCATTGTTTCCCGCGGCTGTTTCAAACGCGTTTCATTTTGAGAATGGATATTTCAGCGCCGATATTCTTGAACCGGGTTATGGATACTGGCTGAAATTTGATTCACAGGAAAATATCAGTATCAGCGGGGAGCAAATTACTGACAATATCCAGCTCAATGCGGGCTGGAATATGATAGGTGTTTATAATGAAGAATTTGATGCCGACAATATAGTTACCCAGCCGGCCGATATTATTACCTCTTCTTTTTTCCTTTATCAGCAGGGATATAATATAGCTGATATTCTTTCTCCCGGGTATGGATACTGGGTAAAATCAGCAGAATCAGGAGAGATAGTTATTAATCAGTCTTTAAAAAAGAGAGTCGCGGGCAATGAAAATAAACTAAGCGGTTCCTCAAGGATTTTAATCGCAGACAATGCCGGTAATAAAACTTCGCTTTTTATCAATTCACAAATGACAGGAAAAGCTGAGCTGCCGCCTCTTCCTCCCGAAGGGGCGTTTGATGTTCGTTTCGCGGGTAATATGATGGCCGCTGATCTTCAATCGGGCGCGAATATAATCCAAATTTCAGGTGCGCGGTACCCTCTGAAAATACAGGCCGGGGATATATCGCTGCGGCTAAGGGACACATTTAACGGAGAATTGCTCGATGTGACTATCGCTCCGGGTGAAGAAATAATTATCACCAATGAAACGGTGAAATATATTGAAGTAACATCTCTTGAAATACCTTTGAATTTCGATCTTAGTCAGAACTATCCCAATCCTTTTAATCCTTCAACTATGATTAAATTCAGCCTGCCTGAAGATGTCAAGGTGAGTGTCAAAATATTTAACATTCTTGGTGAAGTGGTTGCTGAACCTTTGAATCAGAAGATGGAAGCGGGCAGCCATAGATTAAAATTCGATGGTTCCGCGCTGGCTTCCGGAACATATTTTTACCAGATATCAGCCGGTGATTTTATCGAAGTAAAAAAGATGTCGCTAATCAAATAGGCGAGCGCTTGAGGTTACCTCAGGTTGCAGCAAAGAGGGCGGGGAATAAACAATTATCGGATATTTATTCACGTTATATCTCCTCAAAGTCAAAAAAATAATCTCTACGAGGGGACTATTTTTAAGAATTTTTCTTTTTAAGTTTTGATTGAATGGGCAACCCAATTATTTTGCATCTGCGCTATAGTAAATTTATCTTGCGAAAAAAGAATATTTCTACTATTTTACTACTAATCCGGAGGTTGAACTGACAGACAAAATTATTTTAGAAATGGATAAAAAAGTAATTGAAGCTTCTAAAAGATATGCCAGGAAAAATCAATTGAGCCTCTCTGCAATTATTGAGAGTTATTTAAAAGAGTTGAGCTCCCGGCAGAAAAAAATGGAGGACTTACCTCCAATTACCAGGAAACTGGCCGGTTCAGTTAAGTTGCCTGAAGATTTCGATGAGAAAATAATGCTGACTGATGAGATTGCCGGAAAATACTTATGAAACAAGTTTTTCTTGATTCCGACGTAATATCAGACCTGATTCTGACAAGGGAGCCATTTTTCGAAGATTCAATAATAATTTTTGAAAATTATTAAAAATCCGGGGATGTTTTTCCACATTAATGTTTGCCAACCATTATTATAAAACAAAATAATTTGAATATACACAATAAAACAGAGCTCCTTGCCCCTGCGGGAAATCTTGAAGCGGGAATTGAGGCGATAAATGCCGGGGCGGACGCGGTATATACAGGCGCTCCGAAATTCGGGGCAAGAAAAAATGCCGGGAACAGCGTCGCTGATATAGAAATCCTTATTAAATATGCTCACCAGTATTATGCCAGGGTATATGTAACGCTTAATACGCTGCTCCATGACCCTGAGATTGAGGAGGCTGTGAAATTAAGTTGCCGGTTATATGAGCTTGGCGCTGACGGGCTGATAATTCAGGATATGGGACTTTTGGAGGCGGGACTTCCACCTATTCCTTTAATAGCGAGTACACAGACAGATAACAGGAATCCGGACAAAATAAAATTTTTGCGGGATGTTGGCTTTAAAAGAGTAATCCTGGCGAGGGAGCTTTCACTGAAGCAGATAAAAAAAATCAGCGCCGCCGCGCCGGATATTGAACTGGAGTTTTTTATTCATGGCGCTTTATGTGTGTCTTATAGCGGGCAGTGTTACCTGAGTTATGCCGCGGGTGGAAGAAGCGCGAACAGGGGGGAATGCGCGCAGCCATGCAGAAAAAAATATGACCTTGTCGATTCAGCCGGGAAAATGATCGAAAAAGGGAAGTATTTATTATCACTCAAAGACCTGAATTTATCCGATCATCTGGCTGATCTGCTGGATGCCGGGATAACATCCTTTAAGATTGAAGGAAGACTTAAAAGCAGCTCTTATGTCAGGAATGTTGTCGCCTATTACAGAAAGCGGCTCGATTATATTCTGGAGAAGCGGGGAGCAGCGAAAAGTTCATCCGGGAAAAGTACATCCGATTTTACTCCCGATCCCGCTAAAAGTTTTAACAGAGGTTTTACAAGTTACTTTCTTAAAGGGGGAAGGCAAAAACCGGGAGCAATAAATTCACCCAAAATGAGAGGGGAATTCGTTGGAAGGGTAAGGAAGGTGATGAACAATTATTTTATACTTAATAACAAGGGAATATTTTTAACGCCCGGGGATGGCATCACTTACTTTAACAAGACGGGAGAACTGGAAGGAACTTCGGTTTATAAATTTGAGGATGGAAAAATATTCCCCGAAAAGATTCTTAGTATATTTCCCGGTATGGAGATTTTCAGGAATCATGATCATGATTTCCATAAAGCGCTGAGCTCCGCAGGAGCGCCCCGGAAAATAAATGTAATTGTCAAGGTTAAGGGTGGGGAGAATAAAATTAAACTCTACGCGAAAGATGAGGATGATAATGTAGTTGAATCAGGACTGAATGGAGAATTTGAAAAAGCTAAAAACAGGGAAAAAAGCATTTCGGCGATTAAAAAACAACTGAGTAAATCGGGGGATACCATATTTAATGTTAATGATGTAGTTATTGAAATTGCGGATATTCCCTTTATTCCGGTTTCGGTACTCAATAGCTTCAGGAGGGAAATTCTCGAAAAGCTTCTCGCAGAAAGGGAGTTGAAAAGGCCTGTCATGAATCCGGGTAAAAGATCGGCGAAGGCGGTTTACCCTATGAAAATTCTGGATTACCGGGGAAATGTTATTAACAGTTTTGCTGAGAAATTTTATAAAACGCATGGTGTAAAAGAGATAGGCAAAGGAGCTGAAGCGGAACCGGACATGAAGGATAAAGAGGTGATGTTTACCAAATATTGTATACTTAATGAACTGGAAATGTGTAAAAAAGAAAAGAAACCACATTTCAAAGAACCTCTTTTTCTGATCGATGAATCAGGTAAAAAACTTATGCTTGATTTTGATTGCAAAGAATGTGAGATGAAGGTGAAGGTTTAAAGATCTGAGCAGGAGTAGTCCATAGGGGCTCAAATACTACGCAAAATTTAAATTAATAATTAATCAGGAATACGGCAATTGATAGTTGATAATGGACAATTGACAATTATTCCATAAGCTCAGAACTCCTGATCCCGGTTACAAAAAACAATAACTTACATGGATTCATTCGCAAAATAAAATCGCGGGATAGAAGTCTGGAAGAAAGTCCCGCCAGGGATCCGCCGCGTCGGACAGGCTGACAGAAAATAGCCCCGCAATTTATTGTGGGGTAAATGGGAAACATTCAATCACAAAAAGTCCCGTCAGGGACGACAGAGACAACTTTTCATCCTCTAAAATGAAACATCTATTTTATCGTTTGCTCTAAGAATAAGAAATACCGTTTTATTGAAGACCTGGGGAATGATAATTTTCACTAAACTTCCGCGATTTCATTTTGCGAAAGGTCAGGAGTTCTGAAGCTAATAAATTTTCCGCGAGATGGCAAGGTTTTGGGCGACAATTCTGATTGTAGTTTTGTATTAGCTGAGCTCTGTCGATCCTCTCCAGGGATCGTACGGGTTAATTCTATCTTTTGCTACAATAATTGCTGCTTTTCCAAAGCAGATTCGATTCAAAAAAATTATTTCCGGGAAAACCAATTCGTCATTCGTAATTTCTCATTGTTTCTGGCTTGGCCAGTTTATGATTACGACAAATTGAGATATAACCGGCAATTGAACTTAATTAGTATTCGGCGCATTTGAATTATATATTATGTCACAATCTGATGGTGCAAAATGAAATCGGTTATCAGGACTTATTTATTGTCACTATTCGCGCTGTTTCTTTTCGTCGCTTCAACAATTAATGCTTCGGATAGTTACAGAGTAGAGGTAAGGATTGAAGGCTTTGAAGAAAACGAGCTTTATTTTGCTTATCATTACGGAGATAATACATATATAAAAGATACAGCTTATGTAAATGAAAATAACAGCTTTGTATTTCATGGTGATGAAATTCTTCCGGGGGGAGTGTATATGGTTGTGGTCCCGCCTGAAAATAATTATTTTGAGATACTTATTGACAAAAATGATCAACAGTTTAGCTTACGGACAACTTTGAATGACCTGGCAGGCGATATTGAAATTTATGGAGAGGCTCCCGAAAACAGATTATTTCTATCATACCTGAAATTTCTGAATGAAAAGAGGAAAATAGCCGATCCGCTCAATAAGGAAAAGGACCTCGTCAGTGAGGAAAAGGCGCATGTGATTGAAGAAAAACTCGAAAAGATAAGTAGTGAAGTAGCTGAACAGCAGCTGGAGATAATTGAAAACAATCCCGGCTCTTTTACAGCCTCCTTAATTAAGGCTCAGAAAGATATTCAGCTTCCTGAATTTCAGGGAAACGAATCAGAGATTCAAAACAAACAATGGCGTTATTACCAGGCTCACTATTTCGATAATATCGATCTGAGCGATTCGAGATTATTACGAACTCCATTGTTATTTCAAAAAGTTGAATATTTTGTGGATAAACTTACCGTACAGGAACCTGATACAATTTCGGCGGCAATTGACAAGGTGCTGGAGCTGATGAAACCATCTGAAGAAACCTTCAAATTTTATCTTATCCATTTTCTGAATAAATACGCGAAATCGAAGTATATCGGCATGGATGCTGTGTATGTGCATATTGGTTTGAATTATTACGCGAAAGGACTGGCGCCCTGGACAGAAGATGAGCAGCTCGAAAAGATAGTCAGTAACGCAAAGGCGCTTGAGCCCCTTCTTATAGGGAAAGTCGCGCCAGACTTTAAACTTCCCGGGCATCATGGAGCCGAAGTTAGTTTGCATGGATTGGATGCCGAAATTACTTTGCTTTATTTCTGGAGGGAAAACTGTAAACTTTGCACAGATCAGATTCCTGAGTTAAAGGATTTATATGATAAGTATTACAAAAAGGGATTGGAAATTTTCACAGTTTGCACTTCGGTTGGAGATGATGTAAAAAACTGCCGTGATTTTCTGGAGGAAAATCATATTACCGGCTGGACAAATGTGGGTCACCCATATCGGATTACTGAGGTATTAAAGCTTTATGATATTAAATCCTCACCGCAACTATACCTGCTGGATAAAGACAAAAAAATTCTCATTAAAAAGATTGATGTAAAGCAGCTCAGTGAAATAATGTATAAATTTCTTTATTAAAACCCAAAGGCAGGTTTATGGCCTGCCTTTCAGGGAGTTAAATTTTAAAGCTTACCCAGCTGTTCGATTTCCGTTTCACTCAGGGCATAATTATAAACCCAAACATCATCAATTATTCCTTTCATAAAACCGGATAAACCTGTTATTCCTCCGGCGCCCATCATAAAAGTGTTATCATTGAACCTCGGCGGAGGAACATTTCTGATGGTTTTTTCGAGTTCACCATTTATGTAAGATTTTAGGATATTATCCTCAAGTCTGAGAATAAGTGAAAAGAATTCGTTTTCAGGAAGAGGAGAATTGGAGATTTTTCTTCTCCAGGTAACTGTTGTGTTATGTTTTTGCCGGCCAATCATCGCGTAACCGGCATATCGTTCCCCTTTTCCTTCGCGATAGATGCTGTAGTTTCCATAACGGTATCCTTTGGAGATAATAAATTCTTTTTTGTCGCGGAGTTTATCGAGTTTGAGTATAACAGCTATCGAAAAATCTTTCAGATCAAATCCTTTCTCAAACAGCGGAAATGCCATATCATTTATGCCAAATAGTCTCAGCGCTTTCCGGGCTTCTCCCTTATGATTTTCCGTAAACTGCCCGAAACAGATGGCGTGTCTGTTATTGTTGCTGTAATCATGACCATCGCGGTTAAAATGATATTCGGCTACCAGTTCTTTAGCGGGAAGAGGCTCTATCGCGAGATTAAAATGGAAGTATTTAAATTTTCCGGCGCTGTCGGTAAGTTTGATCTCGATTGTATGAAAACCTGAGTATTCAGGTATTCCATGTATCCTGACATAATGAGCGCCGTGAATGCCGACATTTTTAACCCGCTGATCACCTGCGATCTCAACTTTAATACCTGAAGGTTTGCCTTTACTTGTTACAGATATATTTCTTAAACCACCCGAGATATGCAGCCAGTGTTCATAAGGTTCATTCAGTTTGGCATTGGGCATCTCAATATTTGCCGGAACAAAAGAAATATTATTTTCAGGGAAACCGCCGTTAAACATTTTATCGACGCTCATATTTTTGATGTCAATATTGATATCACCCAGGTCTCTGAAATCTCCTGTTTCGATATTGTAATTGCCAATTTCAAATTCATCAAAATTATCTGCCTGGTAACCTTGTCTTAATCTGTTATAATTTTCTCCTTCGGCAATATTTCGTATTCCTATCATTCCGCCATGATAGCTGTTTCCATCAAGTATTTTCAGTTTATATTTAGAAGGAGGAAGGCCGGAGAGGATGAACTCTCCTTCATCCTGGATATTCATTTTTGATGTTCTTGGTCCGGAAAAGTGAGCATATACCGGGCTACCGTTATATACATCCACGGCAACAATATTTACACCTGAAACCGGAACTCCGGAGCTTTTCATTACAAGTCTGCCTCTGATTGTGCCTCCAACCGAGCTGAGGGGTTTATCAGGATTCGGATAGAGCAGAGAGAGCCCGATTTTGTCATCGAGTGTCGGATAATCTTCGGAGTGTACACTATTAAAATGCATAACCGGACGATATTGTTTATCAAAATAAACACTCAAAGTTGAATGATGAAGCCCGATGGTATGTCCTATCTCATGAACCGCGGTTTTTTTAATATTAACCCGGTCATCGTCCGCGGCAACTCCAAACCATTCTCCCGGATATCCATTAGAGGGGAATTGTGCCGAGCCGCTTGTTATTTTGTCCGCAGGGCCACATTTCAACAAAAGCTGATGATCTTCGATATCAGGTCTTGCATCCTGCTCAATTATTTCTTTAACGGTAAGTTTGAGATGTGAGGTTTCAACATCTTCCCAGGTTTGTAAAGCGCTTCTGATTTCATCCAGAGCGTTACTCTTTTGGGCAGGGCTGAGTCCGGTTAAAACCCAGATTATTACTTCCACGGGCCGACGTGTTATTGCCGGACTAATAAAATCCATCATTTCTGCCATAACATTTCCTCTTTCTATTTGATGTTTTGATCAGGAGGCGGGTAATTTTCGGGAGAGTAAGATCTGCCAATTGTTTTAGTATTCTACAGTAATTTTAACTGTGTCATGATAAAAATATAGTTCTCTTTAATCAAAGTCAAATAGTTTTAAGTGGAAGGGAGCGAAAGGGTGTAGAAGGGGCCTCGGAGTGAGTTATTAATGCAAAATCTGCAATATTTAATTAGCATGACTCAGGCTCGGCCAAAAAACTCCGTTAGAAGTTAAATTCTACGCAAAATGGCAAAATTTCAATTAACAATTAATAATGTACAATTAACAATTGAAAAGACAATTGATAAATATTCCATGAGCTTAAAAATTTTTCGTAAAACGGTTTTATTGATACGTAAATTTCTCTTTTAAAAAACAAAGAACCTTATTCTTTAATCTATTACCCTTAGTAGCAATGGCAAACTCTTAAAAAAATCAACCTTATTGCCTTTTTAACCGGGGTATTATTTCCCGCGAATTCCGCTGATTTTCGCTGAAAAACAGGATTATCAGGATTAGGATAATGGCCATGCGTTTTATGACAATAATAAAACTGAGTCATCTTTTAATTATCCATTAACAATTACTTGGCTTTCCATTTCTGGTTTGGCCAGCTTAGGGATGAAAAGATGAAACAGTCAACTAACAATATTGTGCTCCTGAAGGCACACCTGGTTGGTCAAATCCGCTGTTTTTACCAATATTTTATTCCTCACAGGACAATCAATACACAGAATATATATTGGCCAATTTATTCTACTTATCCGCAACTGAGGCTAATATACATTAAATTGCTTTCCATCTTAAAACTCAATCAAGACTTGAGAACATCTTAATTGAATGAAAGATTCGGATAACGATTCCTGTAAAAATGTCCTTTGAATATTCTCAGGAGATAACTTAAAAAATCAAATTCTTCGGTTTCTTTTATCAGGTATGCTTTTGCTATTGACCGGCTTCCATATTGGTCGACTAATTTCATTACAAAAGCAGGACTTATGGCGCCAGACTCAAAGAAATTTCTGATACAATCCATTTCTTCATCACTCAGGTTTTTTCCTTTTTTTGAAAACCCATTGATGAGAATATTAAAACCGGGCATAATTTCCTGCCCTGTTTCAGGATTAAAATATAGACCAATTCCATTCTCCGATTCCAATAATTCTTTCGGATAGGAATAATTTGGCCAGGGATTCTTCATATTTCTTTCCCGCATCACTTTTTTTACCAATTCCGGGGGGCCAGCTTCATATTCCAAACGATGCTGTTCCTGAATAGAAGCCGCCATCGAATATCCGTCGGGAAATGTTTTGAACTCATTTCCGTGAAACCTTACAAAATTCTCATAATGAACTTTATTACGTTCTTTGGCTTTCCGCAGCAGGGATTTATCATACCGGTATACAATTCTTGGCGCGTTTGTGAAAAAATTATTTTTAAGCTCTTCTAACATTATCGGAGATAAATGTCCCAGATCACTTTGCTGACCTGACCAATACCATTCTTTATTCCATCGAACCAGGCTTCCCAAATAAATATTGCCAATATTGAACAATCTGGCATCGTCACCCATTCTGATTGTATATTTTGTGTCGGTAATAATGTTTGCCGCTGAAACTAAATCTCCTTTAATAGATTTAATCAAATAATAGGAGAAATGTTTTTCATACCATCCGCGGAGTTCTTTTTTTTGTTTTGCGGAGATATTTAAAATTGATGCTAAAATATCAATTACTCCCAATCCAGACCATCGCGTAGTAGTCTGCATCACAAAATCATCAATTAACGGAATTTCAGGATTTCCTTTATTTTCCATCATATATTCTTTATAGCTATGGCGAAAAAGATAGGAATGCTGTCCTAACCATAATAATTTTCTCTTTACAACCCAACCATACTCATTGCTCCGATTAAGGAATGACTTTATGGATGATTCTTTTAATTTTAAGGAAGACTTAATATTTATAAAATATTCGGCTAATTTATCCGAAATAAAATTCAAATCTCTGTGGTCAGGCCCTAAAATTAAGTCGGGTATCAATTCACTATATTTATTCCATAACAGATATTGTATTCTCTTTTTTAATAAAAACTCTTCTTTTATTTTTTCTCCCGGCTTAAGAAAAAAGAGAAGGGGTGTATTAAAAAATTCTATATTATAGGCTTCAAGACTTTTCCAAATACCTATATCCAGAGTAATATCTTCAAAAAACTCTGCCATAACGAGAGCTAATTCATTCAGCATATCATCGGACAACCTGAGAGTATTATAGATATAATCTTCCTGGTATTTACGTAATTCAGTTGCTATTGAACCAGTTAAATTCGATAAGGATTTTATTTCCTGTTGGGGACGGCCAAAGGGCCGGTGTAATTTTATGTTATTCATATTTTTGTTTTTTTTTGGAGGGAAATATAATGATTTTGCACCCAAAGAAATATTAAAAATCAGGGTGATCTTTTTTGTTCAGAAAGAAATAATCGCTTACTCCTCAGTCTGTTTATGAATCTTTAAATGTTGTGATTAACCGGATCAAGCTCAAGCGTTTTTTGAAATTTTAAATCGACAACTCAGTTTATTTTTCTTATAATACTCGTATGCCGGCGATTCAAAAGAGCCGGGGGAGTCAGGGAAAAACTCAATTTTCTTTTCTCTGAAGAATCTTTCCGATCGATCCATGATGTCCTCCATTTTTCTGACTGCCAATTTAGGTTTTTTTCCCTTTTTTCGGCAAATCCTTTCCCCCGCAATTTTGGCCAGTACAATCGCTGTATCCAGTGCAGATTCCAAATGAACAAAAATATCGGGAATAACACCGGTCGCTACCCAATTTTTTTCTGTGACCGGATTTATTGCGCAGGCAGTCGGGATAAGTCCTGAGAATTTGTGCTATAAACTAATTATTCAGTTAGGAGTTAAATTCTACGCAAAAAGGCAAAATTTTACTAACGAGTAAAAAATTTTATTGCCAATTAAAGGTTTTGTGGTTACTCGAGGTGAGTCCTCCCCCGCCCTCCGGCAAAAGACGACCGGAGGCCACCCCCTCCAAAGGGGGATATTACGTCTTTTATCCCCCTTTGGAGGGGGTGGATCCAAAGTGTTTTTCTTTGGAGACGGGGGAGGACTTACTTTGAGTAACTCGATAACCTTGTTTATTCTGGCTCTGCCAGTTTATAATATAAGAGAACAGGCTGGCTGAAGTGCATTTTCATCAATGCGGAATTTATCAGGGGAACCCATTTATCTTAAGTACGTCTGGTTTAAAACCAAACTACCTGCCGGGAAAAAGATAATATAGCCCGACACTAACTTAAACAGGGGATTGTGATTCCTCCATTTATGCTTTTACCCTCTTTTACAGCTTATTCAGCGGAGCGCAAAGTCTTTTTTAACCGAAAACTATTTTTCCTATTTCACATTCGAGGCATTTATTTTTTGAACAGAATGATCGGAAGAGCTCTATCATTCCCTGCTGAAAAACAGTCTTTTTGGTTTCATCCTCCATGTTCAGACTAACAGCAACATCATGAACGATTCTGTTTTCGGAACGCTGGTTAAAATAGCCATATATCTTCAGAAGTTTTTTCGACAGATTCTGCTCACCAAAAACATCAAAATAAACCGAGAAAAAGGGAAGAACTACATTTATAATCATTTCATCGGCGCGCGAAACACCGACAAAATATTTAATTTCCCCATTAGAATGTTTATTAAATACATAATGTGTGCGCCAGAAACCTTCTGATTTGATGATAATAAGAGAACGAAGAACATTTATCAGAACATTAAGATTTCGAATTTCATCTATTTTTTTGATCAGCTCATTAATAAAATCATCATAAATAATCGATTTAAGCAGACGGGAGCCCCCTGCGAGTCGGACAGTCGGGAAATTCTGGGGACGCAGTTTAAAAAAGTGCCATTGGTCTTCATCGAAATATTTGGCATTATATATTCTTTTTATGTGATCCCAATGCGAACGGAGTTTCGAAACATATTGTTCATCATCAATTTCATTTGTTTGGGGATTTTCGCTGAGAAGGCCGCTAATATGAAACAGGGCGGATTCAACCCTTTCGAGAAATTCATCATCATGCCCGAGAGATTTAATGAAACTTATATCGGCGTTATGAGCGAGTTCGAGCATAATGTTTTTATTTTTTGAGTAACCAAGCGCTTCAAATATCGATTCATAAAAAAGCTGCTGCCAGATCTCTTTATCCTGGAAATCGGCATGAGAGTAGTTTATTAAATCAAAATCCTCCCTGCGGTCATAACCAATTACCGGTTCATGAATACTATTATCGCGGAGGTATTTTAACTCTTTGAGCCGCTCATACATTTTTTTTGCATTTTTTTTCAAAACGCTGGAATCCGAGTTTGAGAATGAAATTTTCTCTTGTAACGGCATTAACAAGTCCGTTGGCCTCGTGGCAGCGTAATAATTGTTTAACATTTGAAACATCCCTGGGAGGAGGAGGTTCAAACTGGCTGTTGAATGTAGCGGGAAGGAATCGGGAAAGTGTAATAGTTGGAACCTTACGGCCCGCGTTGGTATAAACAAAAGCCTGGTTATGGTTATTCCGGAAAGAAAGATGCAGGATGACCCTATTATATTTTACATCAATATTATGACCATGCCCTTTCCAGTCATTGATTTCGCAGTCAATTTCTATATCCCCCACATAAGTGAGAATACCAATCCTGATTTTTGCATTCAGGAAATCGGGTCCCGCCATATCTTCATTATGTGTGCCTGCATTAAGGACGTCAATGTCCTCTCCTGAAACGGTCTTTAACCTTTCTGTGAACTGCTGGTTTTTCCAAACCTCATAGAGGTGAGTTTCATTAAGTTTCACGTTATTTATCCTGTTTGATTACTCGTTCAGTTTATAAACGGATGCCTCCTCTCAATATAATAACACAAATATCGCATGTTCTTCATAATCTCACATTATATATTTTTTTAAAAAATATCTATATTAAAATTAAGATGCCACAATTAATCAGGATAAATTTAAAAATTCAGGCAGATTTTACAATATTATTGTATTTATTTAATTCATTTTGTGAAAATTCGGCAAAATCTTCACCCTTTCCCGCATAAATAAGTCCTCTGCTTACATTAATGATGAAGTTTTCTTTTTTTTGATCTTTGAAAATTTTCAGCACTTTGCTCAGATCACCCTGCTGGGCGCCGACACCCGGCAGTAAAACAGGCATTTCGTTAAAGTGGTGTGAATATACCGCAAGTTCTTCCGGATTAGTAGCTCCGAATACAATTCCCACATTATTATTAACATTCCACGAGTTCGATTTTTTAAGCACTTCGACAAAAAGTTTTTCACCTTCGGCGAGTGATAGTTTTTCAAAATCGGCAGCGCTTTTATTTGAAGTAAGGACAAGCACAAAACTTATTTTATCACTGAAATCAATAAATGGCGCCACAGAATCAATTCCCATATAAGGGTGGAGGGTTACAGCATCACATCCGAATGTATTAAATACTGCATCGGCATACATTTTTGAAGTATTCCCGATATCTCCTCTTTTGGCGTCACCAATAATAAGGATATCATCAGGTATCATATCTATTGTTGCGAGGAGATTTTCAATTCCTTTCAAACCATCTTTCTCATAAAAGGCGAAGTTTATTTTATATGCCGCCGCAGAATCGGC
The DNA here is from genome assembly GCA_963677445.2 of Melioribacteraceae bacterium. Taxonomy (GTDB): domain Bacteria; phylum Bacteroidota; class Ignavibacteria; order Ignavibacteriales; family Melioribacteraceae. The sequence continues at coordinate 10,177 of CAXXGF010000034.1, read as the reverse complement.
AGTCGCGCTGATTATTTCATTGTTAAAAGCAAGAACAGGATTTCCCCTGTTTTTCAGGTGTTCAGGTATTTTATTTATATCGGTGTCGAGCCCGACGCATATATGATATCCTTGTGAAATTCTGCCTGCCAGTTTTTCCTGCGCTGTCATAGTTTTCCTGTTCATTGACAAAAATAAATTCATTGGTCAGTTATTTTTATAATATGCTAAGATAATTATTTTCCTGCAAAGAATTGTTATTTCTTTCGGATAATAATCGGGGGGTGAGTGACTTTGTTTATCTGTAGTGAACTCACATTTCGTTAGATGCGCAGGCATACGGTTCTGTCTCTACCCGGGAAGGGACAGGCGTTCCCCGGCGCGCAAGCCGGAAAGTTTGCCCTCCGCATCTATTGTGGGGGCGGGCCTGTTTTACCGGATTTCTTTTTTCATTTGGTCGTATAAATTCTCAAGATCGTTCCAGTCTGTTTCATCTTCGGGGGGATTTTTCAATAATTTCAGTTCTTCCCGGAATTCCCGCAGCCGTTCGCTGTGTTCTTCGAGCAAGCTGGCCTCATCCAGATCAAGATCTCCCTGGTCTTCCTCCAATCCGTTTTGTATCTGTTCCATCATATCTTTAAAAAAGCGTTCGCCAAATTCTTTAACTTTGTCAACAAATAAAGAATATTCCATTTCGAAATGGCCGTTTGGCGCTTTCCATAATTCCATTTTATCATTAAATTTCTGGTCAGTTATCCAGACAATCCTCATTTTATCTTTAAATCTGAAAAAATATATTTCAGGTCCGCCAGTGATGTGTTCTGAACAGAGAAAACGGTTCCTAACCCATGAGGTAACGTCCTTAAAAAGATCAAATAATACTTGTTCGGATCCATCCTCATCTGATTCAATAGTATCGAGAGCTGTTTCCACCTGGTCGAAAAATTGGTCTAAGTTATCAGTCATTTTATAAAACCTCTCAGGGATACTCTGGCTGATATAGCCGAAAATTCCGGAAAAATCCTCAAGGAATTGCGCGATGTAATAATTATTGTACCCGGAGTCAATGTCCTTAAAATGATTCTTAGCCTGGTCGCTGAATTCAAAGAGCTTCGTTCCCCCGAAATCGAGCCATAGTTCTCCATCTGAAAGCGCGTACCAGTTCATGATTAAATCGGGTTCTTCCCCGAAGGGGATTACTTCGTCAATGTTTTTAAGTCTGAAGTTTATCATTACCATTCCCTAAAGTTGTTAATTTTTTCCTGAGTTATTGTTTTCTGACTTTATCCAGAGTTTTGCCTCCCACGCCGTAGTTATTGTCTTCATGTTCATAGATAATTACCGAAAAAACATCGGCTGGAATTTTTGTTACTTCCGATGCGGTCCGGGTTAGTTTTTCGATTAATTCTACTTTTATTTCCGCTGTGGCAGAGTGTTTCCCAATGTCAATTCTGATTACCGGCATATAATTATTCCATTTTATTTTAGCAATATTTGATCTTCTTTCCGGTTAAATTAAAGAATTAAAATTCAATTAACAATTGATCAGGAATGAGGGCAGGGACTTAAATATAGCAGGACAAATTTTTTATCAGAATTTGGAATGTAATACTAATAGTAGTCAATTTCTATAAAAGGTCAAACAATATCAATTAATAATTAATAATGAACAATGAATAATTAAAAGAGGACCGCAGATATCTCTGATTAAGCGGATTTCGATCTTTCAATATTGAAGAGTTTTCAAAAGGTTATTAAATCTATTATTGTTGCTGCCAAATTTGAAATTAGATATTTTCCCGAATTGGGGCTCCTTAGTGGTAAAGTGACAAACCAGAGGTAGTAAACCTAATTCAACCGGTGGAAAAGTCACAACAGTTTTAGGCGAAAAAAATGTCTGAACCATAAGTATAACATGATTATTTTTCGGTATCGGTATCGGTATCGGTATCGGTATCGGTATCGGTATCGGTATCGGTATCGGTATCGGTATCGGTATTAAAGAATCAGAGTATGAGTAAGAGTATGATGACCGGGTTGGGTGACGGTGGTGAGGCTGTTCCTTTTTCTTAAGGTTGGGGATTACGATAATTCCGTTAGCAGTTAAATCTTGTGCAAAAAGACAAAATATTATTTGACCAGCAATTTACCGGGGAATTCTGTCAGCCTGTTCGCCGCGGAGAATCCCTTGCGGGACTCTTGATTTTCTTCCTAACTTTTTTCTCCACAATGAATTGTGGGGCTATTATCTGTTGTCCCTTGCGGGACTTCCTGGAGATTTTGAAGTTATCTTAAAGAAGAATTGCTGCTTTTTTACTCTTCACTCTCCACTAACCGCTTTTCACTTCTGGTTTTGCCGGTTTATTATTATGGGGTATAAAAAAATGACCTGAAATTTTTGGAACAAAGGCTAACTATATGGTTGTATAAACGTCTGAATAGAGAAAGAAGAATGTGACAATGAGCAAAGATTGTCTTACAGGATTAAACAAAAAACATGGAAGGGAGCCAAATCACAAACACATTTACTTTTTTTTACTAAGTTCAGGAGTATTGGTTAGTTAAGACAAAAGATACTCCGGTGATTTCGTATCATGGTTTTTGTAGAATAATGCAGGAAGGTTATGAGAATGACACTGGAAAAAGCTGAAGAAATGGTAAACCGGTTTTTCAGTTTGTTGATCGAAAAGTATGAAGAGTTGGGATATCAGAAAGAGCTGGTCAGGGCAACGACCAGAAATCCCGCCGCGAATAATAATGATTTTTATCTGCGTTTTAAAAAAGGAGAACAGCAGTATAAGGATTATCTGATTAAACTCTGATAATTGAAAAATTTGTAATTGCCTGCCGGTGATTTCAGCCGGCAGGGGAGATTAGCTTTTATAACCTGCCGGGTATTTGTGCTGTTCATATCGGAGAGAAGAAGGTGGGCATTCCTGACATCGCTGCCCTCATTTATCGGGCAGCCAATCATTCCTATTGATTCATGATCTTCTGTGCGGAATTCTTTAGCAGGCTTAGGTCTTCGGGTGATAGTTTTACTACTACTACTACGAAAGAATTATTCCAGTTCTTCCCTTCGTTCAAACTCGCTGTAATGGGTGAGTATTTTTTTCGGTAAAGCAGTTCTGAGTCTTTTGATTTGGGCGAGGTAGTTTTTGAACCGCTCACAAAAAAATAATGTGGATATATCGCAAGGTTGGATTAAGAACAGACATATACCTGTGATTTGCAAATTATTCTTTCAGGTAGTTTTCCACAATAGGGGCGGCATATTCAGCTTCACTTTCAGGGATCAGTAGTTTTACAGTTGGAACACCTCCGCAGCTTGTGGCAAAAGGGGCAGCCATACGGAGGACAAACAAAAAAAAGGGCAACCACGAGGGTTGCCCCTACGGGCGAATTTTATATTATGTTTCGGTTTATTATTCAGTTATACGGGCAAGAATAACTGAGACGTTGTCTTTTCCGCCGCCGTTATGGGCAAGTTTTACGAGGGATCCGGTATCGAATTCATCGAGGCTGTCGATAGTTTCCTCAATTTTTTCATCGGCTGCCATATCGGTGAGTCCGTCGCTGCAGAGGAGGAATATATCATCGGGCATAACGTTATCGGTAATATCAAAAAAGTCGAGGTAAACTTCCTCACCCCCGCCGACAGCGTTAAGGAGAACATGGCTCGAGGAACGGTCGAGGTTATTCATTTCGGCAAGTGTATGATCGCGGGATATCTGCTTGAGTATACCTCTTCTAAAACGGTAAAGCCTGCTGTCGCCGGCAAGAGCGAAATAGAATTTCCCATGATAATAGAGAAAAACAATAATGGTAGCGCCCATATTACGTTTTTCAGGATATTCCTTTCCCATCTGATTAAGTTCATTATGAATATTGGAAATAGTGAGGGTCATATAATCCCGCAACTGTTGTTCATCCAGAACATCTTCCATCTGATGAAAACGTTTGGCAAACTCGGTAAGTATATATTCACTGGCAAAATCGCCGGCATTATGTCCCCCCATGCCATCAGAAACAGACATAACAAAAGAATCATGAGTTTCACCCGCTTCAAAGAGGTAGCTGTTTTTACCATCTCTGATCAGGTCGGTATCCACAAGGATCATATCTTCATTTCGGCCTCTGACCAGGCCGACATCACTTTCGGCGGCAACTAATATTTTCATGAATCAACCTTAAATAATTTCAATAAAAAACTCAATATTCGCGAGCAGCAAATGAGTCCCGTTCTCCAATTTAACAGGATTATTGGGAATAAGTTTCTTATCTCTATATTTTGTTCCGTTGGAAGAGCCCAGATCAGCCACCATCCACCCTGTTTCAGGACTGTACATAAATTTCGCGTGCTGACCTGAGATTTGTTTATACTGTGCAAAGAGATGGGCGAAATTGCCTTTTTTTCTGCCGACAACATCTTCATGTTTCGGTGAAAATTTAATATTAACCGCATTATTCCTAAGGGTGATAACCGGATTAGCTTTTTCCCCCGGTTTCGGAGGCGGAGTGTCATCAATGATCTTTTTCACACCGGGAGGGGGTGGTTTTGGTGTGGCAACTTCCTGTTTTACAGGAATTGTTTTATCATCATCATCAGGTTGTTTATCCTTTGCCATGATAAGTTTTGTGCCATCGGAAGTGCAAATTTTGCCTTTCCCGGCTTTGCCACATTTGGGGCATATTTTAATTTCCTCACCGCACTGATCGCAGTAGAAAGAATCGGCATCTATTTCTTTTTTACAAAACGCGCAGATCATCAGTCGAAATCCTCAACTTTTATTTTGTTCAGTTCATCTTCATTAAATTCGGGTGAGTCGAGCATTCCGGCTATTCGGGTGCTCTGCATTTTAAGCGCTTTTTCAAAGATATTTCTTACATCGCGCGCGTTCCCGAAGTTTTTATCCCTGTTTTGATACATACTGGTGAATTTTTCGTAAAGGTGATCCCCTACGCCATCCTCAAGGATCATTTTCTTTTTCCTGACAAAAAGCATAAATATCTGAAGCATTTCATCGGGAGTATAATCTTCGAAGTTAATTACATTGGTAAATCTGCTCTTAAGTCCCGGATTAGTTTCCAGAAATTCATTCATTTCATTTGTATAGCCGGCGGCAATGGCAACAAACTTGCCCCGGTCATCTTCAACTCTCTTAAGAAGGGTATCAATCGCTTCACGACCGAAAGTATCATTAGCTCCGGCGCGCGACAAAGTATAGGCTTCATCGATAAAGAGCACCCCGCCAATAGCGTTGTCAATTGTTTTATTTGTCTTGGGACTTGTCTGGCCTGAATAAGAAGCGACAAGATTTGAACGGTCAACCTCAACGAGCTGTCCTTTTGTAAGAAGACCGAGCGCTTTAAGGATATCAGCGACAATACGCGCGACGGTTGTTTTACCCGTTCCGGGATTACCGGTGAAAATAAAATGTGTATTAACCGCGGTTTCCTTACCGCCAAGTTCAGCGCGTTTCTTTTCAACTCTCAGGTAATTGGTAAGGGCTCTCAATTCAGACTTAATGCCATCGAGTCCGATAAGTTCATCGAGCTGCGCGAAAATATCATCAATTGATCTTGTTTTTGCTCCTTCAAAGGGAATATCTTCGGGCAGAATTGTGGTGAACATTTCATCTGTGAGTTCATTCTGTGGAATATTTGATATTCTGTCGGACATTTTTGAGGTTATCGTATTAAACAACTTTCTCATTTCACGGGCATTGGCGAAGTTTTTATCACGCCTGCTATAGATATCTTCAATCACCAGTTTAATTTTTTCATCCGCTTCGGGGGAGAGAGTATATTTTTTCTTTTTAGCGAATGCCACGTTAAATATTTTATAAAGTTCATCCGGTTTATAATCTTCAATATGCAGGTAATAATCGAAACGGCTTTTCATTCCGGGATTTGCTTCGAGAAAACCTTCCATTTCTTCTTTATACCCGGCGGCGATTGTCACAAATTTACCCCTGTCATCTTCCATACGCTTCATAAGAGCTTCAATTGCCTGAACTCCGAGTTCATCTTTTTGCCCGATATCTGAAGGAGGGGAGAGAGCATAAGCTTCATCCACGAATAAAATACCTCCCATCGCCTTGTCGCACTGCTTATTAACAAGTTTGGGAGTTTCGCCTTTATACTGGCTTACCATACCGCTTTTATCCACTTCATTAACCTGTCCGCTGCTGAGGAAACCAATAGCTTTAAATATTTCCCCGAGTTTGCGGGCTACCGTAGTTTTACCTGTTCCGGGATTGCCTGTAATAACGAGGTGAACACCTGATTTATCAGCGCTGCCGATACCACGTTTAACACGCTCATTATCTATCTCAATTTTGCGGGCTATTTCCCGGACCATTTGTTTGACGTTATCCATACCGATAAATCCGTCAAGTTCGGCCAGAATTTCCTCGACAGATTTTTCTTTTTCACTGCTTCCGGCAATATCCTCATAAGTGAGCAGGTTGAGCTGGTCGTCCACATCCTCGCCCGCATTCATTTTTTCAGCAAGGCGCGTGCTTTGTCTTTGTAGCGCGGACTCAAAAATATTGCGCACTTCGCGGCCATTGCCGAAGTTTTTATCTCTGCCGTTATAGATGGATTTAAAGAAACTGTCGAGACGTTTATCGGTGTCTTCATCAATTCTGAACCCTTTGCCCCCTATCATTCTTATCAGGATTTCTTTCAGTTCCTCAGCCTTATAATCTTCAAAATGGATGACATTTGTATACCTGGATTGAAGTCCCGGGTTAACATCGAGGAATTCTCTCATTTCATTTGAATAACCGGCAATAATAGAGATAAACCGTCCGCGGTCATCTTCAACTCTTTTCAGGAGTGTGTCGATAGCTTCCTTGCCGAATCCATCACCGCCTCCCTGCGAAAGGGTATAGGCTTCATCGATAAAGAGGAGGCCTCCCATAGATGAATCAATTGTTTTATTGGTTTTCAGCGATGTCTGACCTTTGTATCCTGCCACAAGATGAGAGCTGTCGACTTCAACGAGGTGTCCGCGGGATAAAAGTCCGAGCGACTTGAAAACATCGGCCATAATCCTTGCCACGGTAGTTTTTCCTGTGCCGGGATTGCCGGTGAAAACCATGTTGAGGTTGAGAGCTGTTTTTTTACCTCCATCCTTCGCGCGTTTATTTTCAAGATTGATATAATGAACAAGTTCGGTTATTTTATCTTTTACACCTTTAAGACCCACAAGTTCATTAAGTTTACCCATAATTTCATCGATTGACTTATCGCTTTGTTCTTCGTACGGGATATCTTCGGCTGTGATGGTGGTAAGCAATTGATTTGTCTGCTCAGCCGCGGGAATAGAATTGATCCTGTTGGAAAAGCGGGCTACTGTGGCATCGAAAAGTTTTCTCATTTCACGTCCGTTGCCGAAGTTTTTATCCCTTCCTTCGTAGATCAGTTTGATCGCTTTTTGAGCATTTTCCAGCGCGTCATCGGTGAATTTATATTTTTTCTTTTTGGCGAACATCAGGAAAATCCGGAATAGTTCATCCGGTTTATAATCCGGAATATCGATATTTTTATCAAAACGGCTTTTAAGGCCGGGATTTACATCGAGGAACTGATCCATCAGGTTTTTATAACCGGCGGCGATAACCACAAATTTACCACGGTCATCCTCCATTCGTTTCATCAGGGTTTCTATCGCCTCCTTGCCATACTGGTCGGAGCTTCCAATTTCACTGGATTGTGAGAGTGTATAGGCTTCGTCGACAAAAAGAATTCCACCCATTGCTTTGTTGCAGAGGTCAGTCACCTGAATAGCTGTCTGTCCTTTATACTGGCCAACCATCTGGCTGCGGTCAACCTCTATTACATGTCCGTTATCGATAAATCCGAGCGCGGCGAGCACCTCACCCAGCTTTCTGGCAACGGTTGTTTTGCCTGTGCCGGGGTTGCCTGTGAGCACAAGGTTCATGGCCGGTTTTTCCGCGCCTCCGAGTCCCCGCGCTTCTCTTTCCTTATTGGAAGCAATCTGTCGCGCTATTTCACGCACAGCTTCCTTGACTTCATCCATTCCGATGAAGCTGTCGAGTTCGGCCATAATTTCTTCAACAGGGCGCTCTATTTCCACTTCACCGATAATATCATCATTACTGACAATATTATTATCGGGATCACCTTTGCCGATTCTTGAAAGATAGGCTTTAAAGATCGCTTCGGCAGTCGCGGAACTGAGGTGACCATTTCCGAAAGATTCATCTTTATATTTTACAGCGTGTTTGAACAGTCCTTTTAATCTCGCTTCCGATTCTTCTGATAGAGAAAGACTATAAGCGGCCAGTTTTCTTTTACAAATTTCAAGCAGATCGGTGACTGAATATTCGGGAAGGAGGAAGAAATAATTAAAGCGGTTTCTTATGGAAGGGTTCTTATCGAGGAATGAACCGAATCCCTCAGTCAATCCCGAAAGGACAACGATGGGATCATTTCCCATTTTATCCATTTCGGAAAAAAGTTTATCAAGTTTGTTGATATCTGTGGCGTAACCATCCGGCACAAGTTTCTGGACGTTATCAATAAAAAGGATACCCGCCGCGGGCTTTCTGAATATTGTTTTCAAATTCTTCGGCAAAATCATCATAATCAACGGCGTCAACGATGTTAATGTTTTTCTGAGTGATGATCTTGTTTTTATAGAATAATGTCTGCAACACTCCGGCGATCATACTTTTCCCGGTGCCTGATTCACCCATAATAATAGAGTGAAGGTTGAGTCTTCTCAGGCCGGTTCCGCGGGATTGCATTGCCTTATAGACATTTATCATCGATTTTATTTCACTTTTTACCTGGCCCAATCCAACCAGGGATTCAAGCTCTATGGCTTCGCTGGTAATAAGTTCACCGCCGCACTTTTTGCAGTATTTCGCGATATCCCTGTTTTGGGCTCCACAGTTATCACAACTTAGAGGCATAATTTCTACCTGTTGATTTCAAATTTTTAATACTATTAATTCATTATAATTCCTGTTTTATTCCACTTTCAGGAATTACCTTAAACTTTAGCTGCGGTTCGCCCTCTTTCGGGGACAAATCGTCTTTCCTGATTCGTTACTCCCGGTTCCTTATTACATCCGTCACCCGGGTAATTAAACTTTGCTCCCTTTTAGGAGCAAAGTTGATTTTTTTTGTAAACCTTCTATTTAGACAATATACAATTCTGTCTAATCTATTTCGAGCTCTTCGAAAACAACTGTTTCCCAGCTACCGTCTCCGAGCCTTACTTCAAGTTTTCTTATTTTAGCTACATTTTCATCAAAGTTCCTGAAAACAAAAGAACCTTCGACCGGTTTCATGTTTTCCATTTTCAGGTTTATTTCTGTTCCGTCAAGATCGGCGCTGCCGAGGCTTCCCTGGTCAACAGGCACGCGGTTTCCGTTCCGTCAGTTGCCATAATAGAACTTGCCGGATATTGACAGTCCTGTTCCCTGAATATCGGTTATGAAGAACTTTATCCTGACGATTGAAGCGCGGACGCGGTAGCAGTCATATATATCCATCCGGAATCCCTGCCGGTTCTCATCTGAATTGATTTTTTTGGAAGAACAAGTTTTGCTTCTTTTTTAACTTCGGTTTCTTTTCTTCAGTTTTTACCGGTTCTTTTCAACACAGGTTTTTCTTCCGCGACAACAGGAGTTTTTTTCTTTTCCTGAACAACCGGTTCTTTATCTGTTTTTACCGGAGTTTTCTTTTCGGTCACTGCCGGTTTTTTGGTTTCGGTATCTGTTCTTTTCTCATCAGCGGCTTTTCTTCGGCAACAACAGGTGGAGTCACTTTCGGTGTTCACTTTTTTTCGTTTCAGTTTTCTTTGTTTCTTCAGGCGTTACGGCTTCTTCTTTATCTCTTTTACCGGTTCTTTTTCTTCAACCTCTTCAGGTTTGTTATCGGATACAAGTTTGAACGGGGTGTTTTCACCGGCTTTGCTTCTGTACATACCTGACATTACATAATTATTATCACTGAATTCACCCATGTAGACACCACCGGTATTATCTTTGAGCTCAATCATACCGCGGAACTGTCAATGACGCCGGTAATTGAATAATGTTTTATGTTTGCTGTAAAGGATAGAGAGGTTCGCATTCAGCGTGTTTTCTGTTTGTTTTGTAACATTCATCACCAGGGGAGTGTCGCCAAATTCGCCTCTCCACATACCTTTTATTTC
>CAXXGF010000033.1:0-20396 GCA_963677445.2 Melioribacteraceae bacterium | reverse complement strand
AAACACAAAAGCACCAAATCCCACAAAAGGCTCAATAAAACCTTATTCTTTATTTTTTAACCTTAGTAGCCGGGTAAAAACCAAAAGAGTTTAACCTTATTACCTTATTAAGTTGGTGTGAAAGTCCACAGCAGTTTTACACAGAAAAAGATGTCTGAACCATGATTTATGGATTTATGGATTTCATGATTATTTTTCGGTATCGGTATTAATCTCTTATCACCACACTAACGCCAACATGTTGAGGATAATCTAAGGAGCAAAATTTGTCAAAAAGCCCGCCAATAACATGTTGCCGATTGACAGGCCGCGATTCAAAATCCATAAGCTGATGGAGTCAGAAAAAGAAAAGTTATCGTTTAGCTCAAGGATAGTCCTCCCCCGTCTTCAAAGAAAAGCACTTTGAATCCACCCCCTCCGGCGGGGGATATTTATCGATAATCCTGAGTAATCAAAATGTCCCCCGCCGGCCCCATTGGGATGCCTGTGGCAAGGGGTGGCAATGAAGCGTTCTTCTTCATTGACGGGGGAGGACACACCTCGAGTAACTACGAAACTTATGCCTGGCAATAAAACTTTCTAACTGCTGATAAATATCTTACCAATTTGCGTATAATTTAACTTCTTATTGAATAAATCGTCTCCCGTTTTGCCAGAGAACTTTTCCCCTTTAGGGCGTTTTCCTAAAGCTCTGCCTGGGGAAAATTTAGACCTTTAGCAGTTATTCCGCGCATAATGGGATAAATTCAATTAACAATGAATAATGAACAATTGAATTGGTGGATTTATTTCAAGAATAATTGCTTTACTGAAAAACGGTCACAAAATCACAAAAGCACGAAAAAATTATCAATTATCAAATTGCTTCAAATTATGCCGAGTTCTTTCAGGGAAACGAGCCCCAGGGTCATTGTGATAACGGAAGCGATGGTTGTAAGGACTACGATATTGCCAGCGAGTCTGCTGTTTCCTCCCATAGCTTCGGCCATAATAAAACTGACTATCGCGGTGGGACACGCGAACAGAATAAATATTATGCCCAACTCCTCTCCCTTAAAACCGAGCAGAATAGCTGCCGGCAAAGCGACACAGGGAAGAACCGCCAGCTTCAGAAGGGATGAATAAAATGCCAGCCGGGATGCTTTCCTGATGTTTTTAATATTCAGCGAAGCCCCGATTCCAATCAGGGCCACAGGCAGTGCGAGATCGGATATGTAGCCGGCGCCTGTAAGAATGGCTTTGCCGGGGTTCAGCCCGGTTTGTGAAAAAATAATGGATATAACAACAGCTATGATCAGGGGATTCCTTATGACTTCAACAGCCGTTTTGACAATTATATTTTCCTGTTTCGATTCATCCATCCTTGTAAGCACGATCACTGAAAGCAGGTTATAAAGGGGGAGCAGAAAAACCAGCAGCAGCGAGGCCCTGGCCAACGCGTCCTCACCAAACATATTCAGGGTGACCGCGAGTCCGACTATGGCGTAGTTGCTCCGGAAACTGCCCTGGACAAAAACACCCATATCCTCTTTCCGTTTGATTCTCATAGAGGCGAAAAGCCAGATAATCAAAAACATAACTATCGTCACCACATAAGCGAACGTGATTAAACCGGGCTCAAATTTTTCAGCGAGGTCAATGTTATAAAGTTTCATAAAAACAAATATCGGCAGCGCTATCTCGAATGTGAATTTTGAAGTGGTTGAAACAAACCCGTCATCTATAATACCGGAAATACGAACCACAAATCCGAGGGCGACTACAAGAAAAACCGGGCGACGACATTGAAGGTGAAGAGAAGATTTTGCATTTTCCAACATAAGTTTTAATTTTTCTTATCAAAAAATAACGGAATTAATTTTCATAATAAAAATATCCCGTTATTTTTGCAGATGTAATAAGCAGCGCACTGAAAGGAGAATCAAAATAAAGGCAGGCAGGTTTTGAAAAAAAGTATATTCGCAGGTATTATTATCGTTTCTTTTGTTTTTATTAATTGCACCGAAAAAACGGTACGGGAAGAAAAACCGGATTCATTTTCTTATCAGTATGTTAAATATGAAAAAAGTTATGAGGATTGCAGGCCGGGCAGCGATACCTGTACATATGTACGGATTGTCTGGCCAAAATTTGAGACAAAATATCCCTATTTGCAGGAGATGATAGAAAAATATACCCTGAGTCCCGCTTACGTGGATGAATCTTTTGATAGTCCGGACAGCATCGCTTTTACTTTTCTTAATGATTACGAGAGATTCAGGATAGATTTTCCCTCCGCGCCGATATTCTGGTATATTGAGAGAAAAATGGATGTGGCTTTTGAGCAGTTTCCGGTGATCGGGTTTAAATTCCGGGAGGCGACATTTATGGGGGGAGCGCATCCGAATGCCACAGTCAGTTATCTGAATTATTCAGCCGCCGACAGTACTTTTCTTAATCTCTATGACATTATTAAGGATGAAAATGAGGATGAATTTGTGGGGATAGCTGAAAAAATATTCCGCGATTCCACCGGTATAGAAAGTGGCAGGTCACTCGCTTCGGGCGGTTACTGGTTTGAAGAGGGATTTGAGCTTAATGAAAATTTCCTTATCGAAAGGAGCGGATTACGGTTTCTCTTTAATTCCTATGAAATTGCCCCCTACTCGATGGGTGAACTGGAATTGTTTATCGGGTGGGATAAATTCCGGCATCTGATGAAAGAAAAATTTGTTAAAGAAAGCGGACTTTTCCCCGAGCTGGCAGGGAAAAATAATTATTAATTAACAATTAACAATTAACAATTAACAATTAACAATTAATATTTAATATTTAATAGGCAACGACGACCGCAGATTTTTGTGATTTCGCGGATTTCGCGGATTGTGAAGGAAAAATGGCCGCAAAAGCGCTATTATACTGAATACCATAAAAGGCTGAAAAAACATATTCTTTTTTTTAACCTATGCAGCAGAAATGACCATGCGACAAAATTAAACATAGAAATTTCAGCAATACCATTTTTAAGATTTTTATAATTGTATTATCTTCAGACTGTGAATCATTCGAAACCGGCGCTTCAAATTTTATATATATTTCATCTGGCATGTTCTTTTGACCTTGCGGTGTATAACGGTGAATGTTAACCGGCGCACGCGCAGGAAGTAGCTTTCGATTGTCGATTCATCGTCCCCGTTGAACATTTTGTTATGGCCGGTGTCCAATTGAATATAGTGTTAGTCATTTGGAGAATCATTTAATTCTTTCTGTCGTGCTTCAATCATTTTCTGTAATTCATGCATATTTTCTTGCACTCTATTTTGACCTATCTGAGCTCCTTTTTGCAACAATGCTGGTAGTTTTTTCAAAGTTTTTCTACCCGTTTCTGTTTTATAGAAGTCAATCATGTCCCGAATTTCCTTTTCATTAAACTCTTCTTGATAAAGTTTTACATAATCTGCTTCCATAGATTCCCAACTCATATATTTTTTAAAGAATTTAAGCATTGTGTTTCTATAGTTTTCAAGAGAAGGATTTTGTTGAATTTGTATATCAAGTAGCACCTTTACCGATTCATCCAAAGTGGTTTTCATATCTATAAGATTAACTAATTCTATCACAGCCTCTTTGTGTGTCTGGTTGTTTTCTACCAAAATTTTATTTTGTGAGCAACTGATGCTAAAGAGTATAAAACCACCTAAAAGTATCAAAATTTGTCTGTTCATTACTTGTCCTTTGTGAATTTAGAAAATATACATGTTGAAAGTTTATTCCTTGAAAATGATTTTGCCATAGTGGCATAACGGCCGGCATAACCCGCCGCAACGCTTTAAAAAACTTGTATTTAACCAAAAAACCCGACCGCGTTTGCGGTCGGCGTTGATGCCATTGTTATGCTTTATTTAACCTAACTCGTTATATTCAGGTTCTTCAATATCTTCATAAACTTCTAATGGTGTTACAGAGTTATCATCTTGGGAAATAATAAATTTGTTAAGTGACTTGGATATTCGTTTCAATCTTGTGCTGTAAAATTTCTCATAATCATTTTCCCAAATGCCATCATTTTCGATATCAATTAGATGTGATTTCATCGTGGCCTTTAGTTCAGTATTTCGCTTCAGGAAAGTTTTCATATAATTGCCTGGAGATTTTGTTTTAATAGTTCTTTTATTAAGGAAATCATCAACAATGGTTATATTGACGATATGATTGACATAAAAATATTCCCAACCTTTGAAATTCTTTTTTAGCCAAGATTTTGGAAAAAAGTGATGATAATTTTTACTTGAGGCAATTTTTAACCAACTATTATCTAAGATAACATCAAGACCATTGTCAAATGATTTGGGTTTTTGCTTAGCATAAAGACAGAGTATTGCCTTTATAAATGCCTTTCCCGTACTGAACCAACCATTATTCTCGATATATTCTTCATCAATTGTAATAGCCCATTCATATTTTGGTAATTCATCATTAATAATTTTCTCTATCTTTTCAATATCCTGTGCTAACTTACTTTCTACACCTGATGAATATCTAAAACCTAATGAAGCCCGCCAAAAATAGTCTTCCAATCTTTTTTTCATTATCCCTGTCGGATTCTTTTTATGAATATGGAAGAAGTAGCTGAACGGAACAACCAATGCGTTATACGGTAGGATACGACTTACGACAATCCCGTAGCTTCTGAAAAAATCAACACTCTTTTTAATGCAATCAATCGCTTCATCCCAAATATCTATAAATTTTTCTTTTTCTAATTTTAATATTTGTTTTCTTGTACAATCTTTTTCAAGCAAAATAGATACTACTTGCAAAACTGTAGCTGTTGGAATTGTATCAAACTGGCTATTGCTCAACTCTTCCTTTAATTCGTCGTATTTTTCAGAAAGATCAAATTCTCTTGTAGCGTCATATGTTTTAGCAACCATTATTTCAAACAATGTCAGTGCTCTACCACCAACATTTAATCGAGTAAAAACTTCAGTTGCAACATCGATGAGAGCATTCTTTAAATTAATTACAGAAAAAGTATAGGATTGAATAATTTTTTTATATTGTTCTAATGTGGGATGAAATTTTTCCGGAAAAGAAGCAAGTTTTGTTAAACTACCTTCCATTAAATCTGTAACTTTTATGTATGAATTTTCTTCTAATCCAGAAATATCTATTGTTATTATCTCACCATCTTCTTTCGCTGTCAAATCAATATACATTTCAGAGTAATCAGATATTTTCCCATCATCGTCTTTAATTTTTATACCTTTCAGTGAAGCAAAGAGTGATGTTAATCTTTGCTGACCATCTAAAACATAGTTAATAAATTCGCCATCTTTGGGTTCCGGTAACGAAATATTTCCTAGATTACGGATTGCCCGGAGACGTTCATTTGTTCGCCAATAAATGAATGTTCCAATTGGATATCCTTTAATTATACTATCTAGCAATTTAGCAGACGCTTTAATACCCCAAACAAATTTCCGTTGAAATTGCGGTATTTTGACTTGGCCTGTTTCAATTTCACTTATCAAATCTGAGTATTTTACAGGTATGTTTTCTAAAGTAGTCACTGGAAGCCTTTCAAATGAAAATTAAGAAATCGATAACATTGTTAAAAGCATAACGGCGTGGCAACTAGCCGGCGCCCCAACACTGGAATGCCGAATAATAATACTACGCCAAAGTTTATGCAATCGGTTTGTAAATTCAACCACACAAACCGGTTGCTACAATTTAGTTTAATACACTACTGCTTATCAGCAGTGTTGTTTATTTCACAAAACTTAAGAACAACACAAATGCCGAATTTAAAAACGGCGTCCGGCTGAGTTGCTGGTTATGCACATATTAGCAATAATCATTTATTTGTAACTATTTGATAAAATTCATCACCATAAATCCAATTGCCTTTATTTTTTTTCCCTTTTGAAGATTCAACATAATCCCACTTAAATATTCTCTTTTCTAATTCGACATCATCAGCAACCTTAAGTGCATTTCTGCCACCAGTAAAACCAATGATAATTTTTGATCCTTCCTTTGAACTAAGTTTCTTAATCTCATCATAGGAGCATTTATCAAAATAATTCTGTTTCCTTTTAGTTTGAGAATGTGCACCCTTTTTTAATGGGCTCGAAACTTTGTCGTTGGTAATTGCGAAATCAAGAATTTTATAAAAATAATTTTCTTTTAAATCTGGATATAATTTCAAAATGTCAGACCAGGTAATTATTTGTTCGTTCTCTAAAGCAACTAAATTTTTCGGAATATCCTTTAATAAACCAATATGCAGAATGTCCTCTTCTTTTATACCAATTTTGCCTTTAATGATTTCTATTATGGGTTTTTGCAAGTCCAATTGTTCTCTAAACTTTTTGGCAGATGTTCGATTATACATTTTGGCTTCAATTACAACCAATAAATGAGAATTATCGATTCTGCTTTTGATAAGCAAAACTAAATCAGGAGTTTCTTTTGTAGAATGATTTAATAACTCTATCCAATCTGCAGATTCTTTGAGAGAATACTCTGTATAAAAAAGAAGATTATCCAATGAATAATTTTCATGGATAAATTTGTTGTTAATATTCAAAAAGTTTAAAAAATGATTTAATCTTTGCATAAAGTCGCCACAGATCAATTGTGGGAGAATGCAGGAAGTAAAATATTTTTCCTTTCTACAGAGCGGTAATATTTTTAACATAATTTACCTTTGTGCATAACAAATAAGAATTTTATACATTATTGCTCAAAAAAATATTGGCAACAATCATCATGTAAGTAATAATGTACAAAATTCAGTTTGGTGTAACTGCTGTTATTTCCCACAGCTCCGCCACGTAACTCACATTACAGTTATTTGGCCAGAATTAAAATCATATTTAATCTATATCGTATAAAACAATCATTCGCTAATACGAGCGTTTATTACCCCAAAAACAATCAGTCATTCCTAAATTAGTGAATATTGGTTTTTTATGCAAGGGAAAAGAATTGTGAATGGCGATAGTGAATTATGAATGGTGAATTATGAATGATGAATTAAAAAATCAGAGTAAGATTATCCCGTTCGAAACTAAATTCTACGCAAAATGGTAAGATTATTACGCACTCAGGAACAGGTACTCGTAATCGTGCTTGTTCTCGAAAAAACTGAGCGTTTTGGTAAGGACGAGTACGAAGTACGATTACGAGAACGAGTACGATTTTTTCATCGAATTCAATTTTTTCTGGTTCCGCCAAATTAGGAGTATGAGTAAGAGTATGATGGCAGGACTGTGGTTGCGCCGGGGTTATTCATTTTTTTTAAAGAAGGTAAGGATAGAGAAGACGATACTGAAACCTATCGCGAGAACCATCTCCAGCGCGTAATATGTTACATGGTATTGTTTGGTGTCAGCGGCAGTTGTAAAGTATTTCTTTACAACTGAAGATTCGTTTAACTCCTTTTCCTCCAATATGTTAGTTATGTGCTGACCGATATTTTGTTTGGAGGTGCCAAAAAGTTCAGCTATCTGATTTTGATTTATCCAGACCATGCCATCTCTGGCATATAGAGATACAGAAGCCTTGCCGTCAACAGTATTGTAAATAATTATATTTTTTTTCCCATCATTCATAATTTTGTAATTCCCAACGGAGAATTTAAATCATTACTTGTGAAAATCTTCCACTGGCTTAATCCAGGTATTCGCGCTTTTCCGGCGGATGTCATTGGACCTAACCGGGGTAATGGGTTATGTTTTTTCGTGATAATAACTTCAATCCCCTTTTCAGTTTATAAATGTAACTTCTGTTGTTCTCTCCGCGCTTCCTTAAATGCTGCTGTTTTTGTCATTTTAAGTCCTCCCGGTATTTTGGGGGAGCAGATTTCTTCCCGTTGCCAAGAATAAAAATTCCTCCTCTATGAAACAAGTAAAAAATGAAGTTTGAAATTTACCATCCCGCGCCGGAGGAGTACTTCGAAAGGAAATATTTGCCGGCAGATTAAAAAACGCTATTATCATTTAAAGTTGGAACACCGGTCGCAACCGACAATATACTTTGTCAGTTTTTTTGGTTTTATTCAACCTTCTCCTTTTTTGTTTTCTTTTTAGAAGCGCTTCTTTTTACAGGTTTGGTTTTCATTTTTATTATCTGTTCGCTGATCTCTTTTCTCTCCTGATCTGTTAATGGAGGACTTTGAATTAAAAAATCAACACCTTCGGGTTCTTTTATATGTGACATTTTATTGTACCTTAAAATATTTTTTTACTAAATTCTTTGCCGCGATAGTATCAATGATCATTCTTTGATTCTTAAAGTGAAATGCTCCAAGCGTTTTTTCGTAATGTTTAATTAATTTGGTTTTTGCGGTAAAAGCAACAAATCCTTCAAATCCTTTTTGGAAAGATACCTTGCAGGCATACGCAACCAGATTTCCGGCTACTCCTTCATAGAGTTTATTTTTACCAATATTAAACGAGGCGCTCTCCAAAAGATTAATAAATACATGATCATTCTCGATTGTAATACTTAATAATCCTTGTATGATACCCGGATTATGAATTATCGTCAATTTGTATTGTTCAGTTTTCTCATTATTAAACTCAGATTTCCAATTGAAGTTCCAACCGTTTTCCCTGGTTATATTTTTCAAATCTGATCCTGTCAGAATAGAAATCCCGGTTGGGAAACTATCCCCGGAAATGGTATTCAGAATAGAATCTGTCAGTCTGTCAATAATAAAATCTTGTTCTATAATTTCACTTTTTTCCATAAATGGAAGATACAAAAAAAATAGATGAATATTCAGTGGCTTATGCTTAAATAGTACCTTGAATTCGAGACCGATTTTAGCGCTCGTATTCCATAAAATAAGCGGTATGAGAAGTATGAAGTATGAGGCATGAAACGGTCACGCTGGGAAAGCGCCAATTCCTATAGCGATGCTGAAATTTAATCCTGCAATCCTTAAATTCTTTAATCATGGTTCAAAAATGAGCGGGTTTAAAATGGATAGAGACTTTTATTTCCCCACTATGTTTTCTTTGGGCTAAAGCTCTTATAGGGTATCTGGCTCCATAAAGAATTGTGAATGGTGAATTATAAATGATGAATGAAAAAAACAGAGCATGAATATAATGACTTGATTTGTGGTTTTATCAGGGGAATCCTTTAGTTCTGAGTGAGGTAAAAACAATTGCGATACCGAATTCCATCCTGTTTATCTATACAATCCTGTTAATCCTGTTCTTCTTAGCGGCATTTGCGTTTTCTTTTCCTTTCGCGGGCTTCGCGTCGTGGAATCACCGGCCTGAAGGCGCGGTGTTATTGTCATTGTGTTCTTCGTGGTTAAGAAAATTCAGGATATATACGAATATATTGTGAAAAATATCAGGGTATATCCTGATAAAATTTAAGATTAGTACGAATCTTTTGCTGAATTTCCTTTAGGTCCCGGCTTTGCCAGCTTAGTATTGACGCCATTAATCGGGGGAGATTTTGCCTCTCATTTTTTTGATTTCACTTTTTCTTTTTTTATTTTGGAGGCGTTTTTGATTCACAGCTTCGGGGACGCGGGATTTTTTTCTCTTTTTTTCTTTACGCGAGGCCAAATCGATCATGGCATTCAGCCGGTTTCGTGCGTCCTGCCGGTTCTTTAACTGTGAGCGGTATCTTGAAGCCTCAATTATTAATGTTCCATCAGCGGTGACTTTATTTCCCGCAATCGCAATCAATTTGCTTTTTACTTCCTCAGGCAGTGAGGGGGAGTTTTTAATATTAAAACGCAACTGCACCGCGGTGGATACTTTGTTTACATTTTGTCCCCCCGGTCCTGAAGAACGTATAAAATCATACCGCAATTCATTTTCATTAATAAACCAGCTCAATTCAGCAGTCCCCTTAATTGTTGGGGTATTCTCACCCCTTTATATTGTTCAATTACTTTCTTAAGATAAATTTTAGCCCTTTCCGGTTTGTTATACTGCATTTCATAAAATGCCCTGTTGATTAAAACCGCGGAGGCAAGTTTTTTTATAAAATCTGAGTAATAATTTCCCTTTTCAGGAAAGCGCAGGTTAAATTCGGGATCGGGGCAGGGCACATATTCTTTTGTTTTTACCAGTTTATATAAAAACAGGTGGGGCACAAGAGTATATCCTTCGGGAGGAGAAAACTCACCTCTTTTCATTTCATTATCAAAAAGCTCTGGTCCTATGTAAAAGTCACGTTCGCTGTTATTTGAAATCAGCCCGGTCATCAATGACTGGTACAACCTTTCGAGAAGCTGACTGTTAAACTGTCCTCCCCGTTCAAAAGGCTGAAGCGCCCGCAGAAAGTCTTTAACGGTTTTCTCCTGTCCCTTAAAAATACCGGGGGATATTGTTTCCATTTGTGTAAGGTACCATGATCTCCGAATCAGTTCCTTATCGATTACAGTAACATCTCTTCTTAAATTTTCAACATACTGGTAATAATAGGAGGCGGCCAGGAAATAATCCCACTGGTAGCTTAAAACAATTGATTCTTTTTCCGTACTCTGTAACAATTCGCGGGTGTAATCTTCAATGATGTAAAAATCGGAATAATCCGCTTCGGCATAGTTGCCCGCCAGGGGGATAACAAAAAGAATAACCGGAATGAGGTAAATTCCCCATGAGGGGAGGGTATTCAGGAAATAACGCAGAAGAAAAAGAACTCCATACCCGGCGAAAAATGAGAGTGAAATAAAAGCGAGAAGGAAATAGGAATCAATATCCACAATATCATAATTTATTGAATAGGCTACTGTGGCGACAAGAGTTATTCCAAGGAACCAGAAAACCTTTTTATGATTGTTAAGCGCGAAGATTATCCCGATTATAGCGATAATAAGTCCGGCATAAACAAATTCACCCGGCAGATTCTCAAAAAAATAAGCAAGCTGTTTTTTAGCGGAATCTGTTGAGGAGAAGAGCCAGACCTGGTATTGTTTTCCGGTAAAATGGCGCCAGAAATTTTCGAAGTTTATCGCGTTACCCCAGTTGAGCAGGGGGGAAGCTGAAGCCCTTAAAGGAAGATAGGAATAAATAATTCCTAGCAAAGGGAAAAAAAGAGCCAGCATGGAGCCGAGTTTCATAAACGCTGTTTTGCCGAATTTTTCTTTTCTGAAAAAAATGTAGGCGATTCCGGGCAGGATAAGCAGAGTGGTCATATGGTTGGAAAATGAGAGGGCAAGAGCCGCGGCTACATAAAGCCAGTTTTTGTATGTCCCCTCGCCGAACCAGACTTTAATAAGCAGCAGGATAACAATATTTATCGTCAGGATATGAAGAGAATATACCTCCACAGATACAGATTGCAGCCAGAATGTTTTACTGAACGCGAGTAAAAGTCCGGCTGTAACTGAAGCTAAAATTATATTAATTTCAGAAGGTTTTTCCTTTATCTCACTTTTTTTCTTCCCCTTCTTTTCAGTTTTAATTATCTCGATATTTGAGAGTAAAAGAGAGGCGGATTTCACGAACAAGATCACTCCGGTGGCGCACCACAAAGAGGCGAGAAGGTTGCTCATAAATATATCGCTAAAGGGGAGTGGAATCTGCAGAAAGAGCCATCCGAGCATAGTGAAAAGAGGGTAGCCGGTGGGGTGAGCTATTCCCGGCAGCGCCTGCACAGCCGCAAGTTCTCCCGAATCGATCTGTATCGCCGACGGGGCGATAGTGGTAAGATAGATTACAAAAACAAAAAATCCTGTCAGGTAAGGATAATATTTTCTGATTAATTCCATTTATCCTCTCATAATTTGATCATAGTTGGCAGAAATAATATTTATAGATTGTTTCAGTTTTTCCTCAAAATCCTTGAGATTTATTTTCAGACCGTTCGCTATCATCTTTCTTTTTACCTGGTCGCCGGGAAGGATAGAATTATTGGTATTAAAGAGGTTCTGAATGACCAGTTCGGTTTCTTTCAGGAAAGCGTAAGCCTGTTCAATTTCCTGGCTATGAGGGAGAATGTCGGTAAAAAACATCAGCCGTCCCGGAATATCTCTTCCGGCAAGCATCTGGAAACTCTCTTTATCTGAAAGATGAAGATACTGGGTAAGGAAATCGAGGTCCAGAATTCCCCCGCGACTTTTTTTTATATTAAATATATTGCCGAAACCTGATATGCCTTGTTTCCGCACTTTTTTCAGCATATCATTTATTTCGGTTTTTAGCGGTTCCTTCTCAAAACGTTTTATATTTTCACTTATCAGTTCGGTAAATTCTTCATAAAGATTTTCTTTCCCCGCGATAAAACGCATTTTGGCAAATGACTGATATTCCCAAACCTGCGCTCTTGAAGCGAGGTATTTTTTATATTGTTCAAGATCGGCTACGAGGGGGGAGTTCCTTCCTTCGGGACGCAGCCGGAAATCTATTTCCAGCGGGTTCAGCCTCTCCCTGGTATACATGAGAAATTTCTGAAAGTCTTTGTTCGCCTGTTCGATATCTTCCACATTCCGGACGACAACAATAAGATCGAGGTCAGAAGCGAAAGTCATTTCGGAAGCTCCGAAACTGCCCAGCCCGGCGAGGAAATAATCATACGCGGGATCAACTGAAAGAAGGATTTCACGCAGCTTGCTTTTATAATAATCATGCAAAACACGGGAAAACTTTCTGAAGGGAATAAGCCTGAGCGCCAGTTGAACAGCGAGGACAAATCTAATCTGCCTGATATTCAGAACTTCAAACCAGCTTGCCAGTTCTTTGGAAAAAACCCGGCGGGTGATATACATTTCTTCGAGTGAATGGTCTGTGCAAAGCAGCTCGATAGCCCTGCTCGAATATGAGCAGACATCGAGAAAGTCGGTGAAAAATTTCCTGCTGGTAAATTCTTTATACCATATTGAGGGGAAGATTGTAAATCCTATGAGCCGGGTAAGATTATCGAGGGCCAGATCAGGATCGGCGGATTCAATCAGGTAGTCGTGAAGAGTCGGCTCAATAACGCTAAAGAGCTCAATGGTTTTTTTATCAAATCTTTTTGTTCCGAGCAGTCCTGTCCCGGTTCTTAGGAATTCCAGGTTCTTTTCAGCCTTCTTTTGATCTTTAAAATTAATTTCCGGTATTTCTTCCCTGAGCATTTCGGAATCCCCTTCGGAATTAAAGATCATATTAAAAATCTGTCTTACCCGGCTGCGGCGCTGAGTCAGGCGCGAAAAAAACTGTTCTCTTGAATTAAACCCGAGGAAAAAGGCAAGTTTATCTGTCAGCTCTCCTTCGGCGGGAATAACGTGAGTCTGCTTATCATTCATCAATTGCAGATAATGTTCAATTTTTCGATAGAAGATATAAGATTCCCTGAATATCGGGGCTTCATCGGAAGAGAGAAGGGAGTGTTTTTCGAGCGCAGTTATCGCCTCAAGTGAATTGCCTGTTCTTATATCATGCTTCGCCCCCCCGTTTATAAGCTGCAGGGCCTGAATTGAAAACTCGATATCTCTTATTCCCCCGCTGATAATTTTAATATTTTCCTCATCGCCTCCCCGCTGTTCAATCCTCCTTTTCATTCTCTTGATCTGTTCCAGGGGTGATTTTGAAAATGAGGAAGGATAGACAAAATGGCTAATATAGTTTTTAAACTTAAAATAGAGAGTTTTATCTCCTCCGGAAAAGCTCAGTTTAATAAGCATTTGTCTTTCCCAGTCTTCACCTCTTCCTTCGTAATAGTTCATATATTCGGTAACAGAACGGCAGAGAGGAGAATTTCTGCCATCGGGGCGAAGACGGAAGTCGACACGGTATAAGAAACCTCTGTCGGTAACTTCGGTTGCCGACTGAATAAAAAGATGCGCCGCTTCAGTTAAAACCTGTGAATAATAAATTCCTTTTTTTACAGGGAAATCTTCCTCATAAAAGAGAATGAAGTCAACATCCGAACTGTAGTTAAGCTCATCGCCACCCAGTTTTCCCAGGGCGGCGAGGCAATATTTCCCTTTATTTCCGGCGATCTTATATTTTAAAAATATTTCATTCAGGGTAAGAGCGAAGAGAGCTTCCGAAACCGCTTTCGCGATTAAAGCGATTTCTCCTGTTACCTGGTCGAGGGAAATATTGCCCAGAATATCATTGATCCCTGTTTTCAGCAGCATACGCCGCCTGAATATCCTTAAAAAATTCAGCTTTGAAGAAAACCCCTTATACCTGGAGAGAGCCGAGGCAAGTTCAGTTTTAAGTGAAAGGGGATCAGTATCTTTTGTCAGGAATGAAGTGTCAAAAACCAGAGAAAGCAATTCGGGATTGCGTACAACAATATCAGTAAGGTAATTGCTGTTAGCGGCGATCGCGGTAATAATTTCGACATGAAAAGGATAACGGAGGCAGTCATTAAGAAAAAAGTATTTATCGTAAGAAGCACCGATTATCCGGATAAGATTTGCTTCGGATGATTTAGTGAAAAAATATTTTTCCGCCTCCTTTTCAATAAGAGAGGTAAGTTCTTCCATTCTTGCGGAGGAAAAAGCACCTCCTGTGGATTTAACAAGGAAATTAAATAAATCTTCTGATACTTTATAAGTCGGGTTAAATTTTAACATAACTGCTTTATTGTTCAAGTTTGCCGGCGAGAAAATCACGTATAACAAGATTAACAGCGTCCGGATTTTCAAGAGGCGCCATGTGCCCCGCGTCGGGAATAGTCCGATAGACAGCTCCCGCCATAACCGAAGAAAATTCACTCATAACAGCCGGGGGAGTAAGGGCGTCATGTTCACCGCAGATAACCAGAGCGGGAATTTTTAACGCGGGCAGAATTCCGCTGGTATCAGTTCTGCTAATCATTGCTATCTGAGCTCCTTTAACACCTGTGTCGCTGTTTTTATTCGTTTCTGAAAGAACTGATTTGTAAAGATCATGTTTTTTTATCTATTGTCTTCTGCCAGAAGCAGTTGGGCACAAATGAAGAGGTGAATGATTTTAATCCTTCTTCATTTATCTGCTTTATTGAATTTGCTCTTTTTAACTTACCCGCGTTGTCATCGCCAAAGGGTTTTGTATCACAAAAAATAACACTGCCAAATTTTGACTGATCTCTTTCCACCGCTCTGAAAAGGATATATCCTCCCATCGATAATCCACAAACCACAGGATTTTCCAGCTTCAGTTTATCCATTATGGCGAAAAGATCATCAACATACATTTCCATAGTATATTGTCCGTCGCCGACCGAACTTTTACCGAGTCCCCTGATATCATACCGGATCACATAATATTCATCTTTCAGCGCTTCGGCCTGGAAATCCCACATTTTGTGATTATATGGGAAACCGTGGATAAATAACATCGGCCTGTTGTTGCTATCCCCCTCTGTGTATACTTTCAATCCGTTGATAGTCATTGTTTTTCCTCCGGTTATGACTGATGTTTTAAATCATTTAATTCAGTAATTTTGTAAATTATAATCCCTTTCTCAAATTAATTTTTTATGTATAATAATCAAAAGACAATATCGAAAATTAAATTCCTCTGGCTTTTACCCCTAATGGCGGGAATTCTTATAAGTATAACAGGTTTTGATAAAAAGGTCAATGATTTTATAAAAAATAATCTGACTCCCGGTTTCCTGATGGCCGCGCCCGACAGTAATATTGTAATTTTGGAAATAAATGAAGAGGATATAACTAACCTGCGCTGGCCTGTAAAAAGAAATTATTACGCTCTGCTTGTCAGTAGATTCCGTGAAGCGGGTGTTAAAGCTGCCGGAATTGAAATATTTTTTGCTGATGATCTTTCATTCCAGTCGGTTTATAATGATGTTTTCGCCGGAGAACTGAAAAAGGGTGATAATATCGTCCTGGCCTCGTTTGGTGAAAATGTCGACGGATTCCCCCCTTATGACGCCGATACCATTTATTTCCCGATCTTTAAGAAGTATAATATTAAAACGGGTCATATTAATTATCTCTGGTCAAACGGGTTTATTATTCCGCCGGGAATTAAAACGGGGCAGACTTTCGAACCGGCGTTTGTCATAAGACTGGCGGAAATCTGCGGTGAAGAGAGCAGGATAAACGCTGAATCCAGAATAAATACCCTGGTTAATATTGAAAAGTTTAATAGAATTTCACTTCTGGAATTCCTGCGGCTGGATGAAAAAGAGCAGAAATTTTTTATCGGGAATAAAATTGTTCTTGTTGGTGTTACTGCTCCCTCTGTCGCGAAAAAAATTGAATCAGAGTTCTCTTTCGCCGATAATGGGATTTTCCTTCACGCTCTCTTTCTTGATAACATATTAAAAAACAGGATGGCTGATAATAGTTATTTCCTGATCAGTACGATACTGTTTTTTATCCTGATCACCGCGCTTCTCTTTTTTACCTCCGGCAGGTTCATTACTCTGAAGTACATTTCTCTGCTTTTCGCCGGAATTATTTTGTATATCCTGTTTGTCACCGGATTGTTACTGAATATAAACTCAGGCTTATTTCTTCTTTTGGTGTTATTTTTCCTGCCGGCTGAACTTTATATCTCATTTGTCGAAAAAGAAACAGAATTTGAAAAAGCCGGAAATGAAAGTATAAAGTTAAAAGGAAGGCTTGAGCGGAAGGAGGCGGAACTGAAAAAACTTGAGTCGGAACTGGACCCGGACAGGGAAAAGGGTGACGCGGGAATAATAAGCAAAGTTATCACACGAAAGGAGGAAATTAAAGAGCTGAGACAGGAGAAGGATGATAATAAACCGGATGCGAATTCCGCGCCTGAAACCGGGCCGGAAAATTTTATGGGTATGATATATTCCGGCCGCGCCATGCAAAAAGTGATCACTATGATCAAGAAGGTGGCGCCATCAGAAGCCAACATTCTGATCACTGGTGAAAGCGGCAGCGGTAAAGAGCTTGCTGCCCGCGCTGTTCATGAACTAAGCAAAAGAAAAGGAAAACCTTTCATAGCGGTAAATTGCGCCGCATTAAGTGAAACATTGCTGGAAAGTGAACTTTTCGGGCATGTTAAGGGAGCGTTTACCGGGGCGGTCAGCGATAAGAAAGGAAGATTTGAAGCGGCGGACAAGGGAACAATTTTTCTTGATGA
The DNA here is from genome assembly GCA_963677445.2 of Melioribacteraceae bacterium. GTDB lineage: Bacteria > Bacteroidota > Ignavibacteria > Ignavibacteriales > Melioribacteraceae. The sequence continues at coordinate 3,375 of CAXXGF010000033.1, read as the reverse complement.
AATTGGTGAAACGAGTGAAAATTTTCAGGTGAAATTGTTAAGGGTTCTTCAATCGGGTGAAATTGAAAAGGTTGGCTCATCAGCTTCATTAGTGACTGATGTAAGGGTGGTCGCGGCAACCAATAAAAATCTGGCGCAGCTTGTTAAAGAGAAAAAATTCAGGGAAGACCTTTATTATCGTCTTAATGTGATTAACATCGAACTTCCTCCACTGAGAGAAAGAAAGGAAGATATTAATATTCTGGCTGACTTTTTTGTTAGCCGGGAAAATCCGCGTCTGAAACTTTCCGAAGCTGCCGCCGAAAAGCTGAAACTATTTAACTGGCCCGGCAATATCAGGGAGCTGGAGTCGGTTATTAAAAGAGCCGCGATTTTGGCCGCGGCTGAAGAAAGAGATTTAATACAGGTTAAAGATCTGCCTGAAAAAATTGCCCGCCTCGGCAGGGATGATACCGACCAACAGATACTTGAGCTACTGCGAAAAAAAGAATTTTCACATTCCTCAATAAATGAAACATCGAAAGAACTTGGCGGATTAAGCAGAACATCTGTATCTGAAAATTTCAGGGGAATATTTTTCAGGGAATATTATAATGCCGATTTTAATTTCGACTTGGCGGTTATAACTGTTGCAGGTGTTAACAGCGGGGCAGCTTTCGATAAGGTGAGTTCAAAAGGAAAAACCTATCTTAATAATTTAAAGAAAGATATTGCCTCGGCCGGGACTGAGGATTTCGAAAAGTTGAAAGAACTGTTTTCCTCCAAATATAAAAACCTGCCACAGAAATTTCATTTTTACCTTGATGAGGTTATCAGAAAAATGATCGCCTGAGCCGTTAAAACCGGAACCAAAAAGAAATTCGAAAAAAGTCCTCATTTAAACCTCCCGGTCGTATCTTTCAAGGCGTTATGCGCATTTTATCTTCGTTCCCACGGGGAATTCCCCGTGGCTGGAGTTTGGCCATTTTAGATAAAATATTAGTCTATAATCAAAAGATTCTTTTAAAAAACCCACTTCGTACCAATAATATAATTAACAACGAAGTGGTTAAAATTCATTTTTTTCTAATAAATCAAATATAGCGCTTAAAAAGCATACGGTAATTCATAGTTAAAGACTTCATATTTATACTTCTGAGAAAGGCATTCATTATCAGACATCTCATATTTTTGCTTTTTTGTTCTCTCCCAATATCGTTTTTTATCCAAACAACACTTAACTTATTCAAATTTTCGTTAATAATCGAAAAATTATTCATTTTTCATCGGTTAGAACAAAGTACAAAAAACAGACAGTATTGTTTACACACTATATATATTCATAATATTAATAATAATCAAATAATATATGATCTTTAAACTATGAATATGCCAAACTCCAGCCACGGGGAATTCCCCGTGGCTATTCGGCTTCGATTCCTTGAGGGACGGTAATGGTACTAAGATAGAGTAAAAATATAGTATTTTTAGTGTTTTCCTGACATTCCAACCCCACCCTAAATCCCTCCCCTTATCAAGGAGAGGGACTTTTAAAGCCCCTCTCCTTGATAAGGCTTTTAAGTGCGCCGTGGCGTAAGAGGGGTTGGGGTGAGGTTGTAAAGAATTTAATAACAATATGTTAGCTAATTAATGTTGTCATTCTATTTAACTGATTTAGAAAAACATTTCGCAAGAAATATTGAAATTGGGGGGATAATAATATTCGCACAATATTCAACTCGTTTCACTAGGTTAATGGCAATATCGGGGACAGGGGAGGACTTTCTTCGGGTTACTTATTTACCTTATCCTTCTGGCTCTGCCAGTTTATGATCTCAATGTCTCATCTTGATTTAAGCGTTCGGGAAACTTTTAATGGCTTTGTTTGCTCTCGACTAAGAGAGGTATAGATATTCCGAATTAAATTATTGAGCCTGACTTTCCTTAATTAAAATGACTGGAAAAAACGTTTCAGGCATTTGCACCGGTTATTCAGGCATTTGTGTGCTTCAGGCATTTCCCTTAACTTGTTGTAAATAAATTAAAATACACCTGTTTGCCCGCTGTGGCACGCTTTTAGCTTTTGGTTGGGCAGAGCAATCAAAAACAAAATCAATCACTGGAGGATTTAACATGAAAAAGCTAAAAGCAATTTCGATTTTTTTACTTTCCATTTTATTTATGTTTATCACAACCGCGTGCAATGAAGAAAACAACGTCACCGATCCCTTTTCAGATGATCCGGGAAGCGATGATGAAGCTCTTATGAAGCTGGCTGAGGAAGATGAAGCAATTGAATCATTTATGCCTAATTATAACGAGGAAGAGGCTCTCGATTTTATTCTTCCCAAAACCAACACTCCGATTATTCCTTTAAGAGTCGGGCAGAGAATGAGAGTCATCAACCGTGAGATGGATATACAGTATTCAGGCGACTCGGCATACGCGAAAATGACTACAACATTTGAGGGAATATTCTTTATTGCCGCGGCTTATGATTCCACCAATACCGAAGGGGCTGATACACTTATTCAGAAACCATTTAACACACAGGTAACCCGCAACCTTATATTCGAAAAAATTGCCAACACTGCTTATCCCCGCAGAAACTGGAGAATAATCGCGATCTCACTGCCCGAAGGGGGAACGCTTGACGGAGGAGCCCTGACAGATAATATAGAAATAACCAAAATGATTGTTACTATGCCCACTGGCGATATGATTGAAGTGGAAAACCCGAATGAATATTATCTGAACAGAGCTGCCGGACTTCTTGGTCAGATACCGGTTATTGGCACGAATGAAAACAGTGCACTTAAGAATTGAGCTGAACAGTGACTATGATGTGGATGACTTTGTAACTCTTACCTATGGAGCCCGCCCGAACGGATTCAACAGAGCAAAGAACAAACTTAAACTGATCTCATCAGTATTTAATGGTGGTCCGGTATGAAAAAGTTTATGAAGCTGAATATACAACACACCAGTTCCCCGGTTATTTCCACGCAGTAATAAACGCGATGCCCGAGCAGGTGATAAAGGGATGACGCTACTCCCGTTGAGAAGAATTCCTGGGCTATACCTTACAGGGTATTATGAAATTGATGGTCCCGGCTCCGGTCGGGGTCTTTTTTATTGTAACAAATTCCGGTAAAATCTTATTTACCGGAATTTGTCATTTTTATTGATGATATTTTTGTTTGGCACATAACCAGGCATTTTCATGCATCAAATGACAGAATATTGAATTGTGTACATTGATATAAATAAACTTACTCATAAACTGGCAAAGCCAGAATAAACAAGGTTATCTGAGTTACTCAAAGTAAGTCCTCCCCCGTCTCCAAAGAAAGACACTTTGGATCCACCCCCTCCGAAGGGGGATATGCCGACAAT
>CAXXGF010000032.1:0-31093 GCA_963677445.2 Melioribacteraceae bacterium | reverse complement strand
AATATCATATAAAATGGGTTGGCAAAGATTCAGTGATTCTGTCGAATAGTTGTGAAATTATTGTACTTCCTGTCCCCAATCATGAGCAGGAAGCCTTTAAGCAATTGAAAAAACTTTATATGAAATCTATTGATGAAATCGAAAATTCACGGCAAAAATTCCTTGATGAATTGGAGTTTCTCCAAGCAAAATACAAAAATTCAATCTACGCGGCTGAATTTGAAAAAGCTCTTATCGGCCGGAATCAAGTCCTTCCTTATCCGACAAACGAAAAACTTGATTCTCTGGAGATAGAAAAAAGATTAACCAGAATATTGAATTTTATCAAAACATATCCTAATAAGGGTCTACTGAATTTATGCAAAGGTAAATTTGCCTGTAATAGCAGTGTGGTTCATTATTTGTCTGATATTTTCTAATATTGTTCTCTTAAATAGCGATTTCATAATTCTTATAATGTATTTTAGTAACGACAAAAATAAATTGTCCATTATTTTTACATAACGGACAATGTTCATCACAAAAAAGATTGCTCCTATCCAACTTTCAGATGTATCCTGTCTCCTCGCCCCTATTTCACCCAGCCCGTATCCGTTTCTTCCCTGTCCGAACTTTCCTTCTATTTCGGAGCGTTTGGCATTATCCTTTTTCCTTCTTTGCTTTTCTTCCTCCATCTCTTTCTCCTTTGGCCTGCCTAATGGCTTGCCATTGGTTTTTATTCCTTTTTCTGATAAATATTTTCTATTCGCCCTTGTTAAATATTTGAGGTCCGTTATTACTACTTCCGGATAATAGCCGTAAAACTGATAATACTTCTCAACCTGATATTCCATATCGCTTCCTTCATCATAAGCATCCCAACTTAAGTTATCTATCCTCGCAAATCCATCTATGAGTGATACGCCGATCTTTGCTCCAAACTCCACTTTAGATTTTGCTTTCCCTCTGACTATTGGTCTTACATAGGGCTGGCTTATATTTACTATTCTGTCTGATACTCGATGGCTCTTCTTTTTGTACATTTCTTCCTGTTGACTGTAGAGCAATTGTATTACCCAAAATTGTTTCTGCTCTCTTTTGTTTAATGGGAATTCCTTCCCTTCAAACATATCTAATAATTTATGAATACTCTTGATATTTCTTCTTAAATATCTGATTTGCTTCCCTACTGCTTTCCTGATCTCTCTGTGTGTTTTATTGCCTTTTTTCGATTCTGACAGGTATTCTTTTGCCGCTCTTTGTCGATAGCTGCGCGGCTTTTTAGTCAAATCTGTTTTTTTGTATAGTATGTCTATCAGGTTTTCGCTTATCAGCCTTGCTTCATTTAGCAAATCCAGATCGGTCGGATATTTGATTTTCTGTTCAGCTGCTGTCGCGTCAAGTATCAGTTTCCCTTGATTTTTGCTTATCTCCTCTTTTTCTTCTCCTGATTCTGGCAGTACCTCTTCGTTATCTTTATCCGCGGCTTTGGCTTCGGTTTTCTTTTTATTTCTTTCTACTATCTTTAATATCTCTTCTGTCATTTCATCAAACTGCTCATATCCCATTCGCTTCCGTATATGAACCATCAGACTTGGATCAAATGCTGCCTCCTTCTGGAAACTGGTAAATCCAAGAAAATATTGTATGTAGATATTTTCCTTTATCTGCTCTAATATTTCTACATCACTATATCCATATTTGTGTTTTAGTATTAAAGCGCCGATAACCAGTCTGCCGCTTTTGGCATATCTTCCATGTTTTTTGTCGAAGTTCCTTGAGTAGATTTCTTCCAGCTTTTCCCATGGCATTAGTTTTGACAATTTCACCCAGCGGTTCTCTGGATCCAAGTCTGCTTCAAATGGGTGTTGAAACTCAAATATTTCTATCTGCTTTGTGTTTTCTATTTTTATCATAAGTGCAAGCTTTTTTATTGCAATATATTAATTTCCTTGCACTTTTGCCACTTTTTATTCCTCTATATTATTTTATTACAATAACTTAACACTTTTTCAGTACACCCTAATAACAGATATAGTACTATATTGCTTCACTATACAAAATTTCGGGGTGAAGAACTTAATGAACTTATTGAAATCGTATCGGCATATTCGAAGAGGAAAAATCTTTTTTTTCGCAAGGATTTTGAATCTTATATTCCCAGGCTGAAAAAGCAAAAAGCAGAAGCTGAAACATCGTATAGTAAATAGTATGATAAATACTTCAGTATATCCGGGGCGAAATATTCTGAACTCTCTTAAAATTTTAAATTGTTCATTGCCAATTATCAGTTTTAAATTATCTGCCTTCCTGAGCGCTGTGAACAGAGTCATTTAATCAGATGAGCAAAAATTCCCCGGGGAGTCATTAAATTTGGCTGTCATTTGTATGATGTTATTTTTATATTAGGCAAAAAAGAATATGGTTTATGGTTGAATTTCTCTACGACATTGACGTCGCCCTTTTTTATTTTATTAACCACACCCTTTCGAATTCACTTTTCGATAAATTTTTCCCCTATATCACAGAGGTAAAACACTGGTTTGTAGCGTATGTAATATTATGGGGCATCGTTTTTTTTAAAGGAGGGAGGACCGGAAAGTTTGCCGCTATTGGCGCTATTCTTCTCATAACAGCTTCCGACCAGTTCAGCAGTTCTCTTTTAAAGAACCTCTTTGAGAGGGTGAGACCCTGCAATGTTCTGCCCGATGTTAATATTCTTGTTCATTGCTCGGGCGCGTATTCATTCCCTTCATCACACGCGGTAAATAATTTCGCGATTGCCACATATTTCTACAGGCTTTACCCGCGATATAAATGGGTTCTTTTTATCGGGGCAGGGATAATGGCTTTTTCACGAACCTACGTTGGGGTGCATTATCCGGCGGATATAGTCGGGGGCGCCATAATCGGGTCGGGAGTTGGTTTCCTTTTCGCGTGGTTAATTAAATTGGCTGAAAATTATTATGTGGAGAAATTTGCAAAATGAAAACCAAACTTGAAATAGCGAAAAACTGGTTCCCGAGATATACCGGGGCGACACTGGACCAGGTGGGGGATTACCTTCTTCTCACTAATTTTCAGAACTATGTGGAAAAGTTTGCCGAACAGTTTGACTGTGATGTTATGGGCGAAGGCAGGCCGATGCAGACAGCAACCAACAGCGAAGGGCTGACAATTATTAATTTCGGAATGGGCTCGGCCAACGCCGCGACAGTTATGGACCTTCTCTCGGCGCGGAATCCTGAAGGAGTGCTTTTTCTCGGTAAATGTGGCGGTTTAAAAAAGTCGACCGAACTGGGGCATTTTATCCTTCCCATAGCGGCGATAAGAGGAGAGGGAACGAGCAATGATTATCTCCCTTCCGAAATACCGGCGCTTCCTTCATTTAAGCTCCATAAGTTTGTTTCTGATAAAATAATGAGCTACGCTTCGGAATACCGCACCGGGGTGGTTTATACCACAAACCGGCGGCTCTGGGAATATGATGAAGAATTTAAGGATTACCTGAGAAAACTTGGCGCGATAGGAATTGATATGGAAACCGCCACAATATTTGTTGTCGGTTATGCCAACCAGATAGCCCGCGGAGCTCTTCTGCTGGTTTCCGACTTGCCGATGATGCCCGAAGGGGTGAAAACAGAAGACTCGGATCGTGAGATAACACGCCGTTTTGTCGATATGCATTTGCAGATCGGGATTGAAGCGATGACCGATATCGGCGGCAAAGGGGAACAAATAAAACATTTCACTTTTTAAGATATGTGTCTTTTGGCATTGAAGTTGATGAAAAATAATTGCAAATTAGTCCTTGAAAATAAACAAGGGGAAAAAATGAAATATTTGAGAGTTATATTTATTGTTCTGCTTATTGCAGGTTTTTCCACAGTCTCCGCGCAAAATAAGGATGACGCGGCAGGTGTAAAATCGACAATGGTCAAACTGATAGATTTCAGCACATCCAAAAATTACAAAGACGCGGCGTCCCTGATTGCCTATGATGGCGATGACGCGGGTAGGAAATGGAAGGATACATTTAAGTATCCCGCTGAAAAAGGGAAAATTAAACGTGTCTGCCGTTATATCGAAAAATTTACTGTTATCAGCGATAAACATGATTTTGGTAAATTCAGCATGAAAAAAGATGGCGGAGTTACCTGGTATATTCAGGAGGTTAATTTTATAAGCGGCGGCAGGAAACTGAGTGTTGAGTTTTCATTTGTTAAAAGCGGGAGCGGATTCCTGCTTGGCAAATACAATTAAGGATATCCTGTCTGATCTGTTTTCTCTACAGTGTGACCAGTTTTCAGGGCGGTTTTAGTCAGATGGAAATAAAAGAGAAAAAATTCTTTTTCAAGGCTGGACAACCTTTTTATTATCGCGTTGTCCATCCATTTTTTTACCGGTATCGCTTCTTTGTATGTTGTCAGCTCCGGGGTTCTCGCCGGTAAACTGCCTGATACGGAAAGTTATAAGATCTATGTTCTTCTCCGCGGGGGCGCTTTCTATTTTGTTCTTCACGCGGAATGTACAGCCGCTATTCCAAAAGGGCAAAAGCCGATAACAATAATGATTTTAGGGGAAGCGCTTTTTTCACAGGTTATCAGGCTGCGTCTTTTAATTCTTTTGCTGGTAAATCTGTTTAACGGCTTTATCTTCATTTCAACGGGGGAATTATCTTTTCATTATTGTTTTTGCTATTTTCATATTATTGAATATTGCGTACCGTCCGGGTGTATATATATTTGAGAGAGATTTTTCCTGAATATTCTCTTTTGAGAGTCAGCGCCCAGGTATTCAAGATTCTCTTCAAAATGAAAGAAAATCAATGATTCACTAATTCAAGGTGAAAAAATGAAAGATATCGTTATCCTTCCCGACAAAAAGATTTAAAACAAAAACCGTTTGGACGTTTCTCACCATATCAGCCTTCGTTTTATTGGTAATAGTTCTTTTACAGTTTCTTGTGCCTCTTAGTCCCAAAACAAACGCGGCCAAAGTAGCGATTATTGTATGGCCCATATTCATGGGAATTTTAATTTTATTATGGATAATAATTTTCCCTTTAACACTGCTGTGGATCAACAGTCTCAGTTTTTATATTATGGATGATAAAGTTGCGATCAAAAAGGGCTTTATTTCAAAAATAATCCAGAATATACCTTTCAGGGCTGTGACCGATTTTCAGCTTCATCGTTCACTTTATGACAGGATGCTAGGTATTGGTTCGATAAAGATTCAGACGGCGGGACAGATGCCAGGAGGAGCCGGTTATGAGGGAGTGTTATATGGACTGACCGATTGGAACGGGCTTCATGATGAATTACAAAACCGATTAAGAGACCGCTCTTCAGTAACGAATGTTGTGCCGCAATCAGGAGATGAAGCGCCCGCGGGTATTCACGAGATTTACGCGGAAGTAAAAAAAATAAGGGAATTGCTGGAGAGGAGATAGATTTTTATTTTGCATTAAGAATTGCGCGAGGTTAATTGTGAATCCCCTGCAGGGATTTTTGGTTAGGAAATGCCAATTTGCTACAATAATACTGCTTCTCCAAAGCAGATATTTGGCACTTTCAGTAATTCATCAGATAACGGAACCTTGCAGAGGTTCGAATTATAGCGGCACGTCCCCGCTGGGGTAGCAAACGAAAGACCCAAATGTTAAGTATGAACAGGTTTCCGGAATAAGAAGAGAAGGTCTGAAATTATTAATATTGGACGAACGATAGGAAATATCTTTTCGAATAGTTTGAGGGAGTAAATTATGAATCCCCTACAGGGATTTTTAATTCCTGCATTCAATATTGCTACAATAATGCTGCTTCTCCAAAGCAGTTTGTTCGAAGTTGTTGCGGCTTCATGCAGACGGTATATTTCATGAATTTTGAATAAGAACCTTGTATAGGTTCAGATTATTGCGGTACGTCCCAATGGGGTAGAAAAAATGGAAGAAAATGGTATACATCCCTGTGGGGGATGAACAAGTTCCCGGGATGGCAGGAATTTATCAATAATATGGAGAATTAAATAAAAACCGATCTTTGATGAAATGAAAAATATGGCAATTGCCCTGATAATCACATCATGGCTGAAAACATTTTACCGGGGAGCTGGCGGGCAAGCCCCTTGAATTCGAGGGTAAGGAGATAAACGAGGCAGTCGGCAACAGTTATTCCTGTGTCCGAAGCGATAACGTCGATATGTTTGGATTCCGCTGAAAGAGATTCAAAAATTTTCTGTTCAAAGAGGTTTAGCTCTTCGATCATCTTACGGTCAGCCTTTTTTGTTTGGCCGGGATCGAGTCTTAAGGTTGTCAGAATATCATCCGGCCTGGTAACCAGCTCCGCTTCCCCTTTCCTTATAAGTTTATTTGTTCCGTCACTCTGGGGACTGGTGATATTACCGGGAACCGCGAAAACCTCTCTGTTCTGATCGAGCGAGTAGGAGGCTGTCTGCATCGCGCCGCCATTCTTTTTTGTTTCAACTACGAGGGTTCCCAAAGCCAGTCCGGAAATTATCCGGTTTCTCCTGGGGAAATTTTGCGCGTCGGGAAATGTACCTGGCGGATATTCGGTAATAATCGCTCCATTATCAGCAATCTGGTTATAAATTTTTTTATTTTCAGGAGGGTAAATCACATCTATTCCTGAACCTGTAACCGCGATAGTCCTTCCTCCTGATTTTAGGGCTGCTCTATGCGATTCCGAATCAATTCCCCTTGCCAGCCCACTCACAATTGTTACGCCGGCAGCCGCGAGTTCCGAGGCAAATCTTGTCGCCTGCATTCTTCCATAAGCTGAGGGCAAACGGGTTCCCACAATCGCTACCGCATTTGAATCGGTGTCGGTAATAGCGCCTTTTACGTAAAGAACAACGGGGGGAAGATATATTCTTTTAAGCAGTTCGGGATATTCATCATCCCAGTAAGTTATTATTCGGGCGTTATTTTTGGAGAGAGTTTCGTTAAGCCGCTGAAATGCCGCGGAGTATTGATCTTTCTTCGAAGAGGCTTCTTTTATTCTTCCCGAAATCACCTCGTTGATTGTCTCGGTCTGCATCAATCTGTTTCTGCCGGCATTTACAATTTCCTCGAAACTGCCGAATTTTGAAAGAAGCTGAAATAATTTACCCGGACCCAGACCCTCAACTTTATTCAGAATGAACAGGTGGAAAAGTTCATCACCGGAAATCCTGTTCATTATTCTTCGACCAGATCAATTTCATCAACAATAGCGATTATTATCGTGTTAACAGGGGCGTCTCCATGTCCTAAAATTTGCTGAACAGCATCCCCCTCGCGGGCTACCAGAACGGTATCGCCAATACCGGAATCAATAATATCCAGGGCGATAGTATCTTTTTTCCCTTTCAGATTTCCCTCGAGGTCAATAGGATGTACCAGCATAAGTTTATGCCCTTTAAGATGCTCATTTTTATGAGTTGATACTACATTCCCCTTAACTTTAGCCAGCATCATAGGCTATTCTTCGGCTTTTTTTCTCTTTTTATAAAATATAGATAGGGGAAAGATAACCAGATAAGCGACAAGCAATACGAGTGGTGAAATAGTCATTGAAAGTGGATTATCCCACGGACCCTGGGCCATTAAAAGGAAACCTATAAATAGAACAACAATTCCGGCTCCGAGAATCATGTAATTGGTGTTGGTCCAGTAATTCTTAAAAGGAGACTGAACTGTTTTTGCCTGTGCTTTGATTTTTCTTCTGACTTTGGCCATAAAGCTTTATTACCATTTATTTTTTAATAATATCAAAAGACCCCGGAGCTGGGGTCTAATGAAACAAAATTTGTAACTAAATAAAATAGGTTAAGAAAAGCATTTTGTCAAGTGAAATCAGCCATGAACCTGGTATACGATTTTACGCAGTGTATCGAACTGGAGATAGGGATATTCCCTGCGAAGTTTATCGATAGCGTCACTGGCGCTGATCTTCTCTGCTCTCATGGTTTTGAATTTTTTTCGGATGATGTAGTCCCTCACCATTTTTTTGTTAATGAGATTTCTACCTTTAAGCAACTGATAAATCTCATCACTGATAAATTCAGCTAATGGATTATCCACTGGACATTTGATCTCAGGGCGATTCATAATTCTCCCGCAATTAGTTACTAGATGTTTTCAATTACGAATCGTAGATATGTTCAGTAAAACCTCCAAGAATAATTTTGAGTTGATTCTAATATATTAACTTTATCCGATAAAAGTCAAAAATTAATTAGTGGAAAAAAAACTGACCTAAAAATGAGTATTAGCAGGAAGTTAAATTCTACACAAAATTGCAATTAACAATTATAAAGATGACCGCAGATATATCTGATTACGCGGATTTCGCTGATAGATGTGGAAGAAAAGCCACCAAATCACAAAAACACAAAATCCCACGAAAGAAATTACGAATGAAGGAATGTAATGAAACCTGATTTTTGATTTTTTGAAAATTCCAGGCAACAAGATTATTTTTAGGTAAAAATATGCTTCCTTTTTAGGTAATATATTGACTTTACTCAAGATTTGTATCCTCTCAAGGTAGATCAAACCCCTCCCATCCCAATGCTGTCAACTTAGGCCCAAAATCTTTTTTATGTTCCCGGGAATATGGGGGATTGTATATTTTTTCTATCCATCCCCACGGGGAATTCCCTGCGGGAACACCCCGTGGCTATTCGGCTTCGACCCCTTCGGGGCCGGTAAAAAATAAAATCCCTTAAGTTGACAGCAGTGCTCCCATCCTCCCCTTAACATCTTAAGGGGAGGGGACTTCGACCTTTCAATATTGAAGAGTTTTCAAGAGGTTATTATTTCTATTATTTATACTACCAAATTTAAAATTTGATGCTTTCCCAATTTGGGAATTCTCTGCAGAAGAGGCACCCACTCGACAAAAATAAATCATATTTTTCTTATTCGAATGGTGGAAAGTCCGAAACAGTTTTACGCAGAAAATAAATGCCTGACTGGATATATGTTAGCCATAGTAATCCAAATTGAAGTCGCCATCGAAATAGGGCTCTATAATAAATTTAAGTATTGTTTTTACTATTCACTAACCACTTTTCACTTCTGGTTTGCCAGTTTATTCAGGTAGAAGTTAAATTCTACGCAAAATGGCAAAATTTTATCGTACTCATGGAACATCCCCCTGGGGGCGAAGCGGTACTCGTAATCGACCTCGTCCTCGAATAACCTGAGGGTTTGAAAAGACGATTACGAAATACGATTACGAGAACGAGTACGATTATTTCTTCGGATTCAATTTTTTCTGGCACTGTCAGTTTACGATTATGATTATCGGGAGGAAAACAAACTCTGAGCTAATTCTTCAGGATATAAAAAAATCCACTCCACTTATAGGTATTGTCGTTGCGGGCGTCGGTAATTTTTATACGATAATGATGTGAGTTTCGCAGGTCGAGAGGTATATTCCATGAAAACCTGCTTTCATTCGGGATGTTTTCCGCAATATTGAGCATGAGTAAATCTTTTTTATAAAGCTCAATATTTATTCTTTCGGCATCACCTACCCAGTTCCACCTTATATTGATCATTGCCCCGGGAGTAAAAGTCTGACCTCCAGTCGGATATGTAATCAGAATCTGGGAAAATCCGGGTCCGTCGCCGGTGTCATTTCCGGCGGGTTCAAGGGGTGTGTGAATCTCCCGGCAGGAAAAGAGAATGGAAAAAAACAAAAAAGTGATAAAAAATTTATATTTTTTCATGACCATATTCCTTTCTTTGGGATACAAATTATTAAAATTATCTCCAAAAACTCAAGGTATAAAACGGTCGCTAAATCTATTCCGGGGTGTTTACTTCAAGCTTTTCTTTACTCGTTGCAAATGGCACGTCATTATTTATCACAAGACAGTCGGTAATTAAATCATGCAAAGCTTGTTTTTTATCAGTAAAAGCCGCGAAAATATATCCGATATTAATAATAATATCAGAAATAAACTTCGCGAAATGTCTTCCGGTGGCTCTGCCGAATGAAATTCTTTTTCCATCGATATCGGTAACTTTGATATTCATCGCCATTTTACCCAGCGTTGCCTGCTGACGGGATGATTCCATTAGAGCGTAATAAAGCCAGTTGATTAACACAGAACCCAGAATGAGGAGTATAAACATCGCGATAAAAATCAGGAATGCCGCCGCGGCTTCTTCTCTGCTTTGCCGGGCGGTGTAAGAATATTCTCTGAAGGATTCTATCCACTCGGTTGAAAACACTCCGATTCCAAAGAGTCCGAACAGCGGCAGAAAGAGAACAGATTTAGCAATTAAAAGAACAATGAGGTCTATTATATAGGCAACCAACCTTTTAAAGAACCCGGCGTAAAGGGAATATGAGTTTCCATTTTTAAATTCCTAACGAAAATATTCATTAAAGAGTTTATTTTGCAGTCGGGTTCTTATAATTATATATCGAACCTTTTAGCTGCTTTGTTTAGCCTGTCCATTATAGCATATCCCAGTCCATCGGGAATGATTTTCTCGGCCAGTATGATTTCGACGCCTGAGTTTTCAAGATAGTGCAGATGCTCGAAAAGATTAGCCGCGGCTTCATGAAGATCGCCGTCTGGTGATAATACCCTGTAATCGGTAAAATATTCAGTATTAACCGGTTCCCGGAAAAATAAAGCGCCTTTCTTTTTATCACTGTATTTTTCCAGATTTTTTTCATTCAGAAATTTTAATGGTATGCCGGGTGAATAATGGTATGGAAGTCTGCCCGGCGAAAGGGGGGCTTTCTCATCACTATTTACCGGTTCATATAATTTACCGGTGATCTCCTCAATTTTTTTTAAGTCAATACCCCCCGGGCGCAGCATAGAAATCTTATCATCGAACACAGAAATAATTGTGGATTCTATTCCCACCTTACTTTTCCCGCCATCTAATACCAGTCCCACTTTTGTAATTAATTCTTCTGAAAGCTGGTTAACCGAAGTGGGACTTAAGAAGCCGAACATATTGGCGCTGGGAGCCGCGACCGGGAAACCGCACATATTTAGTAATTTTACCGCCACCGGATGCGCGGGCACTCTGACAGCTACAGTACGATGCCCGGCGGTAATAATTTCCGGCACAATTTCTTTTTTGGGGAGAACCATTGTCAGCGGGCCGGGCCAGAATTTTTCAGCAAGTTTGAAAACTTTATCATTTTTTATGTTACAATACTTTTCAATTTCATCAATCGAAGAAAGATGGAGGATCAAAGGATTGAAAGCGGGTCTCTTTTTAGCTTCAAAAATAGCCGCCGCCGCTTTTGCGTCGAGGCCGTTGGCTCCAAGTCCGTAGACAGTTTCGGTGGGGAAAATTACCAGTCCCCCCTTTTCAAGGATTTTAACAGCTCTCTCTAAATTTTTTGTTTTACCGCTTACAATTTCCATCTTTATTTTTTTGTAACATTTTTTTTTAGTTAATTCACAACCTGGGATTTATATGTTATTGCAAATGGCGCGCAATAAAAATCATCAAATTTCATCAGCAAAAGGAACAACATTCTTTTATAGTCGTTTAAAGAGTAAGATAAAAAAGATATGAAATATATGAAAATTATTCTGACTGTTTTAATATTAATTCCCCTGTTTGATATTCTGCCACAGGAGAATGGCTATTTTTCCATCGCGCGTTTGAAATACAGCGGTGGCGGTGACTGGTATAACGATCCCTCATCAGAGGAAAATCTCCTGAAATTTGTCGCGGACCGGACGAACATAAAAGTAAATCCAGAATACCAGTTTGTTGAGCTTTCTTCCGATGATATATTTTCTCATCCATTTCTTTTTCTTACCGGCCATGGCAATGTGGTATTTTCCGGGCAGGAGGCCGACAGGCTCCGCAGGTATCTTGAAGCGGGAGGATTTTTATATATAGATGATGATTACAGTCTGGATAAAGCCGTTCGCCGCGAAATGAAGAAAGTATTTCCTGAAAAAAACTTAGTTGAAATACCTTTTAATTACGGTCTTTATCATTGTTTTTATGAATTTCCCTATGGCCCGCCGAAAACACATGAGCATGATGATAAAAATCCGAAGGGATACGGAATTTTTATTGGTGATCGTTTAGCCGTATATTACACATATGAGAGTAATCCAGCTGACGGCTGGGCGGATGAAAGAGTTCATAACGATTCGCCTGAAAAAAGAGAGGAAGCGCTGAAATTCGGCCTAAATCTTATTGTCTGGGTTTTATCTAATTAGAGAAAAAAATGAGTGATATAAAAAGTTACAGAATTGAAATAGAAAAAAAACTTGAATCAACCGACAGGAAAAGGAAGCTTGCTTCATTTTTGGCAGAAATATTAAAGGGAATTACATATTTCATCATTCCCCTATTTTTATTTTTGCTGGCCGAATGGGGCGGGGCATTTCAGCCGCCGGTAAGGACTGTCCTTTTTTTTATTTTAATGGTTCTGCTCATTATAATTCTCGTTAAATATGTTGTGTTGCCTCTTTTCCCCTTTTTCAGACGAACAGATTATTTTGAGACCGCTGGTTTTGTGGGGGGGAATTTTCCTGAAATAAAGGATGAATTGAAAAACTCCCTTCAGATAAATGCTGAAAAAGGAGAAGGTTTTTCGGAAGAGCTTGTTGAGGCAGCTTTTAAGAGGGTGTATAACATTGTTAAGGGATATAATTTTAAGGAGAGTGTAAACTTTGCTCCGGTCCTGGGTAATTTGAAAAAAACATTTTCCGCTCTGTCCGTTCTGATTGTTTTGCCGCTGCTTTTCTCCGGATTACGGGACGCTGGTTTCCGACTATGGAATTATGACCGGGAATTTACTGCTCCTCCCGAATTTTCCTTTATTGTTGAACCGGGAAATGCCGAAATAACCAAAGGGAGCGACTTCAATATAACAATCCGCGCGAAAGGAAACGCACCTTCCGTAATCGATCTGAAAACAAGATTCAGGGAAGATGCCGTTTTTTCTGGCAAAAGAATAATTGCCGATTCAACCGGTTCTTTTCATTTCAGGATTAAAGCGGCGTCGGGATCATTCAGATATTTTGCCGAAGCCGGCGCTGTCAGATCGGAAGAATATTTTGTTAATGTTATTGACCGGCCGGTAATTAAAACTTTTGAACTTTCTGTTATTCCGCCTTCCTATTCGGGACTGCCGGTTTCAGACCAAAAAGATAATGGCAACATAAACGCGCTGCCCGGCAGCCTGGTTAAAATAAATCTTAAATCGACAAAATTACTGAGTTCCGCTCAATTAATTTTCAGCGAAAGTGGCGAAAGGGGGATGGAATCTGAAGGGTTTGCCGCGAGCGCAAAGTTTAAAATATCGGGGGAGGAAAATTACCACCTGAGTATTTCTGACACAGCCGGGAATAAAAACGAAGACCCCGTTTCTTACGAAATAAATGTATTAAAGGATGCCTTTCCTTTTATTGAGCTGATATCACCCGATAAAGACCTTAAATTGAGCGGAATTCACCAGGTAAGCCTGTTAACCAAAATAAGCGATGATTACGGCTTCAGTAAGCTGCTGCTAAAATATCGTCTCTCTTCCTCTGATTTCAGCCCGGTTCAGGAGGAGTTTAATTCTGTAGCAATTCCCTTCAATAAAAAAGTTGTAGAAGATAATATTTATTATGTCTGGGACCTGACCGATATGTTTCTCGCGACAGATGATGTTGTTTCCTATTACCTCGAAGTATTTGACAATGACAATGTAAGTGGACCAAAATCAAGCCGCACCGGAATTCTGACTTTAAGAGTGCCTTCTCTGGATGAGCTTTTTACAAATGCAGAGGATGTACAGGAAAGCGCTCAGGATGAACTGATGAAAACCCTTGAAGAAGCGGTTGAACTCAAGGAGGAGATGGAAAAAATAAGTGATGAAATGAAGCAGGATAACAGGGAGATCACCTGGGAGGAAAAAGAAAAAATTGAAAAAACTATGGAGAAATTCCAGGGGCTTGAGGATAAAGTTTCTGAAGTTAGTGAAAAAGTAAGTGAAATGCAGAAAGAGCTGCAGCAGAATGATCTGCTTTCACAGGAAACGCTCGAAAAATATATGGAGCTGCAGGAGCTGATGGATCAGCTATCGAGCGAGGAGATGAAAAAAGCGATGGAGGAGCTGCAGAATAAACTTCAGCAGATGATGCGTCAGCAGGTTCAGGAGTCATTTGAGGATATGCAGCTTGATGAGGAAAATTTCAAAAAAAGCCTGGAAAGAACTATTAACCTCCTCAAAAGAATTCAGATTGAACAAAAGATGGATGAAATGATGAAGCGCACCGAAGAACTTTCGGAGCAGCTGAATGAGATGCAAAAAGAGATGGAAAATATGAACGGGGAAAATCCTCAGGAGAATGACGCGGCTCAGAAAAAACAGGAAGAAGCGGGGGAAAGGCTGAAACAGCTCGAAAAAACCATGCAGGAACTGGCCGAAAAAATGAGCGAATTTGAGGATATGCCAAACAGCCAGATGCAGGATATGATGGAAGAATTTGATAAACAGGGGAATCAGGAGCTTTCGGAACAGGCTCAGCAGCAGATGCAGCAGGGCGATATGCAGCAGGCACAGCAAATGCAGCAGCAGATGTCGGAAAATATGGACCAGATGATGCAGATGATGCAGTCGCTTCAGAAGCAGATGCAGCAGCAAAATCAGATGCAGACTTTCAGCGAAATGTATAAATCGCTCGATGATCTGCTTTCACTTTCCAAAGAGCAGGAAAATCTTAAGAATCAGTCGAAGGAGATGGAGCGCGACTCTCAGCAATTCAGAGAAAATGCCAGAAAACAGAGCGAACTTCAAAGCAACCTTGATAAACTTCTTCAGCAGATGAGTGAGCTGTCACAAAAAACATTTGCCATATCACCCGAAATGGGGGAAGAACTTGGCAAAGCCCGCTCGGAAATGAACAAGGCAATGGAGCAGATGCAGAATATGAACAGCCCGATGGCAGCCATGAATCAGGAGGAGGCCATGATGGCGATGAATAGCGCGGCGGCCATGATGCAGGGCGCTATGCAGCAGATGATGCAGGGTGGATCGGGCGGTAGCGGCATGATGTCGATGATGCAGCAGCTTCAGCAGATGGGGCAGCAGCAGATGAGTCTGAACCAGATGACAAAAATGATGCAGAACGGCCAGATGACCCAGCAGCAGATGGCCCAGCTTCAGAGGCTCGCCCAGGAACAGCAGATGATTCAGAAATCACTTGAGCAGCTGAATAAAGAGGCAAAACAATCAGGCAGTTCCAAAAAGCTCGCTTCAAATCTTGATGATATTATCCGGGAGATGAAAGAAGTTGTAATCGATATGCAGACAGAAAAACTTAATGATGACCTGGTACAGAAACAGGAGAGGATACTCTCGAAACTGCTCGACGCGCAGCGTTCCATCAATGAAAGAGATTTTGAGAAAAAAAGGGAATCTATCGCCGGTAAAAATTACAAGCAGGACAGTCCCCCCGAACTTCTTCTTGACACCGAAGAGGGGCGAAATCAGCTTAGAGAAGAATTAATGAAGGCTGTCAGAGAAGGTTATTCAAGAGATTATGAGGAACTGATCAGACGTTATTTCAACGAACTTGAGAAACAAAAAACAGGAGAAGGAAACTAAGAGATAATTCATCCGGTTTTCATGATTTCAGAATCTATACTAAGACAAGAGGTGCGTAGTAAACCATAATGAATAAATCCGGAAAGGTCACCGCGGGTATAGCAGGCGCGGGCACAATGGTAAGCGTAATAGCCCGATTGACAGCTGTAAACGGCTGTAAAACAATTATTTATGATCCCTTCGATAAGCTCCCTTGTTAAATCGGAAGCCGGTCTGAAAAAGATATAAATGCGGTTGGAGGAAAAGGGTAAAATTAAAAATGGCGATTCGGAAAAAATATTAAAACGGATTACATTCACCACAGATATCAACAATCTTTCCCAATGCAAATTTATTTTCGAAGCCGCTTCCGAAACATTGATGTCAAGAAGAACGTTACAGGATTTCTCTTCTTCTGACTGATTTCTATAATGACAGATGGAAGTTTTATGAGAAAAGATGATTTTTCGGGGAATACAGCTGAATCGGAACAAATAGTGAACATGATGATGAAGGAAGACCGGTTCACTAAACTTATGGGAATGGAGACCAGGAAGGTTAAACCGGGGTTTTGCAGAGTTTCAATGAAAATAGGGGAGGAGATGTTAAACGGATTTGGGATCTGTCACGGCGGAGTGATTTTCTCTCTTGCCGATAGCGCGCTTGTTTTTGCGGCAAATACCAGGAGAAGAGTAAGTGTAACACTTGATATGACAGCCTCATTTATCGGGAAAGTTGATGCCGGTGAGGTTCTTGAGGCGGTCGCTGAAGAATTGAACCTGATAAATGGGACCGGGGTCTATGATGTTTCGGTGGTAAATAGTTCAGGCAAAAAGATCACTCTTTTCAGGGGAACTGTTTACAGGACCAGGGATTGGAAGTGAAAATTAAAGTGTTTTGCAGTTGTTCTTTGTTATTTGAAAGGTAATAAAAATGAAAATCATAAAAACATGAACCGGGGAGGGTAAACTCAGCTGCCGGACAGATCATTGTTTCTGGCAAGGACAGATTACTCCGTAAGGAGTTAAATTCTACGCAAAATGGCAAAGTTTTAAGTTAAATGGCAGTAAAATTCCGCATTAGATTCCGGCCTTTTTGCAAAGGACGCGAAAAACCGGAATGACAATCAATCAGGCATATAATTGTGGAACACCCAAAAGTCGCATTTGTCCCATGAGTCCCCTTGTTATCTCACTTCTGGCTTTGCCAGTTTATGATTATGCTTATGATTACGATTTTTGGGATTACAGAAATATGAAAAATGCTTATTTAATTAACGGTATAAGGACTCCGGTGGGGAAATTCAGGGGTTCTCTTGCCGGTGTAAGGGCGGACGATATGGCCGCGCTTGTAATAAAAAAATTGCTTGAAAGGAATCCGGGTGTTAATCCGGGTGAGATCGAGGGTGTTATATTAGGCTGCGCGAATCAGGCCGTTGAGGATAACAGGAATGTCGCCCGCATGGCGGGACTTTTCGCCGGATTGCCGGTTGATGTGCCGGGTGAAACTGTTAACCGGTTATGCGCTTCCGGTATGAGCGCTGTGGTTACAGCATCAGGAGCGATTCAGACAGGAAACGGGGACCTTTTTATTGCCGGGGGAGTGGATAATATGACCCGCGCTCCCATGGTTATATCAAAAAGTGATAAATCCTGCGGGGGAAACTGCCGAGGATTTTGTTGAGCGATATGGCATTACAAGAGAAGTTAAGGATAAATTTGCGCTAGGCAGTCAGCGGAAGGCAGCGCTGGCAAAAGAGATTGTGCCGGTGGAAATCACGGTAAAAAAAGGAGACAACATTGTTTTCTCCAATGATGAATTTGTAAAGCCCTCAACTACGAATGAGATACTCGCAAAACTAAAACCCGCGTTCCGGGAGCTTGGTCTCGATGATTGTGATACACGCAGTAATCCAAATGGGGGAGCGATCGCTATAGGGCATCCCCTCGGTATGTCGGGAGCCAGGCTGCTCCTTACGGCAATGAAAGAACTGGAAGTAAAAAATAAAGAATTCGCCCTCTGCACAATGTGTGTCGGAGTGGGACAGGGAATGGCCACAATTATCAAGAGAGTTTGATATGAGTAATATATATGAATTTAATGGTAATAGACCTGTTATCGCTGAAAGCGCTTTTGCGCACCCCCTTGCCGCTATTATTGGAAATGTAATAATCGGTAAAGATGTATATATCGGGGCCCGGCGAGGTTCTGAGGGGTGACCGGGGGGCATTATTGTTAAAGATGGAAACAATATCAGGAAAACTGTGTCGTCCACATGTTTCCCGGGGTGACAGTTGTTTTTGAGGAAGGAGCGCATATAGGGCACGGAGCTATAATTCATGGCGGACATATTGGCAGAAATTCACTGGTGGGAATGAATGCTGTTGTTATGGATAACGCGGAAATCGGAGAACGTTCAATTATCGGGGCTCTTAGTTTTGTGCCGGCAGGCGCGAAGATTCCCGATCGAAAAGTGGCGGCGGGAAACCCGGCAAAGGTGGTTAAAGATGTTTCGGATGAAATGCCGGAATGGAAAACCGACGGAACACGGCTTTATCAAAAGCTGCCTGAAGAGATGTGGAAATCTTTGAAACCATGTGATCCTTTAAGTGAAATACCTGAGAACCGGCCTAAGCAACCGTCAATTTACAAAACATGGGAAGAGATTAAAAAGCAGGAGAAAAAATAAGAATAAAAAATTATATATCAGGAGTATGGAGAGAAGGCGCAGGAAATTTCAAAAAGCTTTACAACGCTGTTTCAGGTGAAGTGATTGGCGAAATATCCTCCGAGGGAATAAATTTTAAGGAAGCGCCGGAATATGGAAGAAAAACCGGTGGCAAAGCTTTGGGGAAATTAACTTTTCACCAGAGAGCGCTTCTTCTTAAAAAACTGGCAAAATATCTGATTGCCCGAAAAGAGGAATTTTATAAGCTCTCTTATTATACCGGGGCAACAAAAACCGATTCCTGGATTGATTTTGAAGGAGGGATTGGGACTTTATTTACCTACTCAGGTAAGGGAAGAAGAGAACTGCCGAATGAAACTATCTGGCCTGAAGGTGATTTCGAACAGTTATCAAAAAACGGCGCCTTCATAGGGCAGCATGTTTATATGCCGATGAGGGGGATTGCTGGCGGCTTCACTATTTACCGCCGATAATAAAACCGCGTTAAAGGTAGCAGGGGGAACAGGGACCTGGCATGGCAGAATTATGATCATCAACAGGCACAGCGCGAGTGAATCTACCGGACACGGTTCCCCATTTCCTCATCTGACACATGGCGGACCGGGCAGAGCAGGCGGCGGCGAAGAGCCTGGCGGAATAAGAGGAATAGGCAAATTTATGCAGAGGGTCGCGCTCCTGGGACATCCGACAACGCTTTCATATGTATGCAGGCAATATATTCCGGGCGCCGACCAGTTTGAGAAAGATCAGCATCCTTTTATGAAACATTTTGAGGAACTTCAGATAGGGGTAACTCTTTTTACTCACCGGAGAACAGTTACTGAAACAGATATTGTAAATTTCGCCGGAATAAGCGGTGATTATTTTTACGCTCACATGGATGATATTGCGGCTCGTAATTCATTATTTGAAAAAAGGGTGGCCCACGGTTATTTTGTGCTTTCCGCCGCCGCCGGTTTATTTGTCCATCCCGCTGAAGGACCTGTTTTGGCAAACTACGGCCTTGAAAAACTTCGCTTCATTAAACCGGTTTATCCCGGTGATACAATACAGGCGAGATTAACCTGCGCGAAAAAAACACGCAAAGACCCGAAACCGGATGAAGACCCGCAGGGTGTTGTGGAATGGTATGTTGAGATAATCAACCAGGATGAGGAGATTGTGGCGATGTACACAATTCTTACTCTTGTCAGAGCGCTGGGGTAAAAATATTAAAATTCTTTCAGAAGCGGAGCGAAGTCAGAATAACTTATTAATGCCTTTGAATCGTGGTTTTTTGTCCATCCTTCTTCGTTATGTGATATGGATATTATCTCACCGGTCTTCTTATATCTGAAATGTTCCAGCACATGTGACATCATATCCAGCTCATTTTTACTGAAAATGGCTGTATCTGTTTTTTCAACCGGGAAAATTTTATCAAATTCACCATATTCATTTTGAACAGTTTTTGAACAAATAATATTAATATTTTCTAAAAGTCCCAGTCCAAGTTCATAATTTTTTGGTACAGGCCCATTTTGAATTGCCGAGTACTTTAACCCGGTAATTGAATTTCCAAAGTATTTATAAAAAGTAAAATCCGCATAGAAAAGTAATTTGTTTAGCCTGGTTTTAAATGGCGCATTTTCAAGAAAAAATAAAACCAGTTGATAAAATTTTTCAAATGAGGGAGCCCTAAATCCATTAAACCTGTCGGGGGGTTCCAGGGGATCAAACAATTTATACATCAGTTCCTGATTGAGAGAGCTGGTATTATGAACAATTTCATTGATTTTTTTTTCTGCTTCAGCAACCATTTTTTGTGGAAGAGACTGTTTCTTCCTGTGAATAATTTTTAAAATATCCTGAGGATTTTTGCAAATATTCAGTAAAGTAGCATTGCTGTCATTTGGCACTTCACCTTTTTCATAATTCGAAAACTGATTAGTCCCAAACCCGAGCAGCTTCGAAAATGTTGTTGAGTTTAACCTGTAAAGATTCTTTAAATATGTTAGCTGTTCCTGTGAGGGAATATTATGTCTTTCCCTGTAAAGATTATAAATTTGCCTGGTATTCACCTCATCAACCTCAGAAGTAGTGAATTCCTCCCCGCAGGAATTACATTTGTAAAAAGCTTCGAAATAAGAAAAATTTTCTTTTCTGAAAGTCCTTGTCTTCTTATCGAAATGTAATAAAGCAGTATTTTCACAGATTGGACAGCCTGGTTTATTATTCATCCTCTTCCTCCTCACTCAATGGGAAATTCATTTTATACTCCGCGAGGTGAAACGAAATACACATAACACTTTTCCCTGGTTTTCCCATGTTAATTTTAATATAGACTTCTTTGCCTTTAATTGTTATTCCAAATTCATAATTTGACGGACTCAGGGGATCGAAAGCATCTGAAAACGGTCCCGAAACGTAGTCGCCTTTATTTAACTGTAATAAATATTCTATTCTCTGATTAGGTGTTATCTCAAGGTCCAACAATGCCTGTAGATTTTTCTCCCTATTTAAAAAGAATATATCATATTCATTAAGCTTTGCTTTGAAGTCTTTAAGAAAAATCTCAATTTCAGAATGTTTACTCATCTAAATATATTGCCAATGGGTTAAAAAGTCAACTATAAAGTGTTAAATAATCATATAGATCATTAAATATCCACTATAAAGTGTTAACGAGGATTTGGAAAATAATGTAAATTTCATGGATAGAAAAATATTGGATATTTATTTATCAACCTAATGAAATATTACGCCTCATACCTGTAATCCGGTGATATTTTTCAGAGGGGGATAAATTTCATGTTTATTTATCATTCCTTGAGTTAATCGGGGTAGAAAAAAATGCCATCAAAGGCGGGAAAATTTTTATAATTTCTTAACGCTATTTTCTGCTATATTTGTAGTAATCGGAAAACTAAAATTGATGATAGTGAGTGTAATAGTTGGATAAAGGATATCTTCAGATATATACCGGAAATGGAAAAGGGAAAACAACCGCCGCTCTGGGACAGGCAGTCAGGGCTGCCGGCAGTGGTTTAAAGATTCTTTTTGTGCAGTTTATGAAAAATTTCCCTTATGGAGAGCTTTTAATTTCGGAAAAATATAAAGATCAGATTTTTATTGACAGGTATGGCGCCGATGATTTTGTATTCCGTAAAGAACCTCCCCCAGGCAAACTTATTGCCGAAGTTAAAGACGGACTGCAAAAATCACTCGAAAAGATGAATTCAGGTGAATATGACATTGTTGTATTAGATGAAGTAAATGTGTCGATCTATTTTGGTCTGCTGGAAGAAACTGAAGTTCTCGATTTTATCAGTAAAAGGCCGGATAATGTTGAACTGATTTTGACCGGAAGATATTGTCCCGAAAGTCTGATAAAAGAAGCTGACCTTGTGACCGAAATGAAAGAGATCAAACATTATTATCAGAATGGAATTATGGCAAGAAAAGGAATTGAATCATGAAACCTGTGTTAATAGATCTTGACGGAGTATTGCGATTGGGAAGCGCCCCGGCGGAGGGGCTGCGGGAGTTTATATCATTTATCTGCCGGTCGCGGCGACCGGCATGTATAATCAGTAATTCCACTTTGTTGACAAGAAAAGATTTAAGGCAGTTTTTCAGGGATAATGATCTGGAATGCAGGCTGCCGATGATGACTGCCGCCGACGCTGCTCTTTCTTATGTGCAGCAGAAATATAAAAAAGCCGCGGTTTATTGCAGCGGCCATATTAAAAAATCATTCAGCCGTTATCTGGATTATGATAATCCCGAGGTGATTGTGATGGGAGATATGGGGAATGAATGGAATTATGGAATACTCAATGACATTTTCCTTAAATTGCGCGGCGGAGCCGAACTGGTGGCCATGCAGAAAAACCGTTTCTGGAATACTCCCGAAGAAGGATTTTTGCTTGACCTTGGTCCTTTTGTGGCGGCGATTGAATATGCCTGCGAGGTTGAAGCGACATTAATCGGCAAACCTTCACCCCTATATTTTCATTCCGCGCTCGATCTTATCGGGTCAGATATCACCGACGGATTTATTATGATCGGGGATGATCTGGAAACTGATATCAAGGGTTCGCAGAACCTTGATGCTGAAACCATACTTGTATTTACCGGAAAAACTCAAAAACCGCTGAAGAAAAAATCGGCGGTAAAACCGGATCATACGGCGGATAATCTTTTTGATGTGATGGAGATAATCAAAAAAATCTGAGTTGGAGTAAGTGTATGATGAATGGTAAGGTGACGGCAGAAAGGAGTTAAATTCTAAGCAAAATGGCAGGAAATTTCAATTAACAATTAATAATGTACAATTAACAATTGAAAAGACAATTGATAAATATTCCATGAGCTTTAAAAATTTTTCGTAAAACGGTGATTTTTTTGATGCGTAAATATCTCTTAAAAAAAACAAAGGACCTTATTCTTTAATCTTTTAACCTTAGTAGCAATGGCAGACTCTCAAAAATTTCAACCTTATTGCCTATTTTCCCGGTGAGGGATTACTCCGTAAGGAGTTAAATTCTACGCAAAATGGCAAAATTTTACTAACGAGTAAAAAATTTTATTGCCAATTAAAGGTTTTGTGGTTACTCGAGGTGAGTCCTCCCCCGCCCTCCGGCAAAAGACGACCGGAGGCCACCCCCTCCAAAGGGGGATATTACGTCTTTTATCCCCCTTTGGAGGGGGTGGATCCAAAGTGTTTTTCTTTGGAGACGGGGGAGGACTTACTTTGAGTAACTCGATAACCTTGTTTATTCTGGCTTTGCCAGTTTATGATTAAGATTTTTAAAATTATAAAATAAATACTAAATTGAGTAAAAAAAAAGAGTAAAAAAATGGAAAACTTTGCGCCGAGACATCCGAAAATATTAAAAAAAGCTAATACCGCTTTGCTTGTAATTGATATCCAGGAAAAAATTCTTCCTGTTATTTTTGAGCATGACAGGGTAGTTGATAACACTCTGAAGCTGATCAAAGGCATGAAAATTATGGGAATACCGGTTTATTATACCGAGCAGTATCCAAAAGGACTTGGTCCGACGACTCCTATTGTGAAGGAAAATCTCGAAGGAGCGAAGGAGGTTCAGAAACTGAGTTTCAGTTGTGCCGGGGAACCCTCACTTTTTCAGGAGCTGAAAGAGAAAAACCTGTCGCAGATTGTAGTCTGTGGTATTGAATCACATGTATGTGTTCAGCAGACAGCACTTGATATGCTCGTTAACGGATTCCAGGTGGATATCGCTTATGACGCCGTTTCCTCACGCCGTGAAAAGGATTACCAGGTTGCGCTCGACCGAATGAGACAGAATGGTGTTGAGGTTACTTCAACAGAATCTATTCTTTTCGAATTGCTTAATGTTTCGGGAACAGAGGAATTTAAAGCCGTTTCAAAACTGGTTAAATAATTATTCTGAAAAACCTCTGAGGTTAGAACTTGTTGAAAAAGTTTACGCAATACCCTGCTGAAATTGAAAAACAGGCTTGGTATCCGATCAGGTATGGATAGATTAATCATATCGCGGTTTAATTTATTTCAATCATTTTATTAAATTAGCGGGAACAAAATCAGGTTGTTTCCGTTAATTATAAATGGAATAAATCACCGGGAAAAAATGAAATACCAAAAATACCTGCTTCTTTTTATAGTTTTTATCGCTATCGTCTCTAATCTTGAAGCCCAGAGAGGATTCAAAAGATGGATCATTATTGAAGATTCTGAAGAAAAAATAGTTTATATTGATACAACCTCAATTAAACTCAATCAGAATCTGCTTTCGGTTTGGGCTCTTATAAAATACCGCGAACCGGTGTTGATGAATTCCATTCAGCATAAGGTAAAAAAATCAAAATCTCATTTTCTTTTTAACACCTCCGCTAACACATATAACGTGGTTGGAGTTATTTTTTATGATGAAATGAATAAGATTGTGGGAGAAACAACCAGCTCTCTTCTTAATCCCGCAAATGATGATCTGAGTCTCCAGGTTGAACCTGAATCCTCTTATGAGCTTATTATGATAAAGGCGCGGGAATACGCTTCCACCGGAAGAATGACTGTGGGGGAGAGTGAATATATAGCGAAAATTCTTGAAGAGGAAGAGAAAGGAGATAAACCGGAAGATGAAATTACTTATTCACCTCCTTCACCAGATACCACAAAAATAATAGCTGATAACACGGAAGAGGAAGATAACAGCCGGGAAGAAGATACTACCCGATTGCCCCTGACGGTTATAGAGAATGGTGAAAGACCCCGACTTCCCGGACCTGAACCTGAAGACAGCACACGTCCCTTTATTCCGCTTCCGCCCGATGATGGCGATAAAAAGAAATCGTAGCTGAAGAAACAAAAGCGCCGGAAGAAACAAAAGAAGAGGAAGAATCCGGCAGCGATGAATATGACGCCACAAAAGAAAAACAGCTCAGGAATTTTATTTTCACCGATGGCAATCTTTATTGTTACCAGGTAATGTCACTCAGAAAAGAAAAAGATGCCAAAAATGAGGTTGATAAATTAAAGAACAAGGGATTTAACGCTTTTTATGTGCCCGCGAAGGTTAAAGGAAGGCAATATTACAGGGTTAGAATAGGCTATTTTAACAGCCAGTCCGAAGCGGATAAGGACAGGAGGAAGAGGAAGTAGAGGGGGGAGGCTGATTCCCGGATAATTTAATAACAGCATTTTTGCGAAATGTTTTGATTGCTGTTTTTCCCGATTAAGTTTTTAATACTGTCCGCTGATTTTCCCTGAATTGTCGCTAATTATTTATTTTAAAACAAATATCTTTATTTCAATTATTTTCTGATTTCGATCTTTTCAAGGTTCGGGAATGTTTGTAAGTACATTAAATATCGTTTTAATTATTCTCTTATTCCTTTTAATTATTATTTCCATCAATATCAGGGACTTTAAGAGAAAAATAAAACCGAAGAAAATTTTTGATGAAACTCAATTAGGGGATATGATCATCAGATTATCAGAAGATATGATTGGTCAGTTACTCCTTTTGGAATACGATGGGGATCAATTTGCCGCCATCGAAAAATATCAAAAAAATGATTTTTGGGGCTTGAACTTTCTCTATGATCTAAAAGAAGAGAAACCGGAAGAAAATAAGTTGATAAGATGTTTGACCCAATATGAGATATCTTACGAGCTGAAAGAAATTTCCGGTTCCGCGAGAGGAATAATTTTCGACATTGGCAATGATAAAGACCTCGCGATAGAACTAATATTTTTTCTTATTGAAGAACATCTGGGTACAGAGATTTCAAAGGGAATAAACTGTTACTTTCCCAGGTTAAGCGCGGCGTTTTAAGATATGGATATTATTAACATTATTATTTCGATTGTATTAATATTTTTCTGTCTGTTTGCTCTAAAACAAACCAGAAGAGTCTATTTTTTTTCTAACTTTTACTATTTCGATCAATTTGTCGAAATGAAGAAAATCAGAATTGCCTTGAAGCTATTAAACGACGCGAATGTTAATGCCCGCCTAGTAATAAGATACAAGGCAAACCGGGTAAATATTATTTTTCAAAAGAAGCAGAATTCTGAGAAATGGTGGATTGAGTTATCAACGAATAAAGATATTGAGTTGCCGGGAATTAATGATTCTGAGCTAATTAACTATATCGGACAATCACCCTCAGAACCGGGAATAGGAGATATAAAAAAATTCAATGTCGGCATTGATACTGAAAAAATCAGCCGGCTTTTTGAGGGTATAATGGCAGCTCTTTATAATATTGATAATAATGCGGAAATCTATATCAGGTATAGAAACCTAAGGGTTATAAAAAAATGGGAGGATTATTCTGCGGGAGGATAATTTATTCGCGGAATCCCATATTTCTTGATATCCGAAAGCGGATTCCTTCCTGGAAATGAAGAAAAGCCCCACCAGTGGCAAATACAACATTTCATTGCCATACTCTCTTCAAATTTATTCCCCGGCGGCGATAACTACAGGTTTTAGATAATACTCATGGAATTCTGATGTTTACCTGGTATTCCAACTTCACCCTCACCAGGGGCATCTCTTAAGGAAAACTCCTTTATAAAAGGAGGTATACAGTGTTGGGCTGTAAGCGCAGTAAAAACAATAAGATAGAGCTATACATAATCAAAATAACAACAAATATAAAACACCAGGCTGGCAAAACCAGAACCAAATAGAATCCCTGAAAAAAACGTATTCGTTCTCTTACTCGGTTTTATTTATTTCTGGCGTATTTTTCAAGAGCAATTACGAGCGCCACGTCGGCCCCAAACAAATGTTCCATGAGTAAATGTACCGATTGTTTGATTAACTTACTCAATTCAATATTCTGCCATTTACAGCATGAAGTTAATTAATAAGTTGCCTGAATTGGCGCTAATTATTTATTTTAAAACAAATATCTTTATTTCAGTTATCTTCTGATTTCAATCTTTGTCAGGTTCGGGAATGTTTTTAAGTACATTAAATATCGCTTTAATTATTCTCTTATTCCTTTTAATTATTATTTCCATCAATATCAAGGACTTTAAGAGAAAAATAAAACCGAAGAAAATTTTTGATGAGACTCAATTAGGGGATATGATCACCAGATTATCAGAAGATATGATTGGTCAGTTACTCCTTTTTGAATACGATGGGGATCAATTTGCCGCCATTGAAAAATATCAAAAAAATGATTTTTGGGGCTTGAACTTTCTCTATGATCTAAAAGATGAGAAACCGGAAGAAAATAAGTTGATAAGATGTTTGACCCAATATGAGATATCTTACGAGCTGAAAGAAATTTCCGGTTCCGCGAGAGGAATAATTTTCGACATTGGCAATGATAAAGACCTCGCGATAGAACTAATATTTTTTCTTATTGAAGAACATCTGGGTACAGAGATTTCAAAGGGAATAAACTGTTACTTTCCCAGGTTAAGCGCTGCGGTTTAAGATATGGATATTATTAACATTATTGTTTCAATTGTAGTAATATTTTTCTGTCTTCTGGCGCTTATGGATATCAGGAGAGTCTATTTTTATTCTAATTTTTACTATGCCGAAAAATTTGTTGAAATAAAAAAAATAAGAACTGCGCTGATGATATTAACCGCGGCAAATAAAAATGCCCGACTTGTAATAAGATACAATGCAAATCTGGAAGATATCATTTTTGAAAAAAAGCAGAATTCTGAGAAATGGTGGATTGAGTTATCAACGAATAAAGATTTTGAATTGCCGGGAATCAATGATTCTGAGCTAATTAACTACACCGGGCAATCACCCTCGGAACCGGGAAAAGGAGATATAAAAAAATTCAATGTCGGCATTGACACTGAAAAAATCAGCCGGCTTTTCGAGGGTATAATGGCAGCTCTTTATAATATTGATGATAATGCGGAAATTTTAATTAAATTTAGAAACCTTCGGGTTTTGAAAAAATGGGAGGATTACGATGTTTAGAGGTTCTGATCAAACTTTTCAAGTTCATCATCAGAAATTACCTGGCCTTCTTTGATAGTATTATCGCAGTATCGGCAACTTCTGGTAAATTTTCCTTTTTAGAAACAGGAATTTTATCGATCAATCAATTTTTCATATTTCATTTTTCTTTATTAATTGCAGGGTGTTGCGGAGAAAAATAGTAATTCATGAAGCAAAATTATGGAAATATTGAGGCTCGCCTAAATATTCAATGGCAAAGATGTGGTATAATTATATTGCGGTTTATTTATTTGCCCGATATTCCAACCCCACCCTAAATCCCTCCCCTTAGCAAGGGGAGGGACTTTGCGCTCCCTGCGCTGTGGCGTGAGAGGGGCTGGGAGTGAGGTTGTAAGTGTAGTGAAAACAATAAGATAGGGGGGGACTGTTATCAATATATCAATTTAGTACTATATCACTTCTAAAAATATCATTCATAATTCCCCCGAAAAAAACATATTGCTTCACATACGAAACTGATTGGTTTTGGTATTTAGCCATGGAATGTAATTTGCGATTAGTATGAATAAATATTATTTTACTTTAACTAAAAATATAACGGGCGAATTATATGACCATCCTTTACAACAAATCCTCTGAACTGGCTAACAGGAGGGAATTAAGAAAGAATATGATCTGGTGTGAAAAAATTGTCTGGAATTACCTAAGGAAAAGGCGTTTTTCAGGATATAAATTCAGGAGGCAGTATTCAGTCGGCAAATATATTCTTGATTTTTATTCTACCGAACTCCGGCTCGCTTTGGAGATTGATGGCGATGTGCATGAAGTACCGGAGCAGAAAGAAAAGGATAAAACTAAGGACAAGGTATTGGAAGGTTACAATATCCATGTGTTAAGGATAAAAAATGATGAGATTGAAGGTAATCCTGATATGGCGTTTGAGAGGTTGGAGAGTAAGATTAAGGAGATAAGAGAAACCTGATAACCGAGTCAAAAGTCCCTCCCCTTGATAAGGGGAGGGATCAAGGGTGGGGTTGTAAGTGCTGTAAAAACAACAAGATAGAATAATCCCGCCTCCCCTTGCACTTCGTAAATCACAAAGAAATATTTCATAGAATTATTTGCTGTAAAACAAGCTTCGACACCGCTCAGCCTCCGGATAATACCAGGTTTTATCGCGATAAGAATTAATCGGAATCATTGGCCTCTGATGCCTGAGCGGAGTCGAAGACAGGAGGAAAAGATATCCCTGATATTCAAAATCTTTTCCGTTTTTCCTGGAATTTTGAGCAGACCGAATAATCCGGATCAAAAACTCCTAAAACTTCAGTGTAAACAAAGTGCCTTCGCCCGGTTTTGAGGCGCAGCGGATGCTTCCTTTATGGGCGCGGATTATCTGGCGGCTTAGACTGAGGCCTATTCCGGAGCCTTCTTTTTTTGTGGTGAAAAAAGGTATGAATATTTTTTCCTGGATATCTTCAGGTATTCCGGGGCCGTTATCATATACTCTTATCATAATGCTCCCTCTTTCATTTAATCCGGCGGTAAGTTCTATCACCCCGTTATATTTATTTTCGAGTGATTGTACGGAGTTCAGCAGAAGATTTATAAGCACCTGTTCAATCTGTTCGGGGTCGGCTGTAAGTTCCAGTGTTTCGGGAGTTACCGAAGAGGTGTAATAAATCTCCTTTCCCTTCAGGTTTGTTTCCATCAGTTTGTTTATTCTTTCAAAGAGGGAGGATATTTTGAACACCCTGAAATCAGGTTTGGGAATGCGGGTCAGACTCCTGTAATTTTCAACAAAATGGATAAGTCCTTCGCTTCTTTTGTTAATTGTTGTAACGGCGTTCTGAATATCTTTGATTGTTTCTTCATCAAGTTCCTCTCCATTATAGCAGGAGGATAACATCGTATTGACGGTCGCGGAGAGAGAAGAAATAGGTGTAATGGAATTCATTATTTCATGCGTGAGCACCCTGATAAGTTTCTGCCAGGCAAGCATTTCCTGTTCTTCCAGTTCACTCTGGATATTCTGGAGCGATACAAGTTTATAAAAATGATCCCTCAGTTTAAATTCTGTGGCATAAATTATTAATTGAACCAGTTCATTTGACTCTACAAACTTTATTGTCGATTTATTGCCGGGACGGGCGTCTAAAATTTGAGTTCCAACTCCGCTGTATCTTTTATCAAGGGACTCAATGTTATTAAGATAAGCCACCTTAAGCAGCTTTTTTGCCGCGTTGTTGATAAACTCCACCTTTCCATCCTGCTTGAATGATATAAGTCCCACTCCCACATGCTGCATGACAGTCTGGAGATAGCGGTAATGTTCCTCTTTCTCACTCCTTGTATCGCGGAATTTTTTAATTACCTCTTCAAACTCGTGATGCAGTTCTTTAAATGAGCCGCCAAGTTTTGTGCGGGCAAATGTCTGCGAAAAATCGGAATACTTTATGGAAAGGAGAAAGCGGGATAGCTCCCTGTTGGTTGAATCGACATAATTTATCAGTGAAATTATCTCAATTATTATCACAATTCCAAGAATGACTATGGTAGCCGAGAGTTCAGTGGAATACCAGAGATAAAATTCCAGAAATATTGTACCGCTCAGGAGCAGTATTCTGAATATCAGTTTTAATCTAAAATTGTTCATATAAATATCATAATTTTAATCTTAATCGTGATCTTAATCTGGCCGAGCCAGAAAAAAGTTAGCTGACCACTCCAGGTTGAGTCTTTCCCCGTCAATGAAGAAAAATCCGCTTTGGCGGATCACTCACTTTAAAGGTAATGGCACTAAGATTGTGCAAGAATGAGGATTATTTAGTGTTTTTCTGACATTCCAACCCCACCCTAAATCCCTCCCCTTAGCAAGGGGAGGGACTTTTAAAGCCCCTCTCCTTGATAAGGAGAGGGGTTGGGGTGAGGTTGTAAAGAATTTAATAACAATAGATTAGCCAATTAATGTTATCATTCTGTTTAATTGATATTAGAAAAACATTTCACAAGAAATATTGATGTCTGGGGATAACTATATTCGCGCAATATTTCTTTCGTTTCACAATCTTAGCGTCTCCCCCTCTGCCACAGGCATCCCCGACAAAAGGAATGTCGGGGCGAAGGGGGATATGCCGACAAATGTCCCCCTTCGGCCCCAGAGGGATGCAAAGCAAGGGGTGGCCTCCGGTCGTCTTTTGCCGGAGGTCGGGGGAGGACTCACCTCGAATAACTACAAAACTTTTACCAGGCAATAATTTTTTTACTTGTTAGAAAAACTTTGCCATTTTGCGTAGAATTTGACTCCTTACGGATTAATCTGGCAAGTCAGAGCAAAAATAATTCTGTCGTCCCTGACGGGACTCATTACTGTATTCTTAAACAAGTTCCCCTATTTG
>CAXXGF010000031.1:0-12071 GCA_963677445.2 Melioribacteraceae bacterium | reverse complement strand
AACACCTGACAGATCCCCACCACACCTGCGGCTGATAGATTGCCAGACAGGCAGGCCCCTCGTGCCGGCAGAGCGGGGATTTATTGTAAACTGTGAAAATGGCGCCGGAGCAGAGCTTGATGTTTACACTTATAACAGGGAAAGCCGTAAATATGAAAACGCCAAATATACACTGAACAACTCAGGCTCAATCGATCTCGGCAATAAATATAATGAAGAATCTTCCATGCTTTATTGTTGTTTCAAAGGAAGGTTTTATTTCCGATCACCAGTCTGTCTACCCTAAAAAAGGAAACAGGTCGGTAAAATTGAAGCTGACCAGACCTGCCGGAAATGAAAAACTTGTTGAGACAAGCTGGAGGGGGAGAAGAGCTTATTATGAATATAACGGGAATTATTACAGAAAAGATGGTGAAATTACCCGCAAGTATGATTTTTTCTTTCCCTCGTCAAATGTGGATAACCAGGCTGTCAGAAAATTAAAAAATGAAATAAAAGCTGGCCCGGTGGCAAAAACCGATCAGGAAATTCTTGATAAAATAAAATCGGTTTTTGAATTTCTCGATAAGAAGGGGAAATCGAGCATGGGGAAGGATGAAAGAGCAAAAGAGGCCGGAAATGATCTTTTCAGCGGGGGCCGCATAAGGAGAAAATTATCCTCTTGACCGCTGGCCCCGGTTTGATGAATATGCGAGAGTCTATGATAAGTATGGCTTTATTCCCCTTGGCAACTGTACGGCAAACAGCCAGGCAGCGGCGACCCTTCTTCTCGCGGGCGGGTGTTCCTGCCGATAAGTTCGCTGTGTCGAAATTTCATTACAGCGCGAGCTGGAGTGTTGAACACTGGGTGCTGATATTTTACATAAATAATAAATGGTTTTATCTCGATCCGCAAAGCGCGGGGAGAGTGAGGATTGACAAGGTGGAGAATTTTAAATCTTATCCGAAGGTCCGCGGCGCCTGGGATATTACAATGCCTTTTGAGCTTTATGTTCCCCCCGGATCAAACATTGACAGGGTGCCTTATGTGGGTGAGCTGAAATAATTTTTTCGCCTGCTTTTTGATTTTGTGACCTTCGGGGAATATTTCTCCGAAGGTTTTTTTATTTTAAATCAACGGAAAGAATTGTGAATTGTCTCGTAAGCAGCAAAATTTTAATTAACAACTAATAATGAACAATTAAAAAGGCAAAAACTACCTCAGATTTTTCTGATTTCATAGATTGAGGTGGAAAAAGGCCACGAAATCAACAAAGCACAAAATCCCGCAAAAAAGCTAAAAATAAATTATTTTTGATTTTTCACCTTCCGGGCAGCTAAATTATCTGGACCAGAAAAGAGTTCAAAATTGAATTTCTCAATTCAGATGCAGGGCAACCTGTCCAGTCTGTCCCCCTTCGGAGAGTTTACGACGCGCCATAGGGTGGCTGTCACTTCCGGTCGTTCTCTTCCGGAATTCTTGCAGGTATCTAACTGTATTTGCAATTACATTCCTGTTGTTAGATTATCTGAAATTTGGCTTCTCCTCAAATTTGAGCTCCACTGAATTGTATGTAAATATTTGGTAATTCATAAGTATTTACATAGTTTATCTTGTCGCGCAAAGCTTATGAGAATGCCTGGCAGGTTTTTATTTAGATGGATAAAGTGAATATTTAATTTTCAAAGTGCGGTTATTTTACCAAAAATTGTGAATCATTTATGAACAGAATAGAGCGGTCAGAATATTTACCTGAAAAAAGTCCGACCAATATTTGGGAATTTTTATTCCGGAGGGGGTATTAATACCAGACAGCCGCGGCGCTGCCTGTTTTGGCGGGAACGTTATTGCTATTCTGGCTGCGTCCTTCAGGTTTTTCATTCAAATTGATAACCGCGGCGGAATTCCTTATAGCGGTTTTATTCTTTCATAACGGCTTTATTCTGCTGCTCGATTCAGTTCGAAACAAAGATATTTCTGTTGTTACCACGGTGAATAAATAATGCTATTCACAATAGAAATTATTATATTGCCATTATGGAAAAACAAAATCTACGAACAGTGCCAGATCAAGCTCGGAAAGAGCTTCGGAAAACAGCAATAAGAATGCTGGAAAAAGGGATGCGACAAAAGGAAGTAGCTGAACTTGTTGGTTGTAGCCCCTCGTGTATTAACAAACTGGTGGACATCATATAAAAAACAAGGACAAAGCTCTATTGATTTTAAGACAAGAGGACGTCGACAAGGAGAAAAAAGAAGGTTAAGTAAGGAACAGGAAAAGGCCTTGCAAAATATGCTGAAAGAAAAACATCCGGATCAACTAAAGCTGCCTTATGCATTATGGACAAGAAAAGCAGGTAAAAGAACTCATAGAGATAAAATTCAGTATTGATTTGCCAATAAGAACAATAGGCGACCTACCTGAAGCGTTGGGGATTTACTCCTCAAAAACCAAATCGTGTAGCCTATGAAAAGCAACCTGAAAAGGTTAAAAAGTGGCTAACCGAAGAATATCCTGCTATAAAGTCACGGGCGAAGAAGGAAAAAGCAGAGATTCAATGGTGTGATGAGACAGGATTTTCAAGCGAAGATAACCGTGGAAGAGGCTATTCCCCCAAAGGTGTTACTCCGGTGATTTATGGTACAGGAAGTCGCTTCAGTACAAGCATGATATCCTCGATTAACAATCAGGGACAAATGAGATGGATGGTCTATAAAGGTGCAATGAATGAAGATTTATTTATATCCTTTTTAAGACGGTTGATTAAAAACGCGGAAAAGAAAGTGTTTTTGATAGCCGATAACCTGAAGGTTCATCATTCTCAAAAGGTCACAGCCCGGGTGAAAAAATATAGTGACAAAATGGAGTTGTTTTTTTCTTCCTCCATATAGCCCGGAATTAAATCCAGATGAATATGTTAACAATGATGTAAAAACAAATATTCAAAGTAAGTCTGCACCAAGAAACTTCCAACAGTTACAAGATAATGTCAGATCATACATGAAAAGTTTGCAATGGAATAAAACAAAAGGGGCTGGCTTTTTTAACCACGAAAAGAACCAATATGCCAAAACAGCTTAAGTTAGCAATTGTTATGCCGCCGGAGTAATAATTTGCCGGAATACTTGATTTTTAACTATATCTGAGCTAACTTGTTTCAGGTCGAATATTCCGTTACTTTTCAGAGACCTTCATCGATTAAATTATGGAGGTATAAGATGAGAGTTCCCGGAGCATATGAGAAAGCCCGCCAATATATTGAATCCCATAGCGACATGTCCCAATTAAAAACCGGAGGTCCCTTTATTACCATTTCCAGGCAGACAGGGATCGGGGCTGAAACAATTTGTGAGGCGCCTTCTGGATTTTCTCCGGAAGAGAGCGAAAGAGGGGTATATTCCCTGGACATTTTTTGATAAGAACCTGATTAACCGTGTGATTGAGGAACATGGCCTGCCTGAACATCTTGATAAATACCTGAGCGAAGAATATTTCGCGAAAGCCGATTCCATGTTCAGCGAACTGCTCGGGCTGCATCCTTCAAAAATGGAGCTGATGAATAAAACCGCGAAAACAATAATGAAACTCGCGAGAATGGGGAATGTTATTATTGTGGGCCGCGGCGCGAATATTATTACCGGGGAATTTAAAAACGCTTTTTCATATCAGACTTGTCGCGCCCGCGGATGACAGGCTGAAGCAGGCGGAAAAACTCTATGGTTATGATGTGAAAAAAGAGAAGGAGTTTATTAAAAAGGAGGACGCTTCAAGAAAATCCTTTATTAAAAAATATTTTCATAAGGATATCGATGATCCTCTTTTATATCATATGGTCATCAATACCCGCCTCCTTGATTTTGGCGAGGTGGCCGAAACTATAGGCAGCGCGCTGATTAAAAAATATCCCGATTATTTTAATCCGTGCGGGGAGTGATGATGGAGACTTAATTATGGCGATATCGACAAACTTCAGCTTTTATAAAGTTTTCAGATTCATAATTTTCATCTCACGAAGTATAAAAAAATTTCATTTTTACTTTCTCTGATTTTTGTATATAATTTTTGGAAAGAGTGATTATCATATATCTGAAATCCTGTTTTATGTCCAAAATAGGTTGTTTTTTCAAACCAAACGAATAATGTATCGCCGGGATCGAACATAAAACTTTTCCACATTCCATCTGCGTGAGGAATTGGACAGGTTAATTTAAGGTTATTATTATTCTCATCCGTCACTTCAATTTTAATTGTGTTTGCGCCATAATATTGGAACGGGTTAATTTACAGGATTCGGTCCGTTATTACCCAGGTAAAATATTGTGTAAACAGGCTCCCTTTCCATAAAAATATTTTTGTCGCTTATGATTCCTACTTCTAAATTTTGCCAGTGCCTTGTAGTTTTCTTTATCTCCATTTCACCTTTTGTAGCAGCACTATTATTAATCAGTTTTTGCGCGAATACTGTAAAACCGCATAACAATGAGATAATTAAAATATTTTTCATGTTATCACCGACACAATTATTTACGAAATATTTTATAAAACCTTATCCACTTATCACTATTTTTATCAATCTTAAAATTTTGTTTTTGTTTATCAATAAAATCCTTATCGGATATATATCTTTCCGAATAAGAAATGAATTGATCCATAGTGATCTGGAAGGGGAAAGTATTAATAGAATATCGAAGAATATTTTTTAATTCATCAGGTTGAACAAACTTTCCGGCACGGTCCCCTAATATTTGTGAACAGGCTAAAAGTGAATAAGGATGTTCGGGATAGTTTTTAATGATACTTTTAAGTTTTTTAAATTGATCTATATAATTCCTGTTCCAAAAGTCTTCTGATGCCGGACGAAGTATTTTAAGAATATTTTCACCATCTTTATCAGCAGGGAGAACTTCGAATTCGAACGGTTCAGATTTAATTTTATCCGTTCTGTTTATCGAATATGTAATTAAACATTTATATTTGCCAGGGGTCAAGTAATTGTTTGATATTGCAAGGCCATAAATATAAAATCCTTTATTTTGACCAAAATGTCCTCCTATTTCTATTGCCGTGACCAGGGTGTCTCCAGGGGGAAATTTAAAACTGCTCCACATTCCATCTGCGTGAATAATCGGGCAGGTTAGTTTCAGCATTTTATTGTTTTCATCCATAACGGTAATTTTGATTTTGCTAGCGCCATAATATTTGAACGGATATATTTCAACAGGAGTCGATCCATTATTAACAAGATAAAATATTGTGTGAATTGGCTCTCTTTCAATGAAAATATTTTTGTCGCTTATGATTCCAACTTCTAAATTTTGGGCTGTTCCCAAAGCATTTATAAAAAAGCAGATTATTATTGCTTTAACGATTTTCATATCAATACCAATCCCTGCATATGAAAGAATTTCGATATACTTAATAAACAAGATAGAAAGTAAAAGTCTAAAAATAAAGCGCAAATTTTTCCTCTATTTAACATCACCGGGAAAAAATATTTTTTTTGGATTGAATAAAGTTTGGTATTATGGTTTATAATTATTGAACACAAAAAATGGTGAGAAAAATGATAGAGACGAAAGAAAAACCGGAAATTACCCCCCAGTGCCCGCATTGCAAAGAAGAACTGCATGAAGTCTGGTATAGAGAGTTAAGAGGCACCTTTGGCAGACGGTATATTTATTTCTGTCCCAAATGCCGCGGAACGCTGGGAGTTACACACAGAAAGGGATTCTGGATGGGATAATTATAATGCAAAGTAACCGTGAGGGCAGTTGCTTTTGCTGAGAACAGGCTGATTATTCAGCCTGGTCATATATTTTACGCAATTCAAAAACCGCGATGCCATAGGCGACCGCCACATTCAGCGATTGTTTTATGCCATATTGAGGAATTTCAATGGTAAAATCGCATTCATCGATGAGCTCCTGCGATACCCCGGTAATTTCATTGCCGGCTATCAGGCATAAAGGCATATCACCGGAAGTAAGGGAATAATGTGGAATACTTGAGTCGGTAAGTTCGAGGGCGCAGATTTTAATGCCTTTGTTTTTCAACTCCCTGACAAGATTCACAGGATCTTTGGTATGCTGCCAGGGGACCGATTCGGTAGAACCGAGCGCGGTTTTCAGCACTTCTTTATTTTCGGGAGTGGGAGTGTAACCGCTGAGATAAAGTTTTGATATCTGGGCGCCATCGGATGTACGGAAAATTGACCCGACATTATAGCTGCTTCGGATATTATCGAGAATGACATAAACGGGAGCCTTCTTAACCTTGTCGAGGGTTTCGAGGGTGCTCCTGTTTTCCGTTATTTCATCATGGGTGAGTTTTTTTGCCATCGGGGGGATCAGGATGATTTTAATATCCCCTCGGGAGTGGTCACCAGCACAGGGCATTTCGCGTGTCTTATCACCTTCTGCGCGACGCTGCCCAGAACAGATTCCACAAGACCGGAACGGCCATGTGTGGCTATTACAATCAGTTCGCTGTTTATCTCCTGCGAATATTTTATAATTTCCTTATAATCTTCACCATATTTAAGCATGGTAATCACAGGTGAATAAATATCATCCCCAAAATTTGCCAGTGATTCGGCAATTTTATTTTCCGCTTCCACCGTAAGTTTTTTCAGAAGTTCTTCTTTGGAAATATTCTCATATTTAAAGCCGGTAGTATTCGGATTATCATCAAGCACATGAATAACATGCAGATTAGCCTGGTATTTATCGGCGATATCTCTCGCGAAAGGGAAGGCCGTATAGGATAATTCGCTGAAATCGGTCGGTACTATGATATTTTTAAACTGGAACATATTATCTCACGAAATAAAGTTTTTCATGAATGTTTTTTCAACTTCACTGAGTTTGTCACTGGAAATCATGGTATAGATATTACCTTTAAAATGGAAAACGGCCATACAGCAGTTACCATCTTCAATTTTAACGCATTCCTCCGATTCAAGGCATTCCAGGAAATCGGATGTCAGGCAGCCATATCTTGAAACCAGTTCTTTGCCTGCCTGTGAAAGACAGATAATATTACCATTTTCGCTTCGGTAAATATTATTCGCAAGCTTCATATTGCCGATGGTTGAGACAAAAGCTCCTTCAAGTTTCCAGCATTTGCATTGAGGAATTTCGGCAGTGAATCCAAGATTATTCTTCTTAAAATATTCCCGGATAAGTTCAGGATTATCGGTCGAAGTTTCCACTTTAATCCGGCCATCCCGAAATCCGCTGAAATTATTAAGCGCTTTTGAAACCAGGTTATTCTCACCCGATTGCTTACGGATCATTTCCTCAGGAGAAAAAGAATCCCGGGAAAAACTGAACAACAGCAAAATCAGTATAGCGAAAGCCGCCGCAAAAACCGGTTTAGGCTCAATAAGGGATGATAGAAAATCCCTGAATTCAGCGAATTTTGATCTTTTTTTCGCAGGTTTGATTTTTGAAATAATCTCTGCTCTCAGATGAGCAGGAGCTTTTGCCTGTATTGATTTTCGGCCGAGCAAATTTTTGATAGTCATTTCCGCTTCAAGGTCGAATTCCATATCTCTGTTATTCTTAATGAGATATTCAAGCTTTTTTTTCCGGTTTTCATCCAGGCGGTTATCTGCCAGTGATGTGATTTCGTCGGTAAGGGGATTCTTCATTTAAAGTATCAGTTGTTTTCTTATTTTTTCTCT
Source organism: Melioribacteraceae bacterium (assembly GCA_963677445.2). GTDB lineage: Bacteria > Bacteroidota > Ignavibacteria > Ignavibacteriales > Melioribacteraceae. The sequence continues at coordinate 4,406 of CAXXGF010000031.1, read as the reverse complement.
ACATAACCTTTATCTTTCGCGTAACCGTAAAGCTGTGTGTATAACATTTTACGGGCGCGGTGCAAACGTGATCTGACTGTGCCGATAGGACAGTCGATAAATTCCGCGATTTCCTCATAGGAAAATCCTTCTATATCACTGAGGATTATCACAGTTCTGAAATCTTCGGGCAATTGAGATATCGACCGTGTTACTTCATCATCGAGCAATGAATTAAAATCATCCTGCGCGACATGGGTGGTTTTTACCTCAGTTGCTTTAATATTTTCGTAAAAGTTCTGGATATCATCGTAATCGACCTTTTCAGGTTCTTTTACACTTTTACGATAATCATTTATATATGAATTCTTAAGAATCCTGAACAGCCATGCTTTACAATTGGTTCCCTTTTCAAATTTATCAAAAAAACGGAATGCTTTAAGGTAGGTGTCCTGGACCAGGTCTTCAGCCACATCCTGATCTCCGGTCATTTTTAAGGCAAAATTGTATAGAGCATCCATATGAGGAATTGCTTCTTCTTCAAATTCCTTATAGAGCTGTTTTAATTCTTCATCCGATTTTATATTTAATTCAGCGACCATGTGTCCGATTCTTCATTTCTGCCAGAATGGCTCTGATTTTTATTTCAAAGATAATCTTTTCACGAAAAACAATATATAAATAAAAAAAAAAAGATACCACTTTGTTATAAAAAGTAAGCTGTTTTACATTTTTGGGGAACTTTCTTCTATTTTAATATCATTCCGTTCCCGACTTTTCCCCTTCCGCCGGAAACATCGACAAGATATCCGTTAATGATTATAAAACGTATTTGGTCATTTTGTTTCAAAATAAAGTTCGCGTCCGATTTATAAGCCGGATTATGAGAAAATTCCTTATTCCCGGTGATGTTAAAAGGGTAAAGGGTGAAATTTTCTTTCTCCTCAACCTGCTTCACTAAAACAGTCGCGTATCCTTTTTTATAAAATTCGTCAGGTGAAGCGGCGAATTTTTCAGGCCGGCCTTCAAATATTTTTGCCGGTTCCATAATCAGGCCGAGGCAGTCCAGCTCTTCATATCCGAAATATGTTGAAAGGTCCCCTAAATCACTTACCTCACTTTCATAATAACCGCGGCTGTAATCTTCGCAGTTCTTTTCACGGCGGTTGATTCCGAGGTCAATAATATATTTGTTGCCTTTATAAATTTTCGTAACATTTCTTAATAAGAGGTCGAAGAGATATTCTTCATTCTCAGGGATTGATAGGTAATCGGCAACCTGGTAATTTTTATAATCTTCCGAAGCTATAAGTGACAATCCGCCGACCAGTGAAATAAAATTGAGTTTTCGTATAAACTGTTTCTCAGTGTCATCTTTCCAGCCGCCCGATTCAATCAGAATAGAACTTGTACCCCATTTGACAAAATTATCGCCGAAGGCTCTTGGTTCAAATTCATCATCATAACGGCCCGTATGGCCGGGAATAATTCCCTTAAGAATATGATCCATACCCGCGATTACCTGCATACCTCTTTCTCTGATCACATTCATATCCTTTTCCCTGTTAAAGGCGGGGGCCAGGAATGAAAGGGAAGCGCTTCGCCAGGTGCCGCCCGAAGTATACCGGCTGCTCTGATCATGAAGATTAAATCCGAATGGTGCATTGAGGCTGTCCCTGACTGACTTTAATATTTTAGCCTCGGGGCTTTGCAGCCTGAGCGCGTCCCGGTTAAGATCGATATCTATGGCGTTTCGTCGCTGGAATTTTTGGGCGCCGTCGGGATTCAGAAGGGGAATAAAATATAATGATAAATTGTTTAGCAGTTGTCCGCGCAAATCATTATATTCATCATCAGCAGCCAGAAAATTGAAAAGGTCAAGAAGAGCCATGGTTGCAGTGGGTTCATCTCCATGCATCTGAGACCAAAGTAATACATTTGTTTTCCCTTTTCCAGCATGTACCAGGTAAATATCGGAACCTTCAATGGAGCTGCCAGCTTTCTCAACTTCATACAGCTCATTCCCGGATAAGGACCTGACAACGCTTAAGATTTTCTCAACAGAAAAACGTTGTGTCGATACCGATTCCGACTGATATTTTGAGTAACTTTTCCATAACCGGCCAAATTGTTCTGGCTGTGACAAAATAGCACCTGTAATAATTAATGTCAGGCAAAAAACATACAGTAAATTTTTCATCTTGATCTGAATATAATTTATAAATAATGCTTTAAAATACAAATAAAAGGAGAATTAAACATGGCTACAGAAAAACTTTCTATCGGATCGGGGTGCCCCGGATTTTACCTGCCGGGAACAGATGACAAATTTCATTCGGAAGAGTCATTCGGCAGATATGACGCGCTGCTGGTGATCTTCAGCTGCAACCATTGCCCTTACGTTCAGGCTTATGAGGAGAGAATTATGAGTATTCAGAGTCAGTACAGGGATAAACTGCGTATTGTGGCAATCAACTCAAATGATGATAAAAATTATCCTGATGATTCTTTTTCTAATATGAAATTGAGAGCAAAGGAAAAGAAATTTAATTTCCCCTATCTCAGAGATGAAAAACAGGAAGCGGCGACAGCGTTCGGAGCAACTCATACTCCCGAGATATTTTTGTTCAACCGGGAAAGAAAACTTGTTTTCCATGGCAAGATCGATGACAACTGGCAGCATCCCGAACAGGTAAAGACAAAATATCTCCAGAATGCTATCGATGAGCTGCTTGAGGGAAAAGAAATTTCTGTTCCGGAAACTTTTACCATCGGTTGTACGATTAAATGGAAACAGTAGTACTGTTTTAATAAAAACGAAAGGAAAAAGTTTCTGATATCATTTCTGATATCATTGTTCGTTCTGCAGGCGGGCCGTGGACAAAAAAGAAAGGAAGCGGGTTTTACCAGGCTGAATACCGATTCTTTTCCGCTTCAAAATTATATAACAGTGATGGAGAATTTAACCAGTATGTCGGCCTTTCGGCGGGATGGTCATTTTATCCGGCGAATATGCGGGATTGGGAAGCAGCAATGTGGAATATATCGCCTACGGTCCACAGGTGGTTTATAACCTCAATAAAAAATGGTCTCTCTATATACCTGCCGATACAGGAACAGCGGGAAAAAATATCTTTGCCGCTCCCACGTTGGCGTTTGGCGCCTGGCTGAGAATGTGATATTGATGAACAGTTATTCATCGTTGAATATTTATTTTTTAACGGTTAATAAAGTGGCCTGATCTAATTATTCAGCCATGCCGGGTAAATATTTTTATATTTGGGTTGAGACGTTATTTTAGAGATTCCTCTCTTCCCTGGCCGGGTCACTAAGTTGTGGGGACTGCTTATTGATCCGGTTTTTTATTGGTTGAATTCTACGCAAAATGATAAAATTTCAAATAACAATTAATAATGAACAATGAACAATTGAAATGAAAAGGTTATTTTAAGAGTAATATCTCTGCTAAAAAGGCCACAAAATCACTAGAACACTAAATCCCAAAAAAAATCTTAAAAAACCTTATTTTTGATTTTTTGAGCTTAGTAGTTAATATTACACTGTACCGCATAAACCTTATTACCCTTTAGGACATTAAATGTTTCTGCGATAATGGAGTTACAAAAATTATGCGAGTTGGCTAAAAGGTTTTATGGAAAAATTATTGCTCAGCCCTGAAAAAATATTTACAGGCCATTACGGCTGGATACTTGATGTTGTTGTCAGTCCGTGCGGTAAATTAGCCGCGTCGGCCGCGGATGATGATACTGTGAAAATATGGGATATTAAAACCGGGGAGTGTGCTGCCACGCTGGAAGGGCATAGCGACCAGGTAAATGCTGTTGTTTTTACTCCCGATGGCAAATATATTCTGTCAGGTTCGGATGATGATACAATCGCGTTATGGGACGCCGGGAATTATGAACTGGTTCGTCAAAGGAAAGCGAGTGAACATTTTGTTAATTCAATAGCTGTAATGCCAGGCGGTGAAGGAGTTATTACCGCCGGCGCGGGCGCGGATCCGAATTTGCGGTTATGGGACTACAAAATTGGTGCAAATTTGTCGACCCTCACCGGACATTTTGAGAGTGTTAACTCTGTTTCGATCAGCGAGTCCGGAGAACTGGCGCTTTCCGGATCGGGTGACTATACTATCAGGCTGTGGGATATCAAAGCGGGTAAAAGTAAAAAAATGCCGGATGGACATTCTGATACTGTAAACTCTGTTGTGATTTCCCGGGATGGCACATTCGGAATCTCGGGATCGGAGGATAAGACAATAAAAACCTGGGACCTGGAGAAAGGGATTTGCACAGCGACTTTATCGGGACATGAAAACTCAATTTTTTCTGTCGCCCTCTCGCCGGATGAAACGATTATCGCTTCCACAGGATTTCTTGATAAAACCGTCAGATTATGGCAAAGGG
>CAXXGF010000030.1:0-68196 GCA_963677445.2 Melioribacteraceae bacterium | reverse complement strand
CTGAACTCTACAGAATGAGAACCGGAAACGCTGAGATAAGATGTGAAGCCTGTCATAATTCTCCTCATGTCATTTATCCCGCGGTTAATCATTACAGCCAAAACCGGGATAATTTGCAGCCCCTGCAATATAGCGGAAAAACTGTGCCGATTGGAGCGGATATGACCTGCGAAACCTGCCATAAACAAAAAATGGAGGATAATTTGCATCATGAAAATATTGTGAGAATGTTCCGGAACAGGGACCTCCTTAAATAATATTCTCATATAATTGATTTTTTTAACCGGGGATTAAATATTATTTGATCCCCGTTTTTTTATAACTTGGTTGATTATGGCTGAAGTTTCTGAGCAGGGTTCAGAGGATACCGGGTTAACAGTATAAGAATAAGCCACTAATGCCCGAATAAATAATGTATAAGCAGGAAATCTGTAACAAAACAATTCCTCATTCTCAATTCCTAATTCATTTCCTTCCTTGCCGGGGATTTATTATTTTGTATTACAAAATAATTCAGGTGAATATGAAAAATTTAGTTGTTTCTTTTGTCATTGTTGTAATTATTCCATTACTCTTATCCGGTTGCGGTGATGCCGATGAGATAAAAGTATATTCTCCCGACAGGCGGGTGGTATTTTCATTTAATGCGGGTGAGGGAATACCACAGTATAATATTTGTTTTCATGGCGATACCGCTATTTATAATTCCCGATTAGGTTTTGAATTGAAGGATAAAGAGATTCTGGCGGAGAATGTTTTTGTTGAAGATGTGGAACGTTCTGATAAGGATGAAGTATGGCTGCCGGTATGGGGCACAACATCGAAAAAAAGGAATAATTATTCTCAGACGATAATTTCACTTGTCGACAGGAATGCCGGGGATTTCAGAATACAATTAAAGATTAGAAGTTACAATGATGGAGCCGCGTATAAGTTTGTTTTTCCTGAACAGGAGAGGGGCGATTCGATTTTTATAAAAAGAGAAAAAAGCTGCTTTAATATCGGGGAAGATTTACCGGTATGGTGGCATCAGCAGGATTTTGACAGTTATGAACATCTTTATAACAACACGTTAATTTCGGAGATGGGAGCGGCAAATACTCCGCTGACCATTACAGGAAAAAATAAATATATAAGCATTCTGGAGGCGCAGATCACCGACTATCCGGATATGACCCTGGGAAAATCGGCGGAAGATAAATATACACTGGAATCGGAACTGGCTCCCTGGCCGGATGGTGTGAAGGTCAGAAGCAGGGCTCCGTTTGAAACACCCTGGAGAGTTGTGATGATTTCGGAAGAGGCAAGGGGACTATTGGAATCGGACCTTATATTAAATTTGAATCCGCCGCCGCCGGAGCAGGACTATGGCTGGATTAAACCGGGAAAATATGTTGGTATATGGTGGGGGATGCATCTGAATGATTACACCTGGCATGATGGCCCGAAACATGGCGCGACCACCTCTAATACAAAAAGGTATATCGATTTCGCGGCTGAAAATAATATTCAGGGTGTTCTGGTTGAGGGATGGAATCTTGACTGGCGGAAATGGGGGCAGCCGGGAGGTTTTAGTTTTACCACCCCCTATGATGATTTTGATATTAAGTATCTTTCCGGGTATGCTGATAAAAAAGGTGTTTCCCTTATCGGACATCATGAAACCGGCGGTGATATACTCAATTATGAAAAACAGATTGACAGCGCTTTTGCTTATTATAATTCCCTGGGGATAGATATAGTTAAAACCGGCTACGCGGGAAAAATACTGCCGAAGGGATACAATCACCATGGCCAGTGGATGGTAAGGCATTACAGGATGGTTGTGGAAAAAGCAATGAAACACAATATAATGATCGACGCGCATGAGCCGATAAAACCAAGCGGCATTTCAAGAACTTTCCCAAACATGATGACGAGGGAGGGAGTGAGGGGGAATGAATGGAACGCCTGGAGCGACGGCAATCCCCCTGAACATATGACTGTAATACCTTTTACAAGGATGCTTGCCGGTCCTGTCGATTATACTCCCGCTATTTTTAATGTGTTTTTTCATCCGGAAGAGAAATTCAGGGTTCATTCCACACTGGCCAACCAGCTCGCTTTATTTGTTGTTCTGTACTCTCCTTTGCAGATGGCTGCCGATAAAATAGAAAATTACATGGATGAACCGGCATTTGAATTTATCAGGCGATGTCCGGCAGACTGGGATTATTCGATTGCTCTGGATGGTATTCCGGGCGATTATGTCACCTTCGCGAGGTATAAAGAAGGTGAATGGTTTCTTGGGGCTATTACTGATGAACAGCCGAGAATGAAAGAAATCCCATTAAATTTTCTGCAGCCTGAAATTACTTACCGGGCGATAATCTATTGCGATTCGGAAAATACTGATTATGAGAAGTCGCCCGGGAAATATTCGATTATTAATGCCCGGGTGTCGTCAACTGATACCCTGAGCCTGGCTTTATGCAGAGGGGGTGGGGCTGCTGTTCACCTTTTCAAACCTGATGATGAAAAAGGAGAACTAACTTCAGCGGCGGAACTAAAGAAAAAAATGGAGAAGAATTTCGCCATTTTTGAAGGATGCAGATAAAAAAAAGCCCGGTTAATAACCGGGCTTAAATATTATTTCAACAAACCTGTGGTTTTTCTTCCTCTTGTTTTTACCGGGTCGCCGGTGTAGCCGAGTGCCTGCCAGTCAAGGAGTTTGCCATTTCTTCCGTGGCATGTCATACATTTTATAGCCTGGTCGGCCGGCGCTACCATGTGATGAATAGGCCAGTACATTTCGGTTTCGACAAAATCGTATGAACCGGAGTACTCAAGACCAGAGGTTTTCATACCCAGTTCGGCGGCTTTATTCCAGTCGAAAGTTTTCCAGAAGCCATCTTTGCCAAAAAGTTTCGGGGTGATAAGGTAGCCATGACCTGTGTCATAAGGTTGTTTGCCTTTCATCACCTTGAAAGGATAAATTTTTGCTTTCGCGTCTGAAACATCTCCGCGGGGACTATTCAGTTTTAAAACTTCGTCCGGGTTAAATTTATCACCTGCCGCGTAATAATCTGCCTGGCCGTTGAACCAGGCATAGGTCGGGGTCACATTTTTCGCCCAGACAAAACTACCTTTTTTCTTATTAAAAGTACTCTTTCCAAATTCATCCTTTATATCGGCGCTGTCCTTACCGGCGGTTGACCAGTCCCACCATACTTTAGTCGGCTCCGCTCTGGCGAAGGCGGGTATATGGCATGTTTCACAGGCAACAGCGTCAACATGGCGGTTGAGAACTCCCAGTTTATGGATATCACCCTCATGGCATTCTTCGCAGGTAAGCCTGCTTTTACCGAGCGCCATCGAGGTATGACCGGCGCCCGCAATTTTATGACCTTCTGTTTTATGACATTCGGTGCAATTAAAATCCATTCCTCCCATGTGGACATCAATTTCTTCATCCGGTTCATATAGGCTGTTATCCATATCGCCATGTTTAACCCCGGTTCCGCCGCCGCCATCAAAATGGCAGACGCCGCAATTTGCCCTGGTAGTCGGGCCGACACTTTGAGCAGCCTTGAGCAGATCAACATCTTTCGCCGGCATTCCGGCGCCGGTGGGCACTTTTTTGTAAGTTCCCGATTGATCATGGCATATCAGGCAGTCAATATTGTTTTCGTCGCTGAAATCAAAAGATTTATCTTTCCAGCCATATCCGATATGGCAGCTTGTACAGCGGGGCCAGTTAGAAGTAACAGATATGCAGAAGTTATTTATCATATAAGATTTACCGATATTAACCCTGGAGCCATCCTCTCTTTTCAACCTGTCTTTCCATGTCCAGTGGTGTGTTTTCATAATTTCTTCACCAACTTCATGGCAGCCGAGGCATGTTTCGGTAACTTCCTGAGGTGAGCCGAAAGGGTCTTCCATGAATTCGGAATGATCCTGAGAAAAAAGCTGGTTAACTAAAACAAAAACGAATAGAAGAAGTATATGTTTCATTAAAACTCCCGATGATATTGAGATTGTAATATCCTGTTAAAGATCAAAATATAATATATAAATAATCGGATATTACAGCAGAAAATCAAGTGGTGTTTTATAAATCTGAAACGAAAAATATTGATTCAGGTTTTAATAATGCGGTAGTTTTTGTAGCCGTGGTAAATTTCTCTCGACGCTGTTTTTACTACAGTCGCTGTCGGCACAGCAAGAAGCATTCCCATCACCCCCATAATTTTACTGCCGATAAGAATCAGAATTATTATCGCCAGCGGATGAAGATCGGTGCCTTTGGAAAAAACATTAGGCTGAATAAATCCATTATCCAGGGTATAGATAATAACAAACATCAAAGATATTTCAGGCAGCATTGAAAAATCGCCAAACTGAATAAGTGAGATAATCAGCGCCGGTAAACCGCCAATGATCGGGCCGAAATAGGGGATGAGGTGCCCTATACCCGCCACAAAACCTATACTTACCGAATTTTCTATACCGAGTATAGTTAGTCCGATAGCGGAGAGCAGACCCACCAGGAACGCATCAAGAATCCAGGCGATCACAAATCTCCCGAGTCTGTTGCTGATTTTTCTTATAACGGAATAGGACATTTCAAAATACCTGTTCGGCATTATATCAATTATACCTTTGATGATTTTCGATTTGTCCTTAAGAAGGAAAAATGTAATAAAGGGGACAATAACAACAATAGCCAGAACTGAAGCAATTGATGAAATAATGTTTGAAACATTGTCGATGGACTCGAATACCAGGTTAGAGATATATCCCGCTATCTGGGTGGCAAAATCCTGACTTTCGAGGAATGGAACGTATGCCTTTACTTCCGCTTCGATAGCTTGTATGAACTCAACGATTGTTTCGCGGTTTAATGTGGATGCGAGGGTATTCATCTGGCTCGCGATTTTAGGGATAACAACTGAAAAGCCGATAAAAAGGATAAGCGCGCCGATAAGAAAAACCAGCAGGACGGATGATAGCCTGTTCAGACCGTTTTTTTCGAAAAAGGTAACCAGCGGATGGAAAATCAGAGCCACAAGAATTGATATTACCAGTATAATAATAATATCCAAAAAATAGAGGGAAAAATAGATTGCTATTATTGTAAAGGCAACCAGACCCGCGATTTTTATCAATCTTCTAATAACAGTATCTGAAAGAGGCATAGTCCTATTGATTTTTTTACAATTATAAATATTTGAATTTCATTTGAGAATTACAAATGAAAAATCATTTTGCCTGTAATAATAAATTAACTCCGGCTGAATATATATTCGATAAAATCGCTATATTTTTAAATGATATTTTTTTCAACTTGTCAACAGAGTAAAAGATGGAATTACTTAAAGAAATAAGAAATAACGCGTCGAAGCGTAAAAAAACTATTGTATTACCGGAATCACATGATGAGAGAGTGATAAGCGCCGCTTCAGTATTGGCCTCTGAAGAGATCGCGAATGTTATAACATTAGGTAATGAAGCAAAAATTAGAGAAACCGCCGAAAAACTCGGAGTGAGTCTTCAGGGAGTAAGAATAATCGATTTTGAAAAATCTGAAAAACTCAGCGATTTTGCCAATATATTTTTCAACCTGAGAAAACATAAAGGAATTACTATCGAGCAGGCCCGCGAAACGATGCAGAGGGATTTGTTCTTCGGAGCTATGATGGTCCGTGAAAAAATGGCCGACGGATTTGTGGCCGGTTCAACTGCCTCCACCGGTGATGTTCTGAGAGCCGCGATTCAGTGTGTCGGGATGCCCGAAGGAATATCGATTGTATCCAGCTTTTTCCTTATGATTTTCCCTGAAAGAATGTTCAGTTTTGCCGATTGCGCTGTGGTTCCCAATCCTGACGCGAACCAGTTAGCGGATATTGCTGTTACAACCGCGGAAAATCACAAAAAACTTACCGGACAGGAACCCTATGTAGCCATGCTTTCATTTTCAACAAAAGGAAGCGCAAAACATGAACTGGTTGACAAGGTCCTGGAAGCGACAAAAATTGCCAGGGAAAAACGCCCTGAACTGAAGGTTGATGGCGAACTTCAGTTTGACGCGGCTATCATTGATTCGATAGGCAAAAGAAAAGCTCCTGAAAGTGATGTGGCCGGAAGAGCTAATGTTCTTGTGTTCCCCGATCTTCAGGCAGGAAATATTGGTTATAAAATTGCCCAGAGACTGGGCGGCGCCGAAGCTGTAGGTCCGGTTGTTCAGGGACTTAAGAAACCATTATTTGACCTCAGCCGTGGATGCAGCGTTGATGATATTGTGAATACATCCGCTATCGCGGCGCTAATGGCCGAATAGTTTTTAAGAAATATTTCAATCAAAAAAATCCGGTTACGCGCCGGATTTTTTTATTAATTAATGTTAGTCAGATATTTACGGCGGATTTAGCTTACGGAGGCAGAAAAAAGCTCAGAACAGGATTGCGGGGATAACAGGAAAATTTGACAAAGTATAATAATAACTTCAGAACTCCTGATCCCGGTTATAAAAAACAATAACTTACATGGATTCATTCGCAAAATAAAATCGCGGGATAGAAGTCTGGAAAAAAGTTCCGCCAAGGGATCCGCCGCGTCGGACAGGCAAGCAGAAAATAGCCCCGCAATTCATTATGGGGTAAACGGGTAACAATCTATCTCCGAAAGTCCCGTCAGGGACGAAAGAGACAACTTTTTCATCCTTTAATATGGAGCATCTATTTTATTGTTTGTTCGATGAATGAGAAATACTGTTTTTATTGAGAACTTGGAATATAATAATTCGCGATGAACTTCCGTGATTTCATTTTTCGAGAGGTTAGGAGTTCTGAACTTAGTAAGCATTCAATCATAAAGTATTTCACCGGTAAAATGCCCATGTTTTTTAAACTCGATGGATAAAATGAATAAAGGAAGAGGAAAGGCAAGGTATGAAAGGTCAATTAAATCGGCGTAAAACGCTTTCGCGAAACCATGGTCGAATATCTTGAGTATAAATGAAATAATCACCATCAGAAATATAATTACTCCCGATGAAAATAAAACCTCTCTGAATGAACGGACAATCCAGCCAAGATATACAGACGCAATGAGAAAAAACGCGACAATAAAAGAGGGAAGCGCCGATAGACGGCTTTGAATGGCGAATGGTCCGTTATTCATGAATGATTCTTTGTCCCAAAAGTAAAGAGGCAGCAGCAGACTTATGAACAACAGCGACATTGGTATGGAAAACTTTACCAGGTTACCGAGGTTATCGCGGAAATACCATAACATAAATATAACATAAAATATTAGTACAACAGATCTTGTGGATAATCCTAAACCGACGAGAAGGGGCAAAATGAAAAAATCAGTCATTTTGTTTTTTCGGCCGAAGTGGTTAATCACCAACCAGGCAGTAAAGATGACCAGGCTCATATTAAAAAATAGTTCGCATCTTACAGCGATGCCGTAATAAAAAACCGGGGTGGAGACAAGGAGAAATATTTTCAGGTGAGAGAAGTTGTCTTTTATGCTGAAGACAAGGTAGAAAAAAAGTATTAGTCCGGCAATTTCAATAAGTCCCGCATTGCCAATAAGCCATAAGGGGAGAGCCATCAGGAAAAGCCCGGGAAATGAAGAAGGTGTCAGGCCGGAATTATATGGAAATTCTCCCGCGAAAAGCATCCCGAGCCATTCTTCAATAGATGGAAGTCTTCCAATTGCCCCTAACCGGGGGGTAAATAAAATAATCAGCAGCGCCGAGACAATTATCATGGCTGATAAAATCCTGAGATAAGCTGTATTAATTTTTACCCTTGAAAAAAAGTAAAGCAAGCCGGTGAATATTAATGTATATAAGGGGATGATAATGGATGAATTATTGAAATAAATTTCAGAATATTTCAATAAAAATAATATACTTATTATCCACATCAGAAAAATTGAGATAATTGAACGAATTCCTGATTTTACTATCATATTTTCATAACCGGCGATAAGAGGATAAGTTTCATGAATTTTAATTCATAATTGTTTTATTTATATTTCCAGTATGAAAAATATATAAAAATGTCGGAAAATTAAATATATTATTGTGAAATTAAAGAGCAGGATTCCTCTTTTAAGGCAGGACTGCGGAAACTTTTTTTGAATGATATATTGATAATAATCACAGGAAATGTTAATTTAAGCATGATATAAAATCTTTACTGTTGCAGTAAAAATCATTAATCAATAATACGAGGTACTTATGAAGAAGCTGTTTACTCTGTTTCTAGTTTTATTTATTGCAGGAACTGCTTTCGGACAGTTGACTGATATCGCTCATCACAGTCCGATAGGTTTTGCTCCTTCCGATTCAAATATGGCATATTTTTATGATCAGGGGGCGAGAGGCTGCTGGATCGCCGAACATGATCTTGACGGTGATGGTCTTCAGGAAATTCTTGCTACTGATTATTCAAACGGCGGACGTGTTCACGTTTGGGAAATGACTTCTCCCGGCGTTATTGAAATTGTCTGGTCAAGTCCGGTTGTTATGAGAGATCACAGTTCAGTTCCACGCTGGGTTCGTACAGGCGACCTTGATGGAGATGGTGTATATGAAATTATTTTCCCGACAGGTAAAAGAAATGATGGAGCTATCGAAGTATGGGAAAATGATGGTGACAACTCCTACGGAACACAACCAGCTCTAACTTTACCACACGATCAATTTCAGACAACTATTGGTACCGATTTATTTCGGATGGACCGGGAAACAGGCCTTGTCGAAGATATTGACGGCGATGGCAAAAGTGAACTAATTGTAGCAAACGAAGATCAAAAAGTTTATATCATTGGGGTAATTGGTACATTCCCCGGATTCGCAACCTGGCAGATAGAAGGCGGCGATCCTAATGTGCATCCTGAAAACAGATTCTCAGGCGGTTCATGGTGGCATTCGTTTACATGTGACTACAATGGCGACGGCGTAAGAGAAATTGTAAACCTTTACTGGAACTACCTTGGTTTCTGGTCAATCATTCCTGATGGCGCTGATACATATATTTATCCGACTCCAACTGCTCATGCACGTAACGATCACTATTACGAATATATGGCCGATAGTAGTGTTGATGGCACTCACTACATGGGAGCTGTTGTTTTCGATGCCGATGGTGATGGGAATGAAGAAATCTGCGGTTCAATTTACGTTTCAAACTCTTCAGACTGGAATTATAAAATAAGTCTGCTTAACCTGAATCCCGATGATGAAGGAGTATATGTATTTGACAATGACCCAAAACAATGGGATGTTATTGGAGATAACCTCTGGAATATTGCAGGTAATACTGTTGGTTCACACTGGGGAGTCTCTGCATATGATTTTAACGATAACGGAAGAGATGAACTTCTTATTGGTGGTTCAGCAGGTTATAACGTCATAGGTTACGAATATAAAGGCACAGGCGAACTTCTTGATTCAACAAACTGGGAAGCATCAATTTACTTTGAAGGCGCTGAAGGACAGTTTTTTACTGTAAATTATTATGATTCACTCGGTGTTCCGGTTGATACAACTTACGGAGAATCACCATTTGTATCAAGAATATTTGCCGGCGCTGACCTTGATAATGACGGCAACAAAGAAGCAATCGCGGTTTATCAGTCAGTTGCTGACTCAATAACATACAGCTACTACTCATGGGATCCTGATAACAGTTCATTCATGAAAGACAGTTCAGCAAAAGTTGGCAGTGATAAAGGTGTTAACCTTCGCGTTCTTGAATATGGAATAACAGGTTTCAGGGAAGTAAATCTTACCCAGGTTACTCCGGACGATTACGTACTGGAACAGAACTATCCCAACCCTTTCAATCCGTCAACAAATGTCAGATTCAGCATTCCTGTTGAGAAAAAAATAAGTGTTGTTGTTTATGATATGCTTGGTAAAGAAGTAAGAACACTTATAGATGGTGAAACTGTTGCCAAAGGCTCTTATGAAGTTGAATGGAACGGAACCAATAATTTCAACCAGCCTGTTGCGAGTGGTACTTATATCACAACCCTTAAATGGGGCAACTTCAGCAAGTCAATCAAAATGCAGCTGTTGAAATAATATGAAAGATTAAATCAAAAGCCGTGAATATTTTTTTCACGGCTTTTTTTTTGAAACGGTATTAAACCAGGGTTAATATATAAATTGGCAATAAAATAGTATGAAGATGTCTTTATATAGAGGCCCACAGGTACTGCTTAATCAACATCATACGAACATATCTAATTGAAATTCATACCCACGGAGGTTATGATGAATAAATTATTGTGGAAAATTCCTCTATTTTTTCTATTCACTTTTCTAATCTCAGTTAAGCTTTTCGCGGGTACCACCGGTAAAATATCCGGTGTGGTTACTGATAAAGAAACCGGCGAACCATTACCCGGAATAAATATTATTATTGAAGGATCTTCAATGGGAGCTGCGACAGATTTGGATGGCAGCTATGTTATAAATAATATTCCGCCGGGGCGATACAGTATTATCGCTTCAGGAGTCGGTTTTCAGAAGAGCAAATTTGTCGATGTGAAAGTTGCTGTCGACTTTACAACCTCACTAAATTTTTCAATGTCCACCGAAGATATAGATCTTGAGACAATTGTAATAAAGGCCGAAGCGCCGATGGTCCGGAAAGATCTCACATCTTCACACACTTCAGTTGACGCTGAACAAATTGAGGCGCTGCCGGTTGAAAGTGTCAGCCAGGTTCTCGCGCTTCAGGCGGGCATAACAAGGGGGGCCGGCGGGGAACTCCATATCAGGGGCGGTCGGTCAAATGAAATTGCCTATACTGTCAATGGAGTATCGGTATCTAACCCTTATAATAACAGTAATAGTGTTTCGATTGCCACTAACGCAATACAGGAGCTGTCAGTTGTATCGGGAACATTTAACGCGGAATATGGAAACGCGCTCAGCGGTATCGTAAACCAGGTTACTAAGGAGGGGGGAAGCGATTATCATGGAAATGTAACTTTTTACACAGGTGATTATTTATCTGGCAGGGAAGAAACATTTTTTAATATAGATGATATTGATCCCCTGAACAGTTTTGTCGGGGAAGCTTCACTCGGAGGACCTATCGTAAACGAGATGCTCTCATTTTTTGTTTCCGGAAGATATTCTGACAGTAAAGGATATTTATATGGAGTCAGACAGCATAATCCCTGGGATTCGGTATATATTAACCCCATGGACCCAAACGATATTCGAATTGCGATGTCAGGCGACAGCGCTATTGTTCCCATGAGTATCGGGCAATATTTAAGCGCCACAGGTAAATTGACTTTTCGGCCTTTTTCGACAATGAAAATAAACTATGATGTTATAATCTCCGATTCCTACTCGAAAGATTACAGTCACAGCTTAAGGCTAAATCCCGATGCCAGCTACAACTATAACAGCTGGGGAATGCTTAATTCACTCGAAATAAGACATGCCTTGTCGAACAACACTTTTTATACATTCCGGGCTTCGTATAATTTGGATGATTACACGCAATATCTTTATCCTCTGCTGGATGATAATGGAAACGAAGTTGATTTTCATGCCGGAATGGAGTTGGATACATCAAAATATCATGCCGATCCGCGATATCAGCCCAGTCACAAATTATCTTCTCCCGGAACATATTCTTTCCTTTCGGGCGGAACACTTAACGGGCACTCATACCAGAGAACCCGCACACTGGGCGCAAAATTTGACATAACAAGCCAGCTAAATAAAAATCATGAGTTTAAAACAGGCGCTGAATTTAAGTACCATATACTTGATTATGAGAATTTTTCAGTATTGCGCGATACAGTAAGATATTTTAATCCGACAATACCCGATGTAAGGACAGCTAATCATAATAGTTATACTAAAAAACCCATTGAATTTTCCATTTACGCCCAGGACAAAATGGAATTTACCAGTATGGTTGTTAATATTGGTGTCAGGTATGACTACTTCCACTCAAAATCAAAATATTCGACCGATATTTTTCATCCTACCCCACATGATCCGAATCTGCTTCCAACGATAGACAGAGAAAGTTTACTTGATGATTCTCCCGTAAAACATCAGATCAGTCCGCGAGCAGGTATTTCTTTCCCGATAACAGATAAAGGTATTATACATTTCTCTTACGGTCATTTTTACCAGATGCCATCATTCGCTTATCTTTATTCAAATTCGGACTTTAAATACAGCTTCAGTTCACAATCATACGGTAACGCGAACCTGAATCCCCAGAGAACAGTATCTTACGAACTTGGATTACAGCAACAGTTAACAGAGGAAATCGCGTTCAACCTGACCGGATATTACCGCGATGTGCGCGATCTGCTCGCGACTCAGCAGATCAGAATCAGTGAGAATGAAACATATCTGAAATATGTAAATAAGGATTACGCTAATATAAAAGGTATCACCTTTTCGCTGACAAAAAGAAGAACTCCCAACAGTATCTTCGGTGCGACTCTTGATTACACTTTCCAGGTATCTGAAGGAAACAACACTTCTTCAGACGCGTTTTTCCTTGATATCGCCTCCGGAAGACAAAGTGAAAAAATTCCGATATACCTGAGCTGGGATCAGGAACATACCCTGAACGGAACTGTTTCTGTCGGCGATCCATCCGACTGGAATGTTACGTTGGTCGCAAGACTTGGATCAGGACTGCCATACGATCCGGTATTGTTTGATCAGCAGGTTTATCTTCGCCCCAATAGCGGCAGAAAACCATCACAGGCCGTGGTGGATCTTCTTGCTGAAAAAACTTTCACCTGGTATAATTTTGATATAGTTGTTTTTCTAAAAGTATTTAATTTATTCGATACGCTTAACGAAAGATATGTATACGCTTCCACAGGAAGGGCAACATATACACTTGATCAAACTCTCGAAACAGCCAAAGAATCTGAAGCGCTCGCGCAGGGAATTGCCGGCTATGGCGCCCCAAGCGAGTATTTTAATCAACCATCCTATTATTTGCCTCCGAGAGAGGTAAGATTAGGTGTGTCGGTAGAGTTTTGATTTAATCTAAACGGAGATAAATGATATGAATAACAGTTCATTAATGAAATTATCATATATCCTGCTTCTTTTTTTGATGCTCTCACCTGTGGTTTTCGGACAAAGCGTTGATGAAAGAAGAGCTGCCGAACATCAGGCAGTTAAGGACTTGCTGCAACAAATGGGCATGAAACAGGCGCAGACGCAGCATAGAGCTGAGAAAGCTCCCGCAAAAGAAGATGTCTGGAAAGCGGGCGGAATAAAAAAAGTTAACGCCCAGGCCGACAGGAAATCATTCCTGATGAACGGCAATAAAATTACAACCCGTCTGTATAATTATGGCGGTGTCGCGCCCGGATACGGACTAATCAGGGCAGTGGATAACCTTGTTTGGAAAAACTCCGATTACCTTTTTCAGTCATGTCCGTTTGTTGGCGCCTCGGTGCCCGACGCGAATGATTCAACCAAAAGGATTCATATTATTTCGGACGCTTTGAATGATTATCCCAATCTTTTCGAAGTTTCACCCACCGGAGATACATTGTGGCAGTGGCAACCTCTTCCCGGTTATGCTGATCCGGATCAGAATGAGATGGCCGCAAACCCGGCCGAGGATTCCGATGATGACGGCAAGCCCGACTCCTGGCCCCGTACATGGTATAATTCAACACTTGGTAAATATGTCTGGCCCGGATATTTGTCGCAGGACGCTACAAACGCTGACCTTGAAACCTACTGGGCCATGGATGACAGATGGAACCATGAATTTAACTACTATCCATTCGAGGACGATTCCACACGGAAGGGTATTGGCATTCAAATAGATGGAAGAGCTTTCCAGTGGAGCAACGCGCTTGCTGAAAACACTATATTTTTTGTATATACTATTACTAACGTCAGTGACAAGGACCTCGATTCGGTGATTTTCGGTATTTACGGCGATCCTGATATCGGGGGAGGTTCTCCGGAAAATACTGATGACTTTGGATATTTTGTGCCTCCAAAATCAAGCGACTCAGTTAATGTCGATAATATTCCTGTTTATGCCCGAAGCATGACCTATTATTATGACCAGGATATGGAAGGAGTCAGGAATAAACCACTTGGTTTCCTCGGCTGTAAGTTCCTCGAAAGTCCCGGCCAGCCGGATGATGGCGAGGATAATGATGGTGATGGCATGATAGATGAGCGCCAGGATGACGGCTGGGACAATGACGACGACTGGGATGTGACAATTCATGACGTTGGAATTGACGGTATCCCCAAGACGAACGATGAAGGTGAAGGCGATGGAATTCCGACAGCCGGACTCAGACAGGCAGACGGATCGCCTGACCCATTATATCCGGGCGAGCCGAATTTTGAGTATACCGATCTTGACGAATCTGACCAGATAGGCCTTTCAAGTTTTAACAGCTGGACCTGGAAAGCGGGCGGTTCAATAAAAGATGATGAATCGATGTGGAACAGATGCAGGCCTGGTAACTATTCAGATATACGCGGAAACCAGGATATTGTATTTATCTTTAGTTCAGGTTACATAAATCTGAAGAAAGGTGAAACAAAAAGAATATCAATGGCATTTTTGCTGGGTGAAGATCTTACAGACCTGCTTCTGTCGGCAGAAACTGTTCAGAGAATTTACAATGAAAATTATCAGTTTTTTAAACCTCCGACAACACCGAAACTGACAGCAATTCCGGGTGATAAAAAAGTTACCTTATTCTGGGATAAAGCGGCTGAATCCAGTCTTGATCCTATTACCGGGCGTGATTTTGAAGGTTATGTTCTTTACAGAAGCACTGATGAAAGTTTTAGTGATATTCAGGTAATCACAGACGGACTTGGTTCATCTTTCCTTTCCGACCCGCTCAAGAAGCTTGACGGCACTGAATGCAGATGGGATATTGATCTTGTTGATGAACCATATACTGACCTTAATGGAAATGGAGAATGGGATAGCGGTGAGCCATATATCGATACAAATGTCGACGGCAAATGGACACATAGTCTCGAATCGCCCTGGAAAGGATTTCATCCTCTCCCTTACCAGGGAAGGGGTGTTCATTACTATCTCGGAGACAATACGGGACTGCAGCACACTTATGTCGACAGTAACAATGTTATTAATGGCCAAAGTTACTATTATGCGTTAGTCGCCTATGATCACGGCGATTCTGTGGGTATTCCACCTTCCGAGACAACCAAAAAGATCAGTGTTGATCCGATAAGCTCAGAGCTGAAATTTGATGATAACACCGTGAAGGTTATCCCCGGACCGAGAGCCGCCGGTTATTTACCCCCGACAATTGGAGATGACAAAGTTAATCATCTTTATGGAATAGGGACTGGTGAAATATCTTTTGAAATTATGGATGATCTTGCTGTTGCCGAAGGGGGCGAGTATACGCTGACATTTTCTGACTCGCTAAATTATCTCGGTAAAATGATTGAAGAGAAAAACTATTCTCTGCTCAATAATATAGCAACTTCTGAAGAGGCAAAACTTTATGAAGACAAATTTACCTCTTTGAGCAGGGGAAATATTTCAATGGACAGCTACCTGAAAGTTGCAAGTTCTTCGGGAACAGAATACACCGAAGGGTCCGATTTTGAAATAGACTATGAAAGGGGAGCTATCAGAAGAGTTGATGGTTCTTCCATCCCCGATGGATCTACTGTGACTGTGACCTACAGAAACTTTCCTGTAAAAGAAAGCACCGCCCTTGATGGTGATGATACTAATCCGGTTTTTCAGGGTATTCATCTCAGAGTATACGATGAAGCCGATCTGGAAATCAATGAAGAAGAAACCGGCTGGATTGAAGGTACTGCTAACCTGGGCTGGGATATGAGATTGTCACAGGTTCTTCCTACAAAAGAACCTTATCCCGCTGATTACAGAATTGAGTTTTCCGATCATGTTATTGATACCGCTCTTACTCTGCACCAGGGTGTGGCCTTTGTTGGAGTAAAATACAGCGTGAAATATCGTGACGTAAATTCAGATGTTTACAAACGTGTATTAACTTTCCTTTCAGAAAATATTATCACGCGTGACTCAGCATTTAGTATTGGTGAAGAAATTACAATATTCAAACCGGGATCAATGGGAACCGCTACAGATACGGTTACCTGGGCTGTAGGATTTGGTAAACATCCCGATACAACAGTTGCAACTATATTCCCGACTGAAGGGGATGTGTTTTTCATTAAAACCAAAAGACCATTTACCACAGATGATAAATTTATCCTGAGTACTGAAGCTGGTGAAATAGCGCGGGACGCGGGATCGTCGGTTCTAGACAATATTTATGTAGTGCCCAATCCGTATGTGGGATTTAATGATATCGAACCTACAAACGCTTTGGCAAATGAGATAAGAGGAGAAAGAAGAATATATTTCGAAAATCTTCCTCCTGAATGCACTATCAGGATATATAATGTAGCCGGTGATTTTATCAACGTAATTGAGCACAATTCAGGTATGCAAAATGGGCGGGAGTACTGGAATCTTCTTAATGAAGATGGTTTCAGCATCTCTTACGGAGTGTTCATAGCCCATATCGACGCGCCTGGAATAGGTGAAAAATTAGTGAAATTTGCCGTAATCAAATAAGTGAATGTGGTAAAATGAATTGTTAAAAATGGAGTTTTAAATGAAAAGCCTGAATAAATTATTTATTTTCCTGGTTCTGGTGGCATTTACAGCGGCCCATTCACAGGAATTGACCAAGTCGGGAACAACTGCCGCCTCATTTCTGAAAATAGGAGTTGGTCCCAGAGCTATTGGTATGGGTGGCGCTTTTACGGCAACAGCAAATGATATGTCATCAATGTACTGGAACCCTGCCGGAATGGCGATGAATTATAATAACGAAGCGTTTTTTAATCATGTGGACTGGTTTGCCGATATGAAGTGTGATTACGCGGCGATCGGATCACATTTGCCCGGAATAGGAACAGTAGGCGCTTTTGTTAATGTTTTTTCAATGGATGAAATGAATGTTCGCACTCTCGAAGCCCCGGAAGGAACCGGTGAACGTTTTTCCGCCGGAGGAATAGCGATTGGTGTGAACTTTGCCAGAGAACTTACCGATAATTTTTCGATCGGTTTTAATGTGAAATATATCAGTGAGCATATCTGGCATATGTCTGCTACAGGTTTTGCACTGGACGCGGGGACAATGTATAAAATACCGATTCTTAATGAACTTCGTATTGCCGCCAGTATTACAAATTTTGGCACAAAGATGAAGATGACCGGAAGAGATATACTTATTGTTCATGCCGTTAACGGGACAGGCGGCAATTATATCAATACTGAGATACAGCTTGATTCGTATGATCTCCCATTGATTTTCAGAGCCGGAGTAGCCGCGGATGTTATTAAGTATGGTGAATCCCGTTTTACTGCCGCTATCGACGCTATTCATCCAAATGATCATTATGAAGCAATTAACTGTGGCGGTGAATACTCATGGAACGATATTATCATGGTTCGCGCCGGATATAAATCATTGTTCCAGAAAGAATCGGAAGAAGGAGTTACCTTTGGTGTTGGTATCCATTACAGGGTAATGAGCGCCGCTTTATTAAAAGTAGATTATGCCTATGAGGATTTTGGACGCCTTACAAGTGTGCATTATTTCTCATTCGGAGTTAAATTCTGATTTTTGGAACATCCCCGCGCTGTTTTAACGTTTTTATTCTTAGCGCGGGGATGTTCCTTGTGTTTTATCTTTTTTTCATTTTTGTCTTTGAGGTAGTTAGGTATGCGTTCTTTAACTTTTTTACTTTTTGTTTTTCTGACTATAAATCTGTACGCGTTGGGCGGTAATAAAATAATGTCGGAAAAAATTGATTTCGATTTGCCATCCTTTTACAGTAATTCCCTACATGAAAATTTTATTGTTGAAAAGGATGTGATAAGTCAGACTATTCCCGGGCAGGCTTCCGAACTTGTCAGCAGATCATATAAAATTCCAGAGAAAAAAAATCAGCCGTTTATCGGAGCCGCTTTATTCTGGAATTCATACAGCGATTCCGAGGAATCGGGATTATTCTTATCTGCCTCAATAGATGGAAAAAATTTTGAGGATTGGATATATGTCGAAAACGATGATGATATTTATCCAAAACAGGGAGGGTACTCAAGCGGCCTGATAGTTCTTGATCCTGAGATGAAATATTTCAGAATAAAGATAGAGGCTGAGAGATCTGATTACTCAACGCAAATTGAAAAATTATCTGTTGAATTTATTTATCCCGGATTCACAGACAATCAATTTACAACTCCTTCCTTAAACAATACAGATGATTTTCCTAAACCTGAAGTTATCAGCCGGACCGAATGGGGATGTCCCGACGGACAGGATTCCAGATGGTCACCGAATTACGCGACGGTTACACACCTGATTATTCATCACAGCGCCGGGCAGAATTCAGCGTCTGACTGGCCAGCGATCGTAAGAAGTATTTGGCATCTGCATACCTACAGCAACGGATGGGGAGATGTCGGTTATAATTTCCTTATTGATCCTTTCGGAGTTATTTATGAAGGCAGGGCCGGCGAAGATAATGCCATCGGGGCTCATTATTGCGGAAAAAACAGCAATACCATGGGAACATGTGTGATGGGGACTTACTCATCTGTACTGCCTACCGATCCCGCTCTTTCTTCTCTTATCCAGCTTTTCACATGGAAGTGTAACCAAATGGGAATCGATCCGACCGGATCAACCTATCATAATGGAACCGGAGGAAGCCTGGCAAATGTGACAGGACACAGAAACGGCTGTGCCACAGCATGTCCGGGGTCAATGTTTTATTCTATTATCCCTTCATTAACCGAAGATATGAAAACAGTGCTTTCATCTACCGCTCCTTCAATCAATTCAGAACCCGCAGATGGTGAAACTGATTTTCAGACTTATAAGCCGCTGGTGATAAACTTTACCCAGATGATGGACACAGCATCCGTAAGAGCAGAGCTGAGTATTTCTTCCGGTGAGAAGATGAATTTCTACTGGAAGGACCGGGACAGGCTCGAAGTTTATCCGGAAGATTACTGGCAGTTTTCAACCGATTATCAACTCACTCTCTCAGATAACGCCAACAGCCTTTATGGAACGGCAATCGATGGAGACGCCGATGGAAATCCGGGAGGGGATTATGTAGTTCATTTTTCAACGATAGAACCGGATGTAACGTCCCCGGAAGTTTTTGAATATTTTCCACAGGGTGAAGATATTAACATACATGCCGGAATGAAATTTAACTTTAATGAAGTTGTCGATGGAATAATAGGCCGGGTATTTTTATATGATGAAACGAATAATTATGTGAATTTTACCGATGCCGAAATCATTGAAGAAAATGATATAACCAGTATAGTATTCCGCCCTGTTAAAGCCCTTGAGCCTGGCTCGGAATATTTTGTTACCCTGATGGCCGGCATCCAGGATAAATATGGTAATAAATTTGAAACCGATCAGGAATATCATTTTAAAACACGCGCTGAGAATATCCTTGAAGGTACACTTCTTCATCAGTTTGAATCGGAAACTGACTGGATTGATCCCGCGTCAGGAACACAATCGGAAGGAATTGATCCTCTTTTAACCACTTTTGAAGCTGATAACCTGAGAAAGTTTGCCGGTGATAAATCGGGTAAATTGGAGTATAAATTTACAGAACCGGATGGTTATGTCGTGCTTGAACATAACAGTGGATTCGGCTATTTAAGCAATGATGAGGAATTCGGCCTCTGGGTGTGGGGTGACCTGAGCGGTAACGAAATAGTTTTCTCATTCAACGGAGATGAGGATAAATATATTTATGGTGATATTGACTGGTATGGCTGGGAATTTATAAGAATTCCGACTACAGGTTTGAATCCCGCCCAGGGAACACTCAATAAAATTATCCTCAATCATAAAGATGGAGCGGATGATCATGGTCAAATCTGGGTTGATAATCTTCAAAAGGATGCCGGTGTAACAGGTTTAAATAGTTCTGACCAGCTTCCTGAAAGCTTCGCTATTTATCAGAATTATCCAAATCCTTTTAATCCTGAGACAAAAATAAGATTTGATCTGCCAAATGATTCACATGTGAAGATCGAAATTTTTGATATTTCGGGCCGGAGAGTGGCCATATTGACAAATGGAAATCTTACAGCGGGGATACATGAAATATCATTTACATCTGCTGACAATGATTATACTCTGACTTCCGGAATATATTTCTATCGGGTTAAAGCTGAAGCCCGAAGCGGGGAAACATTCAGCGAGGTGAGAAAAATGATCCTTATGAAATAACAGTTTATCCAGTTAAGGTATGAAGTATGAAGTATATAAAATATTTTCTGTTCCTGACGTTAATTATTTCAGGTTGCCGCACCATTCCGTTACCTGGCGGGGAGGAGGAATGGCAGCAACCGGCTTTTTATGAATTTGTAAAATATCTGACTGAGGAGTCTCCCGGTTTTAAGATTCCTCCCAGGTCAGGCTTCAAAGATTATGTTCCGGATTCTGCAGGGAATCGGGCAATTATTCATTTCAATGATTATTTTGCCGCGAGGGCATACAGGGAAAATGATATACCTTTGTTATATCACGCGGCGGAAAAGGTTTTTAACGGTCAATTTGATGGCAGAAAATTAGTCCTCTATTGCCTGGGTCAGCCTGTTGAAGAACTCGTTCCCAATTTATACCGTGAAGATCTGGATACAGATAATTCAAGACTCACAAAAATTAAAGAAGACCGCGCACTTCAGGCAGTCAGGAATATCAGCAGATCTTATGAGATCAGCAATGGTCTTTATGATAAAAATATTGCTTTATGGCATAGTCACGGATGGTACTATTCATTTAATTCGAAAAGATGGGAATGGCAGCGCCCCAGGTTGTTCCAAACAGTTGAAGATCTGATTCCGATGTCAATAACTGTCCCGTTTATTATCCCAATGCTGGAAAATGCGGGCGCGAATGTTTACGTTCCCCGTGAAAGAGACCTTCAGACCAGCGAGGTTGTTGTTGATAATGATGGACAAACTGGAAAATTTTCAGGTGAATACAGGGAGGTCGCTGCTTCCACAGAAAATCTGTGGCAGGACGCGGGTTCCGGATTTGCTATCGGCGACGTTCCTTATGAGGCAAATTTCAATCCCTTTGAAAGCGGTTCAGCGAGAGAAATCAGAACTGATAAAGAAGGAACAGCCAGGGCTGAATGGATACCCGATATTCCTGAAGATGGTTTTTACGCGGTCTATATTTCCTGGTCAGCGAATGAAAAGAATATTTCTGACGCTCTTTATACCGTTTACCATGAAGGAGGTAAAACAGAGTTTGAGATCAATCAGCAGATAGGTGGAAAAACCTGGATATACCTCGGCACGTTTAAGTTCAGAAAGGGGAAACATCAGACAGGAGCTGTAACTCTCAGCAATAAAAGCAATAGTGAGGGTTTTGTTTCAGCGGATGCCGTTCGTTTTGGCGGCGGAATGGGAATAATAAAAAGAAATGGTGAGACAAGCGGAAGACCAAAGTTTGTTGAGGGGGCCCGTTATTATCTTCAATATGCCGGAATGCCCGACACTCTTGTCTATAATCTCGGGGATAATGATAATGATTATACCGATGATTACCGATCAAGGGGAGAATATGTCAATTATCTGAAAGGCGCTCCTTTCGGTCCCAATGTAAGGAGAGAAGCGGAGGGATTAAAAATTCCGATTGATCTTTCCATGTCCTTCCATACAGACGCGGGAATTTCTTATAATGATACAACGATAGGCACTCTCGCTATATACAGCCTTCCAGACGCGGATACTATGAATGTTTTTCCGGATGGTATATCAAGAATGGCATGCCGCGATCTGACAGATATAATTCAGACCCAGATTGTTGATGATATCAGAGGTCTTTATGATCCGGTGTGGAATCGCAGAGGATTAAGAAACGCGGACTACAGCGAGGCTTTCAGACCCAATGTTCCGGCAATTCTTCTTGAGCTGCTTTCACATCAGAATTTTCTTGATATGAAGTTTATGCTCGATCCCCGTTTTAAATTTGATGTGGGACGCGCTATTTATAAAGGAATGCTGAAATTTTTATCTGTTCAGCACAATTTCGAATACGCGGTGCAACCGCTGCCGGTAGATCACTTCAGCGCTGAGATAACCGGTAAAAACCAGGTAACTCTTAAATGGAAGCCGGTTGATGATCCTCTTGAACCAACCGCCGCAGCTCAAAAATATGTTGTTTACACCAGAAAAGATGATAAGGATTTTGATAATGGCGTTTTAACTGACAAGAATATCTACATTATTAATGATGTCCCATCAGGAGAAGTATTCAGCTATAAGGTAACCGCCGTGAATGATGGTGGTGAGAGCTTTCCCTCCGAAATATTATCGGTTTTTATTTCGGAAGAAGAAGATTCGAAAAATGTTCTTATAGTCAATGGTTTTGACAGGATAGCTCCACCACAGGCGCTGGAAGATAAAAGTATCGCCGGATTTTTCAACGATCTTGATAATGGTGTTCCCTATAAATATGATCTTGGATTTACCGGGGAACAATTCGGAATGATGAAACAATTGGGATTTATATCAAATGATTCTCCAGGTTTTGGCGAATCCAAAGCGGATATGGAAACAAAAATTATCGCCGGCAATACATTTGATTTTACCTATATTCATGGTAAATCTTTTGCTGAGGCGGGAGTTTCATTTTCATCCTGCAGTGATGAATCATTTGAATCGGGCGATATAAATAGCGGAAAATACTTTTTACTCGATATGATATATGGAGAAGAGAAAAAAACTCACTGGCCAAAACCGGAAGGGGATTCAGCGCGGGGACTCCAATTTGCCATATACAGCCCTGAAATGATGGAGCGACTGGAAGACTATTTAATTGGCGGAGGAAATCTTTTCATCAGCGGCTCCTATATTGGCTCTGATTCATATCCGGTATCCAAACAGGATACGACCGCCATTAAGTTTGTGGTCACAAAATTAAAATTCAGACCTACAGCGAGATATGCCTCCTCAACAGGAATGGCGAGATTTAATGCAGACTCACCGATATTACCCGGAAAAGATATCCTGTTTAATACCGAATATTCAAATTCATTATATCGTGTGGAAGCTCCCGGCGCTATTGACGGCATTTGTGGAGGTAATTCATTTATGCGTTATTCCGATAATGAGTTTTCAGCGGGAAGCCTTTATAATGATAAATGGGGTGTCGCGGCTCTTAGTTTCCCATTTGAGACCATTCTTAGTGAAAAACAGCGTAATGAATTTTGCAAAGCGTTGGTTGAGTATTTTCAAAAATAATGCGGTAATCGCGTAAAAAGATGACATCTGATGTAATTAATTTAGGGACAGCCACTCTTCAGGTCGGTAAACCGGAAAGGCTGTCCTGCATTATTTTTCAGGGACTGTTTTTAATTTCCCGAAAAACCGTCGATCAGTTTCAAAAATAAGGTTCTGTAATTTCTGCCGAGGGGTATCACTGTTTTTCCGATCTTAATCATATTTCCCTCAATACTGCTTATTTTACTAACAGCGACAATAAATGATTTATGCACCCGCGGGAAATATCTTTCGGGAAGAATAGTCTCAAGCTGTTTCAGGCTCTGGTGCGCGATTAAAACCTTTTCGGCGGTAATGATCTTTACATAATCTCCCTCTGATTCAATATAAAGAATTTCTTTGTAATCAACCTTCCAGGTTACTTTATCTGTTTTGATGAAGATGAATGATTCATCTATCTGCTGACGGATTTCAGGCTGGAGCAGGTATTTTCCATGTGAATTTTCCATCAACTGGAACTTTGATATTGCTTTATTGACCGCGGAATAAAAACGCTCAAAAGAGAAGGGCTTTTTCAGATAATCGATTACATCAAGTTCAAATCCTTCAAGGGCGTATTCCCTATAGGCAGTAGTAATTATGACCATCGGGGGATTTTTAAGGCTTTGGAGAAAACTGAGGCCGCTGATTTTTGGCATATTGATATCTAGAAAAATCAAATCTATATTCTGGTATCTCAATGCCGTTCCCGCTTCCATAGCGCTGCCGCATTTTTTTACAACTTCAAGTTCTTCTATATCAGCGATATATTTCTCAACAACCCTTTGAGCCAGCTCTTCATCATCCACTATCAGGCATTTCAGTTTCATAACAATTTTATTCTCAGATTTACTCTAAAATAATTCTCTTTATTTTCAATTTGCAGATCATGTTTTCCGGGGTAAATCAATTCAAGGCGTTTTTGCACATTTTTTATTCCAATCCCATTTTTCTTATTATCCACGGGTTTCAACTCCGATTCGCTTGAATTTTCAATAAAAAAGTAAATCCCTTCATCTGTATCATTTATTTCTATATTTATATAGGGATTTATGTCGGGGGATCTGGCAACATACTTAAATGTGTTCTCGATAAAGGGGGTGAATAATAACGGAGCGATGTTATATCTTTCAAGCGAATCATCAGCATAAAAGTTTATTTCCACTTTATTCTGGACTCTCAGACCCTCAAGCTCCACATGATTTTTAATAAATTCGAGCTCCTTCTTCATGGAAATTTTTTCATCCCTCGCTTCATAAATAATATAACTCATCAGATCAGAGAGACGGAGAATCATCTTTGGAGCAAGGTCCGATTTATCCAGGCTGAGCGAGTAGATATTATTAAGCGAATTAAAAAGGAAATGAGGATTTATTTGTGCCTTCAGAGTTTTTAATTCAGCTTCAAGCCTCTGCCGGTTTTCCTCTTTCAGAGTAATTTCAATGTCTTTCAATTTGATCCAGCTTTTAGTGAAGTGAATCAGGGCAGAGAGAATTGTGAGTAAAAGAGCGAGACCGAAAATACCCGCGGCGAATTTGGGAGGTCCCTCATGTTTTGGAAAATTTAATATTTCAGCGGATAAAAATGTTTCATGCAGATAAAAAATACTATACGAAACAGTTACCAGTGTAATAATAAGGACAACAAGGTATAATAGCGTATTTTTCTTTTCCAGAATGCGGGGAATATAGATCATTAAATTGAGATAAGTTATAATAAGGGGCGCGGACAATCTTCCCGCCGCCAGCCCGACGGCGATGAGAATACCGTAATTATCGAAAAGATCGTATATATGAAGCGACTCCAGAAACAAAAAGAATAACCAGAACGCGATATGCTGAAATAGCCGGTTGCTGAAAATCTTCGGAATAAATTTCTGTTTTTCCATTATTTATCAAATTTTGATTGAAATTCAAAGTTAGTTATTTCCGGCAAATAAAACCTCAATTGACTGAACTTTCCAATTTTTTTCGATAAACAGCATATAACTGCACATAAACAGCCTCCATCAACGATGACCGCTAATTTTAATGAATTCATCGCATTATTACCGTTTATCGATGGTCCGGGTTGTATATCGAAATAATTTCGGAATAGCCGGCAACCTGTTTACTTTTACGGCGAATAATAAATTAAACCGGAAAAAAATGACAGCTAAAGCAAAAAAGAAACTTGGATGGGGATTAACAGCAATAATAGTTTTATCCACGATAGCTCTTACCGCTTTTTTTATAAGCATGAAAGAAGCTCCGACCAGAAAAGCCGGGCAGGATAATACATTATTAATCTCAACTATTGCCATAAAAAATCATCCTCTAAACGCGCAAGTGGAAGTATTGGGAAAAACGAGCGGGAAGGAAAAGATAGAAATATACACAGAAGTCAGCGGAATTCTGGAAAACACCGGCAAAAGTTTTCTTGAAGGAGTTTTTTATAAAAAGGGAGAAACTCTCTTAAAGATTAACTCTGATGAAAACTATATGAGTCTTGTTTCACAAAGAAGCTCGTTGTTAAATCTGATAACAGGAATACTGCCTGACCTTAAATATGATTATCCTGAAAGCTACGAGAGATGGAAAACATATCTCGATGAATTTAAGATAGAGGAAACCACAAAATCGCTTCCTGAACCGGCGATAAAAAAGGAAAAATACTTTATCGCGGGTCAGAATATCTACCAGATATATTACATTATTAAAAGTCTGGAAACCCGGCAGGCAAAATATACGATTGTGGCGCCTTTTGACGGAGTTGTTTCACTGAGCGCCATTAAACCGGGAACGTTAGTAAGAAGCGGGCAGAAGGTTGGTGAGTATTTTAATCCTTCGGTTTATGATGTTGAAGTTGAAGTAAAGCTCCCGGAAATTGATTTTGTCAGGACCGGTGATAAAGCCCTTCTACAGGATGCCGCGGGCAGCCATACCTGGGAAGGAAAAGTTACAAGAATAAGTGATGTAGTGAACAGTCATACCCAGACTGTAATGGCATATATTACGGTCAGAGGGGAGAACCTTAGAGAAGGGCTGTTCCTTACAGGTAAAATACTTACGCATGAGAGTTTTAAAGCATTTGAAATACCAAGAAAAACGATAATAAACGAAAACCAGGTTTACGTAATAAAAGACAGCTCAGTTAAAAAAAGCAGGATAAATATTATACAGACAAAAGAAGAAACTTGTATCGCGAGCGGTTTATCTGATGGTGTTCTGATTTCAGCAAATACCAAAGGTATTTCTGAAGGGATTAAAGTTAAATATTAATTACAGACAGTTATAAAACATGAAAAGATTGATCAGTTATTTTATTAAATATCCGGTAGCGGCCAACATTTTAATTATCATGATTATATCGATGGGAATCCTTGGTTTGCAAAGCCTCAATTCCACACTTGTGCCGCAGGTTGATCCCGGACGGATTATGGTAACGGCATCCTACCCGGGGGCGTCACCGGAAGAGATAGAACAGGGAATTATTCTGAAAATTGAGGATAACCTGAAAGGAATAAGCGGAATTGATGAGATTACTTCACAATCATTCGAAAATTCGGGTTTAGTGAATATTTCACTGGATGCGGGGGAAGACGCGGATGTTGTGCTTCAGGATGTTAAGAACGCGGTTGATGGGATAAGTTCGTTTCCGGCAGGAATGGAGCCTGCCAACGTAAAGAAGGTGGAATTCCTCGCGCCGGCGGTTTTTTTCGCTATAAACGGTGATGTTGATCTTCGCGAACTGAAAGAATACGCGCGCGAAATTGAGGATAATCTGAGAGGCATTGAAGGAATTTCCAAAGTTGAACTTGCCGGTTTTCCTGATGAAGAAATAGAGATAAGTTTCAGGGAAAAAGATCTTCTGGCTTATAATATGACATTCCAGGAGGCATATAACGCGGTAAAAGGGGCCAATATTGATCTGACCGGTGGAACAATAAGAGGGGAAAGTGAAGAACTTTTTATCCGAACAAAACAGAAAAAATATTACGCCGAGGATATGCGGAATATTGTTCTTCGTTCTTCCGCCGACGGAGCTGTCGTGAGACTGAGTGATGTTGCCTCCATTCAGGACAAATGGGAGGAAACTCCTAATAAGACTTTGCTGAATGGTAAACCTTCCATATCAATTATTGTCAGACACACCACCAGGGAAGATATAATTCATATTTCCAATGAAATTAAAAAGTATGTTGAAGAATTTAATGCCGGACATGAAGTTGTCAGGGCTCAGATAAATTATGATCTTTCGGTAGAAATTGATTCCATGCAGAGCATACTGCTCAATAATGGCATAATGGGATTTTTTCTTGTTCTTCTCTTTTTATCATTGTTCCTGAATTACCGGTTATCTTTTTGGGTCGCGGCGAGTATTCCTCTTTCTTTTCTTGGAATGTTTCTCGTGGCAAATTTTTACGGACTTACTCTGAATAAAATGTCACTTTTCGGAATGATTCTCGTAATTGGCATACTGGTGGATGACGGGATAGTAATCAGTGAAAATATATACCGTCATTATGAAGAGGGAAAATCGAGGCTGCAGGCGGCTGTTGACGGGGCAATGGAAGTTTTACCCGCTGTATTTTCAGCGGTGCTCACAACGGTAGCGGCTTTTCTGGCTTTCTTTTTCATTGAGGGAGTTTTCGGACAGTTTATGGTTGAGATGGCTTTTGTCGTTATCGCCGCGCTTCTGTTTTCTCTTATTGAAGGGGCTTTTATACTTCCCGCGCATGTCGCGCATTCAAAAGCGCTGGACAAAAATGTGAAAAAAACAAAATTTGAGACCGCGGCAAATAACTGGCTGGTAAATATCAGGGAAAAATATTTTCAGCCAATGCTCAGGTGGTCGTTAAATCATAAATTTCTCACATTGCTTCTGCCTGTTTCCGCGCTGATAATTACATATGGCGCCTTTTACGGAGGTATTATAAAGAGCGGGGACTCATCGGTCAGAAGCAGAGATTTTGTCCAGATATCACTTGAAATGCCTTCGGGCACACCTGAATCAGTGACATTTAATCATCTTCTCCGGCTTGAGGATGCTGTCTGGAAAACAGCGGATGAATTAAACGCGAAGAGAAATGATTCGCTGAAAATAGTAAAGAGTGTACAGGTAAACCAGACCGCGTCGAATGCCGGGATGCTGAGAGTTTTTCTGCTTGAAGGTGAACAGAGAAATATGCGTTCAGGTGATTTTTCCAATGCTGTCAGAAAAAATGCCGGTACGATTAAAGATGCCGAAAGGCTCAATTTTGTGCAGGAGTCCCATTTTGGAAAACCGGTGTCTGTTTCTCTTCAGAGTCTTGATCTGGAGGAACTGGATTCGGCCAGAACGGAACTGAAAGCTGAACTGAATAAACTGACGGGTTTGAAAAATGTTGTTGATGATTATGAGACCGGTATGAGAGAAATTGAGATAACGCTCAAAGAAAAGGCTTATCCTTTAGGTCTTACTTTGCAGGATGTTATGAACCAGGTAAGGTATGGATTCTTCGGGCTTGAAATTCAGCGTATTAACCGGGGACTTGATCTTGTTAAGGTTTGGGTCAGATATGATAAATCGGATCGTTCATCAATAGGCAAACTTGAAAATATGCGTATCAGAACAGGTGATCAGAGCGCTTACCCTCTGCGGGAAATCGCTAACATGAAGTATGAACGAAATCTGACATCAATTAACCATTATAACGGTAAAAGAGCTGTAAGAATAGAGGCCGATCTGCTTAATCAGGATGTGAATCTGAGTGAGATAAAGGAAGAGATAAATAATAATATTCTTCCGGCATTAAAGAGTAAATACCCGGGAATTAAGGAAATTCATGGCGGGCATTCGAGAGAAATGGAAAAAGCGCTCGGTTCATTTCTGGAAGTTATTCCGATGATCCTGATCCTGCTGTTGGTGATTATTACATTTACTTTCCGTTCCTTCTTACAGACAACGCTTGTTTTCGCTCTCATCCCATTCGGATTGATAGGAATAGGGTGGGGACACGCGATACATAGTTACGCGATTGATATGCCTTCATATTTTGGCCTGATTGCTTTGATGGGAGTTATGATCAATGACGCGATAGTGCTGATCAGCCGGGTGAATGATCTGCTGAGAGAAGGGAAGAATTATGCCGCGGCAGTAATTGAAGCGACTGTTTCCCGTTTTCGCCCGATTGTACTTACTTCGCTTACCACAATCGCCGGCCTGATGCCTCTGATATTCTCGGGCAATACACATGCCGAGATGGTTGTCCCAATGGCGATAAGCCTTGCTTACGGACTGATTGTTTCAACATTTTTGACCCTGACTATTCTTCCGACACTGATGATCGCGACCAATAATCTTAAGGTTTATATCCGTTACCGGATTACCGGGGTAAGACCTGATCCGCGGGAAGTTGAGCAGGCTGTCATTGAATTAAACGCGGTTATTGAATAAAAAATGATAAATATTGAGAAAAAGATGAAAAAACTAATTTTGATTATTATTTTATTTCTCCTGAGTGGAATTACGGTTTCAGCTCAGGAAATACTATCTCTGGAAAAAGCGATATCTGTATGTCTGGAAAATAATTATGATATTCAAATAGCTGAAAATAATGTTAAGAGATATAAGAACAGCGCCTCCGCTTCGAATGCCGGGCTGATTCCGCGGCTTGATCTTTCTGCAGGGGTAAACTATACCGATAATACGACGAAAACCGGAACGGGGGAAATGACAAAAAAAACAACTGCCACGAGTGCCGGAATCAGTCTTAGTTATACTTTGTTCGATGGTCTGGCCAATATAAATAACTATGCTAAACTTAAGGAACTTGTGAAAGGGGGAGAACTGACAGCGCGTCAACAGATGGAAGCTGCAGTTTACCAGTTGATCAACTCCTATTATTCGGCGGTCATTAATCTTGAGAATATGAAAGTATACAGCGAAATGTTGGAAATTTCGCGGGAAAGATATGAGAAAGTTAAGCTGAACATGGAATATGGAAAAGCTACCGGGCTTGATCTTCTGAACGCTGAAGTTGATCATAACAGGGACAGTATTAATTTTCTTGATTCACGAAACAGCTACCTGGAAAGCAAGAGAAATATCACACGCGCCCTGGCGATGAAGCCCGATTATAAATTTGATGTAATACCTGATATTCCCTCTTTCAGGCAATATGAATTTGATGAAATAATGAAAGAAATGCTCTCGGAAAACAGTTCCTATAATTATATTAAAAACAATATTAAGAGAAATGAACTGGACCTTAAAATAGCGAAAGGGAGTTATTATCCGACACTGAACTTAAGCTCCACTTATGGTTATAACCAATCGGCAGCTGATTTTGGCGTAAGTATGAATGATCCGAATTCCAGTTTTTCCGCCGGATTAACTTTGAGTTTTAACCTTTTTGACGGAGACCAAAAAAGCATTAAAGAGCAAAACTCAAGGATTGCTATAGAAAACAGCAAACTTCAGCTCGAAAATGAAAGACTTCAGCTCGCGACTGATCTGAAGAATTATTTTTCGGACTACACCCATAACCTTGATATTTTACGAACAAATGAAACAAGTCTTAAAGCCGCTGAGCAAAATTTCCTGAGGTCAAAAGAATATTATGAACTTGGCCAGATAACATCAACACAATTCAGGGAAGCGCAGGTTAATTACAGCCAGGCCCGGGTAAATATTACTATTTCAAAGATATCGGCGAAACTTTCAGAAGTGAGCCTGATATATCTTACAGGAAATATTCTGGAATAATTATTCGTTCATCCATTATCTCTTTATCGGGTGATTGTTAAACTTTTTATTGAAATTAAAGTGAAAAGGTCAAAAAAAAAATTAAACCGGACAAATGAAAGAAGTGCGGGGAAAAAACGTCAAAACTTAAAACCGCTATAATCAAATAACTGTCTGATTTTGCAAATAAAGAACTGAAAAAATGGAAAACTACAGAGAAACTTTTCTTCAGGAAAAAGAACTATCTGAAAGTGTGTCGGAAACATTAATACTCGATTTGCGGGATGTTGCGAGCAAGCTTTATGAACTCAGGGGCAATTCCTTCAGAACGAATTATTACCAGTTGATAATAATCGGTTCCGGAAAGCTTGTTTTATGCGTCGATGGGGAACAGCATATACTTGAATCAAAATCATTTATCGGGCTGTCAAAGGGGGAAGTTGAACACATTGGATTTATAGAATATCCGCAGGGATTTGTACTGGTTTTTGATGAGGAGGCATTTTCATGCAGGGCTGAGAAGAGATTCTTTTTGGAAAATTTGAGTCTATTCCGAAGAGGGATTAAACAAAGGGTTGTCAGATTAAGTGATCTTGAATTTACCGAGATGTTTATTCTGATGAAAAAAATGCAGAAAGAGCAACAGGATAAATACAAATATGGAATGTCGGATATTCTTTCAAATATGCTGCGAACAATAATATTACTGGCTGAAAGAAAGATACGGGATAATGTTGAAATGGCAAGAAGAAATAATGGTGATTACCAGATACTGGATGATTTTTACAGACTGCTTGAGAGCAAGTTCATTGAGAATCGAACAGTAACATTTTATTTGGGAGAGCTAAATATTACACCAAAAAAACTCAACAGAGTTCTGACTTCTCTTTCGGGAAAAACCGCGAAAAAAATAATCGGAGAAAGGGTAGCGCTCGAAATAAAAAGGGAACTGGCGCATGGCAATAAACCAGTGAAAGAGATAGCTATGAATTTTGGTTTTGATGATCCGTCGAATTTCAATAAATTCTTCAAAAAGTATATTACTATAACTCCGGCAGTTTACCGGCAGATGAAAAATGTCCGTTAATTACCATTTAAAGTTCAGAATTTACAATTATATAATTTCTGCCCGGGGCGATAATAATATCAGAAAAACGCCTGGCGCATTTAATTCTGATAACTAATTGAGGAGAAATTTCATGACTGGAAGTATAGGACAAATATGAAGGACGGCTTCCATATCCGCCTCCCGGAAAAATGAATTCCGAACTAATGAGTGAGGACCAAACCGGTCAGCTTCAGGATATCATTTCACAGTATGATCCGGAAAATTTAAGTTCGGATGACAGGGAATCAATGATGACAGAAATCAAATAAGCCGGTATTACACCGGGTAAGGAGTTCGGACAGATTATGAATGAAGCAGGTTTTAAACCGCCTGAAAAGCCGAATGGACCACCACCCGGACAGGGACCCGGCATGGGACCTGAAGCACAAATGATTTCCGATCTGCTCGAACAACAGCAATCGGGCGATTTATCACAGGATGAGCTTGAAGATATGTTGTCAAGTATGCAAAATTCAGGTTTAGCCCAACAGGGGGGTTTGGTAAACAGATTAGTATGATCCCCATCAGAACAAGTCCGGTTAAGGCCGGGCTTGTTTTTTATATTCAAAATGATAACGGGCTCGCTGGTATTAAGGTTTTTTGAATCATCTTTGAAGTATAATCTCATCCCGGTTTTAGTGATCTGGAAAATTCAGAAAAAAATATGTGAAAAGGGTTTATTTTTTAGTTATTTGCCTGCCAAAGTTTATATTTAGAGAAGATGAATTAATTATTATGTCAGGATATTCAGATGGGATTTTCGACTGATGCGATCCATGCCGGACAGCAGCCTGATCTAACTACAGGCGCTGTAATAACACCAATTTATATGACTTCCACCTACGCCCAGGAGGGGCTGGGGCAACATAAAGGTTACGAATATGCCCGAACTCATAACCTGACCCGAGAGTCGATGGAGAAAAATATCGCCGTACTTGAAAGAGGGAAATACGGAATAGCTTTTTCTTCAGGGCTGGCCGCGATAAATGCCCTGATGGGGCTTGTTAAATCGGAAGATCATATTATCGCGCCCGATAATGTTTATGGCGGCACATACAGACTTTTCGAAAAAATAATGACTGATTACGGATTGTCATTTTCCTGGGTGAACCAGTCGGAGCCGGGAAATATCAGGGATGCTCTGAGGGAAAACACCAGGATGATATATATTGAAACTCCCACAAACCCGATGCTGAGTCTTATTGACATAAAAGAGGTTTCTGAAATAGCCCGGGAAGCGGGAGCGGTTTCGGTTGTTGACAATACTTTTATGAGTCCTTACTTTCAAAATCCGCTGGGGCTTGGCGCCGACATTGTTGTCCACAGTTCTACCAAGTATCTGAATGGTCATAGTGATATTGTAGGGGGAATTGTAGTTCTTAATGAAGATAAACTTCACGACAGGATAAGATTTATTCAGAAGGCAGCCGGCGCTATTCCATCTCCTTTTGATTGCTGGTTGACTCTAAGGTCCACAAAAACCCTCGCGGTAAGAATGAAACAGCATAATGAAAACGCTCAAAAAATCGCTGAGTTTCTGGATTCTTCCGATCTTGCCGAAAAAGTTTATTATCCCGGTTTAAAGGAGCATCCCCAGCATGAGCTTGCCAGAACGCAGATGAGAGGATTTGGAGGTATGCTTTCGATGGATTTCGGAGATGTTGAAAGGGCGAAAAAATTTGTTTCGAAAGTAAAAGTTTTTACTTTGGCAGAAAGCCTTGGCGGAGTTGAAAGTCTTGTCTGCCATCCTGCTACAATGACACATGCTTCAGTGCCGAAAGAGGAAAGAGAAAAATTCGGCCTCACTGAGAGCCTGATAAGGTTATCTGTCGGTATTGAAGATGTTGAAGACCTGATTGCTGATATTAAGCAGGCTTCCGGCTGATCAGGTTAATTTATTTATCTTTATCTGTATTATTTAATGGTATATAATTCGGGAGAAAAAGAATGAGTGAACAAAATAAGAAAAACAGTGTAGATGAAACAAAATATTCACAGCAGACTCACCTTATCTATGGCAAGAACCTGTCGGATAAATGGGATTATGAACATCACGTAACAGCCCCTATTTCTTCTTCAACTACCTTCAGGCTCGATTCGGTTGAAAGAGGAGCCATGGGTTTTATAAAATTTGCTCAGACAAACAAACATGATGGTGATCCTCCGATATTTATATATGACAGACTTGGTGAGCCAAATAAGGATATGCTTGAGGAAAACCTCGCGTCTGTAGAAAAAGGGGAGATGGCAGTTACTTTCGCGAGCGGAATGAGCGCCATTTCGGGAGTACTCGGAGTACTCGCCAAAAGCGGTGAGGAAATTATCTCTCATTGCACACTTTATGGATGTACAATATCCCTTTTTAACAACTGGTACCCCAGGAATAACCTGAAAGTTAACTACGCAAATTTAACCGATCTTACAAATATTGAAAAGCTGGTAAATGAAAAAACCCGTGTCATATATTTTGAAACTCCGGCAAATCCAAATATGGATATCATTAACATCGGTGAGATCAGAAAGATGGTTGATGTTTATAACTCAACAAGAAGTGAAGAGGAAAAGATATATATCGTTGTTGATAACACTTTTGCCACCTCTTACTGCCAGAGACCGATTGAATTGGGTTCTGATTTCACGGTTCATTCCCTGACTAAAGGAATCGGGGGATTTGGAACCGATATGGGAGGAGTTGTAATAGGCCCGAAAAAATTCAGAGATATGGTACTTCTTTACAGAAAAGATTTTGGAGCTGTGCTAAATACCAAAAGCGCCTGGTCGATTCTTACTTACGGACTGCCATCTCTGGCTATAAGGCAGAAACAGCAGATTTCCTCGGCATGGAAGATTGCCGAATATCTTGAAAACCATGAGAAGGTGGCATTTGTTAATTATCCCGGTTTGAAATCCTTTAGGGATTATGAGCTGGCAAAAAAACAGATGATCAGTTTCGATGGTGAATTCGCTCCAGGAAGTATGGTTTATTTTGTTCTCAAGAGTAAAACCGCGGAAGAAAGCAGGGAGCTTGGCGGCAGATTTATGAACTACGTTGCCGATAATGCCTATACCATGACTCTGGCCGTTAGTCTGGGGCATACAAGAACTCTGATAGAGCATCCGGCATCGATGACCCATTCGGTTGTTCCGGCAGATAAACTGGAAGAAAGAGGTATAGCTCCGGGCGGAGTAAGACTGGCGATCGGTCTTGAAAAAGCTGAGGATATAATTTATGATCTCGACAGATGTTTAAACTCATTTTAATATAATTTATCACCGGCCCTCGCGGGCCGGTAAGTTAATAATATGCCCCACTTGGAAAGCCGTTTATTTTCCCGCTTTGATGATTTAGTTTTTGGTTTCAGCAAAAGAAGCAGCCATAACAAAGAGGATAAATTCCACTTTAATATGTCTTACCTGGTTGGTGATTCCAAAGAAACTGTGGATCGAAACCGAAAACAATTTTGCGGGGAACTTGGTATCGGGCCTGAAGATGTTCAGTTCCAGAAACAGGTTCATGGAGATACAATAAAGACAATCAGTGAAATTGTTCCTGATAGGGAGGGGGATGCTTTAATTACAGATCAAGGGGGAATTGGTCTGGCAGTATTCTCGGCAGACTGTACGGCGATTTTTATTTATGACCGGAAAAACAGAGTGATTGCCGCGGCGCATTCCGGATGGAGAGGAACCCAAAAAGAAATTCTGAGGAAAACGATCAGATTAATGAAAAACAGGTATTCATCGAATCCCGGAGAATTATTCTGTTTTATATCTCCCTCAATATCACAGAAGAATTACCAGGTCGGGAAGGAGTTTGCCGATTTTTTTGAAGCTGATTATCTGAATGAAAAGGATGGGAATCTTTATCTTGATGTGAGAGGAAAGAATTATAATATTCTTCGACAGGAGGGGATACCTGAATTCAATATTGAATATTCTGAAATCTGTTCCTTCGAAAATAGAAATTTTCATTCCTTCAGAAGGGATGGAAAGTTATCGGGAAGAGGGCTGGGAATAATATATCTTAAGGAAATGAATGAACGATAACGTTAAAATATGGTCGGGATATATACTGCTGTGCATTCTCTGGGGATCAACCTGGATGGCGATTAAGCTTAGTCTGAATTCTCTGACGCCCCTGATATCACTTGGCGCGAGGTTCGCTGTTGCATCAATTTTTATATTCCTGCTGATGAAGATCAAAGGATTAAAATTGCAGCTTGATAAAAAGTCGGTTAAATTATATGTAATACTGACCCTCTTTTCATTTGCTATTCCTTTCGCTATGGTATATTGGGCCGAACAGCATGTTGATTCGGGAATCTCTTCAGTTCTTTTTGGTATGTTTCCATTTTTTGTAATTATATTTTCGAAACTGCTTATGCCTGAAGAATATGTAGGTAAAGAGCAGATACTGGGGGTAGTGTTCGGCTTTTCCGGTCTCGTGATCATTTTTTCAGATAATATATCGGGCGGATTCAGCAATTCATTGATAGGTATGGGAGCGATAGTTGTGAGTTCAATAATTCAGGGCGCGGTCGCGGTTATTGTAAAAAGAGATGGAAAACATCTTCATCCTCTCTCAATGAATCTTGTTCCGGTTTTTTTTGCATCAATTTTCTTATTATTTTTAGGGGTGTTATTTGAAAATACTTCCCGGCTTAAATTTGATTCATATGCCATATTTCCGGTTTTATACCTTGGATTTTTTGGCACTGTAATGACTTTTACGATATATTACTGGCTGATGCAAAAAATAAATGTTGTTATTCTTTCACTTATCACATTTATAACTCCGGTAGTAGCTCTTCTGCTGGGATGGATAATACTCGATGAGACCTTATCATTTATGGATATCGCCGGCACCGCCCTGGTTCTCGCCGGAATTATGTTCGCCAATACCCGGGGATTAAAAAAACTTGTCGGCATTCCCAAACGTGTCGGAATAGAATGATAAATATAATAAGAATAAAAAACGCCACATTTTACGCTTATCACGGAGCCCTTCAGGAGGAACAGAATATCGGCGGAAAATTTGAGGCGGATGTTGATATATATACTGATTTTCAGGAAGCCGCGGCAAATGATGACTT
Organism: Melioribacteraceae bacterium; assembly: GCA_963677445.2. Taxonomy (GTDB): domain Bacteria; phylum Bacteroidota; class Ignavibacteria; order Ignavibacteriales; family Melioribacteraceae. The sequence goes on along the minus strand of CAXXGF010000030.1, from coordinate 30,898 downwards.
GAAGATGACTATCAATTATCATGATGTTTATCAGTATATCAACCGGATGATTCATGAGAAAAAATATTATTTAATAGAGACTCTGGCAATCGAAATAACCAATGGATTAATGAAGGATTTCCCCCATATAAAGAAGATTGCCGTAAGAGTAAGGAAAAATAATGTTCCGGTAGGCGGAGTAATTGACTGTGTTGAAGCTGAAGTAATTAAAGAGAATGGTAAATAATATCTATCTCGCGTTCGGATCGAATGTTGGGGATAAGGAAGAATTTATCCGGAAATCGTTCGATTTACTGGAAGAAAACAGGAAAATCAATATACTGAAAATATCTTCCCTGTATACCACCAAACCTTTTGGTTATGTAAATCAGGCCGAATTTATTAATTGTGTCTGCAAAGCGCGTACTGAGCTCAGCCCGGAAGATTTATTCTGGATAATAAAAAGAACCGAAGAAGTTGTCGGCCGTAAAAAAAGAGAAAGATGGGGCCCCCGTGAAATTGATATTGATCTGCTTTTTTACGAAAGTATTAAGGTAAAAACTGACTTGCTGGAAATACCACATCCCGGAGTTTTATCCCGTGATTTTGTAGCGCTGCCCATGCTGGAAATTGAAAAAGATTTTATTTATCCAGGGACCAGCCTGAAACTTTCGGAGTTACTGCACTTTGAAGAAAATACCATAACCGGAATAAAAGATTTTGTGAGGTGAAATTGGCGGAAACAAGATATATTGCCATTGAAGGAGTAATTGGGGCGGGGAAGACATCCCTCGCTAAAAAACTTGCTAAAAAATTAAAGTCGAAACTTCTGCTGGAGGAATTTGAAACAAATCCTTTTTTGGAGCAGTTTTATCTTCAACCTGATTTATACGCGTTCCAGACACAGATGTTTTTTTTGATTAACCGATACAAACAACAGCAGATGTTAAACCAGGAAGACCTTTTTACAAAATATATTGTTGCCGATTATTTTTTCGACAAAGACAGGATATTTGCTTATCTTACTCTGAACAGTGATGAAGTTAAACTTTATGAAACATTATTTCCTCTACTGAAACGGGACCTCAGAAAACTGGACCTTGTGATTTATTTACAGAGCAGTGTCGACCGGCTGATGTACAATATTAAAAAACGAAACAGGCCGATTGAAAAAAATATCAGCAGAGATTACATCGAAAAACTTAGCGATGCATATAATAATTATTTTTTCAAATATAATACTACTCCGTTACTGATTGTTAATTCTTCCGAGATAGATTTTGTTAACAGGGAAAGGGATTTTGACGAGCTTTTTAATATGATTTTCAGGAAAGACAGGGGTTATACTGAATATTATAATCCGCTGCCGGGTCAGACATTATGAAATATTTATTTATATTTTTTATAATATTGGTGATAGGTTATCTCTTCCTAAGGAATATCGGAAGATTTTTACGAAATATTTTTTTCGTACAACCGGATAGAAATCCCGGAAGAAAAAAAACGCCATCCGCGAAAGAAAAGATTGAAATCAACAAAGATGATATTATCGAAGCTGATTTTGAGGAACTGGATAGCGAAAAGTCTAAAGAAAAGAATGACTGATGACAAAACAAAAACTTTATAAAAGAATCTTTGCCCGACTTTTAAAGTTCCTGCTATCGGTTCCGAGAAAAAAGGATTGGACCTTAAAAACACCAGATAAAATTCTGGTGGTGCGTCAGCATAATCAGTTTGGCGACCTTCTTGCCAGCGTGCCCCTGTTCCGGGCGCTCAAGGAAACCTATCCTGACGCGAAACTTAATGTATTGGTAAGTCCTCAAAATTATTACGCGGTAACAAAGAACCGTTATATTGATCATTTTTTTATTTTTAGTAAGAAGAAATTATTTAATCCTTTTTATTTCAGGCGGCTATGGCTTTTTTTGCGTGATAATTATGATCTGGCTATAATGGCGCCGACCGTATCAATTTCTTCAACCAGCTGTATTCTTACCCGTCTTTCAGACGCTCAGAACAGAATAGGGCCTGAAAGCCTGAATGGGATGAGGAATCATCTATCTTACCTTTTTAATTTTCGGGTTAATATGGACTGGAGAAAATATCCCGACGCACATGTTTCCGATTTTGCTCTGGATATTGTAAGGCCTTTCGGAATAAAAACCTCCAATTACCAATCAAGTATTTCATTTGATGATATTGACCTTTCTGTTGCATCCGGTTTTATCGGGGATATGAAACCGAAAGATGATGAGCTGATTGTTGGAATTCATATCGGGGCGGGAAAACCTCCAAACCGCTGGCCTGTCGGAAATTTCATTGAAGTTATCCAGCGTTTAAGAAAGGAACACAAACTGAAGTTATATGTAACAGGCAGCAGCAGTGATGAAAATGAAATTAAATATTTCAGGAATAATATAGACTTTGACGCATCCTATTTTATCAACCGGGAAATTCCCCAGCTTACAGCGCTGATATCATTGAGCGATCTCTTTATCACCAATGATACGGGTGTAATGCATGTTGCTGGCACGACAAAAACTCCGCAAATTTCAATTTTCGGCCCGACGAATCCTTTTAACTGGGCGCCGGTAGGGCCGAATAAATACTTCGTCAGAAAATCGGATATAATCAGTGAAATAACAGTTGATGAAGTTTATAATCTTGCTATTCTTTTGATAAACACGCAGCCGGAGCATCAAAAAAATGATACCTGAGTATCTTGCCGCTATTGATATAGGCACCAATTCATTTCATCTTATTGTAGTCAAAACTGACAGTTCGGGCAATTTTGAAATTGCCGACAGGGAAAAAGAGGTTGTAAGACTCGGAGAAGGAAATCCGGGTGATATAAAAATGATCAAACCCCCATCCATAAAAAGAGCAGTGTACTCATTAAAACGTTTTAAGGGAATTGCTGACTCCTATGGCGCGGTGATAAGGGCCTGCGCTACAAGCGCGGTTCGTGAGGCGCTTAATAAAGTTGAGTTTATCGGCAAGATTTATGAAGAAACCGGGCTTGAAATTGAAGTTATAAGCGGCTATGAGGAAGCGCGTCTTATAAACCTGGGAATAATGAAATTTTCAGGTTTCGGAGATAAAAGAACCTTGAGCATTGATATCGGAGGGGGGAGCACCGAGATTATTTTATCGGAAAAAGGGAAAATCATTACCTCTATGAGTCTGAAACTCGGGGCTGTCAGGCTGACCCAGAAATTTTTCCCCGACTACGTGATTGATAATGAGAGAGTTGAAAAGTGCAGGAAATGGATTGAGGGGGAAATATACCGCCCGGTGATGGAGATTAAAAAACATGGATTTCAGATATGCGCCGGTTCGGCGGGCACTATTACAGCTGTTCAGCAATTAATAACAGCCGCGCGCGAGCTGGGTGATGATAATGGCGCCGGCAGTCATGAACATGTGATAAAGGGGGAGGAGATATTAAGAACAGAATTTGATATTCTCAGGAATAAAACTTTCGGGGAAAGAAAAGAACTTCCAGGAATGGAAATTAAAAGAGCGGATATTATTCCTGCCGGAATACTGATTCTTTCCACACTTACCCGGTCGCTTGGAATCGAGGAGATGCACGTTTCGGAATATGCACTTCGTGAAGGGATTATTCTGGATACTATCAGCAAATATCTGCCGCCTGACAGGAATGAAACCCTGAATCTGAGGGAAGATAGTATAAGACAGCTATCTGAATTATATAATTATGACAGGGAACATTGCGCGCATGTAAGCTGCCTGGCCCTTAAAATTTTTGATGAAACAACCGAACTTCATAAACTTGGGACAACCTGCCGTGAATACCTTTACGCGGCGACAATGCTGCATGATATCGGTTATCATATTTCACACAATCAGCATCACCGTCACAGTAATTATATTATCAGGAACAGTGAGATTCTTGGCTATAACGAAACAGAAATACAGATAATCGCGAATGTAGCAAGGTATCACAGGAAAAGTCACCCCAAAAGCAGCCATAAGGATTATATCGCCCTTTCGGAAGATAACCGGATTATCGTGAATAAACTATCCGCCTTGCTCAGGATAGCTGATGCTTTTGACAGAACACACAGCAATAAGATACCGAATATTATGGTTAAAATTACTGCCGATCTGGTAATATTCAGTTTTGAATACGAGGGTAGTTTCCCCGAAATTGAGCTTTGGAATTTTCAGAGAAGGAAAGAATTGTTTGAGGAGGTTTTTGATGTCAAAACCGAAGCTGTGCCAATTATGAGGTGAGTTGCTTGATTTTGTCCCGAAAGAATAAAAAGGAATTGTTAAAGAAATTTTCATAATCGTAATCTGGCAAGCCAGAGCAGATCAGAACGTATATAAGAAGTGGGACTCCTGGGACAACGTTAACTTTGACTATTCTCAGAACTCCTTCCCTTTCGCAAAATGAAATCGCGGAAGTTTAGGAAAATATTCAATAAAATTGTTATCCATCTTTTAAGTGACAAGGTCCTTCTTTAGCTTTAAATGATGTGTTACAAATTTAATTTTCTATTGATCTGAGTTTATCAGCGAGGTCCTGTGTATTAGATTAACCAGGGAGATTTGTGAATCCTCTACAAGGATTTTGTCTTGTTCTATTAACAATATTCTACAACAATTATTGCCTCTACAAGGCAGATGAAATAAAAAGAACCTTGTATAGGTTCCCATTAGTGCGGAACGTCCCAATGGGGTTGAATATAATAGACAACCTGGGAAACATCTCTTTAGGAGATGCACAAAAAGCCGTTTAAATTATATCATTTTAGAAAATAATACAATGTTGATGTATCGGTTCTAAACATTATTCGACAAGATAAAGAAAGACCCGTCAATGTTGTTTTGTTACCCTATTTTCTCCATTTTTATTTTGCGAATGAGTCCTTGTTAGTTATTGTTTTTATTACAGAGATCAGGAGTTCGGTGATTATACTATATGATTAAACCGATTTATGTTTAAATTAAAAAAGGCGCGCGAAATCGCGCGCCTTTTATGACACTTAATTTATTGAGCATTTCATTATTTCATCAAAATCATCTTCTTCACTGATCTGAATGATCCTGCCTGAAGTTCATAGATATACATTCCGGAGGAGAGACTTTTTGCATTAAATTCTATTTCATGATTTCCGGCTTCCATAACAGAGTTGATCGCGGTAGTTACTTCTTCACCGAGTGAATTATATACCTTGAGTTTAACGCTGCTTTTAACCGGCAGACTGAATTTAATTATTGTAACAGGATTGAAGGGGTTAGGATAGTTCTGAGACAAGCTGTAAACATCAGGAATGGTGTTATATTCCACCCTGAGTGACCGGATGTTGTCATTTGTGATAGTGATCGAGTTGCCATCTTCAACTATATCATTGATAATGTTTCCGCCTGAAGGGTCTGTTATTCTGGCGGTAAATCCGTTTATTGTCAATGTTACAGGATAATTATTTGAACTGATATCAATTGTCCATGAAGTTTTTTCCGCAGATTCGACAGATCTGCCGGAAGAAAAACGAACATCAAAAGCTCCTTCCGGGGGGGCGGGGGGGAGTTCAAATATGCTGAGGTTTTCACTTTTTTCAGCCAGTCTTAATGTCGCTGTGTTATCTCCGGCATCTGAAATTGATATACTTTGTGAAGATTGTATTGAAACCACTTCTTTTTTACCACGTTTTCCGGCAGCGCCAAATATCATTTCTCCATCCTGACTTACTTTTACCCAGTATCCTTTGCCGGGATAAAGTTCATCAGCGGTTGTATAGCCATTGCCATAACCATAAATTGAGGAAGCGATTATATTATCCGGAATTGTTATTATCTGGCTTGCAGGCACCGGTTCTTCAAAAGGACCGATTATATTCCAGCCTTCATAAACAGAAACCGGCATATTAACTTTTTCCCCGCTTATCTCAATATTTTCTTCCGATGCGAATTTAAGCCAGTAACCACTTCCGTTCTGAAGCATTTCAGCGACAATATAACCATTATCAAACGCGAAAGCATTGGATGTCGCGGTCGGGAAGAGGGTGGCTGTGGTCATATCAGCCGCGAGTACAGGAACAGACACCAGGTTCCAGTCAGCCTGAACCATAAAGTTTGAAGTAATGGTCTGAACAAAGTTGCTGTCCATAATTGTAATTGAACGGCTTGTATCGCTGCCGCCGACGCAGAAATATTTTCCGAGGTGATCACTGCTCAGGTTGTTTATATACATAATTTCACCTGTGGCGCCCGGAAGAATCTCATCATTTTTATACCACTGGTATGGGCCGCCCGGGGTCATGGCAACCAATGAAGTATATTCCAGCGGGTAATCACCGAGAATTTTGAAATACTGATCATCTTCGCCGTTAAAATATATGTAGCTGGAATGCCAGGAACCTTCATTTGTGATATTGCCTCGGCAGTGTATTGTCAATCCTGAGCTTATCTTTTCGATAGTTCCCAGGTTGATAAACTCATCATACATATATATTGTAGAGTTATAATAATTACTTTGCAGAACATCATGGTTGGTTACTTCACCTTTAAAGGTGGTGCCATCTCTTACAATGGTAGTGCCATAAAGATTTACATCGTTAAATCTTACGCTTCCGGTTACAGCGCCATTAAGGAAATGAACCTCCGCTCCGTTGCCATATACATCCGCGTTGTAGAACCCGGTGCCGCCGTCACATTTAAAAATTGTATTTGGCGCGAGATTGAGTGTTCCGTCAAAAAGTTTGAATTGATTCGCGCCGTAAACATTCAGAAACTGACCGGCATTTAAAATAGTGTTGGTATCGGTGCCCATGAAATAATCAATATCAAAAAAGGCGTTTTCCGAACAACCCACATTTTGGGGTTCTGTTCCGTTAAAGTAAAAATAGCCATGCTGCCAGACTCCGTTGTTCTGCACATCGCCTGAGGCATAGAAATTCACTTCCCATCCTCCTTTAAGGATACTGCCGTTGTTAACTATATCAGCGTCGCAATCGATGGTGACAGTATTGCTGAGACCTCCCTGAAGAGTATCTTCGATCGTTACCTGGTTAACGAGTTTTAAGCCGTACCCGCTGTTGACTACACCATGAAATTTTATATTGCCGGCAGTGGTATATTCGATGAAAGAGCCTCCGTTAAAGCTGATATCATTCAGAGATTCTGTTCCGAAAATATTACTCTGCGTAATTTTTGAACTATTTTCGAGTATAATGGAAGTGTTTTCTTCCAGTGTGAGATCAGCGTAAAACAGATCAACATTATCAAAAAGAATTGTACCTGAGGCCAGAGTATTAAACTGGCCATAGTTCATTTCAAAACGGGTATTCCTGAAAGAGAGATCAGTATCCATTGTCAACACGGAGGTTGAATCGTCAAAGCTGAAGTATTCCGAGGCAAAATAAGTCCCCGCGGCCTGTGAAAAATGTCTTTCATCACCCGGAACAATATGGACATGTTCATTTATCCATTCACCATTGTTGATAACATCTCCCTGGATATAAAGATGCAGCCTTTTCCAGTCATCATCATTATCCCTGATAACACCATTGTTAACCAGAGTACCGGTAATAATAAGGTTATTCGGAAAACTGCTTACCGCTCCCTGGAGAGTATCCTCAACCGTAATATTTTCAAAGGTAACCGGAGCGCCCTGGATTGTACATTTCCCTTTAATTACAGCATCTTTTACATAAACAGAATCCCTGGCATATACTCTCGGCGAAAAATAAATCTCATTGTTATTCGCCAGGATGCTGGCGTCATCAATATAGGAGCCCCAATGATCGTCATATGAATAAATACTAAGGTTTGATCCGCTGTTCAGAATAAGATCGCCATGATTAAGGTCGAGTATATAAAATTCCAGGTGAAGCTCATTTCCGGCAACTAAAGGAGAGGAAGGATTATGTTCGGTTAAATAATATGCTTCAATGGGAAACTCGCTGGTTGAGCTGAAAGTCTGCTGCTCATCACTCATTAAATTAAGCTGATCGACACGAAAAACACCATTATTGGTCAGGTTTCCATAAAGATATACCTGGAGATTATACCACATATCGCTGGAATTGTCAATTATCATTCCGTTATTTACACATTCTCCGTAAATGCTGACAGCGTGGTCATTGCCGTTGCCGCCTGCCTGGAGAGTATCTTCCACGGTAATATTTTCCAGTTTTACCGGACCGCCCCAGACAGATAATTGTCCCCTTATAACTGCGTCTTTAATATAAACGGAGTCAAAAGGATAAGCCGCGGGAGCAAAAAAGAGGGAATTACCGTTAGCTAAGATATTTATATCAGACATATTGGAATTAACGTTGCTTCTCCAGTAGTCAAAATGGATATCAGAATTATTGGCTATCAGGTTGCCATGGTCCAAATCCAAAATGTAATATTCCAGAAAAAGGTCTGATCCGGCAATAATATCTGAGCCGGGGTCCTGATCATATATATAATTGGCTTCAAGTGGAAATTCACTTGTCGTTGTTACGGTCTGATCTGTCGCGCCCTCAAAATCGAGCATATCAATTCTGAAAGTTCCGTTGTTTGTCAGGTTTCCATGCAGGTAAACATGCAGGTTATACCACATGTCATCGGGATGGTCGATGATAGTGCCGTTATTAACACAATTACCATAAACATTTATCGCGTGAGTCTGTCCGTTTGGACCTGATTGAAGAGTACCTTCCACTGTAAGATTGTTGCAGTAGGCAGTAACATTTACAATAACTGCGCCTACAATAACAACATCATCACCAGCGCCGGGGATTTGTCCTCCAACCCAGGTCTCTTCATCATTCCAATTTCCGCTTCCCCCGGTAGAATAAATTTGAGCGAAATTAATTGTTGAAGTGAAAATCATTGCAAGAATGAACAGCAGCCCATTCTTAATAATTGGTTTGAGAGATGATTTCACCATGGCTTGCTCCATATTATTATTGTTATAATTTCTGGATCACGGCCAATAAGCCGATGAAGGTATGGATTGACAAAATTAACGAAAGGAAATGCTTAACTGTATTTCCTGATCAATTTATTTATAATCAGATAAAGAAACACAGAATTCTTTTACCGGCGCTTAAAACCATTAAGTCGGTATCTGTATATAAAAGAAATAATTATCCGCGGCCGGTATTTAACAACAAAAGAGGATAATAATATCCGGCTATTCAAAAACAAATGTTCACAATCCACACCAGATCGCAATACATCCAAAAATACATTTTTGTCCAATTTAATTCAAGGCATAAAATAGAAGAAAATTCCCGTTAATTAAAGTACCGGCTATTTCGTTAAGTTTTCGGGGTGAAGGATAGAAAGCAATTATCCTTTTTGCTTTTATGGAGGTCGCTGTTTATATTTCGCAATTAAGTTTTTTTGTGGAATAAAATAAGAATTCTAAAAATGAGAGAAAAAGTTTATATCAGGGATCTTAAAGATCATGTCGGCGCCGAGGTAACCCTAAAAGGCTGGCTTTACAATAAAAGATCGAGCGGGAAAGTTAAATTTTTGGTTCTGAGAGATGGAACCGGATATGTGCAGTGTGTGGCCTTTAAAGGCAATCTTACTCCGGAAGAATTTGAAGTTGCCGGAAATCTAAGCCAGGAAGCATCATTTGAGGTGAAAGGAATAGTAAAAGAAGAACCGCGCGCTGTGGGCGGATATGAACTTGACGTAAAATCATTAAATCTGATTGGAGAATCGAATGACTATCCTATCACTCCAAAAGAACATGGAATTGAATTCCTGATAGATCACAGGCATTTATGGGTGCGTTCAAAAAGACAGGTAGCAATTCTGAAGATCAGGCACCGGATTGTAAAATCTATACGGGACTTTTTCGATAAAAATGGTTTTACTCTTTTTGATCCGCCAATAATAACACCAAACGCCTGTGAAGGAACTTCAACCCTGTTTGAAACCGAGTATTTCGATCTTGGCAAAGCTTATCTTACCCAGTCTGGTCAGCTTTATGCCGAAGCGGGCGCGATGGCATTAGGTAAAGTATATACTTTCGGTCCGACATTCAGGGCTGAAAAATCAAAAACCAGAAGGCATCTGACCGAGTTCTGGATGGTTGAGCCTGAAATGGCATTTTTTGATCTGGATGATGATATGGACCTCGCTGAAGAATTTCTCGAATATATTGTCGCCCAGGTTCTTGAACATAACTTGGAAGACCTCGAAGCGCTTGAAAGGGATGTAACAAAACTCCGGAATATTAAAAGGCCTTTCCCAAGAATTTCCTATACCGAAGCGGTTGAGCTTCTGCATAAAAAAGGTCATGAATTTGAATGGGGAAATGATCTCGGCGCGGCTGATGAAACCGTGATAGGGGAGGAATATGACCGCCCGGTAATGATTCATCGTTATCCGGCCGAAGTTAAAGCCTTCTATATGAAACGTGACCCTGAAAATCCCAAAGTCGCACTCGCTGTTGATGTGATCGCTCCTGAAGGATATGGCGAGATCATTGGCGGAAGCCAGAGAGAAGATAACCTGGACTACCTGCTCGAAAGAATTGAGCAGCATCAACTGCCTCAGGAGTTCTTTGAATGGTATCTGGATTTGAGAAGATATGGGTCTGTTCCTCATTCCGGTTTCGGCCTGGGCCTGGAAAGAACAGTTTCATGGATTTGCGGAATTGATCATTTAAGAGAAGCGATTCCATTCCCGAGGATGATCTACAGGAACACACCATAACAGAATTTATTAGGCACGATTAAAGGCGGAAAGATTTTTCCGCCTTTTTTATATTTTTCGGCTCTTAACAATTATATTCTCAGAACTCCTTACTCCTCGCAAAATGAATCGCGGAAATTTTTGGGAAATATCATATGAAATTGTTATCCATTTATTACTTGACAAAGTCTTTTCTTAGCCATACATGATGTATTAGAAAATTGAAATTCTATCGATCAGGGTTTATCGAGGATGTCTTAAGGTGTTCGATTATCCTGGGTGGTTTGTGAATCCTCTACAAGGATTTTGTCTTATAGTATTCACAATTTTCTACCCCAGGGGGACGTTCCGCAATAATTTTTGCCTATACAAGGCAAATGAAATAAAAAGAACCTTGTATAGGTTCCCATTAGTGCGGAACGTCCCAATGGGGTAGAATAGAATAGACCCCCTGAAAAACATCTCTGTAGGAGATGCATAAAATGGCGTTCAAATTAAATCATTTTTGAAAATAAAAAAATGTCAATGTATTGGTTCAGAACACTATTCGATAAGATAAAGAAATACCTGCCAAAGTTGTTTCCTTATCGAATTATCCCGCGATTTTATTTTGCGAATACATCCATGTAAGTTATTGTTTTTTATAACCGTGATCAGGAGTTCTGATTCTTGCTTTAATTAACAGGATATTGAACAGAGTAGATTGATATCGAAAATCGTTCCGAATAATTTGTGAGAGAAAAATAAAGCCGATCGCGAGAACACGCATGACTATTTTTCTGAATTTCCTTTTGGGTTTGGTTCTGCCGGTTTAGTCCGATATAACTTCGGTAATAAGTTCCCGGCTTAGCTCCTCAAAGTAGATATTTGTTACTTCAACATTATCAGGTTTTCCCAACCAAACTTCATCTTCTGATTTCTGCAGAGGAGAAAATTTACTAAAAGATGAATACTTAGTTTTATCGGCCAGAACATAAAGAGGGATATTAAAATAACGGCAGAGAACAGCGAGCGGCAGACTGCCGGATTTGTTTATAATATTTCCGTTATCCAGAATACTATCAGCGCCAAGCAGCGCCAGGTCGGCGTTTTTTACCGCGTATCCAAGCATATTTTCGGGTACCAGCCTGACCGGAATTCCTTTTTCAGCGAAAGCGGACGCGGCAATTCTTCCTTCGAGAGCCGGTCGGGATTCGCATATCCAGACTTTATCAATTTTATCATCTTTCGCCAGTTCAGATATTACATATTGCAGGGTTGAACGTATTAGATATTGTAACCACCTGTTTTTTTTGATTCAAACTTTATTGAAATATTGTTATATATTCTCTGGTCTGTATTATTTATATTTTCGAGCTGCTCTTCTAAAAACTTCAACCTATCGGAAACGGGCAATACACTGTAATTCTTAAAGTCATCAATAAAATGAATTATTGCCTGGAATTCTGAAAATTCTCTTTTCAGATCTTCCAGAACAATGCCTGGTGATTCCAGTTTGTTATAATCTGTTTTTAATATCGCGATCAGATTTCTGAGTAATTCGCGGCTGCCTGAATGGTTATCAGCAAGTAGGAATGAAAAGTATTTTTTCGGTTTCGTTCGACATAATTTATCTGTATTTAACCTCTGAATCGGAATCCTTTCAATGGTTCTCTTAAAGTAAGCACGGGGCAGGGAGCTTTTCTTACAACTTTCTCGGCAGTGCTTCCAAAAAGAAGGTGCTCCATACCGGTATGACCATGAGTTGAAATAATAATAAGGTCAATATCTTCTTCCGATGCGGTATCGATAATTTCAACAAAAGGCCTGCCGGTTTTAATCATGGTAAGATACTTTACCCGGTTACCGATTTTTTCTTCGGCAAGCAAATCGAGTTGTTCACGGGCATGTTTTATTGTTTCAAGTTCAGCTGATGGAACAGAAATTTGTCCCATGCTGAAATCAGCAGGGTAAAAGGATGGCTCGATAACATAAATAAGGAAAAAGTTCGGCGCTGAAGTGCTCGGCCATTTCAACGGAATATTTGAGAGCGTGCTTGGAAAAATCTGAAAAATCAATCGGGGCAAGAATTTTATTAATCTTTTCCATCTCCTGATTCCTCCTGAATTTTTAAGAGAGAGTGATAACAGGTCATATAATCCTGGTTTACATTTCTCAGGACGTGTTGCGATAATCTGCGAAATACCTCTTAGAATTGAAATCCCATGTCTTGGAAACTTTTCGATGAACTCATCAAGATCTGGTTTGAAGATGACAGCGATATGAGTCTCTTTAAGTGCGACTGCTGAGGCTGAACGAAATTCATCATCAATAAGAGCAAGTTCCCCGAAAAAATCCCCTCTTGAAAACTTAACCAGTTCGTGTTCGAGGCCAAATTCATCAGTCTGTGAAATTAAAACCTCGCCGTCACGGATAATATACAGGCAAATACCGGGGTCACCCTGGTAAAAAATATACTCATTTGCCTGATATAACCGGTCATGAATAAGCTGCATGAAAAGTTTGGTATGTTTTCTGTCAAATCCTTTGAAAGGAGGCATGGCCATGAGAACATTTTCCAGATCGGTTTTGTTATCGGGAGACTTGAACATATTAGCCCAAAAACTGCTCGCACGTATAAAATCAGAAGGTTTATCCATGATATTTTCCTAATTAAATAATCCTGATTCGGCAACACGCCAAATTTTCATGCAGGAGAAACCTGTTTTCGTAAAACGCTCTGCCGATAACCACCGAGTCTATTCCATCTTTTTCCGCATTTCGAACATTCCACAAATCAGTGACATTACCGACGCCTCCTGAAAGTGTTACCTTTCCTCCTGTAATATCCGCAACTTTTTTCGAAAGTTCAAGGTTAGGTCCCGATAACATGCCGTTTCTTTTAACATCAGTGACTAAAAATCTTCCGGCGCCGAGGTTTTTCAGCTTTTCGGCATAGTCGAGGAAATGCATCCCGGTTTTATGAAGTCTTCCGTGAGTAACAACTTCCTCATTGATAATATCAATGGCAGCGACAATTTTACCGGGAGAAAAAGTTTCAATGATTTTTTTGAATTCTTCAGGCTTTTCAAAAGCAAGTGAACCGACAATAAGCCGGAATACTCCCAGCTCCATCGCTTCCTTTGCGTCATCAAAACTTCGGATACCTCCTCCAAGCTGCACCGGAATAATAACTGACTCACAAATTTCATTTATTATTTCAAAATTTTTATGAGAATGATTGAGGGCCGCGTCGCAAAATCAACAACATGAATACACTTGGCATTTTCTGCTCTCCAGAGCAGGGCTGTTTCCACCGGATCATTATTATATTCCGGGCAGTTAAGTTTCAGGGATTCCCTGAACAACTCTTACAGTTTTTCCATCCTTGATGTCAATCGAAGGTATAACCAGAAAACCGGGCATTTAAATTTTCCATTTTCCATTATTTTTAATTGTTTTTCTGCTGATAATCAGCTTCTGAATTTCACTGGTGCCTTCAAAAATTCTGAGTATCCGGGCATCTCTGTAAAAACGTTCAACGGGGATTTCTCTTGAAAATCCCATGCCGCCATGAATCTGCAGGGCCATATCGGCAACTTCCGACACTCCTTCCGAGCAGAAAAGTTTAACAATGGCGGCATCATTGCTTATATCCGCTTTTTCATCATATTTTGACGCCGCGCGATAGAGCATACTTTCCATCGCGTAAATTTTTATTGTCATCTCTGCAAGCATAAACTGGACAGCCTGGAACTTGCTTATCGGCTGATTAAACTGCCTGCGTTGATTCGCGTATTGCACCGATATTTCCAGCATTTCTTTGGCGGCTCCAACGCAGCAGGCCCCGATGCCAAGTCTGCCGGCGTCGAGAGTCGACATAGCGATTAAAAATCCACGACCGTCAGCGCCAATCATATTTTCTTTAGGCACTTCTACATTATAGAAATTTATCGAATTTGTTACACTTCCTCTAATTCCAAGTTTTTTTTCTTTCGGGACCAATTGTAATTCCCGGAAAATCTTTTTCCACAACAAACCCGGTAATACCTTTGGGAGTGCGGGCAAAAACGGAAAACACGTCAGCGATTCCGGCGTTTGTAATCCATATTTTTTCGCCGTTAAGCACCCAGCGTCCATCAGTAAACCGGGCGGAGGTTTTAAGATTGAAGGCGTCAGAACCGGCTTCAGCTTCGGTAAGGGCGAAAGCGGCAAGTTTTTCCCCGGCGCAAAGAGAGGGTAAATATTTTTCTTTAAGATATTCTGAACCTCCTATAAAAATCGCGTTAGCGCCAATGGAATGATTGAGCTCCGATTAATGCCGCGGTGGAGCCGCAGGCTTTTGTTACTTCCTCCTGCGCGATACAATATCCTGTTTCCCCAAAACCTCCGCCGTTATATTTTTCAGGAAAGCCTGTTCCGAGCAAGCCCATTTCAGCAATTTTTTTTATTAATTCCCGCGGCACCTCTTCGTTGATATCAATTGAGGCTGCCAGTGGTTTAATTTCCGAATCCGCAAATTCTCTTACAGATTGGCGTAATAATTCCAAATCTTCTGAAAAATTAAAATCCATTCGTTATTACTTTCTGTTAAGTAGTATAAGAAATAAGTTATTTGTACACTGTTTAATGAATCGGGCGATCATAAAATCACTTTATTGGTATTCAAAATATATCCAAAACTGAGCTTTTTATAAAAATAAATTTCTTTTAATTTACCGAATTGTTAAATTTGTTAGCTTAATTGGTATATTTGACGATAGTATCTCAATTTCCGGTAATATAGAAAGCATGAGTGTTAACTATAAAACAGACACATTTGATAATGAAACAATAAACATCACCGTTTATGGTGAGGAGAACCTCGGCAAGGGACCTAATGTGATATACGCGCATGGATTCAAAGGTTTCAAAGACTGGGGGTTTGTTCCGGAAGCAGGAAAAATCCTCGCTGAATCCGGATGTTTTGTGGTAACATTTAATTTCAGCCGAAATGGAATAGAAGGCAATTCAACCGAATTTACCAGAATTGACAAATTTGCGGAAAACACATTGTCACGTGAGGTTGATGAGCTCAATACGATTATTGAATTAACCATATCAGGCTATTTTGGCCCGGTCAGCAACCAGCCTGTTTTCCTTCTTGGCCACAGCCGGGGAGGGGGAGTGGCATTGTTATGCGCCGGACATCGGGCAGTGAAGGGCCTTATAACCTGGGCCGCTATAGCAAAAGCTGACAGGTTTTCGGAAAGACAAAAGAAAGATTGGCTCGCGACCGGTTTTTTTGAAGTTGTCAATCAGCGAACCGGCCAGGTAATGAGAATGAATAAATCTTTTCTCGAAGATCTCAATAAAAACATTAAAAAGCTTGATTTAATTAAAGCTGCTGAAAAGCTTAATAAAGAATGGCTGATACTTCACGGAGATCAGGATTTGGCTGTTCCTTTGCCGGAAGCAGAAATGTTATATGAAGCGTCAGATAAAAACATTACTGAGTTGAAAATTATTGAAGGAGCCGGACATACATTTAATACTGTCCATCCTTTTCAGGAAAGTAACAATAAATTTGATTATTTATTAGAACAGACAATAAAATTTATCAGAAAAATAAAATAAAATAAAATTCAGAGGTAATAATGACAGTGAAACTATACTCCAAAACCGGCAGCCTGGCAGAAATTTTACGGCGGGTAAAATCTTCCGGATTATTTTGGGTGATTTCTTTCTCAATATTAACCGTTTTATCGGCACAGGTTGCGGTTCCTGTACGGCCGGTGCCATTTACACTTCAGACGATGCTTGTGCTTTTATCCGGAGCATTTCTCGGCGCCAGGAATGGTATGTACAGCCAGATAGCATACCTGGGAGCAGGCCTTATTGGAATTCCGGTATTTGCCGAATTTAGTTTTGGCCCGCAGGAATTATTCGGACCGACAGGCGGATATCTGCTCGCATTTCCTTTAGCCGCATTTCTTGTTGGTTATGTGGTCAGAAAAGATAACAGTTTTCTTACAGTTGCATTTTCAATGCTTTTAGGCGCTATTGTCATACTTTTTACCGGAACTCTTTATCTCAGCTTGTTTTTCGGTGGAAACTTCAGTGAAGCGCTTTATTCAGGAGCTCTTATTTTCTCAATATGGGATTTGATAAAAATAGCTTCAGCGATAAGTATTTATACAGTCGCCTCAAAAAAATTTCCCAAACTGCCAGCATAAAATATTTGTGAAAATACCGGATTCGAGATGGAATTAAAGAATATATTGTTCATTTTAGTTTTTATTGGTTCATTTGGTTTCCCATGTTTTTAGTTTAATGAAGAAAATCGGGTACCTAAAAATCGGGTTACCTGAACAAACAGAACTGATAAACCGGGTGAGAGATTCAGCAATGTTCTTCGGGTAGCATTCGGACAGAGCAAATTACTTCGCGAACCATTAGCGGGAATTCTCCACTTCATCATCTTCTGGGGATTCATGGTTTTCGTTTTTGCGGTGCTGGAGGCAATAATTCAGGGATTTTATTCAGGATTTTCGTTTCCATTTTCTCGGACCGGTATTTTCATTGATTACTGCTGGATATCTTTGTCAGGATATCTTTCTGTCTTTGTCTCTTCTTTTTGTATTATTAGTTTCATATTCGAGGAGAATAATTTTTAGAGTTGAAAGACTGGAAGTTGGTTTAAAAGGAAAAATTGACGCGATTTTTATTCTTTCACTGATTACAATAGTTTGTAATATCGATGTTTGGCCAGAATATGGCTCAGTACTCCATGAATAATTTTATGGCAACGGAGTGGGAACTGAGACCGGTTTCACACTGGCTGGCCGGTTTTTTCTTCAATCCTGTGTCGGATAATGCTCAGCAATGGTATGAAATATTCTGGTGGATTCATATTCTCGTGATATTCGGGTTTATGAATTTCCTTCCATATTCAAAACATTTCCATGTTATAACATCGATTCCAAATGTATATTAACTTTCTAAAACGGGTGATAGAAAATATGCGTTAAAATCGATTGATCTGGAGGATGAGGAAGCGGAACAATTCGGCGCCGCAGATATTGAGCATTTAAGCTGGAAACAGCTTCTCGACGGTTATGCCTGTACCGAATGCGGCAGATGCACAGCATCATGCCCGGCAGCAAACACAGGCAAGGCTTTATCTCCAAGAAAAATCATTGTGGATATAAGGCACAGACTGGAAGAAAAGGCTCCCCTGATGCTTTCGGGTGTGGAGGAGAAGGAAGGTATTACAGATAAAACATTAGTTAATGATTATATTACCGCTGATGAACTATGGGCCTGCACAACCTGTATGGCCTGTGTGCAGGAATGCCCGGTGACAATAGAACATGTTGATTCGATAATAGATATGCGAAGAAATCTTGTTTTAATGGAAGCCAGTTTTCCAAATGAATTAAATTCAGTGTTCAAAAATCTTGAAACAAATTTTAATCCCTGGGCGTTTAATCCCCAGGACAGAGCTGAATGGACTGAAGGACTGGATGTTAAAACAATGGCCGAAGACAGTAACTGTGATATGCTGTTCTGGGTTGGCTGTGCCGGTTCGTTCGATTCCCGCTATCAAAAAGTTTCGGTAGCTTTCACTGAAATAATGAAAAAAGGGGGAGTTGATTTCAGAATACTTGGCTCAGAAGAAAAAATGCAACGGCGATACCGCGAGGCGTTTGGGTAATGAATACCTTGCGCAAATGATGATTCAGGAAAATGTGGAAGTTCTCAACGGTTATGGTGTTAAAAAAATTGTTACGGCATGTCCTCACTGTTTTAACACATTAAAAAATGAGTATCCTCAGTTTGGTGGCAATTTCGAAGTAATTCACCATACCGAACTGATCAATGATCTGATAAAAGAAAAGAAAATTAGTTTAAATAATTCTGAAACTGAAAAAGTAACCTTTCATGATTCATGTTATCTCGGCCGATACAATAATATCTATGATGAACCGAGGCAGATACTGCAAAGTGTCGACGGAATAAGCACTTCCGAAATGGGAAGAAACCACGACAAAGGATTTTGCTGCGGAGCAGGCGGAGGACGCATGTTCATGGAAGAGCTTGAAGGCAAAAGAATAAATGAGGAAAGAACCCGGGAGGCTTTGGAAACAAATCCCGATACTATTGCCTCTGCCTGTCCTTTCTGCATGACAATGTTTTCAGATGGTTTGAAAACATTTGATAAATCGGATGAAGTAAAGGTTAAGGATATTGCCGAAATAGTTTCAGAGAATCTCAAATAACAACCAATAAATATATCAGGGGATTTTCATGAGCGAAAAGTACCAACAGATGCTGGATTTCTTAAAGTCCATGGAATCGGATGTGGAAAAATTCTACATCAAGGAACAAGCAGCCGCAGGTACACGGCTTCGTAAAGGACTGAGTGAGTTAAAAAACATGGCTCAGGATATGAGAGTCGAAATCCAGGACTTGAAATCCAAACGGAAAGAAGGATAATTATCACTCAAAGCCGGCCAGACTGCATGGATGCAGAATTAAATTTTGAAGGAACCAATAGGCTGCCAAATCCTATGGCCGGCTCCTTCTTTTTTTTAATTATTGATCTGTTTATTACACATGAAACAAGTTATTATCATTCTTTTAATTTTTGTCTCCGCGTTATTACTCAATTTTGTAATGCCCGCGAGGCTGATCTCTCCGCAGCTTCAGGCGCGAAGTGATTCAACTGTTGTGGTAAAATTCGGAATGGTCGGTGATATAATGTGCCATTCCACTCAATTCAAGTACGCGAAAGCCGGAAAAGACAGTTTTAATTTTAAACCTGTTTACCGGATGATAAAAAAATACCTTGAATATCCTGATTTTATGATTGGCAATCTTGAAACAGTGATGGCCGGGGATAAACATCCATATACAGGATTTCCCATTTTTAATACTCCCGATCAGTTTTTGGATGATCTTGCCGCTTCGGGATTTGACATGATAGATCACTGCCAATAATCATTCGAGGGACATGGGAGCGGAAGGCATCAGAAGAACTGCCGGGCTGATTGAACAGCTTGGAATGTTAAGATCGGGGACATTTATTCACCCCGAAGAACGGGACATCGCGCGAGTGATTGAACTGAAGGGAATGAAATTTTCAATTTTAAGCTATACTTACAGCAATAACGGAATGCCTGTTGAGAAAGGTTCGGAGCATATGCTGGCCAGAATAGATACAGCTTCGATAAGAAGGGATATCGAAATTGCCAGAAAAG
Source organism: Melioribacteraceae bacterium (assembly GCA_963677445.2). Taxonomy (GTDB): domain Bacteria; phylum Bacteroidota; class Ignavibacteria; order Ignavibacteriales; family Melioribacteraceae. Next base: position 11,024 of record CAXXGF010000030.1, on the reverse strand, counting down.
GGGACGCGGAAGTTGTTATAGTTTATCTTCATTTTGGTGATGAATACCAGAAGGAGCCAAAATTACTACCAGAAAAAAATTGTAAAAAGAATTCAATCATATGGAGCTGATATTATTCTCGGCAGTCATCCGCATGTAATGCAGCCGGTGGATTATTACAACTCGGATGCCGCGAATATCGATACCGGGTTTGTAGCATATTCTCTTGGCAATTTTATATCCAATCAACGATGGCGTTATTCTGATACAGGAGTTATCTTATATTTTGATATTCAGAAAAACTTATACACAGGCGATATCAAACTTCTGGATGTAAGAATAATTCCCCTGTGGGTTTTTAAAGGAGATACAGTGAACGGACGTGAATATGTTATTTTGCCACTGGTTGAGGATGTGATAAGCAGCCTTCCTGAATTTATGACTGAAAAGGATATTAAGCTGATGAAAGAAGGTTATTTTGACACCATTGAAATTTTGACCGGTCTTTCGGAAAAGCTTCAATATGAAAAGGTGGTTTTTGAGTAGGTTTTTGCTTCAGTGAAACGATTAACATTCGGAAATAGGCTTGAGAAATAAATCATCGTTATCGGTAATTTTTATTACCGTATTTATCGATCTGATGGGATTCGGCATCCTTATACCCATTTTGCCGACTTTCGCCAGTAAAAACCTGGATATTTCAGATTTTGGCATTGGTATTATTGTCGCGGCCTACTCATTTATACAATTTCTTTTTAATCCGCTGCTTGGAAAAATTTCGGACAGAATCGGGCGAAGGCCGCTGATTCTGATCACTCTGTTCATTACATCAATATCCTATCTTGTATTCAGTATTTCCGATTCATTTTTTCTTTTGCTTCTCTCAAGATTAATTGCCGGATTCGGAGGGAGCAACATTGGAGTAGCCCAGGCGTATATTGCTGATGTGACGCCAAAAGAACAGAGATCAAAAGGAATGGGATTAATTGGCGCGGCGTTTGGACTGGGATTTGTTTTTGGTCCGTTTATAGGGGGGGCATTATCGCAATATGGTTATTCCGTCGCCGGTTATGCAGCTTCAGTGTTTTCTTTTCTCGCGTTGATATTCGCGTTTTTTATGCTTCCGGAATCAAAAAAAGAGGCATCTGCCGAAGAGAACAGAAGAACTCTCTTTTTTAATTTTAATTATGTTAAAAGCATTCTTACCCATCCTTCTCTGGGACTGCTGATAATAATATTTTTTATAATCATTTTTTCCATCGCGAATATATATGGCACATTTGCCATCCTGACATACAAAGTTTATGGTCTTACCGATATGCAGACAGGTTACTTATTCGCTTTGATGGGGATTGTATCGGCTATCATTCAGGGGGGGATGATTAATCGAATTACATTAAGATTTGATGACAGAAAACTGGTGCTTACCGGTTTACTATTTATGATGACAGGTCTGGGGCTTCTGCCTTATGGTATGAATTTTTTTGGCCTGGCTGTTGTAAGTGTAATAATGACTTTCGGAACCGGAATTCTGCAGCCGGTTGTTTTAAGTATGATATCGCGCTATTCACCTGAAAAAGAGCAGGGAGCGATTCTTGGATTAAATCAATCGCTCGCGTCACTCGCCAGGGTTCTGGGGCCTTTCTGGGGAGGAATAGCCTATAATTTTATCGGGTATCAGTTCCCTTTTTTTACAGGAGCGGTTTTTACCCTTTTAACATTCTTTATATCATATTATTTTTTAAGAAAGGAAAGATTGCAAAGGACCTGATAAATGTTTAAAATAGATAAAATAGAATTTGAGAAACCGCTGCTTCTTGCTCCGATGGAGGATGTAACCGGACCGGCTTTCAGAAAACTGTGTAAAGAATTCGGGGCTGATATCGTTTACACCGAGTTTATTAATTCCGACGGACTGGTAAGGTCGAATAAAAAGACTGAAAAAAAGATGAGAATCAGTGATGAGGAAAGACCGGTCGGTATTCAGATATACGGGGCCGATCTGGAATCGATGAAAAACTCAGCGGTAATTGTAGAAACTGAAAATCCCGATATTATTGACATTAATGCGGGATGCTGGGTGAAAAAGGTTGCCCGCAGGGGAGCCGGAGCGGGATTGCTTAAGGACCCTCCATATATGGAAAAAATGGTAAAGGAGATTGTGAATTCAGTCGACAGACCGGTAACGGTTAAAACGAGAATAGGCTGGGATTCTGACAGTATTTTTATTGAGGATGTTGCCAGGCGGATTGAGGACGCGGGCGCCAGGGCATTAACAATTCATTGCCGTACAAGAGCAGACGCCCATTCAGGAGAGCCGGACTGGAGCTGGATTCCAAAGGCAAAAAAACATGTATCCATTCCGGTTATTCTCAATGGCGGAGTTATGGAGGCTGAAGATGTAAAACGGGCATTTGATAAGACAGGAGCCGACGGTGTGATGATTGCCAGGGGAGCTATTGGAAATCCATGGATTTTCAGCAGGGGGAAAACGCTGATGCAAAATGGGCAATTACCTCCGCCACCCACAATCAGAGAAAGAATTGAAACCGCTTTACGTCATTTAAAATATGAAACTTTATTCAAAGATGAAGAAAAATACGCTGTTATTCCTTTTAGAAAATATTATTCAGGATATCTGAAAGGAATGCACAATTCATCAAAACTTAAACCGGAACTGATGAAACATACCGAATACGCGCCAATTGAGGAATTGCTCATGAAGTTTCTGGAAGAACTCGAAAATGGAAATAGTGATGATGAGAGAGAAAATAATAGATAAAATAACAGACAAAAACTATAAAAAAACTGTGGCGCGGATTATTTCCACTATATTTATTCCTCCTGTTTTTTGTACTTTTTTATTTATTTTTTTATCTTATGGTAACTCCTTATCGGAAAGAGAGTTGATTTTTAATATTGCGCTCTCTGTTTTGTCCGGTTTATTACTCCCATTGGCCATTTTTATTTACTGGAGGAAAAGGGGTTATATTGGCGATGATGATGCGACGGTGAAGGAAGAAAGAGTCAGGCCGTACCTTTCGGGGATTATATTAAGTCTTTTTTCAGGGTTTGCTGCTTATTTTTATGAAACGGTCAATATTATTTATTATATGTGGTTTATTTATGCAGTTGTTCTCACGCTGCTGGTTATAATAAACCGGTACTGGAAGATAAGCGCTCATTTGATAGCGGCCGCAGTTCCTTTAGCAGTTTATTTTTATTTTACAGGAAATATTTCATTCTGGTACCCGCTTTTATTATTGCTTATAGGATGGTCACGAATTATTCTTAAAAAACATACTTACATGCAGGTTATCGCGGGTGCGGTGTTTGGATTTTTTACTACTTATATACAACTTTATTTTATCACAAAAATTTCGGGATAAATGTCTTTAAAAAAAGATTTAGTAGATGCGCTTGAACAGATGGGTGATCTGATGGAATTTAAAGAAGCCAACAGATTTAAGGTTTTGGCTTACCGCAACGGAGCGAATGCCATCAGAAGATTCAGAGGAGATTTGGAAACTGCCATTAAAGATGGCACAATAAAAAAAGTCAGAGGTATTGGACGGGGAATCAGGGCCGTAGTTTTCCAGCTTACCAACCAGGGAAAAGTCAAAGAATTTGACAAACATAAAAAAGACGTTCCTCCCGGAGTTTTTGAGTTGATAAAGCTGAGAGGTCTTGGAGGCCGAAGAATCAAATATCTCTATGATGAGCTTGGAATCACTGATGTTGAATCCCTCGAAGAAGCTTGTAATAATGGTAAAATTGTCAAAGTTCCCGGCTTTGGGCAGCATATGCAGGAGAAGATACTTGCCGAGATAAACCGCATAAAAAGAATGACGGGACAGACACATTATCATATGGCTCTGAACAGATATTATGAAGCGAAAGAAATACTGGAACAGCTTCCCAGCGTTATTTCTTTTGAGCCTGTCGGTGAACTCAGACGGGGGGCCAATATTGTGAATAATATTGAGATACTTGTTATGGCCAAAGAGGTTAATCCCTGTATAAATGAATTTCAGCGGGTTATCAGAGATATAGAATATTATAAATTCGATTCCGACTATAAACAATTAACCATTACAAGGGGAACCCGGTATAAACTATTGATAACCCATGATCCCGACAGATATCCGAAGATTCTTTTTGAGCGGAGCGCCTCAAAAGCATTTCTTGAAAAAATGGGGTATTCCGGTGATATTGATGGGGTAAAAAAGGAAAAGGATATCTTTAAAAAACTTGATTTTCCCTATGTTATTCCTGAAATGCGCGAGGCCGAGTATTTTGAAGCTCCGGAAAATCTCAGAACCGAAAGTGATCTGAGTTTCAAAAAAATGAAAGGTTTGCTTCATGTCCATACACACTCTACAGATGGCAACAATTCTCTTGCCGAAATGTCCGCGCAGGCCGCCAAAGCCGGTTTTCAGTATATGGGGATTACTGACCACAGCCAGACAGCTTTTTACGCTAACGGGCTGACCGAAGAGGATGTGGAAAACCAGATTAAGGAGATTACCGAACTGAACAAAACCGCGGATGTTAAAATTATTCCCGGTATTGAAAGTGATATCCTCGTTGATGGGGAGCTGGATTATCCGGAAGAGTTTCTTACTGAATTTGATCTTGTCATTTCTTCGGTTCATTCAAGATTTGATATGCCTGGGGAAGAGATGACAGCAAGAATGATAAAAGCTGTGGAAAACCCTCATACCGATATCCTTGGACATCCTTCGGGCCGGTTATTATTATCGAGGGACGCATATAATGTGGATATGAAAAAAGTTATCGACGCCTGTGTGGCTAACGATGTGGCGATTGAAATGAATACCAATCCGCTGCGAATGGACCTCGACTGGAAATATATTTATTACGCGAGAGAGAAAGGCTGTAAGATTGCCATAAATCCCGACGCTCATTCCGAGAAGGCCATTTATGATCTTAATTATGGAATTACGATGTGCAGAAAGGCCGGTTTAATGATGGATGAAGTAATCAATTATTATGGCATCAGGGATTTTAAAAAATTCCTGAAACGTCGCGTAAACAGAAAACTAAAATTTTAGGTAAATAATGGATCTGGCAAAGTATATCAGAAGTATCCCCGGATTTCCGAAAGAAGGTATCATCTTCAAAGATATTACAACTCTTCTTAAAGATCACAGCGCGATGAAGGAAGCGCTTGACCGGTTTAATGAATTTATTAAAGAGAAAAAGATTACGAAAGTGGTGGGAATAGAATCAAGGGGCTTTATTTTTGGTCCTGCAATCGCTATATATGCGGGAGCCGGATTTGTTCCTGTCAGGAAACCTGGTAAATTACCGGCAGAGACGATTTCAGAATCTTATGAACTCGAATATGGAACAGACCAGATTGAGATACATAAGGACGCGATAAATAAAGGCGACATTGTGCTTCTGCATGATGATCTCCTCGCGACCGGGGGAACTATGGAAGCCGCCTGCAAACTTGTTGAAAAATCGGGAGGAGTGATAGCGGGCATATCTTTCCTTATTGAACTTGAATTCTTAAATGGACGTAAAAAATTATCGGGTTATGATATCCAGAGTCTGATAAAATATTAGTCAGTTTTCCAGGTGGAAGGGGGAATCAGAACCACGAATTCTCCTTTTACCTGTTTCTCTTCAATATCTTCCATTATTTCTTCAGGTGTACCGCTCCACGATTCCTCGAACTTTTTTGTCAGTTCGCGCCAGATGGTAATATTTCTTTCCGGCATATAATCGGCAAGTTCTTTCAGGAGTTTTTGAATTCGGTAGACAGATTCATAAAGAACAACGGTTCTTTTTTCATCTTTTATTTCCAGAAGTTTTTTTTGACGTCCTTTTTTCTGTGGCAGAAAACCGTCAAAAATAAAGGAATCAGTTGGTAGTCCCGAAATACTAAGGGCAAGAATGGCGGCGTTCGCGCCTGGAATTCCGGTAACTTTAATCCCTGCTGATCTTGCTTTATTTACCAGCCGCACCCCGGGATCTGAAATGCATGGCGTTCCCGCGTCAGAAATTAAAGCCCCCTCTTCTCCGGAAAGGATTTTTTCAATCGCTATTCCGCTTTTATTTATTTCGCTGTGAGCGTTAAAGGAAATGAGAGGAGTGTGAATATCATAATGTTTCAGCAGGGCAGAGCTCGTGCGTGTATCTTCACACAAAATAAAATTTACGGTTTTTAATGTTTCAATAGCTCTGTAGGTTATATCTCCCAAATTGCCTATCGGAGTAGCGACTATATATAGTGTGCCTTGTTTCATATATTTTTTATTCCGAATATATCTTATTACTTCTCCCGATTCCAGTTAAATTGAAAAAAGAAAAATTATTATTGATTTTATTTTTTAGATATGTTACACTATATGTAACAAATAAAAAAAATTATGTCAGCGTCTACAAAACTATCAAATGCGGTAAAAGCTCTCTGTTTTTTATCGGAGGTTTATCCCCGGCCCAAAAGCAGCAGCGAAATTTCAGATTATACCGGAGTAAATGCTTCCAAACTTCGGAAAATATTATCAATGCTTGTAAAACAAAATATTGTTGAAAGCATAAAAGGTTCCGCGGGAGGATTTATCCTGCGCAAAGACCCGAAATCTTTGCATTTACAGGAAATTTACTGTGCTGTGGAAGAACAAAAAGCATTTCATCTGGATGTATCCAATAAAAATGGAAATACCGCTAAGATCAGCGCGACGTATAATGAGTATTTCCTTTCTCTTTTTTCCGATATCCAGATTGAGATTGAGGAGAAAATGAGGAGAATTACTTTGGACTTCATATCAAGGGAAATAGGTATTAAATCATCATATAAATAACAAAATATGAGGAAAAAATGGATTTTTTAAAGAAACTTGGAATTAAAGAAAATAATTACGGCTCATCTACAGGGCTGGAATGGAATGAAACCACCGACGCTGGAATGCTGAAAATATCATCACCTGTTGACGGAAAACATATCGCGAATGTTTACCAGTGTTCCGAAGCTGATTATGACAAAGTTGTCGCTAAAGCTCATGAAGCCTACAAAGTCTGGCGTAAAGTTCCTGCTCCTCTGAGAGGTGAAGTTGTAAGAAAAGTGGGGATGAAACTGCGTGAATATAAAACTGAACTTGGAACCCTTGTATCTTATGAAATGGGTAAATCACTTCAGGAAGGTCTGGGTGAAGTGCAGGAAATGATTGATATATGCGATTTCGCTGTCGGTCAGTCGCGTCAGCTTTATGGTTTCACAATGCATTCCGAAAGGCCGAACCACAGAATGTATGATCAGTATCATCCTCTCGGAGTTATCGGTATAATCTCAGCATTCAATTTCCCGGTCGCGGTATGGTCATGGAACTCAATGCTGGCAACAGTTTGCGGCGACGCCAACCTCTGGAAACCTTCATCAAAGGTTCCTCTTACAGCAATCGCGGTACAGAATATTCTGGCCGATGTAATTAAAGAAGAAAAACTTCCCGAGGGGCTCTTTTCTCTTGTTATAGGAAGAGGCTCAACAGTTGGTGAAAAAATGCTGAATGACAAGAGAGTGCCACTGGTTTCCATCACCGGTTCAACCGCTGTCGGACGTCATGGCGCGGAAGTAATTTCAAAAAGATTCGGACGCACAATACTTGAACTTGGGGGAAATAACGCTATTATAATGACTCCCAACGCCGACCTGAAGATGGCTGTTCCGGCTGTGGTCTTCGGCGCGGTAGGCACTGCCGGTCAGAGATGTACAACAACCCGAAGACTTATTATCCATGAAGATATTTATGAAAAAGTTAAATCGGTGGTTGTTAAAGCTTATGAAACCCTCAAGATCGGGGATCCGCTTGATCAGAACAACCATGTCGGGCCGCTCATAGATAAAGCCGCGGTTGAAGATTTCAAACACGCCCTGGTTAAAGTAAAAGAAGAAGGGGGAACAGTAATTTATGGCGGCGAAGTTCTCGAAGGTGAAGGTTATGAATCAGGATGTTACGTAAAACCGGCGATTGTTGAAGCCGAAAATCATTTTGAAATAGTTCAGGAAGAAACATTCGCTCCTATCCTTTATCTCATTAAGTATAAAGGTGAGGTAAGCAATGCCATAGATATTCATAATGATGTTGTTCAGGGGCTTTCTTCATCCATATTCACAAATGATTTACGCGAAGCTGAGGAATTTTTATCTGCGCGCGGATCAGACTGTGGAATAGCGAATGTTAATATCGGAACCTCGGGCGCTGAAATTGGCGGAGCTTTCGGCGGTGAAAAAGAAACCGGCGGCGGTCGTGAATCTGGTTCAGACGCCTGGAAAGCATATATGAGAAGACAGACAAATACTATTAATTATGGCGCTGAACTTCCCCTCGCCCAGGGAATAAAATTTGATCTCTGATTAGATGTTTAATTAAAGCCCTGAAAATATTCTACAAATATTTTTCAGGGCTTTTCCTTATTTTACCAAAAAAAATCTTTCCTGATTTCAAAGGTACGTTATTATTAAGGCGCTCAAAAACATAGCTGTTTTGTAATATAACATGCGTTATCCTTTTTGATGGGCGAGAAATATTAATTGAATGTTTGCTCAAAATTCCATATATTTGCAAACTAAAAATGAAGGTCTATGGAGCTATTAAAGACGCTTAATGATGCCCAGCTTAAAGCTGTAGAGTATAATTCCGATTCACATATGATTGTTGCCGGAGCAGGTTCAGGCAAAACAAGAGTACTTACATATAAAATTGCATATCTTATTGATCAGGGTTTTGATCCATCCACAATTCTGGCGCTGACATTTACCAACAAGGCGGCAAATGAAATGAAGGAGCGGATTGTCGAACTTGTCGGAGAAAACGCGAAGTCGATATGGATGGGAACATTTCATTCCACATTCGCCAGAATTTTAAGGATTGAAGCAAAGAAGCTTAATTACGAATCTGATTTTTCCATTTATGACAGGGAAGATTCGATTTCTCTTGTTAATACTGTTATGGGAGAGCTTAATATCTCCATCGACGGATTAACCGCGAACAGCATTCAGCATAAAATAAGTTATCTTAAAAACCAGATGATCACTCCCGATGAATATTTGAACCACCATGCCCAGACGGCGGCAGATAGAAAGGTCGGCGAAATATTCAAGGTTTTTAATGAAAGACTGTTTAAAAACAGCGCAATGGATTTTGACGATCTTTTGCTCAACCCAATCAAGTTATTTAACAATAACGCCCGTGTACTTCAGAAATACAGAAAACAATTCAAGTATATTCTTGTCGATGAATACCAGGATACGAATAAAGCGCAGTATGAAATTATAAAGCTGCTCGCCGCTCCCAAGACTGTGGTATGTGTGGTAGGAGATGACGCCCAGTCAATTTATGGCTGGCGTGGCGCCGAAATAAGAAACATGCTTGATTTTACCAAGGATTTCGCTGATGCTAAAGTTTACAGGCTCGAACAAAACTACAGATCGACAAAAAATATTTTAGCGGCTTCCGATTCTGTCATTAAAAATAATTCTGAACAGATTGAAAAAAATCTCTGGACAGAAAATGAGGAAGGGGAGAAATTATCTCTTATCAGGTGCGCTGATGAAAAGGATGAAGCTTTTCAGATAGTGAAACAAATTAAAAAAGAAATTTCATCCAAGAAACTTTCACTGAATGATATTGCCATTTTATACAGAATCCATTCGCAATCAAGAGCCCTTGAAGAGGGATTAAGACGCAATAAAATTCCTTATAAAATTGTCGGTGGAGTTGAGTTTTACAGAAGGAAAGAGGTTAAGGATATAATCGCCTACCTGAGAGTGCTTGCCAATCAGAATGATGAAGAGAGCCTTTTACGGATAATGAATTTTCCTCAAAGAGGAATCGGCAATACTTCCATCAGCAAAATGATAGCTTTTTCAAGGAAACTTGATCTAAAACTTTTTGATACTATGGCAAGAGTTTTTGAGGTGATTGAAGTTAAAGAAAGAATTCAGAAAAATGTTAAAGGATTCAAACAACTGCTCGATAAATACATTGATCTGAAGGAAGAATTATCACTTGCCGAACTTACTTCCGCCCTTGTGGATGAACTTGGCATCCTGAGAATGTATAAAGAGGATGGGTCGCCCGAAGCGGATGAAAGATATAATAACGTGCAGGAGCTATTATCCTCAATTACCGAGTTTACTTCACGCGATAATGAAGCGACAATAGATGTTTTCCTCGCGGATGTATCTCTCGTTGCCGGAATTGATGAGTATAAAGAGGAAGAAAACTCAGTTACTCTCATGACCATTCACAACGCGAAGGGACTTGAATTCCCCGTAGTATTCATGACCGGATGTGAAGAGGACATTTTTCCCCTCAATCCAAAGTTTGATTCAGATTCCAGGATTGAAGAGGAAAGAAGATTATTTTATGTTGCTCTGACACGCGCTATGAAAAAAGCTTTTGTCACCTATGCCCGCTCAAGGTACCGTTTTGGAGAAGTAGCTTACCAGAGCCGGTCGAGATTTATCGAAGAGATTGATCCCGAAACATATTTGGAATTGAACGGGGGAGTAGGAAGAAAATCGAGCAGGCGCAGAAAACAGATACATGATGAAATGTATCAGGAAAGTTATGATGATTTTGATCAGAAAGAAGATCTTTAAGGGTTGGCAGCCGTGTCACTCACGAAAGATTCGGATCGGGTAAAATACTCCAGATTACCGGTTCGGGTGAAACGCAGCGGGTCACTGTGGCTTTTGAAGCAATAGGGACAAAACAATTGCTGACAAAATTCGCAAACTTAAAGTTAATTTAATCTCAACTTACTGAACAAATCAATAGTTTTGTGGAAGGGTTGGAATGAGAATCATCATCCAGCCCTTTTTTGTGCGGGATAATTTTACAATAATATAAATATGGAGTTTTACGATGAGAATTGGTGTTTTAACCGGGGGTGGAGACTGCCCGGGACTAAATGCTGTTATTAGAGCGGTGGTCAGAAGAGGTTTGATGGAAGGTTATGAAGTGCTCGGCTTTAAAGAAGGATGGCGGGGTCTTCTGGAAAATAATTTT
>CAXXGF010000029.1:0-54984 GCA_963677445.2 Melioribacteraceae bacterium | reverse complement strand
GCCGACCAGATCGCTAAACTTCTTTCGATTAATGGGAAACAAACTGTTGATGAAATTCATAAAAAACTTGGCCGCATACTCTGGAACAGAGTTGGTATGGCGCGCGATAAGGAAAATCTCGAAATAGCCATTAAAGAGATTGCCGATCTGCGTGAAGAATTCTGGAAAGATGTCAAAGTTGTCGGAGAGGCAAAAGACCTGAACCAGAATCTCGAAAGGGCAGGCCGCGTTGCCGACTACCTCGAACTGGGTGAGCTCATGGCCCGCGACGCGCTGGATCGTGAAGAATCATGCGGAGCACATTTCAGGATCGAACATCAGACAGCAGAGGGTGAAGCCCTGCGTAATGATGAGGACTACACCTATGTTTCAGCCTGGGAATTTAAAGATGTTGGCAACTGGGAGCTGAACAAAGAACATCTTGAGTTCGAATTTGTAAAATTAGCTACGAGGAGTTATAAATAATGAGCGAAGCAAAACTAAATCTTAAGCTGAAAATCTGGCGGCAGTCAGGTCCGGACACTGTCGGCAGTTTCGTTGATTATAACGTCTCGGTATCACCCGATGCTTCTATTCTTGAAATGCTCGACGAACTCAATAACAGTCTGGAAAAAGAAGGAAAAGAACCGATCGCGTTCGAAAGCGACTGCCGTGAAGGTATTTGCGGAACATGCGGTTTGGTAATAAACGGACAGGCGCATGGCCCGCTTCGCAAGATTGCGACATGCCAGCTCCACATGAGAAATTTCAAGGATGGTGAAACAATACATATCGAACCATTCAGAGCTACAGCGTTTCCCCTTATGAAGGATCTCATTGTTGACCGCTCGGCGCTTGACCGCATAATTGAAGCGGGAGGTTATGTATCGGTAAATACCGGCAATGCCCCCGACGCTAACGCGATGCCTATTCCGAAAGAAACAGCAGCCGAAGCTTTCGACGCCGCAGCCTGCATTGGCTGCGGAGCATGTGTGGCGTCGTGTAAAAACGCCTCGGCAATGTTATTTGTCAGCGCTAAAATATCACAGCTCGCCCTCCTTCCTCAGGGTCAGACCGAAAGGATGGAAAGAGTTGAGGCCATGGTTAAAGTCATGGATGAAAATGGATTCGGCGCCTGCACAAATACCTACGCCTGCGAAGCGGAATGTCCGAAAAGCGTATCAGTTACCAATATAGCCCGTCTCAATCGTGAATTTTATAAAGCGAAAGTCGGCTCGAATAAGCTGAAAGTATAATAATATTCAATCAGGGAGGGGGGAGATCAGCTCCCCTCTCCCGTTTTAAAGCTATAAGCGCGGCTGGGTTTGAGGTTAATAATATTGGATCAGACAGCAAACTTTTAAAATTCATCATACCACAAATAATGTTACCTCAACGAGATAAAAGATACTAATTTCAGAACTCTTAACCCGGCGAGTAAAAACAATAGTTTGAGAACTCCTAACTCCTCGCAAAATAAAATCGCGGAAATTTTTGGAAAATATCTAAAGGATTTGTTATCCATTTATTACTTGACAAAGTCTTTTCTTAGCCATACATGATGTATTAGAAAATTGAAATTCTATCGATCCGGGTTTATCGAAGATGTCTTAAGGTGTTTGATTATACGAGGTGGTTTGTGAATCCTCTACAAGGATTTTGTCTTGCTTTATTAACAACATTCTACAATAATCATTGCCTCTACAAGGCAAATGCAATAAATAGAACCTTGTATAGGTTCAAATTATTGTAGAATATGATAGACCCCCTGATAAACATCTCTGTAGGAGATGCATAAAAAGGCGTTCAAATTATATCTTTTTTAAAAATAATACAATGTTGATGTATTGGGTCTAAACATTATCCGATAAGATAAAGAGATATCTGCCCAAGTTGTTTCCTTATAAAATTTTCTTCGTTTTTATTTTGCGAATGAACCCCTGTAAGTTATTGTTTTTTAATACCGGGATCAGGAGTTCTGAAGTTTGAAAAAGAGTCCCGCCAGGGACGACAGAATAAAAAGCCTTCGATAGGTCAAAACCCGGTTAGCCATCACGAATCTGGTTGTTGGGCTGTTATCCCCGAATTATCCGCTCCCCCACTGGTTTTCCAGCCCTGTTATCCTTATTTTTGTACAAATGTTTTCATCTCCTCAAATTTGAAAGAGACGATTTGGAAAATCTTTCCATATATATTCACATCCCCTTCTGCGATCATAAATGCATTTACTGCGATTTTTATTCCATAATTACCCAAAAGAATAAATCCGCGTTTCTTGATTCCCTTAAAAAAGAGATCGCCTGGTATGGAGAAAAATATAAAGACAGGTTCAGCGCCGGCACAATCTTCTTCGGCGGGGGAACCCCATCGCTTATGTCGCCTGATGAAATCAAATTTATCCTCGATGAAATTAATAACTTCTTCCAAATCGATAACGATTGTGAAATTACCATGGAAAGCAATCCCGGCACAATAGGAGATGATGGTGTTTCCGGTTACCTGAATGCGGGAATCAACCGGCTCAGCGTTGGTATACAATCCTTTAATGATGATGAACTGAAATTCCTCACCCGGATTCATAACAGCGAAACCGCTCAAAATTCTGTTATCAACGCTCATAAAAGCGGATTCGAAAACATTTCAATCGATCTGATATTTAATCTGCCGGGACAGACAAAAGAAAAATGGACAGATAACCTTGAAACAGCCGTAAATCTGCCGGTAAAACATATTTCCGCTTACAGCCTTATTCTTGAAAGAGGCACAATACTTAACAAGATGGTTCTGGATGGAAAGGTAAAAATGCAGGATGATGATTATGACGCCGAACTTTATGAAATAACCATCGACTTCCTGAAAGATAACGGCTACGATCAGTATGAAGTATCCAATTTTTGCCGGCCCGGCTATGAATGCCGCCATAACCTCGCCTACTGGGAATATCAAAATTACCTGGGACTCGGTCCCTCGGCACATTCTTTTATTGACAAAACCAGGTGGTGGAATTTCACATCCCTCGGATATTACATGGACGCCGTAAAAAAAGGGGGAATAGCTGTGATGAATAGTGAAAAGATATCCCGGAATGAGGAAATTGAGGAATTTGTAATGCTCGGTTTAAGAAGCCGGGGACTTAATATTGAAAAATATACGCAACTTGTCGGCCCGGCGGTAGCGGAATATAAATTATATTATATGGAATCCCTTGAAATTCTGGGTCTTGTAGAGAGAAAGGATAATTTTATTAAATTTACAAAATCGGGATACGCGATATCTGACGAGATAATCGCATCATTCTCAAAGTGCAGGAGTAAATACTTTATATGAAAAAAATCGCGATTCACTGGCAGATTCTGATAGCATTATTTTTAGGCGCTTTATTCGGTTATATTATGCCCGACCAGGTTAATTATGTAAGCTGGCTGGGGGATATTTTTATCAGGGGATTAAAAATGGTGATCATCCCCCTCATTCTCAGTTCAATAATCTCGGGTGTTACAAATATCGGTAATGCGGAAAACCTGGGAAGACTTGGCTTTAAAACGATGCTCTATTATGTTGCAACAAGCGCCTTCGCTATTATCACCGGCCTCTTTTTTGTAAATATTCTCCAGCCGGGAGCCGGCGCCGATCTTGGCTTCAGTCAGGAAGTTGAAGGACTTAGCGCCGCCAGCGAAAGCCTGGGCGACACACTGATCAATATTATTCCGGTTAATATTTTCAAAGCCTTCGCGAATGGTGATATGCTGGCCATAATTTTCTTCGCTATTATTTTCGGTTTTTTCATAACAAGAATTCCTGAAAAACCGAAAAAATTCATGACCGATTTTGTCAATTCCGCATTTGATGTAATGATGCAGATAACACTTTTTGTGATAAAATTCGCTCCGCTGGGAATTTTCGGAATAGTCGCGAAGGTTGTCGCGGAGCAGTCCGGAGCGGATGGCGGCCTTGTCAATGTATTTGGCAGACTGGGAATTTACATGGCAGCCGTATTATTAGGTCTGATGGTTCACGCCTTCATCACTCTGCCTCTTATCCTGAAATTTTTTGGTAAAGCCAGCCCTGTTAACCATTTCAAGGCGGTCAGCACACCTTTATTAACCGCTTTTTCCACATCCTCCTCAAATGCCACCCTGCCCCTCACAATGGAAGCTGTTGAGCATAATTCGGGAGTAAGTGGTAAAATCACAAGTTTCACACTGCCTCTCGGCGCTACCGTTAATATGGATGGCACCGCTTTATATGAATGTGTGGCCGCAATGTTTATAGCGCAGGCATATGGCGTAGACCTTACATTTGTTCAACAGATAGTTGTGGTTATAACAGCGCTGCTGGCCTCTATCGGAGCGGCGGGAATACCTATGGCGGGACTGGTAATGATTACCGTTATTCTCAAGACAGTCGGCCTGCCCCTCGAGGGAGTCGGGCTCATTTTGGCAGTGGACAGAATCCTCGATATGTGCAGAACAACTATTAACGTCTGGAGCGACAGTTGCGGAGCGGTTGTGATCGCTAAAACAGAAGGAGAAAATCTGAAAGTATGATAAATGGGTACGACTTATGAAGAAATTATATATTTTTTTTCTGATAATCCTAATCTCATGTACAGAGGATTATTCAGATAAAATAAAATCGGGCAGTAAAGAAGCGGGAGAAATCGCGGCCCGGATAAACAGTGATTTCAGAAAAATAAGAATCGCGGTTTCAGATCTCGCGGTAAAAACAAAAGAGATTATTCTCCATGCCGATAAATATGCCGAGCTGGAACCGAAGAATAAATATAAGGCCCATTCAACCGGTGTTTTGTATAAGCCCGGAAATGACGGGGGATCAGCCCTTTATCTTTCGGCAGCGACTAATAAAACAAAGGAAGTATGGCAATATATCAGGGCTACCGCGTCGCTTGATTCGGCATTTAAACATATCATTGAATCGAGCCCCGAAATCGCCCAGGTATATTATAACGACCGATACAATATGAACAGGATTTATCCTTTCATTGATGTTATAGGACAGTATCCTGTTAAACTGGTGATGAAAAACTACAATTTTTACTATCTCGCGGACAGAAGACACAATCCGGAAAGAAAAGCTGTTTGGGTAAATGATCCTTATGTTGACCCCGCGGGAAGAGGCTGGATGGTTTCAGTCATTACCCCGGTCTATTATAAAAATGAACTGCTCGGTGTTCCCGGCATTGATGTAACCATAAATACTATTTTTGACCGATACATCCCTACGGCGCAGAAAAACATTATGATAATAGATAGAAAAGGTGTTCTTGTAACCGCGCCGGAAAATATTGTCAGTCTTCTTTCGATGCCTCCTCTTAAAAAACACAAATATATAGAAACCATCAAAAGCGATACCTACAGGGAGGATGATTACAACCTCTTTAAAAGCAGGATGGCTGAAGTCAGAAACGCGGCAAAAATGATAATTAAAGAAGGCAACAGACTGGTTGAAATGAAATCGGAAAAAATGGATTATATTATTATTTCGGAACCGATAAAAGAAATTGAGTGGACAATATGCAAATTTATTGAGCGAAATTAAAATGAGCAGTGATTCATATTCCCTCTTATTTGTATTTTTGCTGATAGTTTTTGTTGTTTTTATTTTTATACGGATTGCCCTCCGAATCCGAAGATATGGCGGAAGCATGCTGACCACAATGGCCGGATCAACGCATGAATTCCGTGATAAAGAAAAACAGGAGGCCATGGAAATTGTGCTCGACCTTAAAGCAAATAAAAAAATGGATGAGCCGTCTGATGATGAACCAAAATAAACCGGAGAATTTTATGCTGAAGAAATTACTTGTAATAATCCTCTTCTTTTCGATGAAAACTTTAACCATTCCCTGCACCACCGCCGTAATCAGCGGGAAAGCTACTCCCGACGGGCGTCCGCTTCTTATGAAACACAGGGATTCCGGTTTTCTTCAGAATAAAATAATGTATTTCGAAGATGGGAAATATAAATATACCGGACTGGTAAATGCCGAAGACAGCACAGGAAAGGAGGTTTGGTCAGGATTTAATGAAACCGGGTTCTCTATCATGAATTCCGCCTCTTATAACCTGAACAACGAGGAGATTGAATTTCAGGATCAGGAAGGGATCGTAATGAAAATGGCTCTGCAAAAATGCCGCAATCTGAAAGATTTTGAAAATCTGCTGGATGAACTGAGCAAACCGATGGGAGTGGAAGCAAATTTTGGAGTAATTGACGCTGAAGGGGGCGCCGCTTATTATGAAACACATAATTATGGCTATACCAAAATAGACGCCAATGATCCGCTGATAGCTCCGGAAGGATATATTATCCGCTCTAATTATTCAGGGACCGGGACGCCGGGCAAAGGATATGGTTATATCAGGTACATGACAGCTTCCGAGCTTTTTTATGAGGCTTACGGAGCTAATCAATTGGATTATAAATTTTTGCTTCAGAAGGTAAGCCGTTCATTAAAACATTCTCTTCTTGACACCGACCTGGCCGAAACCGCCGAATCTCTTTCAGATGATTCCCATTTTGTTCATTTTTCCGACTATATCCCCCGCTTTTATTCCTGCGGAACAACCGTTGTACAGGGAATAAAAAATGGAGAAAACCCCGGGCTGACAGTTATGTGGACAATCCTCGGATTCCCTCTTACCTCGGTTATTGCGCCGGTTTTTTTAACTCCGGAAAATATTCTGCCCAAAACTCTTATTCCCGCTGAAAACGGCTTTGCTCCCCTTGCCGATTATTCATTAAAACTTAAGGATCGGTGTTACCCCGTTAAAAGAGGTTCGGGAGAAAATTACCTTAACCTGGCAGCTTTAATTAATAAGGAAGGCAATGGAT
This sequence comes from Melioribacteraceae bacterium, assembly GCA_963677445.2. Lineage (GTDB taxonomy): Bacteria > Bacteroidota > Ignavibacteria > Ignavibacteriales > Melioribacteraceae. The sequence continues at coordinate 48,150 of CAXXGF010000029.1, read as the reverse complement.
TCATGCAAAAACTGAGGCCTCTGGAAAATGATCTCCTGAAAATTTCAGAACATTATATTTCAGACTGGCGAGAGAAAGGGAAACCGGATAATGAAGAAATGAACACAATGTACCGCAAAATTGATAGCGCCATTTTCGAGAATTATAAAAGGTTCGGACTTTAAAAGTGGAACTGACTATCCTCACAGACCGATCCGTTATGCCGGGTAAATATTTGCTCGCCGAGCAGGGTTTCTCCTGTTTTATTGAAGACGCCGGGAAAAAATTCCTGGTCAATGCCGGCTACTCAGGCAATTTTATTCAGAACGCGGCCAAACTGAATATTAATATTTTTGATACCGACGTTCTTATTTTCACCGGCGGCAGCCACCATCTGACCCTGGGACTCGAAGAACTTACCCGTCTTTACAGTGAATCACTCAGGGAAGACCTGAACTATAAAAAACCTTCCGTGATCGCCCATCCATTTACTTTTCTTACACGCTTATCAAATCAGCGCCATATGACAGGGGCGCATTTTACCGATGAAAAACTTTCCTATCATTTTAACCTCAAACTGAGCAAAGGTGAAGCGCGGCTTACCGAAAGGCTTCTTTTCCTCGGTGAAATAAACCGCGGGCGCGGTTTCGATGATCAGCCGGCTGCCGGTAAACTGATCAATGAACGTGAGGAGCTCGATGATTACCATATTGACGATTCAGCGCTGCTTTATGAAAGCAGCGCCGGACTGGTAATTATTACGGGCTCTTCCGAATCAGGAATTTGCAACATCATCGAACACGCGATTAAAAGTTCGGGAATTGAAAAAATAGCGGCGGTCATTGGGGGATTTAACCTCGTCGCCCCCGATGATAACCGGCTCAGGGATGTGCTGAAATATATTAAATCGGTAAAACCTCTGGAGCTCTACCCCTGTTTTAACACCGATATGCGCTCCAAAATTGCCCTTAATTCTGTCAGCAGAGTAAAAGAAGCGGGCGCCGGATTAAAACTAATTTTTAGATCTGCCTCCAACCCCGGCTTTAATTTTTAAACATTCGAGATTCCGCAAGGAAAGAGACCAAATTTTGGAAAACGCCAAATCTCATAATTAATTGCATCCTGAGTTTTGTTTCAGAATTCCTGACTCCTGATAAGAAAAACAACTACTTGTATAAATCTATTCCTAAAATAAATTGGCGTATTGTTGTCGCACATCCCGAAAGAAATTTGGGTAACTTATTGATTTGCAGACTGTTATAAATATATTTATTGTACTCCTGCGGATAAATATGGTGTACCTGACGGCACACAAAATATTTTGCTTTTCACTTTTTACCAATATGATGTCCCTAACGGGACATAAAATATTAAATGAAGTATAAGATTGCCCCGTTAGGGGCAAAATATTGGTAGAAAAAAAGAAGAAATAAACCAAGTGCGCCGTCAGGTACACCATATAACACACGCTGAATTATGTACAGCGCCTTGTATTAGGGAATTAAATCGCAAAAGATTCATTGAATTGAGTCCTGGTACATGAAATCACATCAAATTAGTTTGATGGGAGTCAGGAGGTCTGAGTCTATTCCCGCATCCCGGAACTAATAGGCATTCGGAGGTTATGGACTCCTCCCCTTAAGATTTTAAGGGGAGGTCGGGAGGGGTTTGATCTACCTTGAGTTAAAACACATCTGGAGAAAATTCAATTTTTCCCAAAAAGATAGATGTTTTCAACCAATAATAATCTTGTTCCCTGGAAGTATCCCAACGGATAGAGATAATTCTTCATGTTCTGTTAATCATACATATCCGTGATTTCAACAAATAATTAATCTCAGCTAATTTCAAATTCACGTTTATTTAAGATAAATCATCTTCTTAACCACTCTTCTCCTGTTATCCCTGAGAGAATACAAATATACTCCCCCGGCAAAATTTTCCCCGGAAAATATGAATGAATGATTTCCATGGCTTTTGAATCCGTCAATCGGTTCGGCAACTTTTTTTCCCGTTATATCAAATATCTCAAAAACAACATTTCCTGAGCGGGGCAGGTAATATTCTATCCTCGTGGAGGGATTAAAGGGATTCGGATAATTCTGGCTTAATTCCATTTTATAAGGCAGCCCCGTGTCAAAACTAAAACTTACCGAGGTTGTTTATGTATCCCTATATAATACACCATCTATAACACAAACCATTCATGATCGGTGTCTTCATCTTCGATATTGTACCAATAATTCCCTTCGGCAATAGGAATCATCTGGGAGTATATCCACCCCGATAAGATTAAAACCATAATAATAATCCTGAAACCCAATCTCCACTCCTGACAGATAAAGATATTACTTAGCGGTCATTCTTATATCTTTGATTTCGCGTTAAAATTATTTTTTTGTCCCCAAACGCAAATTCAGAACTCCTGACCTCTCGCAAAATGAAATCGCGGAAGTTTAGTGGAAATTATCATTTCCCGGGCCTTCTATAAAACAGTATTTCTTATTCTTGGAGCAAACGATAAAATAGATGTTTCATTTTAGAGGATGAAAAGTTGTCTCTGTCGTCCCTGACGGGACTTTTTGTGATTGTATGTTATCCATTTACCCCACAATGAATTGCGGGGCTATTTTCTGCTTGCCTGTCCGACGCGGCGGATCCCTGGCTGGACTTTCTTCCAGACTTCTATCCCGCGATTTTATTTTGCGAATGAATCCATGTAAGTTATTGTTTTTTATAACCGGGATCAGGAGTTCTGAAATTTCAAAACACAACTTGTTGTTAAAAGTAAGCATTTCCATTCTCATCTTTAAAACTTCCCTCTTCTTTTGTATGTTTAAAATTCAATTACAAAAAATATGAACCGAATATGAAAAAGTATCTGCTCCTTACATTGCTTCTCCCCCTGACATTATTTTCCCAGCAGTGGGTTGAGGCGGAAGGCAAGTGTATAATCGCCAATATCACGCCCGAAATGGCAAAGGAAACAGCCCTGAAACGCGCCATGTCCGAAGCTGTCAGCCAGGTCACAGGGATAACTGTAACCGAATCGGTGCTGAGAAATTTATCCGATCAGACAGCGGGTGAAGAGAATAAAATATTTGACGTCTTTTCCAGACTCAGCAACGCCACATCATCGGGCCGCGTGCTGGAATACAACATTCTTAATGAAGATACGAAGCGTGATGGAGAAGCTCTCGTTTATACTATCGGCATAAATGCCCTTGTCGCGGAGGATGAAGGAAAACCTGATCCCGATTTTAAAGTCACCATCGATATCGACAAGAGTGTATATTTTTACCGCGGAGAGGATGATTCGGATGAGATCAGCTTTTCAATAGACGCGACCGAAAAATGTTATATCTACCTGTTTAACATTATGACGACCGATTCCGTACAGTTAATTCTGCCTAATATATATATTAAGGACAACCTGTTTGATCCGGAACTGGAAAGACAAAATTTTGAAATGACAATGGATGAATTCGGCATGACATTCCCGGTAGAACTTGGCGACGGCAAACAACACGCCGTGGAAGCTCTGTACCTTATCGCGCTTAAGGATAAGATAGATTTCGCCCCGGAACTTAATTTCGATCCCGGCTCAGGCATTATCCCAACCTGGAAAACGGCCATAACCGAAATCTCCAGATGGCTGATGGAAATCCCAGCCAATCACAGAACCGAACACCTTGTACAATTCGAAATAAGAAGAATATAATCGCGTGAAATATATTCCTTAATTTCCCATGCAGGTATAGCCGGAACCAAAAGAAATTGTCAAAGAAATCATCATAATTCTAATCGTAATCTGTCGAGCCAGATAAAAAAAGGCTGTCAAACTGAAAGTTAAAACTCTTTCTCTGTGGGTTTTGCGTTTTCTTTTCCTTTGCGCTCTTTGCGTGGAACTCGCTCGTGGGATAATTAAATATGATCATTAAGGTTTATTAAGCTTTTTGCGGGATTTTTTGTTTTGGTTAATTTGTGTCCGTTTCATTTGCGAAATCAGGGAAATCTGCGGTAAATTTTCCCTTTTTAATTGTTGATTGTTCATTACTAATTATTAATTGAATTCTTACCATTAAGGGTAATTTTCCTCCCCAATGGTAATTTTGTGCCCGCTGTGTTTTGCAGACAAATATTAATTCATTAATTTATGGTCAGGCATTAGTGAAACAATATTATACATCCAATTGAACAGAAAAAATAAATATTCCAATCGTTGTTTCCCTTACGGGGGATCTACCAAAATTTCAGGGGTATCAATATGAAAAAAATATTTACACTTTTATTATCCATTCTCCTTTTTACCTCAATAAAAGGGCAGACACCCACACTCGAAGAACTTACCGACCAGGTAAACCTCGATTCACTTATTACATTTGTGATGGAGCTTTCCGGCGAAGTTTCGGTTGTGGTTAACGGACAGACACAGACAATAGTTTCCAGGCATAAAAATCAGCCGGGAAATAACATCGCCGCCGATTATATAAAGGCAAAATTAATGAGTTACGGACTTGAAACCGAAGATCAGAACTGGTCATCTTCAGGCCGTAATGTGATCGCCACTCAGACAGGAAGCGATTTTCCCGATCAGTATTATATTATCTGCGCTCACTATGACGATATGCCCTCATCCCCTCCCGCTCCCGGCGCCGATGACAACGCTTCAGGCACCGCCGCGGTTATTGAAGCTGCCCGTATTTTTTCAAATTACCAGTTCCCTTTTACCATTAAATACTGCCTCTGGGATGAAGAGGAACAGGGACTTGTCGGAAGTGCTTATTACGCGGACTGGGCGGCAGGACAAAATCATCAGATTGAAGGTGTGCTCAATATGGATATGATCGCTTATGACGGCGACGGCGACAATGAGTGTGACGTACATACTAAAAATGTCGCTGATTCTTACCGCCTTTCAGACAAGATGGTTGAAATGAACAACATTCTTCAGCTCGGCTTTATTACAGATATTAATGACCCCGGCTCAAACTCCAGCGACCACAAATCATTCTGGGATGAAAATTACAGCGCGATTTTGCTTATTGAAGATTTTGATGATTTTCATCCTTATTATCATACCTCAAACGACCTTATCCAATATTTTGATAATGACTATTTCCACAGAATGGCCAAACTTTGCATCGGGACACTTGCCGCGTTTACTTTAAATCTGGACATCAAGATCGATCATACTCCATTTGCCTCTATAAACTATTCAGGCAATATGGATCTGACAGCCGAAATTATTTCGGGCCTTGAAATCGGTTCAGGGATTGCTGCTCCCAGGTTATACTACCGTGTAAGCCAGGGAAGCGGTTTCACAAACTTTATGGAAGTAACCGGAAGCAATTCCGCGGGAACCACATGGAATTTTACAATCCCGGCACAGCCTCTCGGAACAATTGTTCAGTATTATATTGCCGCTCAGGATGCGGAGAGTAATATTGTCACCACAGTTCCAAAGGGAGGTTCAGGTTTTAATCCTCCGGGAAATACTCCTCCGGAAACATTTTATGAATTTTATGTCGCCGAAATTACCTTGGCGCTTGAAGATGAATTCAGTGACATGAATAACTGGACAAATGATGGCGGATGGGGCATAACAACCTCTTCATATGTTTCCTCACCTTCTTCAGTTACCGATTCACCTTCCGGAAGTTATCCTTCCAACGCAAATTCACTGCTTACCACTACCGATATGATAACCTTCCCCAGTGGTGTTTTCGCCGCGGAACTTGAGTTTATGACCAAATGGAATATCGAAACCGATTGGGATTATGGACAGGTCCTCATCTCAACAAATGGTTCAGCATGGACGCCCCTCGAGGGAATATACACAAACCCGGGAACAGGCTCATTCCAGCCTAATGGCGAACCTCTCTATGATGGAGCGCAGGGTGACTGGGTTCAGGAAAAATTTAATTTAATCGACTATGTCGGGCAGTCATTCCAGTTAAGATTTATGCTCAAGAGTGACGGTTATTTAGAAGAGGACGGATGGTATATCGATGATCTTAAACTGGTTACTTATACTACCGAACCGACCCAGCAGGGTCAGGCAAATGTAACTATTTCGGATGGCTGGAATCTCCTTTCTGTGCCGCTGAATCTTTCCGATATGTCCTTAAGCTCTGTATTCCCGAATGCTTCTTCACAGGCATTCTGGTTCAACCAGACCTACCAGATGACAACCGACCTGCAGAATGACCTGGGTTACTGGGTGAAATTTGACGGATCAGAAGTGGCCCAGCTTACAGGCGACAAGCTTGATAATATGATGAATGTTAATTCAGGATGGAATATGATTGGAAGTATCGATTCTGTCATTTCTGTCACAGATATTACATCATCTCCCACGGGTATTATTGCATCTGAATTTTTTGCCTATGGCGCCGGATATTCAATCGCCGACGAAATTATTCCGGGTAAAGGTTACTGGGTAAAAACCAGCGGAGCCGGACAGATAATCTTTGGAGAGGAAACCGCTGAAAAGGTAAATGATCCTCTGAAGGATATGATAAGCCTTAATATCCGTGACGCTGTCGGAAATCAGTCCCGGCTTTATCTCTACGCGTCAGAGAATACTAATGATTTTGAAATGCCTCCCGCTCCTCCCGAAAATGTATTTGACGCCAGATTCAGCACAGGCAACTACGCCGAAAATGTAACATCTAATCCTGAGATAGTCATTTCAGCGGCTATGATGCCCGTTAAAATTTCCTCGGGTAATGAGGAAATTTCTCTTCTCGACGCGGCAACAGGAAACATCTACCTGCTTAATGAAGAAAATGACTACCAGGCCCTGATTTCCGGTTCAGGACAAATCAGACTTTCGGTAACCGTAACAGGGATGCCGGAAAATTTCGGCCTCGAACAGAATTATCCCAATCCTTTTAATCCCTCCACAAAGATAGCCTATAGCCTCGCGGCAAATGAGCATGTAACTCTCTTCATTTATGATGTGCTGGGGCAGAAAGTCGCCACACTCGTGGATGAAATACAGAACCAGGGAGTTTATAAAATCAATTTCGACGCCACGAAACTCTCAAGCGGTATCTATTTCTACAGTCTCAAGGCTGGTAACTTTCTCGAAACAAAAAAGATGATACTCGCCAAATAAAATTTCGGTTAAATACTTTTTACACAAAAGGGGTGATTATAAGGTCACCCCTTTTTTATTGCTGCGTTGTTTTTATACTTCCACACAAAATCATTTGCTAACCCCTGTAGAGACAAGGCATGCCTTGTCTCTACGGAACGAGGGAATAATTATATGTTTCGCAGGCGCGCCACATTTATCATATTGAATATATTGTCATGCTTGTTTGTTACCAAATCGGTTATCCTGTAAAAATCAGCCTCTATTACCATTTTTTCTGAGATTTTCTTATTTTGTGTCTGAAATATCATACCGGAAGGTCTTTTCGCCATATAATGCCTTCAGGTATTATATTATTCTATTTTAAAATATTGGGTATAGCTATGAAAAATTTTTCATTCAGACTCATTATTGCCGCATTATTCTTAATTCTGTTTTTTGCCGGGACCGAACTTAACACTGATACCGACCTCAGTTCGGCTGACGCTTCTTTCAGGGGTGAGGACAGTGGAGACTATGCCGGTCAGGATATTTCCGGAGTAGGAGATGTAAATGGAGACGGATATGATGATTTTTTAATCGGGGCGCTCACTGATGAAGAAGCGGGTTATGCGGCAGGTCAGGTTTACCTTATCCTGGGAAAAAATTCCGGATGGGCGATGGATACCAACCTCGGCTCGGCGGACGCTTCATGGCAGGGTGAAAGTTCGGGAGATAACGCGGGTGCTGCTGTAGCGGGAGTGGGAGATGTAAACGGAGACGGTTATGATGATTTTATTATCGGAGCTTATAAAAATGGAGAAGGAGGTTCTTACGCGGGGCAGACATACCTGATACTGGGGAAAAGCAGCGGCTGGTCAATGGATAACAGTCTGGCTTCGGCAGACGCCTCATATATCGGTGAGGACGTGAATGACTACTCTGGTTATGGCATTTCAGGCGCGGGAGATGTTAATGGTGATGGTTATGACGATTTCCTGATTGGAGCCTATGGTGATGACGATAACGGCACTTCTTCAGGCCAGACATATTTAATACTTGGCAAATCATCCGGCTGGACGATGAATAATGATCTTTCAAATGTTGACGCCTCATTTTGGGGTGAAGGAGCCAGCAATAATTCCGGCGAAAATATGGCCGCTGCCGGAGATGTAAATGGCGATGGATATGACGATTTTCTGATAGGGGCTTATAAAAATGCTGATGGAGGTTCTTCGGCGGGGCAAACATACCTGATCCTCGGTAAATCCGCCGGCTGGTCAATGGATACTAACTTATCGGGGTCAGATGCCTCTTATATAGGTGAGGAAACGGGAGATTTTTCGGAAGAGCGATTGCCGGAGCGGGTGATGTAAATGGGGATGGTTACGATGATTTTATAATTGGAGCCATGTATAGTTCGGAAGGAGCAAGCGCGGCCGGGCAAACTTACCTGATTCTGGGAAAATCGGCCGGATGGAGTATGGACACCGATCTTTCCGCGGCTGACGCTTCATTCCACGGAGAATCGGCAAACGATTATTCAGGCAAAGCGGTTGCAGGTGTCGGAGATGTAAACGGGGATGGTTACAGTGATTTTATAATCGGAGCTTACGCTGATGATGACGGAGGAAGTTCAGCAGGCCAGACCTATCTGATCTATGGCAAATCCTCCGGCTGGAGCAGCGATGTTAATCTTTCTTCCGCCGACGCTTCATTTATCGGTGAGGACGCTTCCGATCAATCGGCCTGGTCGATTTCAGGCTCCGGCGATGTTAACGGGGATGGTTATAATGATTTTATAATAGGAGCTTATTCTGATGAGGATGGAGGGGGAAGCTACACAGGGCAGACATATCTTATCCTCTCCGATCAGTCGGGACACACCGACGCTGTTCATAAAATTTTTGTGGGAAGCGGTGATACCGTTGAAAAAGAAATTGAAGACGCCGGACTAATAATTGATTTTTCAAGTTGCAACAGCAGCAGCGGTTACTTAACAATTACCGAACATAATAACCAGAACGCACCCGGTGTTACTGGGGGATCCTTCAACCGCTACTGGACAATTTCTCCAACCGGTCTTTCCTCCTACCAGTTTTCAATTACTTTTAAATACTGTGAAAGTGAGGTTGCCGAATCGGGAGGCGCCGAGGCAAATATGAAAATATACCGTAAGGATGGCTTGAACTGGGAAGAGGTTACCACCACAATAAATACAGATAAAAATACTCTTACCGCGACCGGTCAAACAGCTTTTTCTGACTATGGAATAGGAAATTCCGGAAACCCCATGCCGGTGGAACTGACTTCATTTTCCGCCACACAAGAAGACAACCAGATCATTCTTAACTGGGAAACCGATACCGAAATTGATAATTACGGATTTGAAATTGAACGAGCCAATCATCCTGCCGGACAGATTTTCAATCTCACCTCCTTTACTCAAGTTGGATTTCTGGAAGGCGCGGGAAACAGCAATTCGCCTAAAGAATATACGTTTACCGATGACCTTACTGATTTATCGCCCATTCCCGGGGCTGTCTCCTACAGGCTGAAACAAATTGATAACGATGGTTCATTTGAATATTCAGATGTAATTACCGTAGAGACGCAAAATTTTGCGTCTCTACCTTCAGAATTCAAATTAAACCACAACTACCCAAACCCCTTTAATCCCGAGACTGTAATATCATACAACCTGCCCGAAAAATTGAATGTACAGTTAACTGTGTTTAACTCCCTCGGGGAAAAAATAAAAACCCTGGTAAACGAAATAGAGGAAAAGGGATTTTACCGGGTAAATTTTGACGCCTCTGGTCTGACGAGCGGCATTTATTTTTACCGGCTGGAAGCGGGTAGTTTTTTGGTAACAAAAAAAATGATTCTCGCCAAATAATTTTCAGTGTAGAGACGCAAGATTTTGCGTCTCTACGCGCCATATTTCTAATTAAAATACCTACATATTTCATAATAATCGATAATATCATAATGGATATTGGGTGAATCAATGTAAAAGGGAGGCTCGTAATCTATTGAATAATACCAATAGTTATCATAAATCCATTTGAAGATATAATATTTTTCAAGCTGAAGAGTCACATCAGGTAATTCACCCTCTGAAAAAGCGCCAATATAAGTCCAGAATTCATAAGGCAGCGGATTTCCATTCATATCAACTCTTTTCACATAAACCGGAATATTTTCAATTGAAACCTGAATTGGGTTCTCGGATGTGCTTTTACAGATAACTGTTGCGGAAATAGTCACTTGAGTCCCGATTATTGTTGTATCCCTCGGAGTGAATGGAATATATGTTATATTATTCTCATCACACAAATCAGGAATGATTGCCTCTATACCAATATTTAACTGTATACTCGTATTCGGCACAAAAACTCTCACCTGTATAGGCCGTTCAGCCATTGCCCTGATAAATGTCCATTCAGGCGAGGCTGGATAAATATATTTTGAACTAAGATGAGTATTAAAATCTCCTGAACCGGGAACACTTTCATAATAAAGGCGCGCGATAACGGGATTAACAAATACTCCTATAGTAGAAATAAACTTTATCGTTGTTCCGGTAGCGCATCCCTGACCAAGTTTCCAGTCAAGATTCCAGTAGGAAAAATGGCTGACGTTTTGAAACTTTACACCTAATCCGGTAGGACTTTCAGGAGAGTTTTCAATTGTAAGATTTTCCTCGAAAGCCCATTCACCTGTTTTTTCGTCATAACTCCAAATAGGTATTATATCACCCGCTTTAACTGTTTCGTTGGTTTCCGGATTGATCAGGTCAGCCGGAATATCCATCTTCAGCGATAAACTGCCATTTTCTATTTCATCAACCGGAACACCTCCGACAGTCATTTCCAGAGCTATAAAGCCGGCTGTGGCAAACCGGGTCTCTTCCATTTCACCACTTTCATTTTCCACCGTAACTTCAAAGCCGCCGGGAAATGATAATAATGATTGATGATCAACCGGGTTAAAATAAGTAATTGAGGTATTTATCTCTCCGCTAAGGTATTCCCCATCCTCCCCTATCAGTCTGGCGCCCTGCGGAAGTGAAATTTCCGCGGAGGCGTTTGTATTGGGTTCAACACCTGAGCTGATAGTTATGGGATTACTCGTTCCACCTGAAACCGTAGCGCTTCCCGTTGTTTGAGTGTTTGATATTGTACCTTCGGGCAGCTCACCATTTTTTACCATTATTATCTCAATGGGTCTTATCCCCGGTTTAGTCAGTTCGACAGGCAGACTTGTACTTATATATCCATCCGCTTTACAAAGCAATATTACTTTAAATGGGTTTTCAAAGGTAGGCACAATTGAATCATTAACTGAGAACTGGGCGATTCCCTCATCTGTTTTGATTTTGTCTAAAGGAACGCTTGTTGTCGAAATGATATCATTACGACCGTCACCCGAAAAAGAAATTTCAACTTCTTCCTGTATCGGAAACAATGTTGCGGCGTTTAAAACAGCCACAGGAACAGTTGTGCTTCTGCTGATCGATTTGATTCTTATCTCCAGTCCCTCAGTCGGGCTGGGTATATCACAGGAATAAAAAACAATTGCTGAGATAAAGGCTGTGATAATGAAAATTAAAAGTAATTTTATTCTGACTTTCATATTTTCCCTCCTTAAAATTTGTAGTTTATACCTATTGAAACAACCGGAAACCATTGAAACCAGTCAAGATTATCCTCAAGCTGCTTTTCCTGGTCCTCCGCCGCCGAAGGAGCAAGCAAACCTGTGGCGGTCAGATCAACATCAGGTGTGCCCTGGTAAAATGTCCCGACATCAAAAGTAATTGATAATCCACTGTCACCCGATAAAGGATTGCCAAGCCCCAGTCCTATATAAGGAGCGACAATGGGATACTTTATCTCGGCATCCATGCTGCCCAATAGTTCAGGGGTGTACTGATCATTGCCGACCGTGTAGGTTTTGGAAGGAGTCATATGGGTATCAAACGCGTTCAGATTAAAAAAGAGGCCGCCCCTTAACCGGAGTGAACCTCCGAAGGGGAAATAATCTGCCAAAAGATTAGCGGACATGAGTTTTGGTTTGGCGGTATAAATGTAATCTTCCTTTTCCTTGTCACCCCCTTCTATTTCTGTAGAAAACCACGCGAATCCCGCATGGAGGTTAATTTTTTCACCAAATGATCGTGATAATGAAACTCCAAATCCGGGTGTTCCAATATTAAGGGACACGACATAATCTTGCGCGTAAAGTTGCGCAGTTATGAAACAAAAGCACAGGAAAACAGTTATACGCCTCATATAGATTCTCACTTTTTATTTAATATGGTAAAACTCTCCACCTTTTATAAGATACAAATATTAATTTCTTTTGTCAATATGTTTTAGCTCTGTATTTTTTATTTCTTTCATTTTTAAATCTTACTTTTAGAATTTTTACCAATAAAGACAATTTCCCGCGGTTTGCTGGTGATTAAAAGTCTTTTGAGTTCCTGGCAGGAGAAGAAATTTCGAACCATTATCCGGCGACAATATTTTTAATTATATTTGCAACAAAAAAAAGAAAGAAGTTATAGCTCATGAGAAAAGAAAAAGATTCAATTGGCGAACTTGAACTGCTTGGAGAAGCTCTATATGGCATACATGCCCTGAGAGCAAAAAACAATTTCCCCTCCAGCGGTGAAAAGATTCATCCATATATGATTAAAGCATACCTGTTGGTTAAAACTTCAGCGGCTGAAACCAATTATAAATGCGGCTTGCTGATGAAAGATAAATATGAGGCCATTGAAGAGGCGGTTGACATCCTGCTGAAAGAAACTGAAAAATTTATATCCGAAGGTGATGAAACCATATACAGTAAAATTATAGTGGATCCTCTTCAGGGAGGAGCGGGCACTTCGCTGAATATGAATATAAATGAAGTAATCGCAAATGAAGCCCTGATCATCCTCGGCAGGAAACCGGGTAATTATGAACATATACATCCTCTGGATGATGTAAATATGTCGCAATCTACCAATGATACATTTGTAACTTCACTCAAGATTGCCTCAATTCTGCTTCTCAGGGAACTTGCCGATTCATTTGCCGAAATTCAAAGGACTCTGCAGGAAAAAGAGGAGGAGTTTAAAGGCATTGTAAAGCTTGGCAGAACCCAGTTCCAGGATGCTGTTCCGGTAACACTCGGGCAGGAATTCGGAGCGTGGGCGCAGGCTTTCGCGCGTGACAGATGGAGGCTCTATAACGCTGAGGAAAGACTGAGATCGGTTAATCTTGGCGGGACCGCGATAGGCAATTCGGTTTCTGCCCCCGGCCTTATGTTCTGAATGTGAATAATATACTGAAAAAAAATTGCGGCCTTCCGGTTGCCAAAGGTGAAGACCTTATCGATACCACCCAGAATATGGATGTTTTTGTTGAGGTGCACGGAATTGTTAAATCGGGCGCTGTTTCAATGATCAAAATGGCAAATGATCTCCGTTTCCTTTCAAGCGGCCCTAAAGGTGGAATTGGTGAAATAAAGCTGCGGCCAAATCAGGCGGGGTCATCAATTATGCCGGGAAAAATAAACCCTGTCATTCTCGAAAATGCCATCCAGATTTCGGAACTTGTGAAGGCTCATGACGTTTTGATATCAAACCTCGCGGCCGCCGGGCATCTGGAGCTGAATGCTTTTATGCCCTCTATCGGACACAGTTTTCTTAAATCCCTTTCAATGTTAAGGGATGTCAATTATAATGTCGCTTCAAAATGTATTACAGGAATAATGGCGGATGCCGATAAGTGCCGCGAAAATCTCTTGAATTCTTCAGCCATAGGAGCATCTCTGATCTCTACTTTTGGCTATGATACTATTCAGGATATAGCAAAATATGCCGAAGAAAATGACATTTCATTTGTTCAGTCTCTGATAAAGAGCAAACTGGTGGATGAATCGGAACTATTTAACATTTTATCACAGGAACTGGAATAGAAATTGAATAAAACAGCCTCATCCGAGAAAAAAACATATTGTATTCGCGGGCAGAAGAAACGCCGGAAAATCTTCACTCGTTAACCGCTTTATCGGACAAGACCTTGTTATTGTAAGCGATACCGCGGGAACAACCACCGATCCGGTTAAAAAAGCGATGGAGCTTCTTCCTTTCGGTCCGGTTGTTCTTGTTGACACAGCCGGCATTGACGATGTCGGGGAACTTGGCGCAAAAAGAATCGGGAAAACCTTAAAAGCTGTGTCAGAAGCTGATTTTGTCATCCTTGTAATTGAAAGCAATAATGGTCTTTCGGAAGATGAGCTGAATCTGATACAGAAATGTAAATATATGGAGATTCCCCTATACTGCGTTTTAAACAAATCGGACCTGGGGATTAATTACGAACTTATTGAGGAACTGAAAGATAAAAACATACCATTTTCATCTGTATCATGCAAAACCGAGGAGGGCATTCATGCGCTGAAAGAAAAAATTGCCCGCGCTATTCCCGATTCAGTATCTCCTCCGCTTGTCGGCGATTTGGTAAAACAACATGATATTATCGTACTTGTTGTGCCTATTGACCTGGGAGCGCCCAAAGGCAGACTTATAATGCCCCAGGTAAACACGATCAGGGAAGCCCTCGATGAAGACTCAATTGTGGTAGTTGCCAAAGATAAGGAACTTCGTTCCGCGCTTGAATCACTTGCCAGAAAGCCGAAACTTGTTGTTACCGACAGCCAGGCAGTTATGCGTGTAAATGCCGATGTGCCCGATGATATCGCGATGACGACATTCTCAATACTTATGGCCCGCTATAAAGGTGACCTGACTGAATATGTAAGAGGACTCAGGCGTGTGGAAGAACTTAAAGCGGGTGATAAAATTTTAATAGCGGAAGCCTGCTCGCATCACGCGCAGGAAGATGACATCGGTAAAGTTAAAATCCCCCGCTGGCTCAGGCTGCATACAAGGAAGGACCTGGAGATTGATATCCGCAGCGGGGCCGATTACCCGGAAAATCTTTCAGAATACAGACTTATCGTTCATTGCGGAGGCTGTATGCTAACCAGAAGAGCTATGCAAATGAGAATTAAACAGGCAAAACTTATTGATGTGCCGATTGTAAACTACGGAGTGCTAATCTCTTATATGCATGGCGCCGTCCCCCGCGCCCTCCTCCCCTTCGAAGAAGCTATAAGCGAATGGGAAAAGGTGGCTTTCTCACTTTAAAAATAAAAAAGCCCCGGAAAACCGGGGCTTAACAGAGCGCTGACAGTTACAGAGATTTATATTTAAACCACCAGTCATATCCTTCACCGGATTCTAATCTTTCTTTAGCGGTTTTTACATCTTTTGCCGGGGGAATGATCACTTTATCACCGATCAGTTCATTATTCGGCCAGTTCTCGGGCATTGCCACACCATTTGCATCTGATATCTGAAGGGCCTTAAGAGCTCGAAGAACTTCATCAATCTGACGTCCGATCTCCTGCGGATAATAAATCATAAGCCTTAATTTGGAATCGGGATCAATAAGGAATACGGCGCGAACTGTGTTCGTGCCTTTTCCGGGGTGAATCATGCCAAGTTTCTGAGCGACGCGGCCCATATCATCAGCGATAACAGGGAAAGGAATTTCAACACCGATTTTTTCTTCGATAAATTCAACCCATTTAATATGTGAAAATACCTGGTCGATTGAATGTCCCATTAGCTGGGCGTTTAATGCTTCAAATTCTTTCGCTCTTTTAGCGAAAGCTACAAATTCAGTTGTACATACAGGGGTAAAATCACCCGGATGGCTGAATAATACAATCCATTTTCCTTTAAAATCTTCAGGAAGATTAAATTCACCATGTGTTGTAGTAACTTTTAATTCAGGCAATTTTTCACCCAGCAATGGGATTCCGCTTGTTCTTTCTTCAGTCATTTTAATACCTCATTTTTTTAATTTAACTATTTATTATTTATCCTATAGGATGCAAATCGGAGAGAATAGATTCAAACTTTCCTCCTGAAAATATCAGTCTCATTTAAATTTTATAATAATAAAAAAAGGTGTGAAAATCTGCCCGAAGATGATTTTTTTTGAGGAATTAATATCATGAAGCAGGCGCTTCGCTGAGTACAAGTACGATTATTTAAATCAATTTACTCAATTCACTATTCTGCCATAAAATGCAAGAAACTAATTGTTAAGTTGCTTAATTATTATCCAATCTTATTTTCTTCTGCCAACAACAACCACTATCGGCTCAGAATTTGAGTATCCCTCTGCCGCGATAACATCTCCTTTAACATCAATCATCCACAGATAAAAGGGATGATAATATGTGCTCCAGTCGACTCCGTTAAAATGTGATATTCCTCCCCTGTGCATATAATATAAGTCATTATTGTCATTCCCTCTGAAATAACCTGAAAGCCGGGGCGCTCCTTCAAGTGGCAGCCATTCTCCTGTTTTATTGGTCATTGGAAGCGCTTGGGATGTTGTGAATATGGGATGCCCGTTTTTTGTCCAGACACGTCCAAGGTCAAGTTCCCATTTTTCCATTTCATCCTCCGAGTCGATCCTGAAAACAATACTTTCAAAAGAATTCGGCTCGATAGCGCCAACTGCCAGGGCCTGCTCACGACCGGTGATTTTATTCACACATCCCCATATCTCCCAGATTACTCCATCAACATCGGGATACATCCTGCTCCAACTATTATTCTTCCAATGTGAAAGAGATCCAAACGCTCCCCCAATATAAAAATCATCAATAGAAAATCCCCATATTGATCGACCGGCATAATATGGATTTTCTCTCGTACCTTGCAGTGGAAATTGAATCCATTCTTCTCCTGTGTAATACTGCACCCCGCCGGGAATGCTTAATAATGCGGTTCCATTTTTGAATCCCTGCACCGAATAAGTTTCATCAGGATAAGTGTGTCCATAAATCGATAAAAACATAATGGATTTTTTTTCCCATTTATTACCGTCCCAGACCGCGAGGTTATTATAAGGAAACATATCACTCCCATCTTCAGCCGTTTCGATAAATGTGCCTGCGCAAAGTATATTATCCTCTGAAATAATGGCAATATCGTTGAAATACCCCGACCATCTTCCTTCACCGGGGTAATGCACTTCCCACTCGATATCATGACTGGTCGGTTCAAGCGTGGTAAACTCTACGTTTCCCGCTTCCAACCATTTATAGTTTTTCCATTTCAACCCTTTAACATCATAATTCATCCCGGGTGAAAGACTGTCTATATACAAAATTGTATCATTACCGGTTAGCTCAAATTCTCTGCTAAACCTGTCATAATCCAGTCGGAATGAGCAGGGCTCAGTCCTCGAAAAATCCACATAAATCCAGGCTTCAAGGCAGGCCGAGTCATAAAAAGATATTTCTATTCCCGATTTAAATTCATTTAAATCGGGATCGGCGCTTTCGCACGCGACCAGAACAAAAAACAGAAAAGACCCTGCTATCCACTTAACGCAATTGTTTTTCATAATCACTTCTTTTATCCCGGGTTTATTGGACCGGATTCATGCATCTGCCCATAAACAATATTGTATTTGATCTGTTTTCATATATAAAGTAGAGAAATGGATGATCAAATTTAATGATCAATTCATCGGGGACTCCGGTAAAATAATTAAGTTTAATAGTTGTCACAGCCGCCGCTTCGGTCCCGCTCTCATTGACCTCAATAACCGCTTTATGCCCAACGCTGCCAACCTTAAGATCACAATACTTTTCCTCACAAATTGGAGATAAGTTGGCCGAATCTGAAAAAGCGCTCTGAATTCCCATTCTCTTTAATTCTGAGTTAATATTATCTTTTTCAGTAAGGGCAGTGAACTTTGGCAAACTTAACTCAAATTCACTTATTCCTGTCCTGCTCAATATTTTTTCAAGGTCCAGGTTGTTTATTTCCCTTTCAATTCTTTTTATGCCGTCTGTTTCATACGGCAAAATTAAAAGCATCTCATATTTTCCATCTTTATAGGGAAGCCTGAATAACCAATCTTTTCCAATTTGTACATGTAAACGTCTTCCGTTGATTTTCATAAAGTCAGTTTTGACAAAACCACTATCTGATAAAAAGAATTTGTCTTTTTTAGTTTTCTTTTCTTCGAAAGCATCTTCCCAGGCTGCCTTGAAATAGACCACATTGTTCAGCAATATTTGTGTTGATACATTCATTTCATCATAACTGAGTAACTGGTTTATTTTTTTATTCGTTTTTTTATTAACCCAATCATTCACTATATCTACCGCGTCATTATATTTGGCAAAGCTGTAAAAATCGGAATCAAAATGACTTTTCAGACTTTTTTCAAAATTTTTGTCAATTACAAATATTTCATTAATACATATAGAGTTCGCGATCGACATTTGAAGATTATTATGATTTGAATTTGTATCAAAATTATTAATAAATGCTTCATAGTTTGCCAAAAATTCCTCATTTTCCCCTTGGAAATAGAACGTTTTGCCTATCTCCTCCCTCGTCTTCCCCTCACTGCCAATATATAACTGCGCCACAGCGATTGAAAGGCTCAAAGGCGAAAATATTACATTTTCATCATTATCTTTAATTAACTGCTCATACATATCGAAAGCAAATTTGTTTACCGACTCAGAGTAATTATATATTTCCTGTGCCGATATTATCGTTTGAAAAAAAAAAATAAAAACAAAACATAATATTTCTTCATTTTATCCTCAATTTTTACAGAGACTATGAAAACATTAGCCCGAGAATATCGTAAAATAAAATAATTGAGTCAAAGAGTAAAATATTTTACGATAAAAAATATAACCAAAAAATCCTTCAATAAACGGCTCAGGCTTGAATATGGAGAAATGAGAGAGTATCAGGAATGAGATATTTTGTTCTCTTATTATACAACCTATAATCCAATAGTTTGTTCATTTTTTATTTGGGCAACCATTACAATCATGTCCGGTGCATGGTCTGTCCGGACCGGAATCCCGGATAACCAATCATACTCGTTTTTCCTCCTCGGTTTTTCGAGCATGTGTACCACCTCGCTTCCATTGGGATGTTCCATGAGTATGATCAAAAATTCACTTTTTGAATTGTTTTTTGTTCCTTATCAATTGACATTTCCATTTTGCGTAGAATTTAACTTTTTACAGAGTAACCCCACCCCCTCAGAAAAAATGAACACCCCCGCCGCCGTCACCCAACCAGGTCATCATACTCATACTCTGATTCTTTCCCGTTTAAAATGAAAAGGGACAGAATTATTCTCTGCCCCTGTCATAAAACTATTCTTTCAGAATATTTTATTTTTCCTCAAAAAATTCAAAGATATTTTCCATCAGCAACTTTCTCGCGTCGGGTTTAACGATTGTCTCAAAGGGAAATGCGAGGAAAACCATTTTGCCACCCGATTCAACCTCATATTTTATCCCCGCTGTTTCATCGCCGCCATAAGTAAGGATGGCGTTTGAACCTTTCGGAGAAATAACATCCGGGAACTCAACATGGTAAATAGCCTTTTCAACTCCGAAATCAGAAGAAACACCTTCGAAACCGGAATCCTGAACACCTTCGATAATATTTTGAGAAGATTTATCCTTTACAAAGCCAGCCCGCATCATTTCCGCGAAGAATTTTTTATCAGATTCCTTGTTTTTATACCTTCCGAGGCACCAGCCTATTTCTGATCCGCTTATGAGTATATTTTTACCATCTTCAATTATTTCTTTTACTATTTTCTGCGCCTGGCTGTCAAAAATATCTTCAGCCGAATTGTCCTCCCCTACAGTCCATATAATATTGTCATATCCTGACAAATCGAATTCACCATTCCTGACAATATCATCATTGACCGTAACATAACCATATTTTTCAGGCAACGCGTTGGCAAACACAGGAACAGCTTTTTCAATATAATAATCCTCCGCGCTTGCCTTATCACATCCGTTAATTATCAATACCTTTTTGTCAGATTCTTTATAAGTGTATAAATGAGAGGGGGGACTCGGACGCCCGTTATAAATATTTTTCAAATAAACTGAAATCTGATCTTTCAGCAACCCTTCCGAATCCTTAAAAAGGAAACCTGTTACATCATTTTCAAATTCACCCGCCAGTTTTTCCACATTGTCCCTTATCAGGAAAAGCTGCGTTTTATCTACCGAACCAAGGAATTCTTTCACTTTCCAGTTTACAAATATTTTTCCATCTTCGTTTTTATCAACAATTTGTACTTCAGGAGCAGGTGGCATTCCTTCGAGTGTCATAACAACGGTATTATGGACATTCAGCCTGAGGGCGCCAACTGACGCGGTTTCATCGGGGTAAACCCGGTTGGAGAGTATCACGGTAAATATTTTTTTTACCGGATCAATCCAGATTGATGTGCCTGTAAATCCTGTATGGCCATAAGCTGTTTCGGAAAACATAACTCCCGCCGACGCGGCATGATGAACGTTAGTGCCCCACCCTATAGCTCTTGTTGTAGTGGAATCATAAAGGGCTGTAAATTTTTCTATTGTCGCTTCCGAAATAATCCTTTTGCCGTTATACTCTCCTTTATTCAGCATCATCATACTGAAAACAGCCAGATCGTCAACAGTTGAAAAAAGCCCGGCGTTCCCTGATAATCCACCAAGTGCGCAGGCAAGGGGATCGTGAACAAATCCATGAATTTCGGGCATAGTCGGCACAATTTTATCTTTTAGTTCATCAGGCGGAGTAAACATTGTGTTTTTCATTCCCAGCGGATCGGTAATATTTTCTTTATAATATTCATACATCGGTTTACCTGTAACCGCTTCGGAAACTTTCATCAAAGTTACGAAATTAAGGCAGCTGTAAAGAGTTTTTGATCCGGTTTCATAAAACTTTTTAAAACTGAATATTTGATCAAATATTTCCTTTTTGGTCTCATCTTTTTTTGGGCTGTAATATGCCGGCAATCCGCTGTCATGCAGCAGAAGGTTCAGAACAAGCACATCTTCTTTTCCGTTAGCCGCAAATTCGGGGATATATTTGGATACCTTTTCATAAATATCGATTTTCCCTTCATCAACCAGCTTCATAATAACCGATGTTGTAGCGACAACTTTTGTCACCGAAGCCATGTCAAACAAACATTCCGTTGTTGTTACGGGAGATTCGGGATCATAAGTAAAGTGGCCCCAGGCATTTTTATACAGAACCTCATGATCGTTGCCGACAATTATAGCTGCCCCGGGAAAAATGTGATCTTCAATAGCCCTGTTTACATAATAATCCAGTCCCTTAAAATTTGAAGCGATTAAGCTTACCGTTAAAGTTAAAAATAATAGAATAGTTTTCATATCTTCATTTACCTCTGATTACCTGATTTTCCCTCCCAATGCCAGTGCCAGGGTTCAAAAGCAACCCCGAACCGGTTATCTTTGGGATAGGAAATAAAAAAGTTATATTCAGCTCCCTTTTTCATGAGCCAGTTATATACTTCAAGTGTTTCAAAATCTTCAGCTTTTTGTCCGTCACTGAAGCCGTTTATACCATCTTCATCTGAAATATCCACAGCGGTGTTTACAGGACTGTTATGTTCGCTATATCCCGGCATGGCTATCCATTTGGCATTTTCTCTCAGTGAATAATTATTATCCCTTACAAGATAATGTATAAAGAGAAAAGCCTGCCTGCCTGCAGCTCTGTAACCTGAATCGACAAAGAATTTTTTCCCTGTTTCTTTATTAAAAGCTTCGGCCATTTTCTCAAAATCATTCTTAACATGGGAGGGCAGATATCTAACCCCGCTTGATCTGCCGCTGCCAAATGTTACCGAAGGTAAAAGTTCAATATCTTTCCCCTTTTCACGTGAATAAAAGGGGCCGTTAAATCCAAGAGTCGCCGGTTTAATTTCAAATATTCTTTCAACGAGGCCTGTTTCCAGGAAATTTCCTGTTCCTGATAAGGTTTCAAAATCCATCAGCGCTTTTTTATCCTCTTCCAGCGAGGATTCATATTTTTCCCACTTTGAACAAAGCTGCTCCAAAATGAGACGTTGTACAAAATTAAGCCTGTTAATATTCAGCCTGCTGAAATAAAATCCTGTAAAGAATAATAAACCGGCAATAGTCAGTATAAATATCAAAAGAAAAAATTCCAATTTATTTTACTCGCCATATTCCACTTTCATTTCATAATCCCACTGATCGTAATAAAGATTGCCTCCGCGCCATTCCACTTCACCGCGCTGGAAATCGACAGTTTCACTTCTCGGAAATACCTTTGCCGGAAATAAAGGCGCAGAATAATCATCATTAACAATATATCTGTAGGCATCCATGCCGCCGAGGAAATAATACTTCACTTTTTCATCATCCGATTCAGTGATACCAAAAGACTGATCGACAGGCAGCCAGCCATAACCTTCCAGGTAAAAAGCTCCCCAGTCATGCAGGTTCACGATGCCGGGATGGAACATCCAGCCGCTCTGCCATTTTGCGGGAATGCCATTATACCTGCACAAAGTGACAAAAAGCAGTGTTTTAATTCCGCAGTCACCATGCCCGCGATCCGCGCAGTAGTCTGAAATATTTCTTATGGTCGAATACTCCCTCGCGCCTGCCCAGGGAATATTTTCGCTAATCCAGGTAAAAATCTTTTTTGCCCTTAAATAAGGATTCTTTTCATTCCCGACAATTTTTTCGGAAAGTTTTTTTATCCTGTCGGTAAAAACGATATGAGGAGCTCTCTCAGAAGTATATTTTTTATATTCCTCTGATGATTTGTCAAAAGGCTGTACCTTATCCTGATCAATATCATACCACTCATTTTCAGAAAAATATTCAAGCGCGTAATTGAAGACAACAGGTTTTCCCGCTTCAGCCTGTTTTTCCATATAGATTGATCGCTGCATGGTTTCCGGAGGAGCGATAATATAATTTTTCTCCGATGCCGATATGAATTTTACACCACTCTGCCTTTTATGCGCTTCCCTGGGATAGGGGAGCCAGGCTCTTACCATCTCTCCCCCGGGAACAACGTCCGGATCAACTGTAAGGGTATAGTTAATTTTCAGTTTCACTTTCTTCGCGAAGGGTGACTGACTATCAACTGCCTCTTTCACAACTTCCGGAAGATAACCTTCCAAAAATTCATCAAGTTTATCCTTTTTTCCTCCTGTAACCTCATTCTTTTTTTTCTTCGCGTTTTTATCAATCCTGAAGATGTTCGCGGCTGCCCGGTTAAAATAAAGTTTCTCCCCGTCAATAATCTTATACTCAAGCGCGCCGTTTTTTTCCCAGATAATTAGACTGCTTTCATCAGCATCAGGATAATAACGCTTGACATATTCAAGAACAGATTCCTTTGTTTTGGTGAAGTCTTTTTTTATCCGGTCCATCCTTTCAAGCTCATATTTTAACTCGAGTCTGAGAAGAGGATCATTTTTATTCTCTTCAAGAATATTTTTGATCATTCTTTCGGCGACCGAATAATTTCCTCTGTCCACCTCTGAGCGGACTCTGTCCAGATCGTTATACCCCATGATGGAACCCGCCAGAAAAATTAAAAGTAAAATAACCTTCATACTTTCTCCTGTTTGTCATTTAATATATATCATTTTCCCGGTTCTTGTTTCTGTGTTACCTCGTCTGCCAGACCATCTAACTTTATATAAACATAATCCTGAGGCCTGGTCAGACCCGGGAGACCATTTAATTTTGTTATTTCCCGCTTCAAGACCACTTAATAACTGACTGCTTATTTTTTCACCAAGCACATTAAATATCTCCAAAGTTACATCACCCGTTTCGGGCAGTGAAAATGAAATCGTTGTTTCGGGATTAAATGGATTCGGATAATTATTATATAATAAAAACTCATCCGGAATAATTTCTTCCGCATTATCCACTGAAACAGGTGATTCGAAATATTCAACAAATTTTGTCATAATCTGTTTTCTGACGCTGTCGGGATAAAATGTTTCAAAAGGAACTGTCAGATAAACCACCTTACCGGGAATTGTACCTTCAGGGAATACACCGTCGAAAGCGACTCCCGCGCCTCCATAACGTGATGTAAGCACACTGGCAAACTGCGCGATATAAAAAGAACCATTCTTCGGTGTTATCGCGTCAGGCCATTCAACATCGTAAGTGCCGTGATTTCCATTGTCAAATGTCATATTCGGCAGCCCCTCCATAAAACTTCCGGCATAAGGCTGCATTAAATAATAGGTGCCCGAGCTGCCACCGGGTGCGTCATCTTTATAATTAGCTTTCAGATAATTGTTATAAAAATCAAGATCATCGGTTGATGAATGACCGGACCTGCCGATATCCCATCCGAGTTCAGCGCCGCTTATGAATAATCGGCCTCCGCCGTTGAGGAAAGACCTGAGACTATCCTTTTCATATAGATTAAGTGCATCCATTGTAGTACTCTCGATACCTGAAATCCAGATAACGTTGCCATAATCGATCAGGCTCATTCCGCCATGCACAACCGCTTCATTAGATGCCGATGAAACAGAGTAACCGCTTCCTTCAAGAGCCGGGATATACTTTTTAATATAATCAAAATTATTATTCGCGCTCGCTGTGCGGTCGAAACCATTCACAATCAGCATATTATTCCCCGGATCACCAGTGATAACAGCAAGAGTTTCGGAAGGACCGGAAAGACCTGTGGAATTTTTGGATTTAACCTGAAGATAAAGACTCTGACCACTGGTAAGACCACTGACAAGAATTTCAGGTGTAGAGGAAACAACTGAATCGGAATAGGTAACGCCATCATCACTCATATAAAGAATATACTGATCGGCTTCTTCATTTTCTTCAATATAAACCCTGAAGGAGGTAAATGATTCCGGTTTTGTATAAAAATAGGCGGGTGGATTTGGACGCTGGGCAAATACATTGCCAAATTTGGCTTCAATTACATCCCAGAGCTCTCTTCTCGCGCCGTCATATCCAAGGGCCCACATACCGACACCCATAAGATTATTGTTGATGGCAAGATCATATTTAAGTCCCAGGCTTGAATCATTATCTGCCCATACCTGGTGCCAGTCATCATCAAACCACCTGTACCAGGGAGTGTTTTTATCTGTCGACCATTGCATGCCGTGGAAAAACATGCCATTTTCGGTAGCTGAATATCTCGGTGAACCGATAAAATCTTCGGTTGAAGAACCGGCATACTGGTTGGAGGTTGTCCAGTGGAGACCATAATAAGGCACTCCGAGTATCAGTTTTTCGGGATTGCTGAGTGTTACCTGGGCATATTGATTCAGGATGGTATTTGTTATATTATAGGTTCCTCCTGTAAGAGGCGCCCCCGGTCCGCTTGAAGAACTCCACGATCCATAGAATGAATAACCCATGATAAAAATGTAGTCGCACGACTGAGCCAGTTCACCAAGTTTCCATGAATTATTCCAGTTAACCGATGGTCCGGCAAAAGAAACCTCCTTTCCCGGCAGCTCAAGATGAATATACGCGGTCAGGTCGGCCATAAACTCATTTATGGGGTCTCCTTCATCGGCGCTGTAGAGAGATTCAAAATCAACATTGACTCCGTCAAGCTGATACTGTGATATTTTATTTTTAATGTTGGTAAAAAGGGTTTGTTTTGCGGTGGAATTAGTAAGAACGCTGCGGATATCATCTTTATCAAAACTTACTGCGGTAAGGATTACCTTTACACCTTTGGAATGAGCTTCATTGATAAGATCAGTCCAGGGCCAGTAAGCCGGAATTGAGAGTGATCCTGATGAACCGACTACAAAATCAAAACAGGCTACGTGGGATACCAGGTTATAATCAATCCACTTATAATCGCCGTTGCCATATTCCCAATCGGGTAAAAAGCCAAAGACCGCGCCATTCAGGGAACGATCCGCGTTTCTGTTAAGTGGAATGATATCTTTTCCCGAGGGATCAAATCTGCCAGGGATGTATTCATCTATACCATATAATTCATTGTGGTTTTTATGGACACTTTTTATCTCCTGCGAAAAGGCAGAATCAGCCCAAAATAGAAAAGTGAAAAAAAGAATAAAAAAGTAAAATTTCATACTACCTACCAATAGATTAATTTATATTTTTAAAATAGAAATTTTTTTTATGAAATTCGTATTTAAATTGACTATGATGTTATAGAATTTGCAATTTAGCAGCTTCACAGGAAATAAAATGGAAAAAATCTTCACAGCTTTTATAAATGGTAACGTTTTTACATGTGATGACCGAAATCCTCATGCTGATACAATAGTCTGTTCAGGAAACAGAATTATTTTTGCCGGAAGCAGAAACGAGGGCTCCGCCCTGCTCGGCTACTGTGAAGATATCATTGATCTGGAAAATAAATTACTTCTGCCCGGTTTTACGGACAGTCATATCCATCTGGGCTCGGGAGGCAAAACACTTTCTGAAACTGATCTCACATCGGTGACCAGCCGTAAAGAATTCACCGATACTGTAGCCAGATCAATAAACGAAGGACAAAAACTCCTGATCGGAAACGGATGGAATAATAATCTGTTTCCAGGAAATATCCTTCCTTCGAAGGAATGGATAGATGATGTTACACGAGATATACCTGTTATGCTTTACCGAATGGATATTCATACGGCGCTTGTAAATTCAAAGCTTCTGGAGATAGCCGGAATAAACAGGAATACTCCCGATCCGGAAGGAGGGAAAATTGACCGGAACGATGAGGGAAATCCTACGGGAATTCTGCGGGAAGCAGCCATTGAAATTGTAAAAAAGTATTTAGACATGGATCATGATATCAAAAGTGATATAACAAGGGCTGTAAATGAACTTGCTAAATATGGAATTACTTCCGCGCATGACATATCAAAACCAGAGCATGTGCCTGTTTTTCAGGAACTGGAAAAGGAAGGAAATCTAACATGCCGCGTTTTCAGCCGTCTTCCTTTATCGGGGTATAAAACACTTACTGAAGCGGGAATAAAGGTTCCTTTCGGGTCGGATTACTTCCATATTGGCTCCATGAAAGATTTTGCCGACGGTTCACTTGGTTCGGCAACCGCCCTGTTTTATGAACCATATAACGATGATCCCGAAAATAAAGGAATTCCGAGTGATTCTTATCTTCGGGGAGATCTGCAAAAATTTGCCGTTGAAGCTGATAAAGCAGGCCTGCAGTTAAGTATGCATGCTATCGGTGATAAGGCTGTGTCAAACATGCTTGACCTGAATGAAGAATTAAAAAGGATTAACGGACAATGGGACAGAAGGTTCAGAATCGAACATGGTCAGCACATTATACCTGAAGATATGGCGAGAATAAAAGAGGAGAATGTTATTATTTCGGCTCAGCCGATACATCTTTTCGAAGATGGCAACTGGGCGCCTGAAATGATCGGTGAAGCAAGACTTGCCGAAGCCTATCCCTGGAATTCTCTTTTCGATATGAACATTCCTTTGATTTTCGGCAGTGACTGGCCGGTTGCCTCCTTTGATCCTCTCAAAGGCATCTATTCCGCTGTGACAAGAAAATTCCGAAACGGGAAAAATGATTCATCTCTTTATCCCTCTGAAAAAATGAGTGTGGAAAAAGCGATAAAGTGTTACACATCTATTCCTCCTTTCGCCGAATACAGGGAACATATAAAAGGCAAAATCGCCCCCGGATTCCTGGCTGATATGGTTTTACTCGATAAAGATATATTTAATTGTGAAAAGGAAGAAATATTCAACACAAAAGTCGAAATGACAATATTTGACGGCAGGATTATTTACAGGAAATAATTCCGCCTTAATTTCAGAACTCCTGACTCCCATCAAACTATTTTGTTGTGATTTCATATACCGGGAATCAATTCAATGAATTTTTTTGCGATTTAATCCCCTTCCATAAGGCGCCGAATAAAATTGAGAGTGTATTATATGGTTTACCTGACGGCACACCTGGACGGCTTTCTTCTGTTTTTCTATCAATATTTTGCCCCTGACGGGGTAATTTAATACAGCAATTACTATTTTATGACCCGTCAGGTACAGTATATTTATCTGCGGGAGTACAATAAACATATTTATAACAGTCTGCGAAACAACAAGTTATCCAAAAATCTTTTGGATACGCGTCAACATTACGACAATTTATTTTACGAATAGATTTCAATAAGTTGTTGTTTTTCTTACCAGAGATCAGGAGTTCTGAATTTTGCTATTCAGGCCGGGGACAATAACTTCCGACCATTTTTTTCAGCACTTCGAAACGGTAACCTGATGAAGAGGAAATTTCAAAAACCTCTCCGATACAGGTATTCATTCCAAGCAGAATATCTCTGTATTTTGTTGTTTTGTTATCATCCGGAACACTCATTTCTTCAATCAGATAAATAGTGGAAAGCCAGCTTACCATTTCCTCAAATTTTTCTTTGCTGTAGTAAATAGTTCCACCATGCCGGTTAACCCCGATAAATGTTCTCACGTCATCCTCTTCCAGCATTTCTTCAAGGATTTTTGCAAAACCGGAAATTTTCTCTTTTACAGTAGTCTCTTTTTCCTTCTGCTCAGAAAGTGTATTGTCAAAATCGAGGAGAATATTTATCAGTAATATTTCATAATAAAGTTCATTATATCCGCGGCCGAGCATCTCCAGAACCTTTCGGAGAGAACTGCTGAGCATTAGTTCGGCGCTGAAATTATCACGATTTATCAGCCCTTCCTCTTCAAAGAGATTACGAAGCTCAACAATGGTAAGCCAAAGGAGAAAAATAATCGAATTTTCTTTATAATTAGATTTTTCCGTTATCAGAAAAGCATTCTCCATTTTTTTGTTCCCTTTTTCAGTCTGGGAAACTGTTTCCTTGTTTATCACCTGGTTGATGTAGCGGATTTTCAGAAGGTTATTTTTAAATCCCCCAAGTGAAGGTTTAATATCACTTTCAAAGTTTATATAATTTTTAATACTGTTAAGAAGATAATAAAACCTGTTATAGATAAACCTGGTTTTTTCCCCAGCCTTTTCATATTCATTAACAAGAATAAAATAGTCTGCCAGTATTTCAATTTCTTCAGGTTCAAATAAAGATCTGAAAGTATCATGAACCGGTTTCAGGCGCATTTCATCAAGCGCTGTCGAAATTGAAGCCACCCCTTTTGTGCCGAGTGATTCATAAATCTTTTTATATTCGCCGGTATGATCATAAACTTCTGTAAACCTGAGAAATATTTTATACTTAAAAGCTCCGAGATCAACAGGGAAACCGGCGCTGTGAAATTCTGAACCCGGCCTGATATATTCGAGCCCCGAAATATGTTCGCGAAATATATAGAAGATATTTTCATCATTTCTGATCTTCAAAGCATCGGCAATATTTACACTTCTCAGCTCTTTCGTAACAGAATCGAGTTTTGGCGCAGACCAGTTTATTGAGCCGGAGATATCTGAGAATTTATTGTTGAAAAAAACGAGCCCGTTTTCCGAACCATAGGAATTTGAATAAGCGAATACATCCTCATTAATATGACCGTTATGATCAATCACATCATAGAACCAGAAGTTAATAACCTGGCTGAATAGATATCTCTTTTTCATAAGAGGAAATATTTCTTTCTCATGACGGTTTATCAGCCATTCATTCGGGGTTTCATTATAATAGGCTCTTTTATATTCCATTCCATATTTTTCGGTAAAACCTTCCACCTGTCCATGCGCGAACATCGGAAGTCCGGGTAATGTAACCATCATTGCGGAAACCCCGAAATATTTGTCATCTGTACCAAATTGTTTGATAGCGGTTTCCTCATCGGGATTACTCATAAAGTTTACATATCGTTTTAATATTTCAGGTTCAAATTCAAGAGTATTTGTTATCAGATCACGATATTTTTCATTTTCTTCCCTCATGAGCATATTCATAAAAGCGCTGTTATATACCCTGTGCATCCCAAGTGTTCTGACGAAATATCCTTCCATCAGCCAGAATGCCTCAGCGAGAAGAAGAGTATCGGGCATTTGTTCATTTATTCTGTCAACAACTTCGCGCCAGAACTCTTTCGGGAAAAATTTATTAAATTCTTCGGCAGTCAGCGCATAATCTGAGCGTGAAGGAATATCACCTCCTTTACCCGGTTGAGGATACCACAATCGGGAAAAGTGCCTTTTGGTAAGGGTCATAGCGGCGTCAAAACGAATAATTGAAAACCTTCTGGCAACTTCAAATATTTTTTGAATTACCTGCTCCCTGACCTCTTCAATAAGGATATTTAACTGAGCGGTATCATTCCAGGGCATATTGGTGCCATCATTGCCATGATACATATATGTAATTTTACCGGAAGAATTATCAATACGCTGGAAAACCACTGCCGCGTCCGATTTCGACCAGTAGCCATCTTCAATTCTGATCTGCATTCCGGGATCATCTGAAAGATCAGCGCCGGTAAAACTGTAATTCGGGAATGGGGGATTATCCGATTGAATAAAATATTCCGGATGTTCAAGCACCCATTTTGAGAATATTCCTGTATGGTTAGGAACCATATCACTCGCCAGTCTGATTCCCCGCTCTCTTGCTCTCCGGTTGAGATTTTTATAGGCTTCTTCACCACCCAGGTCTTCAGCAACAATATAATCATAAAGCGAATATGCCGAAGCAACGGCATCTATATTGCCCATGATATGTTTAATTTTTTTCGATGCTGTGCTTCTTTCCCAGAGTCCGATAAGCCACAAACCGGTAAAATTCCTTTTCGCGAGCTGGTCAAGTTCTTCATCGGGTATCTGATCAAGTCTTCTTATTGGGCGCCTGTATTTTTTCGATAACTGATCGAGCCATACATAAGTGTTTTTTGCCATAATGACAACACGGGGCATCCAGTCAATATCAGGAGTGAATTTTTCCTCCTCAATATAATCGAGGTGACTATCACTGGCATATTTATAACCTGATTTACCGATAGAAAGCGTATCAGCGTCCCCCTCTCCCTCCTTATACCATGGAACAGCAGTGGGAGCCGGACCGCCGCCTCCCAGCAATAAGCTCTGATCCTCCCTGATTAAATCTCTGCCGCTGAGAATTCTGCGCAGAAACCTATCTGAAAGAATCACTTTCCATTTTTTAAACATATAGTTTAACTGTGCTTCATGATCATCGGGATTTTCCAT
Source organism: Melioribacteraceae bacterium (assembly GCA_963677445.2). Classification (GTDB taxonomy): domain Bacteria; phylum Bacteroidota; class Ignavibacteria; order Ignavibacteriales; family Melioribacteraceae. Next base: position 16,981 of record CAXXGF010000029.1, on the reverse strand, counting down.
AAGAGGTGTTTTGAAGAAAGTAAAAAGATCATGATTTTCCTCTCCCAAAGTTTTTTCCTTCCTGAAGAACAGATCAAGCTCCTTAATAAAAAGATTATAGATCTCTTTGTTCGTAAAATAACTCTCATCAAAGAGCTCCTTTAACTTTTTATTAGCTTTGTTAAAGTTAGCAAAATAAAGGAGCAGCATTTCTTCAGCGCATATTTGCCTGTTAGGACGTTTTTCTGTTGTGCCAACAATATAGTCATACACAAATTTCTTACCCTGGTATACCTCAATCGGGGGAAAAGAGTTACAAACTCAGTTAATATATCATTTGTATTTTTCACACCCAGCCTTTTATTCAGGTATTGCAACGCGCGGCTGAAAACGCCGGGATTTTCTTTTTCTTCATATTCTCTGATAACATAATGAAATATTTCATCAATTAAACCGGCGGCATTTACCTCTCCTGCCCGAACTTTGCCAGCTTCATCCCGCTTCAGATTTAATTTATGAACCAGTTTTCGGACGGAATTAAAATCTGCAAGGATAATATTCCCTGTAATGGAAAAGAGCTCTTCTTCTATATCATATTTTCTGCGAACTTCACCCGCAATATGAAACTCAAATTTTGGGTATCTATTATCTTTATCGGTTTTTATGTCACTGTTTTTCCGGTCAATTATCAGTTGCATTTTCATATCATTTGCTCATTAAGTGTAAAATTTCATCATAACAATATAAAAAATAAAAAAGAAATATGATGTGACAGATTAATAATATTGCCGGACAAATATTTTCATTGTTATGCACTTCAATATTTTCTATTATTCAGTCATCTTCCCGCTTTTTACTATATTCTTTAGTCTTTCATTTTATTTCACCTGATTTATTTTAGTGTAAATCATATTATCTCAAGATCTTGAAGGCTGCACTTTCTTTGGTTGAAAACGAATACTATGTTGCAATGTTTTCCCGGTCCCCGGCCTGAAGTTGCGGAGCTATTTTAAACTTATAATAATTTAAGTTACCTCCATTTTCATTATAGTCGTAATCAATAATTGACAAAAGCAGGAAATTCGATATGCCATCAGGTACACCATATTTCAACAGATATGTTACAGTGTATGAGTGTATATTTATGTCCATTCAATAAACGGCTGTCCCTTCATTACCCTCTGGATTTCATATAGAACCTGTTTTTCCGCGATCATTAGAAAAATCCGATAAAAATATTGCCCTGTTGAAGAAGGTTAATAAGGTTTAATTTTGGGGAGAGATCACCTCTGCTACTAAGGTAAAAAAATAATAAATATGTTTTCCTTTCATTCCTAAGCTGGCCAAACCGGAACCAAAATAAATCCTGAACAAATGATCGTACTCCTTCTCGTAATCATAAACTGGCTAAACCAGAAGTAACAGGTAATTGAGTAACCCGAAGAAAGTCATCCCCCGTCAATGAAGAAAAAACACTTCATTGCCACCCCCTCTGCCACAGGCATCCCTTTGGGGCGAAGGAGGAAATTTGTAACCACATCTGAACAATAGGAATATCCCCCGCCGGCCCTAATGGCACTAAGATAGAGCAAAAATATAGTATTTTTTGTGTTTTCCTGACATTCCGACCCCACCCTTGCCAGAGGCATCCCCCTGGGAAAATTCCTCCCCTTAGTAAGGGGAGAGACTTTTAAAGCCTCCCTCCTTGATAAGGCTTTTAAGTGCGCCGTGGCGTAAGAGTGGTTGGGGTGAGGTTATAATAACTTTAATAACAATAGGTTTGCCAATTAATGTTATCATTCTATTTAATTATTATTAGAAAAACATTTCACAAGATATATTGATATTGGGTTGTAATTATATTTACACCATATTCCTCTCATTTCACTATGTTAGCGCCATTACCGCCGACCCCAGAGGGATGCTCCTGGCAAGGGGGTGGCGCCAAAGCGCTTTTCTTTGGTGACGAGGGAGAACTCACCTTGAGTAGCCCAAAAACTAATAATGGCAATAATACTTTATACTCGTTGATAAATTTCTTGCCATTTTGCGTAGAATTTGACTTCTCACGGAGTAATCTCAATTTTGCCAGGCCAGGATCAAAGTAGCAAGGAGAAAAATGGAACGAATAAAACTTTTGGTTCTCCTCAAATATTTACCAGATTGATTGTCATTCCGGTTTTTTGCCTCTTTTGCAAAAAGATATTCCGGAAGCAGGCAGGTCGGAATCTGATGCCGGGGAAATTTGACCAGGCACAGATGTGAAGTTTTCCAATTTTGTTGCTGAAAAAAAGATTTATTTAATTATATTTTGTTTATGATAAGAATGCTATTAATTGTGTTGTTTTTTCTCCCAATATTTGCAATTCTGCCGCAGACAGATAATTCAAACTGGATTATCTATAATACCGATAATAGTCCGCTGACTGTAAATTCTATATCAGCTATTGAAATTTGGGGGGATTCAGTTTTTATCGGCACGCGGGGAGGAGGACTCGGGCTTTATTATAACAATTCCTGGTATTTCTACAATTCCGAAAATCCCGGTTTTACACACAATAGTATATTTTCACTTGCTAAATATGGAAATATTCTATACTGCGGTTCTTATGGTGGAGGCCTCTCGGTGGTTTCAGGTAAAAAATCAACCACCTATAATTCAGGGAATAGTAAAATCGGAGATAATTTCATCTATTCTCTTTCGCCTGATAGTTCCGGAAACATTTATATCGGTACCTGGGGCTCCGGTTTGATATACCGAAAAGACACTTCCTGGATTTCAATAAGCAAAAAGTATTCACTTCCTGTCACTAAAGCTCCTTCGGTTCTGTTTGACAGTAAAAAAAGATTATGGATTGGCATGCTGGATGGACTCGCTTTAATTGAAAATGACTCCTGTTCCCTTTTATCCGGTAATGCCGCTCCCCTGCCCTCAGGTAGTATATATGATATTTTTGAAGCTTCAGATGGGAAAATATATATCGGGTTTAAGGAACTCGGTCTGGCGATCTATGATAAAGGGATGTGGGAAATGATGAATTTTTCTAATTCCGACCTTCCAACCAACAGAATATGGAGCATCGCGGAAGATTCAAAAGGCGCTATCTGGATTGGCACTTATCTGGGCGGCCTTGTAAAATATCAAAACCGTATTGAAAAGATATACAATACTGAGAATTCCGAGCTGCCTGATAATTACATTTTTTGTGTTAAGACTGATAAATATGATAATGTCTGGATTGGCGCTCTTAAAGGGGGTCTTGCAATATTTAACGAATCCGGTATTACATTGCCATAGTTACATTTTCCTTTTTTAGATTTTGAAGAGTGAAAGACGGTAATTCAACGTAAGCCCGATATATTTTTTTTTAATTGAAAAAGGAGACATATAATAAAGGGCTCCTGACGTCACGTATTTTGAAATGCAACTATTTTTCATATTCTTCCATTAAATGGCAGAATACTAATATCAATACAAGTTTTTATTACTTTTTAATGTTTTTGTCTTTTAAAGCGACATCAAAAAAATAAGCTTTAAGAAAATCAAATGAACGGAGCGTTAAAAAAGGAAAGCTGGTTGAGGCACATGTCTTTTGGTTCTGTATGAAATTTAGTGGGTAAAGTAATAAAATAGCGCATAAAGATATGAATCAAAGATTCGCATATTGTCATGTTTGATTTCCGGAAACCAGCTCCTTGTCTCCTCACCACCACAGAGCGCACGATCTTGAAAAAAGTGGATGAGTCTTAAAGTCCTTCTTACCCCGACTGAGCCAGACGCTTTCAGCTTTCTATATCTTTATGCGTTTGCTGCTTTCGCCCTTTCAGGGCTTTGATAATGTCTTTGTTTTCTTAACCGGGGCGTTGCCTGCACCCTTTCAGGGTTTTGTATCCATCTGTGACAAACTGGAATTATTATTAGCGCTGAAAGCGCGACAATCAACAGCCCCGGGCAACGCCCGGGGTAATAAAAGAAAAAGTGTATTTAAGCCCTGTAGGGGCGGAAGCTAAACGTCGGGATTATTCGGTCATACTTTAACAAAAGGTTTTGTTTAATTTTCAGGACCGACAAAAATCACCCACTGTATTTCACATAGAACCATATTTTCAGAACTCCTTACTCCTCGCAAAATGAAATCGCGGAAATTTTGGAAAATATCATATGAAATTGTTATCCATTTATTACTTGACAAAGTCTTTTCTTAGCCATACATGATGTATTAGAAAATTGAAATTCTATCGATCAGGGTTTATCGAGGATGTCTCAAGGTGTTTGATTATCCGGGGTGGTTTGTGAATCCACTACAAGGATTTTGTCTCCTGGTATTTACAATTTTCTACAATAATGTTGCCCATACAAGGCAAATGAGATAAAAAGAACCTTGTAGAGGTTCCATTATTGTAGAATAGAATAGACCCCCTGAAAAACATCTCTGTAGGAGATGCATAAAATGGCGTTCAAATTAAATCATTTTTGAAAATAAAACAATGTCAATGTATTGGTTCAGTACACTATTCGATAAGATTAAGAAAGACCTGCCCAAGTTGTTTCCTTATCGAATTATCCCGCGGTTTTATTTTGCGAATGTATCCATGTAAGTTATTGTTTTTTTAACCGGGATCAGGAGTTCTGATTTTATAAAATATATTTGATAAGATTATTGACAATTCTCATTGGTTTTGGCTTTACCAGCTTAGGTGATTTTCAAATTGTCTTATGCAAAGAAAAATTCTAAACGCAATTCTTTTTAACAGAATTTCCTATACCAGTTGCATACGTGTATACGCGACAAATAATCAAAATTGGTTTATTTCAACACTTTATGTTTCAGATGTCAGGAGTCCTGTATTAGTTTTTTTCTCCCCTTATGCAGAGGCATTCTGAATATCACCTTGAATTACCCTTTAATCGCGCGCCCTCCGATCCCCTTTTTCCCTCCGATCGCGCGAATAAATTCCTTAACTCTGGTTTTCTTTAACATAATATGGTTAAATTCAACTGCGGATTATCTGTTCAACTCAGGTAATAAAATTAAGAAACAGGGTTTTTAAAATAAAAAAACCCGGCTGTTGCCAGCCGGGTTAAGCAGAAAAATCTATATAACTATATTCCGAGAAGAATGGTGAATATATGGTTATCACCAAGAGCTTCATATTCAACTGCTTTATACGCGTAGTCAAATGATACATCCAGACCACTCATATTATACTTAAGACCGGCGCCGAAAGTAAGACCAAAGATGTTAGCGTCACTTTCAAGATCCGGAGCCATAGTATAACCACCGCGTACGAAGAACATATTGCTGTAGCTGTATTCAGCTCCTATCTGGTATTCATCAGCATAGAAGTTATTGTTTCTGAATGAGGTGCTTGCCAGCAGTGCATTATCGCCGTCAATATTATAATTGTAGCCGAGACCGAGTTCAAATGTGGAAGGAAGCTCAAATCCGGCAGCATCCATTTTGTAGAACTGTTCCGGTCTGCTAAGGCTTCCCGGATCAGCGGCAATCAACAATCCAGTGCCGTCGTATGTCATCTGAGGACCAATGTTTTTCATAACGATGGCGAAAGTAAGTCCTTCCATGCTGAAAAGACTTCTATAAGTAACACCAACATTAAATGAAATACCACTGGCTGAAGCAAGATCAAGCTGTTCTGTGATATAATTCATTGTTAAACCAACTGAAATCCTGTCACTCAGAAGAGTTGAATAAGTAAGACCAATAGTAATAAACTGAGGTGAAAAACTACCACCTGTACCATCAGGGTTATCTGTAGTAGTAACAGGGATATCACCAATATCAAATGATTTGATATTTAGCGCTACAGAACCAAAACCATCAATTCTGGTAGAAACTGCGCCATATTCCACACCAATATCAGCAATATAGTTCATATGTGAAAAAAGTGCGTTTGTATTTGATTTGGCCAGGGAAAGGTTAGCCGGGTTCCAATAAAGAGCGTCAACACCAATAGTATTGGTGATTGCGGCTTCTCCCATAGCAATACCCCTGGCTCCCACAGGCACGAGTAACTGAGTTGCGCCTGCAGTTCCATTTCGGCTCCCGCCACCAGCAAGGATCGATCCTGCGGTAACCAGGAGAGTGACTAAAATAATAAAGCTTATTTTTATTCTATTCATTTTTTATCTCCTTGTCTGATTAGAAACGATCCAGTATCTGCTGTTCCTGAATGATAGCTGATTTCAGAATCTTGGTCTTTCCAAGATCCGGCATATCGATATATACAATATAAAGACCACTTGCTACTGGAAGGCCTGATTCGGCAAGAAGATCCCAACGCTGATACTGTGAGGTATTTTCTTTTTCTATAGTTCTGACAAGCTGACCGGCCAGGTTGAATATCCGGATAGTAGCTTTTTCAGGCAGGTGATTGAAAGTAACAAATCTCTGGTATTTGTTTACTTCTTCAGTATTTACGCCATAATATGGATTCGGGAAAATGTTGATCTGTTCAACATCTTCTTTGGCAAGTTCCTGACTGTTAATTACGTTAGGAGCAGTAAATCTGTACAGGTCACCGGTAGTTATTGGCTTAGTATAAATGATCCTTACTGTAGTTCCCGGAGGCGGGGGAGTTCCGTCTTCAGCAAAATCACAAACTGTCAAACGTCCGATTGGATAAACAAATCCATTAGAGAAATCCGCGAAGTAATCAGGATCATTCAGGAATCCGTATGTAGCGCCAGCTCCACCGGATGCGACACAATCATCCTTAAAGCCATCATAACCAATTGTTTCGGGATTAGGATCCATCCAGTAAATCCAATCAGAATTGGGATAACCGTAATATGGGTCTTCACCTGTAGCCCATCCCCATGAGGACATGGATTCACCATTATTGTTGAGGAAAGGAATCATTCGTTTGTCATCAGATGCGTCATCTATTGTGGCTATGCCGATATCCCATATTTCAAATGGAACAGCTGCAATTTTATCATCCTCAAAAGCGTAAACTGCCCAGTCATCCGTACCATCGGTAAATCTGAGTTCGAAATCACGGGGAGAGGCAAAATCGACAAACCTGTAGAGTCTGTCAATATCACCAGGATCACCACCGGAGGATATATAATAATCATCGGTTGAGTTCAGATTGTGCCATACTTTATTACCATTAAAAGGTGTGCCTGCTGCGTCATAATCATCCGGGGAAAGAAGATTTCCATCCCAGGCAACTTCAACCATCCCGTCGCCACCGCCTTTAATTTCGGCAGCCGGGCCTGAGACAACAAGCTGAATACCATCAATGATGATATAGTTTTCATCGCCCGTTAGGTTTTCCTGCGAGGTAAGCAACATTGAACCGGTGGTAAGGTTTTTGCAATCCCAAACCATTTTATAGGTTGTATCAAGAACTCCCGTTCCGTCATCTGTAATTGCATCAATAACTTCACGGAAGCTCACTTCATATTCGTCGCCGGTAAGAGCAGATGGATCAACAATAACCGGTTTTACAATACCATCGCTGACGCCGGCAGAATGTTCGACTTCTAGCTGTGCGGCAACTTCACCTTCATACCTTACACCCGGGTCAGTTGTTTGTGGAACAATTTCATAAACAACAGGTGAATTTTCAAGTACGTTAGGCACAGCGAGTGGATCAGCATTAAAGCTGTAGGCGCTAACACCAAAGTAGTATCTTTTACCATTTACGAGGGGCAAACCACTATTAAAAGCGTCCGTATCGACAATATGGAATTTCTGGATACCTGAATCTGTACCAAACTGAAGTACTGTACTCAATACTGTACCATTAACAGCGTCAAATTGCTGTCCCTGGATTTTAAGAACACCATCAACTATGTCATAGGTGCCAATTCTTCTTGCTTCAGCCAAAGTAGCATTTTTTGTCGGGAATTGATATACGTTATATCCCTGGAACTTAAAGCCTTTTTCATCAGCAGATTCTGTGAGGATTGTATTGGCTTCGTCCCATCCCCAGTTGATCACAATTTCCTGATCGAGAGCAGTAACTCTTACTTTTGGTTCCTGCGGAGGAGTAGGAATATCGAAGAAGTTGTTATATGCCTGCTGAGCTTCGAGATCGTAGAATTTAAGAAGAGCAACAGCGCCAAGTCTGTCGACACCTTCCATCGCGCCAGCGGCAATTTCAGCGACCACTACTTCCTGAGTATCGTCATAAGCCATTGTAAACGGACCGGAAACCATACCCATACGTCTGTCACCAGGAGGATGAAGCAGACCATCTACCCAGCCTTCTCCTGTAAGAGGATCGCCGGTGAGGGCAAATTTTGTTTCCTGACCGGTTACAGGATCAACAAAAGGATCACCTGTGGTACTAACTTTACCCTGGAACAGGTTATAAAATTCAATTGAACCCGGGTACTCACCTTGTTTCGGGTCAGTATAAACAGCATCACTATTTATAAAGAAATAAAATGCTGTCATGGGCAGATTTTTTTTATCCTGAAGCACTCTGTTATCGAAAATAGCAGTTTCACCAACAGCGTCAACAACAGGACCCTGGAAGAAGTCAAAACCTGCTGCCGGAGGAGTGTTGCCGTAAGTAGCGTCATTGGCATTGGCGTTAAACGCGTACGCGAGACTTAAAGTAGTATCACAACCTACATAGTCATCATTTGCGTCACCAACATCAGGGTCACTCCACATCGAAACATACATATCTTCGAATGTTTTCTGACTGGCGTTCTTATTTATAATTTTGTACTTTCTGAACATTACGTTACCAAGAGCGGTAGTCGATTTATATCCCCAGATAGTAGCCTGCATTTCGATTCCCATCGGAGGTGAACCATACATATATGTACTCTGACCGGCATCGAGATCGTTGGCAACAAACCAGACAGTCTGATCTGCGCCCGGAAATCCCGGGATATCTGTTCCGGGTTCATAAGTTCCGTTACCGTTCACATCTTCATATGGAGCGCCCTGGTCGGCAGGCCATTCGTTCCAGTCTGTCTGATATCTTGATCTGATTTCAGCTTCTGTGCCTTCACCATCACTAATTTCAGCAGACATGTCGCCTGTTTCCCAGTCTTTTCTGACTCTGTATATCCTTACATCAGCGCCATTGGGATCCGCGGCAACACCGGGTGATTCAATTCTTCCGGGAACAAGTCCCTGGCGATAAACAGAACCGCCTACACGAACTTCACCGTCGATTTTACCACCCCAGAGGAAACCTGACTGGAATATCGCAGCCTGGTTATTGCCTTTAGGAAATACAAATCCGGAGTTACCATTTTGGTTAATATCTGACTCACCGTCGTTTTTAATCCAGGTCGAGATGTTATTAATGTTGAACTTGGTATAAACCGGTTCCCCATTAGGTTTCATCAGTGACCTGTTCTGTTTTCTCTCAACCCCTTCGGCAAGTATTGAAAATACTCCCACGGTCAAAAAGAGAAAAACACTAAGGGCTTTAATCAAGTTTTGTTTCATATGTATACTCCTTAATACTTTTTTTCCTTAAGATTGATCTTAGTACTCAAGCCTGATACCAAACCTGATCTGTCTTGGAGGTCCATAAATATATGGATTTGTTGCAAGTGTTCCCCAGGCCTGCTGGTACTGTTCAGAGTAGTCGATGTTAAGAGCGTTATAAACATCAACATACTGCTGACCATAAGTTTCAGAAAGCTGAGCTGAGAGTTCAGGATCACTTATGAATCCGTCATCATCCGGTAAACCTGTTCTCAGGAATACGTTTTCGACATTATTGGCATCGAATATATTGATGATGTTCAGGTAAACATTGGCTGACAATTCGTCGAAGATATGGAAAGTTTTGTCAATTCTAAGATCAACCTGGAAGGTTGAAGGAGTGTTTGAGGCATTCAATGGCTCAACAGGTCTTCTGTTACGAGCGTCACCTTCAAGGTCCGCGGCGCCGACACCTCTGGTGAACGGATGACCGCCACTATAGGTAAGCAGAGCAGAGAAGCCAAGACTATGTGCCCAAACAGGACCATCATCGGGACCAAATCTGTAATCAAGGTTCATATTACCGCGAATAGCGTTGTTGAACTCAAGCGGTGAAATATAAACAGGATTAAAAATAGTGACACCATCAAGCGGCGCGCCAACAATACCACGGTTGGAGTTCGGGAAAGAACCTGTACCCTGGGCATCCTGGAATGCTATTGTGGCATTCATAAGCAGTCTTTTGTATCTGCGCATATTCAGTGTAATTTCAACACCTTTTGTAGTAGCAAAGTCACCATTGCCAAGTGTTGAATATGACTGGTATGCTGAATTTGCACCAACATCCTGCAGTACGTAGACTACCTGATCTTTAATATCTTTATAATAACCTGTTAAGTCAAATGACATAAAGTCTGTAATCTGCTGTGTAAAACCAACTTCATACTGGGTTGTTTTTGTAGGTCTGATGTTTTTTCCAACAGGTGAAGGAATAAAGAAACCGCCACGGAGCTCATAACCGGTTCTGTAATATCCCTGGTAAGCGTCAATAAGACGTGACTGCTGGATGAAACGTCCATACTGTGCGTGGAATACTGTACGGTCAGTAACGGGAAATGAGAAACCAAGCCGAGGACTGACAGCGTCAAAAGTAGGCACATCTTCCCATCCGGCCATGTCAAGTTCACCACTCGATTTGTTAACACCTGCGTCAGGATATGCAGGATCTTTGAACATCATGTTATCGATATCTATATAGTCGTAACGAAGACCAACATTAAGTATAAGGTCTTTCATTTCTATTTTATCCTGAATATAGGCGCCGAAAAATACCGGTTTATGAGGAGCGAAGAATCCATCTTCATCTGTCTCATTGCCGAAAACATCATAACCATAGTTGTTAACACCATTGGTGATGAGTGTGCTTTCACGAGCGTCTTCGAGTAACAGAGAAGTATCATCAGTCATAAGCTGGCTAACGTTGGCCGCGAAACTGCTCTGGCCGCCGACTGTCCAGTTTCTTAGCGTATACTGTTTGTATTCACCACCTATTTTAATCGAATGAACTTTTCCTATCATCCACTGTAAAGCAGCATTAATATTAAATTGAGTTCTGCTGTTTTTAGCGTAGTCAACAGGAGGATCATTTACGCCGCGGAATTCAAACCCAAAAACATTATAGCCAAACGGAGTTTGATATCTGCGCTGACTTGCAGAATATTCGGCCATCCTCACAAGGTCTTTATCACTTCTTGCCCAAATAACACCTTCTTCGGCGTTGGCTAACGAGTCGCCATAAGCCCAGAAATCATCCTGCAGATAGGGATCCAATCTTTCGGAAGCAGAGAACTGGTAACCTCCTGAAATTTCATAAAAGAGGTTGGAATTAAGCACATGGGTCATTTTGGCTGAGAACGATCCATTTGACTGATCGAGATAACCTATACGGGGGTTAAGGAAGTCAGCGACGTTGCCAGCTGCTCTGTCAGAGCGCTGAGCCGGATTGGCATCCTGCATTGTACCTGTGTAAGTACCGGTAAATCTGAATAACAATGGTTTGAAATCCATATTAAATGTACCGGCATAAGTATAGTCTGTACGCTGGTTGCCATAAACAGGACCGGCGGGAAATATTAAATTGAGGGAGTCGCCCGACTGGAAGTCGACAACAGGACCTATATCAATACCCGGATAGGGCTGAGGATTTTGATCTTTCTGATAATTATAGTTAAAGTTAAGGAAGAATTTAAATCTTTCACTGAGAAAAGGACCGCTGACAGAAGCTATAATTTCATTATAACCATACTGATAAGCGCCGAGTGATCGTTCGCCATCGAAGAAATCATCTTTGCCTTTGAAAGTCAGGTTATCGGTAATATATTCGACGCTTGCTTTTAATTCAGGGCCACCTGATTTAAGCTGCTGACGAATAATACCTGCGTTGGCGCCGCCAAATTCGGCAGTGTAACCACCAGCCTGCACCTGAATCTCTTCAATTGCATCCTGTGACAGCCTGACAGCGCGGCCGCCAAACATCGGGTTGGTGATAGAAACACCTTCGAGATAGAACCCAACTTCGTCCAAACGACCACCGCGAACGAATACGTTGTTATCTTTTAGAACAACACCGGCCGAAAGCCCGATAATGTTGTTCACACCCCTTACTGGCAATGCATCGATATCTTCACTGGTGGTAATACGGGTTTGGTTTGTAGCGTCTTTCTGAATCAGTGGTCTTTCTGATATGACCCTGATTTCTTCAGTCTCAAACCCCTCGCCCGCAAGCTGAAAATCAACTTCGGTAGTTAAACCGGTGTTGACACGCACGTTGGCAATTGTTTTTGTCTGGAAACCAACATAAGAACACCTTACTTCATATACGCCTGCGTTAAGGTTCCTGATGTCGTACTCACCATTCAGGTCAGTTGCTGCGCCAAATGATGTTCCAACAATCAGGATGTTGGCTCCAATCAACGGCTCCCCGGTTCCCTGATCGGTAACCGTTCCGGAAATCTTTCCCGTTTGAGCGAGAAGAAATCCCGGGAGCATTAGTGTTAATAAAAGGATTGTAAGTTTACGAATCATAATTCCTCTCCAATAATTTATGATTGTTGTTAATTAAATAATTTACGGACTCAATCCTTCCCTTTATCCGGTATTATATTAATGTATATGTAATCCTGTTTTTTCTTCCGGCGACCTCCTCAAATTTAGTTTATAATATCTTGTTTGCTTAACAGCAGTCTAAAATTAAGTATAAATATATTTGCATCAAAGAATATATTAGCAAAAACTTAACAAAAAATCGAATGAAAGTATTATTAAATCAACATAATGCAACAAAAAATTAATTTATTAGACCAAAGAATCAAAAAAATCGGTTAATTGTATGTCTATACCAAAACTAAAACTAAACTTTGGCATATCCAGTTTAAGTTTACAGGAAATTTAGTTTTGCGACTTTATTTATTTTTCCGGGTATAATTTTGACTATAAAATTATCCAGCTTTCTGCTACTGCAAATTAGAATATAAACAGTATAGGGGAAAAAATCAATTAAAATCTATCCGGAAAGGTTTATACTCTAAAACATTTGGCGAATTAATAGGCTGCGGAGCTTAAAAACAAAGTCCGATTCAGGTAAGATAATAATTTATACCCTAAAACAAGAGAAGCCCGGATTATAATTATTCCGGGCCTGAACATCATAATTATTCATATCTGAGGGTATCTGAGGGATTGAGGCGGGAAGCTTTAAAAGCCTGATAGCCAACAGTGGTCTGAGCGATAAAAAGAGCAAAAAATGCCGCGATAAAAAATATTATCGGACTAATATCTATGCTGTAAACATAATCAGAAAGCCACAAGCCGGCCAAATACCAGGATACGGGGGCTGCCAGGACCGAGGCAATAATAACCCATCTTAAAAACGCCGATGAAAGCAGATATAGAATTCCTCCCGTGGATGCGCCCAGCGTTTTTCTGATGCCGATCTCTTTTGTCCGTTGTTCGGCTGTAAAAGCTGAAAGCCCGAGCAAACCAAGTGTCGCGATAAAAATTGCCAAACCGGTAAATAGATTAAAAAGATCTGCCCAGGTTTTCCTCACCTTCATACATCTGTTCAAAATATTGGTCCAGAAAAGAATAGTCGCAAGGACGGTCGACCAAAAATTCACCCCAGGCTTCTTTAACATCTTCAACTGCATCGGGAATCACTCCGGGAGCTGTCTTCGCCACAAGGTAGCGAAATCTGGCCGGCGCTATCATCATCACAAGCGGCTGGATTTCAACGTGCATAGAGAAAAAATGGAAATCTTTAACAACACCGATTACTTCATAATAAGGATCACCAACAATTCTTCTGCCTATCGGATCGCTCCAACCGAACGCTTTAACTGCCGCTTCATTAACAATAACACCGGAAACCGAATCGGAAGAAATTTCCCTTGAAAAGTCGCGCCCTTTAACAATTTCCATTTTCATTGTACTTATATAATCGAAATCGACAAAACTGAAACGCATCATTACTTTATTTTCTTCATCGGTTCCGGCCCTCCCTCATTGTGGACTGTGTTCCCGCGGCTCCTGTGAGTCCCGATGTGGCCGAAACAGAAAGAATATTGCTGCTGTTTCTTAATTGATCACCGATAAGTCTTAATTTTTCACGCTCAAAAGCATTTCTTGCCGGAATATAAATTACCTGCTCTTTATTATAACCGAGGTCTTTTGAGCGGATATAATCCATTTGCTGATAAACGATCAGGGTCAGCGATATCAGCACAACAGCAATAAAAAACTGAAAAATAACCAGTCCTTTTCTTATAAAAAGCCCGCTGCTCTTAGCTGAGAATCTCCCCTTTAAAGTTTTAACAGGCTGCCATGAAGATAAAAACATGGCCGGATAACTCCCCGAAAGAAGCCCGGCAATAAGCGTGGCGCCAAATATTACTCCAAGTAAAAGGGGATTTGAATAATAATTTAGTTCGATTCCTTCTCCGATAACCGGCTTAATCAGCGGAAAAATTATCTCCAGGATCAGCAGACCAAGGAATAATGAAACAAAAGCCATTAAGAGAGCTTCCGAAAGAAACTGCCAAACCAATGCTCCACGGCCTGAGCCAAGAACTTTCCTGATTCCCACTTCTCTCGCGCGACTTACAGAACGCGCCGTTGAAAGGTTCATAAAATTTATACAGGCCAGAATAAGGACAAATATCCCCACTATTCCGAGCACAATAACAACCGAGATGCTTCCTTCATTATTGTTATATGTCTGATATAGAATTCCCCCCGAATAAAGGTGAATATCGGCCAGAGGCTGCAAATAAAGTTTCAGATTGCCATCGGCTACATCCTCACGATATTTCAAAAGGAATTCATGTAACCCTGCTTCAATTTCTTCCTGTTTAACATTTTCACCCAGCTTCACATATGTCGCGAGAAAATTGGAATCCCAGTTTTTGGCCCACGAAATATTGGCAATCATTAAATCAATATTTCCAAGAAGGTCGAAACTGATGTGTGAGTTTGCGGGAAAATCTTCAATAACAGCCGTAACCACCATTTCATCTTCACCAAATCTGTGCTCGGCCGAAATTGTTTTTCCTATGGGGTCTTCGTCACCAAAATATTTATTCGCGAGAGATTCGGAAATAATAAGAGAGTTGGGGGCTTCAAACGCCTTATCCGGATTGCCCTTTAAAAATTTCAGCTTAAACATTTTTAAAAATGTCGGATCGGCAAAAGCGGAATTACGTTCATAAAAGTTGTTATCTTTGTAACTTAAATACATATTTCCGCCAGGCACTATCCGGCAGCTTTCCTCAATACCGGCGAAATCGTTCTTCATCGCTTCGGCCAGCGGCCCCATCGTTACAGCTACATGCTGGGTGGCAATTCCGGGCTGAACCTGAATTTCCACCGGGCGGTATATTCTTTCATAATCATCATGAAATTTATCGTAACTCTTTTCATAATAAATATAGGTCATAATCAGAACAAAAGAGGCCAGTCCGAGCGCCAGTCCTGAAATATTTATGAATGAATAAATTTTGTTTTTGAAAAAATTTCTTACTGCAATTTTAATAAAGTTTTGAATCATGGAGATCACCTGTTATTTTTCCTCAATCCATCCGTCATTCAAATTAATTATCCGGTTAGCGTAAGCCGCGTTTGTTTCTGAATGTGTAACCTGAATGATTGTTGTCCCCTGCTGATTTAATTTTTTGAGCAATTCCATAATCTCTTTTCCCTGGTCGGAATGAAGATTACCTGTTGGTTCATCGGCAAGAATAAGTTTGGGCTCGGCAATAATTGCCCTCGCTACAGCGACAAGCTGCTGCTGTCCTCCCGAAAGCTGGTTGGGGGAAAAGATCTTTTTTAGCGACTATATTGAACCTGTCGAGAATTTCCGCAACCCGCCCCTTTCTTTCACTTCCTTTCACTTTTTGATAAAGGAGAGGAGTTTCCAGGTTTTCATAAACAGTCAGCTCATCAATAAGATGATAACTTTGAAAAACGAAACCGATAAACCGCTTATGAATTTCAGAAAGTCTTTTTTTACTCATCTTATGAACCGGTTCATCAAGGAAATAATATTCACCGCCGGAAGGTGAATCAAGCATGCCAAAAATATGAAGCAGCGTCGATTTGCCCGACCCCGAAGGCCCCATAATAGATACAAATTCACCTTCCCTGATATCAAGATTAATATTCCTCAGCACAAATGTTTTTACAAATTTGGATTTGTAATATTTTTCTATCTCTCTGAGCTTTATCATAATTCTCTGCCTTGTTAAATGTGGAATTTTTCCTTGTAGTTTTCAGTAACAACATGACCATCAAAGAGATGAATTATCCTGTTGCCATATTCGGCATAAGTCGGCGAGTGAGTTACCATCACAATAGTTGTTCCCGCTTCATTAAGATCGGTAAGCATACTCATTACTTCATCGCCATGTGAAGAATCGAGATTACCTGTCGGCTCATCGGCCAGTATAATTTTCGGATTACCAACAATAGCCCTCGCTACTGCCACTCTCTGCTGCTGACCACCTGAAAGCTGCTGGGGGAAATGCCCGACCCTGTGCATAATACCCATCTTCTCCAGAACCTCATGAACCCGTTTTTTTCCTGTCACTCGATGAATAACCGAGGTATAAAAGTGGCAGCTCAACATTTTCAAATACTGTCAGTTCATCGATCAGGTTAAAACTCTGGAAAACAAAACCTATGTTTTCTTTTCTCAGAAGCGCTCTTTTTCTTTCCGAATAACCGGACACCTCATGATCGAGGAACCAGTATTTTCCTTCGGATGGATTATCGAGCAAACCCATAATATTCATCAGTGTCGACTTTCCGCAGCCCGAGGGTCCCATGATGGAGACAAACTCCCCTTCAGTAATTTCCACATTTACATTATTCAGAGCAGTGGTTTCGACCTCTTCGGTCATATAAACTTTTTTCAGATTTTCAGTTTTAATCATTTTCATTCCCGCTTGAATTTATTTGGTTTTTATTGAATTATCAGTTTTTCATTGTCGCCGAAGTTTTCATAAGAGGAGGTAACAACCTTGTCT
>CAXXGF010000028.1:0-126797 GCA_963677445.2 Melioribacteraceae bacterium | reverse complement strand
CGGCAATAGCAATAATAATTAATGTCAGCCATGTAGGATGAGCCTGAAACCAGTCCCAGGCCTGTTCCGGAAAACGAAAAAATTCCTCGGCATTAATATGGCTGTCGTCGGAATTATAATTCACCATTGAGGAATTAAACTCAAATAATCCGGAAAGGAACGCCGAAAATCCCACCAAAAACCACTTGCCGATATCGAATGGACTAAAAAGAGCTTTTACCATTCTTTTCCACCCCCTTGTAAAGGGATTGATTAATTCAATTCGCATCTTTACTCCCATATTTGTTAATTTGTTTTATATACACCGGAAAATGGAATTTATTCAGCCCGATTTCCCCGGGGTCTTATGCCTGATTTCTTCCATAAAGGGTTTAAAGCGATCGAAAATAAAATGCTGCCAAACCTTTTCAACTATTCCGGAGATGTTTTCTTCAAATTCTCCCGCGGCTTTAACAGTAACAGTCAGAGATGTGGAATCGGGACCTGCAGCTTTAAAAGAATATGTATGAACCATGTGAATCGCTCTGCCGGTCAGTCCGAGCGGCCCTTCAAACCGCAAAAGTTTTCCCCTGTCGGCGAAAGTTACTTCCGCGTGCTTTACACCATTGCCCCTGTCATCAAAATATTCGTAAAAACCTCCGCCTGGAAAAGGTTCAATATAAAAGCTGTCCGGCTTTTCAGAAAAGGAATGATCCCACCATCCGCTTATATCTCCTGTCATAGCGTCAAAAACCATTTCAGGGGAACCGGGCAGAGTCACCTTTTTTTCAAATGAGAAAGTTCCGTACCCGTCATCGTCGTCATCACACGAAATAAGAATAAAAACTGATAGAAGCAGAATAAAAATATATGGATATTGTTTTTTCATCTTTTTTTCCTTTCAGGTTAAGGGATGACCATTACACCAGGTCTTCTTTTTGCAGGAGGGACAATAAAGCAGTTTTTTATTCACTCCCCCGTTGATACCCAGGAGATTTGTCTTGAAATCAATTCTGAATTTTGTTCCGCATTTATCACATTGCCAGATGTAATTATCGGCGCTCCACTTAATCAGGATATAAATACCGAAAACAAATATGGCCAGGCCAAACAGATAAAAATATGGCGGGCCTGATAAAATGAATAAAATTATGGCTCCAAATCCGAATACTGACGCTACTATTCCAAGAATAAAATTATTTCTGTCAGGCATAACCTTTCCGTTGAATAAAAAAACAAAGATAATAAAATTAACGCAATTTATTACCGGTAAGTATTATTGGATTGTAAATGAAAGGATCGGAAAATATTTTTTTATTTTCGTATTCCGGCTCTCCTCTTACATTCGCGGTGATCAGCAATTTCCCTTCCGGAGGGATTAAAATGTTTTCTGCATATGACTCATGTTCGGTGGGAATTGTTTTTACCCCGATGCATTTTCCTTCACTAATTATTGCCACAACAAACAAATCACGCGCTTTATAAGAACTTCCATTTTTTGCTTTATCTCTCCGGCTGTAAGCTCCGGTCCCTCAAACCAGCCTCTGCAAATTGTATCTCCTTTGCTGTAGGCAACGACACTATTACAAAAACCGGCGTCAGCGCCGCCTGTTTTTTCATCCACTTATATTTTAGATTTTTATCAAAACATGCGAGAAATATATCCTTCCCCCAGTTTGTCAGGGTAACTTTTCCATAGATCAGATCACCACCCTCAAATTCACCGGCAAGGAGAATACCTCCATCCTTTCCAATTGCTGAAGATTTAATTATAACATCATTATTACAAAGAAAACCTGTGTGAATTTCCATGGTATGCGAAAACAAAAGACTGCTTTGAGGTACAAAAAAAATGGGAATCATCCTTAGAGAATTCAGTTTTACTTCCGCGGTAATTTGTTTTTATTTCAGGCCTCATTCGCCCGATTTATATTTATTTAATCTGCTGATAATTCTGTGCGCGAGGAATGTGATCCAGCGGGAAGGAGCCTTCTTTTGACCAAAATCCCATCCTTTCCATGGCATATAGATTGATTCAGGAGTGAACATACCATTTTTATCAGATTTATTTTTAAGGATGGCCGCGAGTTCAGAAACAACCTTTAGCTTTTCAGCCCCTTCGAAAGAGGAAAGAGTATCCAAAAGATGTAGAATATCATACCATATCAAAGGCGCCTTCAGTTTTTTGAAATCAGTTCCCATCGCGAAAAGGAAAGGTTTTTTCTCCTTTCTTATCTGCCACAAATTTTCGAAAGTCTGTATCCCTGTTTTTATTATTTCAGGATCGATTTGAGAAGCAAAGGGAAGAATTGCTTTTAACATAATCAGAGTCGCGTAAGGACAGGGATCATCCTTTCGCCCCGGTCCCCGGAATTTTCCCCATCGGGGAGATGCGGCACAGGGCCAGCCGTTATCCCTGGCAAGCGGCGTCAGGTAATCAAGAGCTTTTAGCACACGCTCATCCTCTTTATAGCCGAAACTGCCCAGGGAATAAACGATAAGGGGGGCGTCGCATAAAAACCATGACATTTCATCTTTCCCCGATCCGCCGAAACGGGTTGGAATATTGACCATTACATTGAATGGACCTTCATCCGAATGGTTATCCAAGATGATCTCTGATATTTTCGCTATTTGAGGAATGTCCTTTTTCAGACCGATATCGGCAAGGAAAACAAGTTTGTGCAAAAGCAGTTTGGCGTCATTATGCCGTTTTAACACAGAGCCGGGCCACGATTCAAGCTGGTTCATCAGGTCAGCAATTTGCGGGTGATCAGTTATCCGGGTGTAAAGATACTTAAGCGATCTATCTTCGGGATTCTCATCGAGAAGATCGATCCGGGTTCTGTATTCCACCCAGGGTTCTCCTTCAGGTAACCAGCTTAAATATTTTTGCATCCTGCCTCCGGTATGTGCCAATGTTCTTAAAGTAAGATAATAAAAGAATCATTTAAATAGCAGAGGGAGGAGAGTTGGGAATGGGGAATTATTTACTAAGCCCCCATATTCAGCGCAGGATGGCAAAACTCAATTAACAATTAAGAAGGAAATTGGGAATAGGTAATTGATAATTTAAAGCAGACTATGGACCATCAAATTTGTGAACGCTCGTTATTGGAAGATAATACTTACTGACAAATGTTAATTTTGTTAAATTTCCGATTTGTTAATTCAATTTATCTCTCTTTATTTTATGATATACACCAGGGCAATCAATTGTGTTTACCCCGGTTAATCGAAATGGTTTCTAATAATTCATTGATTTCCTGCAGGAGTTCTTCCAGGTTATTTTTTTCGGCCAGGACCCGGCTCTTCTCCCCATAGACCTTAGCGCTGTCTAATTGAGCGCGGGAGTGAAAAATGCCGCTTAAATGAAAATAGCTGTATGCAAGCACAGCCGCATTCTCACCTAAAACTTCACTGTTATGTTCGATACTTCTTCGAATATATCTTTCCGCTTCTGTCCAATTACCACTTAGTTTGTGCGCTGAACCCAGGTTATTAAGCAGTTTGCCTTCTATCTCTTTGTCTTTAAGTTTTAAAGCAATGGGCAAGGCTTCATTTAAATAAATCAGCGCGGAATCTGCCTTTGCTTGTTTGATATAGCCAACGCCGATAACATTAAGCAATTCCATCCTAACCGGATTAGTAAAGTTTAAGGAGGTATCTTTTAGTTGTAAAATCCTGTCTTGTGTTTGTAGATACCAGCGATCCTTTTCACTTAATGAATCCCAATAAACCTGGTCCCGATTGTTACGGACAGTTAATACATCGGGATGATCCGGTTCGAAAAATATTGCCAAAATTCTAAGGGCTTCATCATATTTTTCCAGCGCCCCTGCATAATCCCCCCTCGATTTCAGCACTACGGCGATATTGTTTAAATCTATTGCCACATCGGGATGATCCCTACCGTAATATGATTCATCGATCCTGAGAGCTTCATTATATTTTTCCAGCGCCCCTGCATAATCCCCCCTGGAGGCCAGTACTAAGGCGATATTGTTCAGCCCGGTGGCAACGCTGGGATGATTCCTCCCGAAATATGATTCATTAATCCTGAGCGATTCATTATATTTTTCCAGCGCCCCTGCATAATCCCCCCTCGATTTCAGCACTACGGCGATATTGTTTAAATCTATTGCCACATCGGGATGATTCCTCCCGTAATATGTTTCATCGATCCTGAGAGCTTCATTATATTTTTCCAGCGCCCCTTCATAATCCCCCTTGGATTTCAGTACTCCGGCGATATTGTTCAGTCCGGTGGCAACTCTGGGATGATTCCTACCGTAATATGATTCATCGATACCGAGAGCTTCATTATATTTTTCCAGAGCCCCGTCATAATCCCCCCTGGAGACCAGTACTCCGGCTATATTGTTTAAATCTATTGCCACATCGGGATGATTCCTACCGTAATATGATTCATCGATCCCGAGAGCTTCATTATATTTTTCCAACGCCCCTTCATAATCCCCACTGGAGGCCAGTACTAAGGCGATATTGTTCAGCCCGGTGGCAACTCTGGGATGATTCCTCCCGTAATATTCTTCATTAATCCTGAGCGATTCATTATATTTTTCCAGCGCCCCTGCATAATCCCCCCTGGATTTCAGTACTATGGCTATATTGTTCAGTCCGGTGGCAACTCTGGGATGATTCCTCCCGTAATATGATTCATCGATCCCGAGAGCTTCATTATATTTTTCCAGCGCCCCGTCATAATCTCCCCTGGATTTCAGTACTATGGCGATATTGTTTAAAATTGTGGCAACCTCCGGATGATCAGATGGGAACTCAGACCTGGCAACAAAAAGCGCTTTTTTATATACTTTAAGAGATCTTTCATGCAAAGCCAGTTTACTTAAAGACCTTCCCAGCATATTGAGCCGCGTTAAGTTATTCGGGCTGAGGCTATCAGCTTTTGAAAAATAATGCAATGAGCTGTCATAACGCGCTTCTTCGAAGAAGGTCAGTCCAAGGTTATAATATTCTTCCGGCAGGCGGGATTCAGCCTGTTGAGCCTGACGAATAATTTTTTCATCCTTTGAGATGGCTTCCTGAAAATATTTTTTTGCTTCTTCACCTTTTGCTTTTTTTATTTTGTATTCACTGGCGGCGTACATATCATCCAATGCCGCAAGTCCTCTTTTATTTAAATCGGGACTGGAGCGCAACATATCTTTATAACTTTCCACCGCGGTCAATAATGTTTCTTTTGAAAGACCCAATCGCGCCGCCTCTTCAGCAAGTATGTCGCGGCGGGCAAATTCCTCTTCTTTCGCGCTCACCGCCGCATCTATTTTTTGTCGTAGGATATGGTCCAGCATTTTTTCATTTTTCACCAGCAGCAAAGAGCCTTTATTAACCAGCATGATCTGAAAATGAGGCTGAATGTCCGGATTAAAAGCCAGCCTGAGTTTTTGATCAGGGGGCTCTAAAATTACCATATTTTCTTTTTTGACTTCAACAAACAAATCGACGCCGCCAGTTATTTTATAGGCGTTACATTTTTCCTCTGAAACCTGAAAGATGAAATAACCGCGCTGATCGGTGGTCTGGCTGTCAAAACCGGGTAATCGAACCTCCGCAAAAGGAATGCCGAGAGTGTCGGAATCAATAACCCGCCCCCTGATATTATATTGGCTAAAAGTATTATTAGCGAAGATTATAAATGTTAAAATAATTACAAAACCTTTCATCGCTCCTCCTTAAACAGGATTTTGCTATTCCCCAGAAGGGTTTTATAACCCCGAAAGCCTATACAACCGTGCCGGGAAACTACTACCCAGGTTGTTTCCCCTGATTTTGCTTTTACCTCAAAATTAAACTCACCGGTGGAAGTTGTTTTTCCCACACCAATTCTGACTGTATCTCTATCATATTTGTAAATCTCAATATTGGCAAATTTGACCGGTATGCCTTGTCTGTCAATAACAATTCCATAAAATCTTGAACTTGATGGTGTCCATAATTCCCTGATCTTATTTGGAATATCCAGTAGAAATGTGAAAATGGCGATAAAAGCGACAATTATACCCAGCCAATATTTCAGCCTATCTGACTTTTTTTCTACCCCTTTCAAATTTTTACCCCGGGGAGATATTATTCGATTCCTGAAAACTCTTTTCCCGGTTTTGTTGAAGTTATTCAGAATATTTCCTTTTATTAAAATAAAATGTTGACAAGAAAATATACAGATTTTATCCGGCTCAAAAATATACCCGGCTGTTGAATCAAGAACTACTTTATTTCCGGCAGAACTCCTCAACGAAACTAATATTACTCTTATCGGGCCGGGAAAAATACATTTATTCTATTTTTGTCTAAAACGAATTTACTCATTATATATTGAGAGCAAAAAATCCCAAATGCAAACAGTCGGAAGTAAAATAATAAAATTATTGATAATTGGCAAATAGTAATTGAAAGTAGTTTATGAATGCCGGAAAAATAATGGGAGAGAAAAAGGTCTTCGACTTTAACCTTCCAAAGCGGAGAAAACTCAGCCACTGAAAATTCTTTTAGGGAGGCAGCTCACAAGTTTTGGTTCTATGTGAAATACAGCGGGTGATTTTTATCGGTCCTGACAATTAAACAAAACCTTTTGTTAAAGTATAACCGGATAATCCCAAAACTTCCCGGCTGAAAAATTTCATGAGTAAAAATAAATTCAGCAAAGGAGTTATTACCGGTAAAACAAAATTTGAATTATCTGAAAATCTGCTGATCATTCCTTCCGGTCTCTATGCCTATGCAAGCGGCAAAAGCAACCTGGATAAACTGGATGAAGAGTTGGGATAAACAAACATATTTAAGAGCGAGATTCCATGTCAAATAAAATCGATCTGCAGTCTTTTACCTAAAACCAGCGCGGCGCGTTCTAATGTTTGAAGGGTCACTGATTCATTTTTGGGGTCAAGCAATCTGTCAAATGAAAACCGGCTGGTTTTCATTTGTCTCGCCATCGCCGCTTTTGAAAGATTCTGTTTTGTCATCAGCTCATTAATTTGAAAGGCAATGACTCTTTTAATGGCTGTCGATTCAACTTCCGCAAGCAAACCTTCCCTTTCAAGAAAATCATCAAAATTGCTTCCGATACACTTATTATTCATAAACGGCTGAACCAGAAAAAAGTTAGCTGACCACTCTAGGTTGAGTCCTCCCCCGTCTCACAGCAAAAAACGCTGTGATCCACCCCCTGGCAATGGCACTAAGATAGAGAAACGAGAAGAATAATGAGCGATTATAATTATCCGCTAACATCAATATGTCCTGGAGTATTTTTATCAAATGTGAATTAAATAGAATGATAGCATTTGTTGGCTAACCTGTTGTTATTGAATTCTTCATAACCTCACCCCAATCTCTCTCACACCACGGCGCACTTTAAGGAGAGGGGCTTTAAAAGTCCCTCCCCTTACTAAGGGGAAGGATTTAGGGTGGGGTCGGGAATGCCAAAAAAAAACTAAAAATAAATTATTTATACTCTATCTTAGTGCCATTATCTCCTGGTATCATTTGCTCATTTTCTCGCCAAACTAACATCATCATTATGTGTTTTTCGGGATTTTTTAATAAATCCATGAAGCAAAATCATATTATCCTCAACTACTGTAAAGAGAGCTATTGAAATGCGATCCTTTAAGTAACTTCGAACCTCCCATAGTCCAGGTTCCGGTTTCAGAACTCCATACCTCTCGCAAAATGAAATCGCGGAAGTTCATCGCGAATATTATATCCCAAGTTCTCAACATAAACAGTATTTCCGGTTCTATATGAAATTTAGTGGGTAAAGTAATAAAATAGCGGATAAAGATATGAATCAAAGATTCGCATATTGTCATGTTTGATTTCCGGAAACCAGCTCCTGGTCTCTTCACCACCACAGAGCGCACGGTCTTGAAAAAAGTGGATGAGTCTTAAAGTCCCTCTTACCCCGACTGAGCCAGACGCTTTCAGCTTTCCATATCTTTATGCGTTTGCTGCTTTCGCCCTTTCAGGGCTCTGATGGTGTCTTTGTTTTTCTTAACCGGGGCGATGCCCCGGCCTGTTGCCTGCACCCTTTCAGGGTTTTGTATCCATCTGTCACAAACTGGAATTATTATTAGCGCTGAAAGCGCGACAATCAACAGCCCCGGGCAACGCCCGGGGTAATAAAAGAAAAAGTGTATTTAAGCCCTGTAGGGGCGGAAGCTACACGTCGGGATTATCCGGTTATACTTTAACAAAAGATTTTCTTTAATTGTCAGGACCGACAAAAATTACCCACTGTATTTCATATAGAACCGTATTTCTAATTCATCGGGCAAACAATAAAAAAGATGTCCCATTTTGCAGGATGAAAAGTTGTCTCTGTCGTCCCTGACGGGACTTTCTTCCAGACTTCTATCCCGCGATTTTATTTTGCGAATGAATCCATGTAAGTTATTGTTTTTATTATCGGGATCAGGAGTTCTGAGTTTTCGAACGACCGGCATCCCAAGGGGCCATCCAAACTGTACTGTTTTAATATCCTCTCCAATAATTTTTTTTCTCATCACGAGTTAAATTTCGCAGCCAATCTCTTACAGGTTCAACATCTGACTGTGTTTTAGAAAAAACTACTTTTAAACGGATATTATTGACCATGATGCATGGTACCATTTTTGGTCCACTTTTTCAATGGTTTTTCACTGGGCTAATATATTTCTGAAATTAATCTGGCAACTGTTTTTCTTCGCAAATGGAAAAATATTCAGAAAAGCGCCGCGTAATGATTCGTGGCGCTTTTTAAATTTTTGTTGGGCGGGAAAACTCTTAGTCGTTAAACATCGCTGAGCGGAGGGGATCCCAGGCCGGGATTGTTTTGGGGTCTTTTTCAAGAATTTTGAGGTCCTCTTCATCGATATATTTTTTGTCGATAATTACGTTAAATACATATTTATCGAACCAGCAGTCATACATTGCCCAGTAGCCCGAATTGCCAATATCTGTTCCCCATGAGTTTTCCACTTTCCATTTTAGAACTTTGTCATCTTCGGTGTCGGCGGCTACAAATACCATCGCGTGATTTGCCACGCTTGCCTTGTATTTGATACGGTCAGCTTTTGACAAATTATCTTTTATGCCGTAGAGGTGTTCGTAATCATAGATATTGCCCGCCATAATTCCATGTTCCCTTTCCATCTGCCATCCGGCATCGGCTGAGAACCATACAGGCTGCTTATCTTTTAATACTTTCAGCGTGTATTTTTTAAGTTTCTCCGCGCTGACATTTATGAAATCCCAGTCGGGAGTTTCGATCATGTTTGTGCACATATTTATTTTGTAATGTTCATTATAAGGGAAAGAAGGATAATCTACCACTGAAACATAGTCATAAAGATTAAGCCCGACAGCCTCTTTATAGAATTCAACAGGGGTATACTCTTTTTCAACAAGTTTATCTTCTTTGTTTTTATATATCCAGGTAAATTTTTCAGGAGGACAGCCAAAATGCATAACCAGAACACGGTAATATTCTTTCAGCATCTCAACTTTTCTTTCTCTTATTTCATCGGTGTCTTTGCCATCCTTTACCATTTTTCTTAATTCAACAGCACAGTTGCGGGAATAGTTATCGAATACTTTGTTCAGGTAGCCCGATTTACTTGTGTTTTTTGTTTCAGGCATAATCTCTGATGGCACAACACCATATTTGCTGATGAGGTTAACCGCGTAATTCCACCAGCCGCCATCGGGAACGGGGGTTCCGAGGAATGCCTGGAGTTCCCGGTCATCAACATCACGGTCCGCCGTTTCAATAATTTTTTCCAGGAAATAATTGGCTTTATCCATTTTATCCCAGAAAAAGAGATACGCAAGTGAAAATTTGAATGAGGAAAGTTTGAATTTTTCCATAACCGCGGGACGCATAATGTTTGTAGCGGCGAACATCCAGCAGCGGCCTGTGCTTTTCTGATTTGTAATGCCTTTCACGTCAACCTCAACATCATAAAAATCGTTGTGGCTGTTGACAAGTTTCCTGTTGAGAGCAAGCTCTTTTACATTGTTATTTGTAACAGCATTAATCAACGCAATATCCTTTGCGTCGGGATTAAATGATCCCTGTACTTCTTTAATTAATTCAGAATCAAAGGTTTTATTTTCCTGGGCGAAAATGAGAGTTGAGAAGGCTAATAGTACGATTGACAATATAAATGGAGTGCGGTATCTTTTTAACATATCTTTCCTTCGGTTTTATTATTAAAAAGGGGACTATAATTTATGAAATTTTCAGCTATTCTTACAGTGAGAAATTTTTCTCAATTTATTTCATTTTGGATCCCGGCCTGGGCAGCTAAGGTATTTTAATATTATAAATATATGAGCAGAAACCTGCGATTAAAACAAATATTGAAAAAATACGAATAAGTACGTATATTTGTACGTAATAAATAACACAGGTGAATTGTGATTGCAGCGAATTATTCTGAGTTTAGAACAAAACTGAAAATGTATCTTGATGATGTAGAAGATAACAATGAGACTCTGATTGTAAAGAGAAAAACCGGTAAAGGTACGGTGGTAATTTCATTGGACGAATATAATTCTATAATGGAAACCGTTCATCTATTAAGTTCGAAAGCAAACGCAGACAGGTTATATGAATCAATAAAACAAATGAGGAATGGAGAAGTAATTTCACAAAAGCTTATTGAAGACTAATGAAGATTACGTTTTCAAAAAATGCCTGGGAAGATTATCTCTCCTGGCAAAAAGAAGATATTAAGATGCTCAGGAAAATAAATGAACTGATCAAAGATATTCAGAGAACACCTTTTGAGGGAAAAGGAAAACCTGAGGCCCTGAAATATGACTTAGCGGGATTATGGTCAAGAAGGATAGATTTGGAACACAGGTTAGTATATAAAGTGCAAAATGGGGAACTCTTAATTTACAGTTGCCGCTATCATTATGATAAATAGGAATCGAAAGCGCGCACAAAATCGATAAGGTAAGTTCAAAATAATATTTTAACATTGAGCTGATTTGTGATAAAATTCCGGCCTGTCGTCTATGGCACGACTTTGACAACAAAAAAAACGGATGTCAAACCGGAAGGAAAAAAGTTCGTGGCCAAAATAGTAGTCAAATGTTATTCCTGCAGTCTGCCCGCCGCAAAACCGCACCCCCTCTGCGAAACTTCTCATTCATCAATTTCTTGTCCTTGATTTGCCATGCGGGTAATAAAATTGTTCTCAACAAAATATAAAAACCTTTACCAACTGAATTATTCAATCTCCATTAAAATATATTCGGGAGCACTTTCAGGAGTAATTTTTCCTTTAACTCCAATAAACCTGGAGAGGTCAGTTAACATATTTATTAGCTTATTCCATAATTCAATATTTTTTACTTCCCCCGGGTCAATGTCCATCTCTATCTCTTCATCAGTGAAAAAATGACAAACAACAAGAATCCCATCCAACCGGATTTTCAAAAGTTTATTTTCTTGTTTTTTAATTTCCGGAAAAGAAGGAAATTCAGTAAAAGTTTTATTGTCAAGTATCAATTCTTTGGATAAAGCATTGTACTTCATAAACTCCCAAAATTTTGCACGAGTCTTTTCTGTCATTCCCTGGAAATATATGTCCCTCAAGCTTCCATCCTTATATAATATTTCTTCTTTAATTTTTACCCAATCCATTATCAGACTAAAATTTTTATAATTCTTATTCCTAAAATTACCAAAAATATGAATCAATTAACGCTTCCCAGGCTTGGTATCGGGGAAATATAAAGGGTGGTCGTATTCAAGTAAAGAAATAACTCAGTTGATTTCATTTAAGAGGAGGAATTTTGTCAAGCGGCTCCAGTTTTTTTGCCTTTTCCCAATCATCCCTGAGTTTTTCCTTATTTGTTGTCGCCCACTCAGTTACAAGACCAAAAGCTTTGGGAGGCAGCGAACCCGAAATGATCCCTATCTATCAGCGTTTCAAACTCACCATGTTGGGCATGAAAATGTGGTGGTGAATGATCATCAAAAAACATTTTTATTATGATCCCATAAAACCTCGGAATTTCAGGAATTGGTATATTTTCTCTTTAATGAAGGAAACAACTCCTCAGGATTTTTACCGGTAATTTTCAGATATACAGAGTCGGGACAAAGGTCGATATTATCTCCCCACGCAAGTTCGCCGGCGCTTCCTATCCGAACAGACCGGAAAAATTAATAATCTGACCAGGCAGAAAACACTCCTTTTCCAACATAGCCGCTTAAATCTAAGATTCCTTCAGCGCCGTCAGAATATTTAACCCACACTCGATAGTCTTTTAATGGTTTTATTTCAACTGGTTTTAACATTTCTAATTCCTGTAATAATGCTCTAATAAAGCGTTTGAATGAATTTAAATCAATAGCGGGAAATAAGGATATATTTTTAAAGATGGCTTAGTAGTTAAATTCCTGTTGCCCGATTCAAGATGAAATATTTCGCCGGTAACATCCCTGATATCTCATAGCTTCCCGGGTTTGGTATCGGGGAAATAGGACATAAACTCCCTTACCTCGCGGTCATCGGCAAAAATACTTTTGGGAATTGTCAGAAATGACATCCTGCTTAAATACAGAAGCGCAACCCCTTTGCCTTCAACTGCTGATTTCACGACGCTTATTTCAAATTCACTCAAAATTTTGGCGCCCTTAAGTTTTAACATTTTTTCATCAATTTCAAGTTCATAGTCGCCGATAATAGTTTTCCTGAGGTGCTTTGACATTCGCCGTTCGAAAAGTTTATTCGAAAATAAAACATATATGCTGCCGAATACTCCGAAAAAGCCCGCCAAAACAAATTGATCCGGACCGGTAATAAACCAAAACGACGCGATAAGCGCAAGGGTGCCGTAATAAGGTCTGAATCTTGTCCACGAATAACTTTTTCGATGCAAATCAACAGCTTCAAGAATTTCTTTTTCCGTTATGGTAAATTTGTAGTTTTTCATATTTCCCTTAAGATTTTGTAAAAACTGTTATTCAAAAGATTTTTAATTGAATTATCATTTTAGGTTTTTATCACCACACTAACGCCAACATGTTGAGGATAATCCGGAGAGCAAAATTTGTCAAAAACCCCGCTAATAACATGTTGCCCATAGTCAGGCCGCGATTCTAAATACGTTCTCGTAATCGTACTTCGTACTCCTCTTTTCAAAACTCTCAGGTTATTCGAGAACGAGAACGATTACGAGTACCTGTTCCATAAATACGATAAAGTTTTGCCATTTTACGTAGAATTTAACTCTTTACGCAATAATCAAATCCTGAATGGATGAAATAAAAACTGGGCAGAATTATTGTAATCAATAGGAATTCTTCCCATTTAGGATATTTTCATCAAGCACTGTCATGCGAAAATTTAAGGCCTTAAAGTTACAGGATTTAATTATTGTGCTGGAAAATTAAGATTAATAAGATAATATTCCAATAAAAGTAAATGATTCAAACATCACCTCACCCCCTCTACTTATCAATAAAAGGGATTCTAAACTGTTGACATGTATCCGGTTATTTCTTTCCCAGCTATCGCAAATATATATAAAATCATCTGTTTTTTTTGTTCTAATAACAAATTTGGGAAAAAATAAATGCTGATTTCAGCAATAATGTTATTTGCTGACAGATAGATTTTTGATAATTAAAGTTGCCGCCCAGGCTTCCAGCAAACTCAGAGGAACAGCAAAATATAAAATAGCGAAAGGGAAAACTCCCATATTTCCCGCTACCACCCACATCAGAACAAAACCAACAAACCATGACAGAAAAGTAGTTTCGGCAGTATCAAATTTTTTGGAAATTATGTAGATGGCAATCGCAAAGAGCAGCGACCATAATCCCCAGACAGCTCCATTCAGAGGGTCGGAAGGAAATATTAAACCAAGACTTTCATAATGCTCCGTCCAGTATGACTTCAATAAAAATTCATTCCTTACAAATTCTGAAACGCTTATCCATATTGTCGCTATCAAAACCGGCAAAGCTGTTTTCTTAAGAAATTCCATATTCCTTCCTTCAGTTATAATTTTCTCCTTACGAAATAAACAATAATGAGTATAAACAGAGTTTCAAAAAGCCGGAACCTGACCCGGGGATTTAAATTGCGAAAATCGCTCACATCTTTTACGCATTAAGTAACGTGAGTTCGAAATAACAGATTTAGTTAGCACTATTTTAGAATCATACATGCTTGTTCTCGCGATACATCTTCCTCCTTTTTTCCATCCAATTATGAACACTATTAAAAATTTTCCTGCTTTAAATGGCAAAAATACTATCCGGCAGCATCCGGTTGACTCATAAAAGCAGCGCCTTTCCCCCGACAAACCGATTTCACGACGCTCACTTCAAATAGATCATCTTCTTCGCGCGCGTAAAGTTTCCCGCTTCCAGTCTGTAAATATATACCCCTGAAGACAGATAATCTTCCCGGCCTGCTGCCGAAAATTTAACCGAATATTTTCCGGGCGCATGATGTTTATTTACAAGAGTCACTATTTCGCTGCCTGTGATATCAAATATTTGCAGTTTAACATGGCATTCTTCCGGCAGCCGGTAACTTATTAATGTTGCCGGGTTAAAAGGATTGGGAAAGTTGTTCTCCAGAAAAAAATCAATACCGGTTTCGGTGTGTTCATTATTAACCCCGGCCGGCGCGGTTTCAATTAATGAAAAATTATCAAACCAGATATCATTATCATCCCGGCCGCAGTTAACAATTACCCGCGCCTGGTAGTCGGTGGCATTCTCCATCGTAAAATCAACTGTGAAATGTTTTACCTGCGGTTTAATTATTACAAGTCCGTTCCGGCTGTAATTTTCCCAGGGATCACTGTTGCGGCCTAAATGGACATCAACGGTTCTGTCAGCCTCAGCCCTGGCATCAAATTCAAGCCGGTATTCCCTGCCATTGATCAGAGGCACATTTAACTGCATTATCTGAATATCCCATGTATTGATTCCGGGGTCAGAGATAGCGATTCTGCATTCTCCGTTGTCTATCAGAAAATCAGCGTTCCCCGGACTATTGAGGTAAAAATCCCACGAATCAAATCCGGATGAAAAGTCGCCGTTTTCCAGGAAGTTTTCACCCGGTTCAACAAAATTCACATAAACTTTTTCAATGTTCGAAAAATCACTTAACTGGTTATCCCCGAAAAGAGCTTTTGCACCAAAATAATATTCGGTTTTATTTTGCAAATTGGTTAGATGGAAATAACTCTCCGAAGTTGTATCAACCGGCATTAATGAATCCTCTGATAATCCGGCAAATATTATATATTTTGTGACAGTCGTATCGCCAAATTTATTGAATACAAGGGAAACCCTCTCAGGAAAAGGATCAGCAATCAGATAGGGTGTTTCATGAATGTAATCCCATTCAAATCTGTATGTTCTGTAGGTGGTAGTGTAATCAACAAAATTACCCTCATAGAGCAGGTCGCCGCCGGAGTCAACTTCCACCGCTTTGGGTAATTCACCTCTCGAATAATTAATGAGTGTATTTCCATTCGACAGCCTCTGGGAATTACCCATCCAGGCATGAAAGCGGTCCGGCTGATGCCTGTATTGCCACACCATTTCCGCCTGCCATGTTAAAGTATCCAGTTTATATTCAATAGCCCTTGAAAACTGAGGCTGATGGTAATTGCCATTATCGTGAATCAGGTAATAACCCGGTTTATTTTTCACAGGTCTGGCAAAATGCTGATAAGAAATTCCATAAGGATCATTTACAAATTCAAAATCACTGGCGGCGCCCCCGAGTCTCCATATTACTTCGCCGGTCTGCCTGTTGATCTTAGTAACTTCCGACTGGTTCCTGCTTGATGTGATGATATGTCCGTCAAAATCCACAGCGATTGAGTTCATGTGAATATAATCAATCGTTCCTGCGGTAAGGTCTTCATGCACAGCGTTCGTGATATCAAACATATCAAACCCGAGGCTTTCAAAAATAAGATTGTCATCGCTGTCGAATTCCTGAACGTGATTATCAATCACAAAAGCGTTCGTATTTCCTCCCGGAACGATCTGGCTCATATCAACATATCTGCCGCCCCAGGCAATCAGGAAATAATGTCCATCCTCAAGCATGAACAGCTCATGCAGATCGGTATCATAACCATTGGCGCATCGGAAAGTATCAATTATAACACAACTGGAGTCCATCCCGACAAAGGCGAACAGCGGTTCCGTATAACGCCTTGTTAAAATTCCTGTCGGCTGAATTTTAAAATCATGCTGCATTTCTCCAACCCTCTGATAAAAATAAGGTGTTCCGTCATTTTCCATAATAAGTATATATGATGGTCCCCCCCAGGTAGTTAAAAATAATTTTCCCGGCGCAATTCCGTTATTTATTATTGCCGGTTCAAAAAGAGGGAAATCATAAGGAACTGAAACTCCGTTTATAACTCTTATCTCACCCATTGTTTGATGTCCGCGGTTTTCTTTCGGACCAGTTTCACCCAAATAATCCCTTCCTGAAAATTTCTTTAACGCTGAGTCATCATAGCCGGCGACCCGACCGGTTGTAAAATTATAATTCAGAAATGCCTCTTTTCGATTTGATCTGTTAAACACCCTGACAGAAATTTTTTCGGAAGGCAAAAAATTCTCTGATGGCAGGAAAATAATGGTATTATCCGATATGACAGTTTTTCCATGATGGAATCCGCTTTCTGACCCTTTTACCTGGAAATAAAATTCCGCCAGCCCGGAGCTGTATTCAGGCTTTACCTTTAAAATGATCGATGACTCCGGAGTAATATCAGCAGCGCCGGGAGAAGGATGAATATATAATATCTGCTTATCTGGCTGAGCAGGATTCGAGTTTATCAGAATAAACAATATCAGCAAAATAAGATTAAAAATTTTTCGCACTATATTATCTCCTGCTGGTATGAACAGATGTTTTTTAATATAATCAGGGTTAGATGAGAAAATCAAATTTCGCTCAGCTTTTTTCATTTTTTCATCCGGAGCGGTTGTCATTTCGTTCCTATTGGATCAGCATCAGTTCTGATATTTACAATACTATTTGAGAATGCGGGTTATAGGCCGGCATTAATTATTACCCCTGAATCTCTTACTCTCCAGTTTCTGCTTCGATTTTTTTCTTACTCCTTTGCTTCGGCCCTTTTCAACAAGTAGTGACAGAATTTCTTTTGTTACATCGGGATGATCGATAATTTTATCCTGAATTTTCCCATTGTCGTGATTCAATATCTCATTAAACAACTTATAAGATAATCCCTCATCTTCCAGTCTTAATCTGTATGATTCAGATGGTTCATCCACCACTCCGCGGCTTTTTAATATACGGGGATCTTTAAAAGGAGGCAGAGTCTGAAGCAGGCTCTCAAGTTTCTGAACCAGCTCAATACGGTTATTAGTGGAGTATTCCAGGTATGGTTTATCCCAGTCGCCATCCTTATCATAGCCGCCGCTTTCCGAATTGTAGTTTTCCAGATAGTTGATAACAACAAGTTTAAACTCCCCATTCAGGTCATATTCCGGACGCCAGCATATATCAATAAACCTGAGTAAGCGGGAATTATCGATCATCAAAAGACTGGAACCCTCAAAGTAGTTTTCATAACCTTCCCCGGGATCAACCTCATATAGCTGATTCCATGCTACATGCCATCCTGCCGGTATTCTTAATGGTTGCAATTCCATAATTTTTCACTGGTATTAAAAGTGATAACAATCTGGCAGATGCAGAGTCAAAAGCCAATAGGGTCTGACTGAGTCAATCCGCCGCCGCTGTCAAAATACTCAATCGTACTCCTCTTTTCTAAAAACGATAAAACAGCGTTTTTTGTTCAGAAGATATCTCCGCTTTTGTGAAGAAAGAAAAAGAGTAAAATTTATCACCCCTGGGCGTAATAAATTCATCACGGATATAATCTCTGCAGGGATTGCATTTTAAGGATTAAGTGTCAATTGATACTTTTTTCGTGGTGTGAATATTTTTCTTTTGTGGCAGAATTTATTTTTGGCGGAAGCAGCCAGCGGGTATAGAGGTTAAAAATAAGGAATCCCGCGGCGACAATAAGACAGAATACAATAATTATCCGTAAGGAAAGAGGAGAAAAATTTGAATAATTTTCAGATAATATGTTTAATATCACGGCCATAACAAACCCCTCCGCAATTAGCAAGAGCGCCCGCCGGCTTTTATTCGGGCTGCTCCTGATAATTGGCGGAACTATTTACTCATTTATTGGGGGTATGGTAAACTATTTTTCTTATCGAATCAAACTGTAAGTAAGGATAATCTTCTCTTATTCGGTCAATCGCTTCTCCGGCGCTGATTTTTTCTGAACGGAGAAAATGGAATTTTTTCCTGATATGATAATCACGGACTGATTTTTCATTGATCAAACCTTTCTCTGAAAGCAATGAATAAACATCATCCGAAATCAGGTCAGCCAGGGGGTTTCCCTTTTCACTCATAACACGCGCAGCATCCATTGTTTTACTCCTCATTATATTGTGTAAAAAAAACATTTTTTTCTTGATTTTATTTTTGCGTTATACTAAATTTCAAGTCTGTAAAATGCTGGTGTAGCTCAGTTGGTAGAGCAGCTGATTTGTAATCAGCCGGTCGGCGGTTCAAGTCCGTTCACCAGCTCCAAAGGCCCCGGAAACTTTCCGGGGCTTTTTTGTGGAGTCTGCTTAAATTAACCAATCTATGTTTTTTACCTGAGTACATTCTTTCCAAATATTATTGTCACCTGGCAATATTTATCCAAAAACCATACCGCAATTTTTACATGACTTTTTTATCCCCTTTTTTATTTAGCTCTCTTTAGCTTTCCTCCTTCAGTTTTAAATTCCAATGTTCCTCACCGCGAGAGATTTTAAGTCACAATTATTTCATTTTCAGCCCGTTAGAGAAACATTTCTCAATCACACCGGAAGCCCACAAATAACCGAAAACTTTCAACCCTGGCTCAATTTGATGATTTTGGCATGATGATATTTTTAGAACCTGGAGATTCCTTTAAATTTTAAAACAACTGCTGGTGTGCATATTTTTCGCACCGGTAGAAAAATATGCACATTTTTCCAAAAAATCATAATCGTAAACTGGTAGAACCAGAGTAAAAATAATTCTGTCAGCCTGTTCGCCGCGGAGAATTTCACTTCTTACGGACTACTCTGCTTCTTTCCAAAACCGATTTCGACTTCGATTTAGAAATACAATAAAAAAATCACCCCCTCTCGTTTGGCGTTTTTTTACCCGCCGGAGCTTTTTTGTGGCGCGGGAGGGCCCGCCTGCTCTTCCTTTCCTTCGCCGGTCGCCGCTCCGCTGCGCTCCCTTGCTCTGTGCAGTCCGGCAGGCTCCCCCTCAAGCTCAATGCCGGATAGCCGTTATGAACCCAGGGCAAGGCGGAAGCCAACATCGGCGTCGCGATTCCCAGGGTGATCCCAGTCACGGCTCGCAACACGGCAGTCCGCAGCGCCATGGTACCTGCTGCCGCCGCGCAGAACATGGACAAACTCTTCTTCTATTCCTGTCCACTCCCGAACATTGCCCGCCATATCATAAATGTTACCAGGTGTTTTTCCTGCGCTGAAAAAACCTGCTTTTGTCGTTCTGCCTATGCCAAGCTCCCTATTATTGCACTTATTTTTATCCCATTCATTTCCCCAGGGATATTTCCTCCCTTCTTTCCCGCTGGCGGCTGCCTGCCACTCATCTTCTGTTGGCAGCCGGTATTTTTTTCCACTTTCCTTACTCAGCCAATTACAAAAAGCTACAGCCTCATAACGGCATACTCCCACAACAGGCTGCGCGGGGTGGCTGAATTCCTTATCATTCCATAATTCCGGCTCCTTAATGCTGTTACCACTTTTCCATTTCCAACCTTCATCAGACCAGTATTTTTTTTCATTATATCCCCCTGCCCGAATAAATTCTTCAAACCACCTGTTCGTTACCGGGTATTTCCCAATTTTAAATGGTTTTATCTCTTTTGTTCCAATATCCTCAAGATCATATTCGCCACCTTCAACATGAATTAATTCTTTATAATCTTCCCTTTCGGGGAAATCCTTTTCATTCTCAAGAGTATATTCTCTCTCCTCCTCCCTCCGCTCCTTTTCGGTTTTTTCCTCCTGAATGGAAATGCTGTGAGTGGCAAGCACATTGTGTTCATTTTTTTCAATCGAGAGAGCTTTTATTAAAGGCACAGTTTTCCCATCTTTCAGGAACCTTAATAAATCCGGTTTGTTCAGCGCTTCTTTCGCTTTTTCTTCATCATTCTTTTCAGTATCAGGTATTTCTTCATAGGTATCAATATCTTTCAAAAATAATTGATAGTTTCCCCATTCAATTATTTCCCGGTTAAAAAATACCCTGTCATATTTTTCAAGAGTTTTCCATAAAATAAGCTTTTCAAAAGTTATATTCACACTTCCATGATTCTCATGCTCAAATACCCTTGTATGCAGACTAACATCATTAAACAGAGTAATAATTTTACGGGGATTATTTTCCATTACCGGGAAAATGATTTTCAGCAGCTCATCATCTAATTTTTTATCAAGCTCAAGTTTTTCTTCCAGGGCTTCAATAAATTGCTCTGAATTCTCCTTAATTTTTTTCGGCAGCGGAAAGTTTATCTGAATAATTTTATCGAGGAATTCCACAGCGTCAGTTTTGGAATATTTCGTTTCATTTTCAAGCGCTTTTTCTATTATGCCCCTCGCGGCTCCCAGCACAAAAACACAGCCGGGGTGGTCCATAAAAAGTTTAATTGTTTCCAGCATTTTAATTATTTTCGGCGCGGGGCAGCGGTCCATATCATCAATAAAGATAACGAGCGCCGCCTGTTCATCCCTTTTATCCGCTTTATCCTTTTTATCTTTCTTATCCTCAACACCAAGATATTTCCATAAAAGATCTTCAAAAGTTTCTTTAAACGTATCATAGAATGAAAGAAAATCTTTAAAATCGGCATCGTCTGCTTTTAAATCGCCAAAAAATTGTGTCAAATCCACCTGTATTGTTTTTGCTGAAAGGAATGAAATTATTTTTCTTGTATCTATGCTTTTTAATATTTTCTCAGCATCATCCTTAATTTTATCCCATGATGTCGCGTCCTTTTTCATCTCTTTTAATATAGCATCAAGCAGCGCGGCCAGAACCTCATCTTCATCCTTATACTTCCACGACTGGAACCATACAGTCTTTACTCTCCTGAACTTCCCGTTTACATTCTCTTTATCAAACTCTTGCTTTAACTTATCCTCAACAGCTTTCATAAGGGTTGTTTTGCCCGCTCCCCACTCCCCCGATATTCCAAGAGTAAAAGGAGTTTTATTATTTTTAGTGGCAATTAACTCGGCAATAGCAATGGCATAGTTATCAAAACCAAACGCGAGTTTTTTTTCTTTGGCGTCTACATGGTCACTTATTATTTTTACCGGCCGCATTTTTTCGTTTTCCATTTTTTCTGCCAATTTTAATTGTGGTTAAATTATTCCGTTATAAACCCAGGGCACGGCGGAAGCCAACATAGCCGCAGCGATCCCCAGGGCGATCCCAGCGACAGTACGCAACACGGCAGTACTCAGCATCATCGCCCCAGCCACCGCCGCGCGCACCACGGCGACCCCCATCTTCTGTGCTGGTCCACTCCCAAACATTTCCGCTCATATCATAAATCCCGAGTTCATTCGCTTCCAGTTCACCCACAGGGTGTGTTTTATATTCAGAATTGCCGCTATACCAGGCAACCTTATCAATATTATTGCTGCCTGAATAATCAAATCCTTTGCTTTTCAAACCTCCCCTTGCCGCGAAATCCCACTCCTCTTCAGTCGGCAGTCTGTAATCTAATCCTGTTTTTTCATTCAGCTTTTTTATATAATCCAGCGCGTCATTCCATGAAACATTTTCAACCGGGTCGTTATCTCTTGTAAAAATGCTTGGGTTTTTCCCCATTACCGCCTTCCACTCTTTTTGTGTAACCTGGTATTTGCAGATGCAAAAGTCTTCTAATCCGTTAACTGTTTCATCAGTTTCAACCCATACAAAATTTTCCGGGACAAGAACCTCCTCTACAAATTTCCTGGTCATATCATAATTACGCCAGTTAACTTGTTTACGAAAACGCTTATCCTTGATAGCCTCATTCGCGATAAAAAACTCAAAAATTGATTTATGAGCAAATTTCCAGTTGCCTGCCGCGTCCTTAGTTAAAAGAGACTGACCGGTTACTTCATAGTCTTCAAGATTTATATTATTTTCCGACCTGATTTTCATCGCATCTTTTTTACATACAGCCAGCGAGCTGTTTGAGGAACGATTGTGATATATTTCTTTCGCGAGTAATTGTGAGTACTTACGGAGACGGGTAATAAATTCCGGACGTTCTTTTAGATACTTCCTCTTTATTGCCTCTCTTTCCAGCCATTGCTCAATAAGACGCTCATAAATTTCAAAAGTGTTTCTGTAAATTTTTCCCTTATCGACTAACAGATCAATATAACTTAACAGCATTGGCCTTACCATAAGCTTTGGTGAATTGTTAACAATTTCCCCCGCCTTCCTTTTTTTCTTCAGATTCCAGAAACGTAGAACTCCATATTTTTTGCCGAGAAATTTTTTAATATCCTTCTTATCAAAACATGATATGTAAAGTTTCGCCAGTATATGGAATCCCTCATCATTATATTTCCTGACAGGCAGCTCATAAGTATCCTTTTCATGCCCGGGGAAAAATTGCGAACGGCAGGTAATTACAACCTCCCTGAAATCCTCTACAGCCTCCATTATTTCATCCATTCTTTTGCGGAAACGTTCATCATCAGTCAGGACCTCTTCTTCTTTCGTTTTTTGCAGGGCTTTATCTTCATCAAAAGCATCGAGCAGTAAAATGGTATCTCCTATTTCATCCTCAGGTATCTTCTTAATTCTTTCCAGAATTCTTGAATCACTAAAGGGAAATAGTTTCATTTTATACTTGCGCCTGAAATTAAATACAGAATGATAACGCATATAAAGATTTATCATAAATGTGGTTTTCCCCATCCCCGAATCGGCGAGTATCATATAAAACTTGTCGGTTTCTTTATTCTCATCAAAAACTTTTTTGATAAAAAATGGAATCAGATTTTCCTTTGGAATGAATTTCTCACCGAATCCCGGTTCTTCTTCACGAGTAGGTGACTCCCCCTGTCCTTTTGTTTCAATATAATATTTGCGATATTTTTCAACTGCCGGTTTTTCAAAGAAAGGAGCAAGATCTTTTGCTGTTTTATAGTCAATTAGTTGATTTGCCCCATACCTGAATGCTTTCCACAATAGATAGATTATCACTGAATTTATTACCGCGGCCAGACTTATGCTCAATTCTTCACTAATACCCCAATGCCGCAGCCACTCCGCTATTGGAACAATTTTAACAAGCGTCTTGAGTATTTCATCCATTTACCCTATTCCCTTTAAAATGCGTTCAATAATTTTTAAGATTATTCTATCTCATAATTAATTTTTATATTTATCAAGTTATATTCTCTAAATTTAAAAGTCAATCTTTTTAATATTCATTCGTACTCAGATCGAAAATAGTATTCATCCGCGTGATTATTTTTCACCTCTTCGCGGCTTTTCTTTTGATGGATATTTAGGGCTTTTCTTCGGGTGTGATTTCTTAATCCGCCATACAATTCTTAATCCGGACAAGCCGGAACCAAAAGGAAATAATTTTAGTTTTAATCGTAAACTGGCAGAGCCAGAAAAAAAATTGAAACCGAAGAAAGAATCGTACTCGTTCTCGTAATCGTACTTCGTACTCGTCTTTACAAAAACACCCGGGTTATTCGAGAACGAGAACGATTACGAGTACCGCTTCGCTGTGTACGATAAAATTTTGCCGTTTTGCGTAGAATTTAACTTCGCACACAAAAATCGTAATCCTACCCCTCAGGAAAAATGAACACAGCCACCGCAGTCACCCAACCCGCTCATCATACTCTTAC
Organism: Melioribacteraceae bacterium; assembly: GCA_963677445.2. GTDB lineage: Bacteria > Bacteroidota > Ignavibacteria > Ignavibacteriales > Melioribacteraceae. The sequence goes on along the minus strand of CAXXGF010000028.1, from coordinate 102,793 downwards.
TCTGGTTCCTTAATACCGATACCGATACCGATACCGATACCGATACCGAAAAATATTCCTTTAATCCTTTAATCATGGTTCAGACATTTTTTTTCATTATAATCATCTAAATCCTCAAGAAATAAAAAGGCAACAAGGTTAATTATCCAGGGGGGGGATTCTCTGCTACTAAGGTTAAAAAACAAAGAATAAGGTTTCTTTTTTCTTTGCTCCTCCGCGTGAGATAAAAACCGATTTGGATTTCGACGGGATTTATAAGACTGAATGCTTTTTAATTTAATCCCGGCTGCTATGGAGTCCCCATTTGGGAATAATATCTAATTTCGAATTCATCAGCAACAATTATAATTATTACCTTCGCGAAAACTCTTCAATAATGAAAGATCGAAATCCCCTCCCCTTAAGATTTTAAGGGGAGGATGGGAGGGGTTTGATCTACCTTGAGATGTTCATAATCCGGTAAGAAGTCAAAATATTCGTAAAAAAAAGACTGGCTTTTTCTCTCAAATATATTCTTGTTGCCTGGAAGGTTAAAAGATTAAAGAATAAGGTTCATTTTTCTTTGCTCCTCCGCGGGAGATAAAAACCGAATTGGATTTCGACGGGATTTATAAGACTGAATGCTTTTTAATTTATTCCCGGCTGCAATGGAGTCCCCATTTGGGAATAATATCTAATTTCAAATTCATCAGCAACAATTATAATTATTACCTTCGCGAAAACTCTTCAATAATGAAAGATCGAAATCCCCTCCCCTTAAGATTTTAAGGGGAGGTCGGGAGAATTCCCTGCGGGAACACCCCGTGGGGAGGGATTGAAAAAATATTCAATCCCCAATATTCCCGGGAACATAAAAAAGATTTTGGGCTATTATTGACATCAATAGTGAAAATATCTTTTCGTTCTTATGAAACATTCTTTTTGGGGCAAAGCGGTACTCGTAGTTCTCCTCGTTCCAGAATAACCTGAGCGTTTTTGAAAAGAGGAGAACGAAGTACGATTACGTGAACGAGTACGAAAGATTATTTGGGATTTATCCATTCAATCCCGATGTCATTTGCTATCGATTAAAGCGTTCGGGGGCTTTTTGATGGCTTAAGTTGACAGCAGCGCCCCGACAGGGGAATAACAAGAAAAATTATCTGAAAATTGGATCTGTAACATTTACAATGCTTCTATCGGACTCACATTAAATGTAAATAATGCTGCCGATTAGAAAATGCGGCTTTAAAATAAAAAACCCCGGCTTTTATACCGGGGCCAAATCATAAAAACGAAGTTTTTATTTATTCATTTCAGCAATCAGGTTTAACGCGCTGCCTGCTTTAAACCATTTAATCTGTCCTTCATTCATTGTATGCTTTAACGCTATTTTTTCTTTCGATCCGTCGTTATGTTCAAGAACCATTGTGATTTTGCTTCCGGGGGCAAGCTCTTTAATTCCGAGAAGACTGATATTGTCATCTTCCTGAACAAGATCATAATCGGCGGGATTCTCAAATGTCAGGGGCAGCATTCCCTGTTTTTTCAGGTTCGTTTCGTGGATACGGGCAAAACTTTTAACAATAACAGCCTTGCCTCCCAGGTGACGCGGTTCCATAGCGGCATGTTCGCGGCTCGATCCCTCGCCATAATTTTCATCGCCGACAACAACCCAGCCAATGCCTTCTTTCTTATAACCTCTCGCTGTTTCATGCACTCTCTTGCTTTCGCCGCTAAACTGATCCTTCACCTCGCCTGCAATACCGGTATAAGCGTTGATAGCTCCGAGGAACATATTATCGGAAATATTATCCAGATGCCCGCGGAACCTGAGCCATGGTCCGGCCATTGAGATATGATCGGTAGTACATTTACCTCTCGCTTTAAGAAGAAGTTTTAATCCTGTATAATCCTCACCATTCCAGGGAGCGAAACGTTCGAGAAGCTGAAGCCTGTTGCTTTCCGGACTAACGATCACTTCCACTCCGCTTCCATCTTTTGCCGGGGGAATATAACCAACCTCCCCTTTAGAGAAACCGTTCGCGGGAAGTTCATCCCCGGTTGGAGGGTCCAGCAGAACTTTCTCTCCTTTTTCATTTACCAGCTCATCTTTCGCCGGATCAAATGTAAGTTTGCCCGCGGCGGCCAGGGCGGTTGTCATTTCAGGACTCGCGACAAAAGCCAGGGTCTCGGGGTTGCCGTCATTACGTTTGGCAAAATTTCGGTTGAATGATGTAACAATTGTATTCTTTTCACCTGTTTTCACATCCATTCTTTTCCACATGCCAATGCAGGGCCCGCAGGCATTCGCGAGCACTACTCCGCCAAAATCTTCAAGCGTTTTTAGCTGTCCGTCCCGCTCAATTGTGGCTCTCACCTGCTCCGAACCGGGAGTGATCGTAAACTGTGATTTCGCTTTGATTCCCCTGGATAAGGCTTGACGGGCAATGCTGGCCGCGCGGTCAATATCTTCATAACTTGAGTTTGTACAGCTCCCGATAAGAGCGACACTCAGTTTTTCAGGATACCCTTTTTCTTTCGCGGCTTCTTTCATTTCAGATACAGGCCATGCCAGGTCGGGAGTAAATGGGCCGTTAAGATGTGGTTCCAGTGTATCCAGGTCAATTTCTATTACCCTGTCAAAATATTTTTCAGGATTTTCATAAACTTCAGTATCTGCTTTAAGATGCTGTGAATATTTATCAGCCAGTTCCGCGATATCTCCCCTTTCAGTCGATTTCAGATATTCCGCCATCTTTGCGTCATATCCGAACATCGAGGTGGTTGCCCCTATCTCGGCGCCCATATTACAGATCGTGCCTTTTCCTGTGCAGGAAAGTGAGTCCGCGCCCGGTCCGAAATATTCCACAATAGCCCCTGTTCCACCTTTTACGGTCAAAATTCCGGCGACCTTAAGAATAACATCTTTCGGTGAGGTCCATCCGGAAAGTTTTCCTGTCAGTTTTACACCGATAAGTTTGGGCCATTTCAGTTCCCACGGCATTCCCGCCATAACATCAACAGCGTCCGCTCCGCCGACACCGACTGCAATCATGCCAAGTCCGCCCGCGTTCGGAGTATGCGAATCTGTGCCAATCATCATACCACCGGGAAAAGCGTAATTTTCCAGTACAACCTGGTGAATAATACCTGCTCCCGGTTTCCAGAATCCTATTCCATATTTGCGCGAAACACTCTCGAGGAAATCATAAACTTCACTGTTTTCATCTTTCGCCCTGTTAAGATCATCGGCGGCGCCTGTCTGAGCCTGGATAAGATGATCGCAATGCACGGTTGCCGGAACGGCGCTTTCTTTCCTTCCGGCATGCATAAACTGAAGCAGCGCCATCTGGGCTGTCGCGTCCTGCATCGCCACCCGGTCGGGGGCAAGTTCCACGTAATCCTTTCCTCTTTCATATTCACGGGTCGCCGGTTTATAAAGATGAGAATAGAGCACTTTTTCGGCGAGTGTCATCGGACGATTTAATACTTTTGCGGCCGCGTCCAGTTTGGCGGCGAGTGATTCATATACTTTTTTGATCATTAAAAAATTTTCTGCCATTTTTTCACCTGATGATTTGTTTTATCTTCATCTTCATTAATGTAATATTAGATGAATAAATTCAATACCTGGATTCATTTTTTATAAAACTGGATTTTTTTAACCTTTTTTGTTGGCATTTATTGATTGATTATTTAATTTTTGTTGTGCGTTTGATTTTATTAATCGTATAAACTAGTTCTGTTTAGCAAATTTAAATATACGAGGTTTTAAAAATGGCTGTAAAGATAACTGACGATTGCATAGCTTGCGCGGCATGCGAAGCTGAATGTCCAAACACTGCAATTTATGCCGCAGGTGAACCATACGATTATGATGGCAAAGAATTTGAAGCCCTCTCAGATGAATTCACTTATGTAGTTGCTGAAAAATGTACCGAATGCGTTGGTTTCTATGATGAACCACAGTGTATGGCTGCTTGTCCGACCGAAGCAATCATCAAAGATCCGGATCATGAAGAGACTGAAGAAGAGCTCTTAGCCAAGAAAGAAAAACTTGATGCAATGGGAAGGTAAAGAATTTGCCCCCGTTTTGCGGGGGTTTTTTTAATCCTCAAATGAAATCTCTTTCAGCGCCTGAAATTTAATTGTGAAAGTTGTCCCACTCCCTTTCACACTGTCAACCTCAATTTCCGCTTCATTTAATTCGCAATACTTTTTAACAAGCGCCAATCCCAGCCCGGTGCCTTCAAATCGCCGTGAATATCCCTGGTCTTCCTGTGAAAACGGATCAAATAGTCTTTCAAGATATTCTTCCGACATACCTATTCCGGTATCTTTTACCCGCAGACAAAGAAAATCATCTCCGCAATCTTCCAGGAATATCTCAACCTTGCCTTCATCGGTATATTTGATAGCGTTATCGATGAGGTTCGTCAGAATCTGCCTTATATTATATTCATCCGCCTTGATATACTGGTTGCCCGCGGTATTATAAAGCTCAAGCTCCAGATTTTTTTCATCGGCGAGGATTCTGAATTCATCCAGAAGCCCGACAATTACATCTCCATAAAGATTCACCTCAATAGGTCGGTAATCATAACTTCCAATCTGGATTTCAGACATATTCAGAATAAGGTCAATTGTGCGTATAAGCCGCTTGCCGGCAACCTCGATACCGGTGAAACATTCACGAAGGTCTTCACTTACAATACTCACCAGCTCAACCGCTATCAATGCCGAATAATTCAGGATTACATTTATCGGAGTGCGGATTTCATGCGACATCTGCGCGAGGAATTCCGATTTCAGCCTGTCGGCAAGTTCGGCCTTATCTCTCGCGGTAATAAGTTCTTTTTCAACTTTTTTGAGCTCACTAATATCCCTCGCTACCTCCATTACAAATTTAACCGCCCCTTCATCATTAAATTCGGGAGTTAAAACTTTATGAAGTGTTCTTTCCTCATCATCAATAACGATAGTCGTCTGCCTCTGGAAAGGTTTGCCGGTTCTGAATACTTCCTTAATTTGTTTTTCCCAATCGATGCTGTTATCATCTTCACCAAAAATGGAGCTGTACCGTTTTTTTACAATACCATCCTCTTTCAGATTCAATGTGTTCAGGGCAGCGGCATTCATATAGGTGATGCGGCACATTCTGTCGTAACGTAAAATAAGGTCCTGGCTGCTTTCAGAAAGAGAACGGAATTTAGTTTCGCTTGCTCTTAAGGCTTCTTCCGCTTTTTTTCTGTCTGTAATATCAACAACATTAATCACCCGGAAAAGTGTATTACCGTCATGATCTTTTATTGTTGTAATATCGGTTATCACCGGAAAAACCGTTCCATCCTTTCTGATGTGGAAGGATTCAAAAATATTATGTCCTCTTCTGGCGGCAATTTCAAAATGTTCAGGTGTTTTTTCAAGCATCTCGGGAGCGATTATCAACGCGGTCGGTTTACCGGCGAGCTCCTGCATGCTGTATCCATGCATTCTCGCGAAAGCGGGATTCATTTTTTCCAGTGTTCTTCCGTTGGGACTTGTGGTTACAACACCCCATTCGGCATTCATAAATATCTGGGCCCACTGCTGTAATGACCCTTCGGCCAGCTTCTTTTTTGTAATATCCTGCGCGATGCCGACAGTCCTGAATGTCCCGTTCTTCTTCTGGACAGGAAATGTTTTAATATGCACCCAGACAGTTGAGCCGAAAGGCTGAACAAGCCTGTACTCCTCATCAAGCAATCCTTCTTCAAGATATTCATTCGAATGAAAGGCATCGTAGATACGATCCTTATCTTCCGGATGAGCTATTTCCACAAAAAAGTCAGGATTTTCATAAGCTATTTCGGGCGAACGGCCAAATACTTTGGAAAAAGCGGGACTAATATATAATATTTTTTCTCTCGTCCTCAGCCAAAAAACATCATTGATATTTTCCGCGATATCCCTCAGCCGCTGTTCACTGATTCTCTGCGCTTCCTCAGCGCGCATATTTTCAGTAATGTCGGTAATAACTATTACCACCTCATCAGTGGGAAGTTTGTATAAATAGAGGTCGCGCCAGAATATCTCTCCCCCCGATGTAAATGAATGCCTTTTTATATCCGCCGGATTTCCACCGTTAAAAACTTCCCTTACCGCGTTGCTGATTTTTTCATCACCAAAATAGGGTAATATTTCGGTAAGTGAATTCCCTTCACCGGAATCCTCGCCAATATTTTCAATTTTTCTGGCGCTTCTGTTCAGTTCCTTTACAATAAATCCCTGGTTTTCATGCTCAATCACAACAACACCGTTGCTCATATTCTCGAACAGATAACGAAATTTCTCATCAGATTTTTTTCGTTCAAGAATATTTGTCCATTCCCTGAAGGTTCTTTCAACCCTGATGGGCAGTTCATAAAACTGGCTGGAAGATTTAACAATATAATCGAGCGCGCCTGATTTCATCGCCTCAACAGCTACTTCTTCATTACCTTTACTGGTAACAATAATGGTTGGATATTTCAGAGTACCCTGGTGCAACACCAGTTCATCACCGTGTCCGTCAGGCAGAGCCCAGTCCGCTATCATCAGATCAGGCAAAAACTCAGCAAGCTTCTCCCGCGCTTCCGATAATGAAGAGGCAACCGTTATACTGTACCTCGTGGCGCTCTTCTGAAATGAACGGTTGATAAGTTCGGCATGCGCCGGTTCATCTTCAACAACAAGTATCTTCAGTTGTTTGGTGCTCAAATAATCTCCCTTCGCGAATTATCAATAAGGTTTTCTGTTATAACCTAACCAGTAATATCCGAGTGTTTCAAGCATTTTCCTGAATTTTTTATAATCTACCGGTTTTACCAGGTAACTGTTCACATTATTTTCGTAAGCGTTAAAAAGGTCCTTTTCCGAGGCAGATGTGGTAAGAATTACAACCGGAATTTTTTTTAACTCATCATCACTTTTAATCCGGGTCAGCACTTCAAGTCCGTCAACCTTGGGCAATCTTAAATCGAGCAGAATAAGATTCGGCACATCTTCACACCCCTGTTTTGAATATTTCCCCTGCCTGAATAGAAAATCCAGCGCTTCCTCACCATCCTTAACATGAATTACATCATTGCCCAGTTCATGCTGTTCCATAGCGATCATTATCAGATCGGCATGCGCCTGTTCATCTTCAACTAATAAAATTTTAGGTTTCTGAGCCGTCATTTCCCCTGCCTGGAAGATCAAAATAAAATGTTGTGCCTTTTCCCTGTCCTTCCGATTCAACCCAGATAGAACAATTATGATGTTCAATGATCCTTTTAACGATCGCCAGCCCTATGCCTGTTCCTCCGCTGGTTTTATCAAGCTTCTCAAATAATTCAAATATCTTCTTATGATATTTTGGCTCTATCCCAATGCCATTGTCGCTGATATAATAATAGTGTTTATTCCTGATGGTTCTTGTGCCTATAACCAGTTTCGGACGTGGCTGATCACCCATAAATTTAACCGCGTTATCTATAAGATTTTCAACAACCTCGCCCAGGCGGGTGCGGTCGCCGAAAATAACCGAATCATCAAGCCGCGGTTCCACCTCAACACCTTTCTGCTTCAGAAATTCCGCTTTCAGATTCAGGATCTCTTCAACAAGCGATTTGATCGTAAACTCTTCCGATGGATTAACAATGCGGCCTATTCTTGAGAGCTCAAGAAGCTCTTCAAGAAGCTGCTCCATTTTATCCACCGCGCCGGTAATATATTCAATATCCCGGTTGATTTTATTCATGTCATTATCGGTCAGGTCTTCCAGTAGCAGTCCTAAAAATCCCCGGATGGTAATGAGAGGACTTTTAAGATCATGTGATACGGTATACGTAAAACGTTCAAGTTCGCTGTTTTTACTTTCGAGCTGCTTAATAAGCTCTTCCCTTTCCCTGAAAGTTTTTAATCTCGAGGCTTCATTTTTTTCGAGAGTGGCCGCCATTTCATTATAACTTTCAACCAGAAAGCGGGTATGTTCCGATTCGGGAACCGCTGAAATTCGGTGGGAAAGATCGCCGGTTTTAATATGTTCGAACGCTTCTTTGATATTCCGGTTCATCACCTCAGTCATCTCCGAACGGGAAATGGACATAAAAAGTATCCATTTGATCTCCGGAATAGTCTTGAATAAAAGAATAATTATTTTCCCGTCCCGGTCGGTAAGTTCCAGCTCTCCTTCACCTTTTTTTATAACATCGGCGAGTCTCAAATTTTTAAACTGGCTGCCGAGCGATTCAACCTTCTCAACATAAACGCTGCCTTTACGGTTTTCTATCTTCGATTCAATTTCCTCATGAACAAGAACAATCCCCTCATAATCGGCGATAAAACTGAATTGCGAGGGGAAAATGGGGCCGGGTATAAGATCACTGATAAATGAATTCATCATTACATCAATGCTCCATAAACCCATAAAAGTATCGCTAAGGTAGATCGGAATAGAAACCGAAAGTATCAATCCCTCACCGGTATAATCTATTGTCGGCGGGGTCCAGCATATTTTTCTCTCAGGATTTTTAGCCGGTTCAACCGATTGAAATGTGTGATATTTCGTCCAGTCGAAATCAGGAGTCAGGGCTGTTCCGGGAATAATATAGGGATACTGAATTGAGAAATTATTCAGATCCTGGTAATATATCCACCCTATTCCCCGATTCTTTTATGTATTTTCTGCAGATAAGCGCCGATATTGCGCAGCGCGAAAATTCTGAACCTGATCTCATCATTGTCACTGAGATAGGGAGGCCAGAAATGACTGACATTATTAACAGGATTTACGCCACGTTTAAACTGCTCAAGCACAGGCAATCTCGAAAAAAATCCATGCTGGTCTATTCCGAATCCTTCACCTTCCACCCAGTTATCCACATCCTCTTTATTCCTGTAGGTTTCACTCAGCAGAAATACCGTCATTTCACGCAATTCCTCAAGCGCGCTGTATATTCTTTCCGCGCGGGAATTTATCAGCATATACTCCTGCTCGAGCTGGTGCTTTACAAGGTGAATTTCATTCATCAGATACCGTTAAGCTATAAGATTTATATTTCAGCTATTCTGTATTATTAATATATAAAAGTTCCTGCATTTAATACAGGACGACACAGTTTATTTAACACATTATCGAAATTCATCGTAAGAAATTGAGTAATATTAATCACTTTTGTATTAAAAGGATAAGAAGGAATTAAATATTTTGTATTCACCCCTCTAATTCTTCAAGTCGCCCGGGACAAATCCATAAGGAAATCATTTATTAAATCATAAACCGGCGGGGCCGTAAACAATTACGAATTGGCTTTCCCTGAATTTTTTTTTGAATTGAATCTGCTTTGTTGAAGCAGCATTATTGCGGAACGTCCCTCCGGGATAGCAAATAACAAAACATACAACAGAGCTCCTGACATCACGTATATTGTAATGCAACTAATTTTTATCATTATCTTTCATTAAATGACAAAATAATAACAGTAAGAATATTTCGTTTATCCTCTCACAATATTGTTTTTATCTTTTAAAGCGACCTCAAAAAAATAAGCGTTAAAAAAATCAAATGAACGGAGCGTTAAAAAAGGAAAGCTGTTTGAGGCACATGTCTTTTTATGTGCCGAGTTCTTTCATTTTAGCGGAGTGAATTGATTTTTAGCTTATTTTTTTGCAGTCTTGACTTTTTTGTTACTTTTTGTGTCAAGACAAAAAGTAAGGGCATCTCTTATAAAATATATTTGGTAAGATTAATGAAAATCCCCATTGGTTTTCGCTTTGCCAGCTGAAGTAAATTTCAAATTATTTCACGCAAGAAAAATTACAAACGCAATTCTTTTTAACAGAATTTCTGACACAAGTCGCATAAGTATATACGGGACAAAAAAAGTCTATGTTGTTTTATTTCAATACTTTATGTTTCTGATGTCAGGAGCCCTGTACAAGGAAGACCCCTGAAGTGAATCAACAGCGCTCAGCTAACCAAAACCACAATCCGGATTGCAACCAAAAATTTTGCCATTCTGCATAGAATTTGTTTGCTAACGGAATACTTCCACCCGCCGGATAAAAAGAACAACTCCGCCACCGCCACCCAACCCGGCCATTATACTCTTACTCATACTCCCGCTCTTACTCTGATTTTTTCACGATATGGAGAAATACATCGGTTATTCCCGAAAATTCCCCCCTTGGTGTCCCTTGTGCCTCTCCTGAGCGCTTTGTGTTTAAGTTTTCAGCATCCACTGAAACCAGGTGAACTGAGTCACTCGTTTGGCGGCACGGATGTTATCTGCTGCGGCACGCCATCGACCAGCTTATAGACCTCAATTCCGCAGGTAAGCAATATTCCGATAGAATCCTTCAGACGGTATTCATTCAGATAAAATACTTTTCTTACATTCCCCAGGTTCACAAGTCTCTTCGCGCACATAACGCATGGCAGGTGTGTTACAAACACATATTTTTCGATAAAACGGGGAGCGTCACAATTTATAACCGCGTTTTCTTCCGAATGCAGACAGCCGCAGTTTCCAGGTGTGTCACGGTCGCAGGTATTCGGCAGTCCCGAAGCGTTGCCGTTATACCCGACTGCCAAAACCTTCCGGAAATCGCTGGTGGTAATTACAGTGCCCACAGCGAGCCTTTTACATGTCGAGCGCTGTGATATCTCCACGGCAAAATTCATATATACTTCTTCGAACGAGGGGCGTTTTCTTTCTTCCATAGGTTATTCTGTCCTGTTTTTCATGCAAAAATATATCATTTTTTGGAGATATCCTAAGCCGCTAAAGCGGAAACCAAAAAGAAATTCAGAAAAAAAATCGCACTCGTTCTCGTAATCGTACTTCGTACTCGTCTTTTAAAACACTCAGGTTATTCGAGAACGATTACTCCGTAAGGAGTTAAATTCTACGCAAAATGGCAAAATTATTTAACCTGCCATGAGTACGAGTACTGCTCGTTTCTATTAACTTTCACAATTCAATATTCTGTCATTTAAAGCAAGAAATAAATTGCTAATTTGCATAATAGTTCATCTTATTCTTCGACAGTTAATACGGCTTGTTTTAAGATATGAGATAATGTAGAGCAATCTCAGAATCCGCGTATAAAGAATTTAAGCGCCGATAGAAATTGAGCAACAAGTGTCGCGCTTTTTTTTAACTGCAACTGTGTATCTTGCTTATATAGTTATCTCCCGTTTCTCAATATCGGGAGCAGACAATTGATCATTATCAACTGGCTCAAGATACAATTCAATTGCCTCCTGAATATTGTCTAACGCTTCTTCCTTCGTATCACCTTCACTGATACATCCCGGCAATGATGGGACATATACTGTAAAACCCCCTTCATCGCTCGGCTCAAAAATAACTTGTAACTTCATAAAACTCCTTCAACAATTAAGTAACTTAACAATAATATTTGTCTTATTTTTTTGCAGTCTTGACTTATTTTGCCTGCTCGCCGCAGGAGAGTTACTTTTTGTGTCTCCAGAGGAGTCCTGTGGACAAGACAAAAAGTAAGAGCATTTTTAATAAAATATATTTGGTAAGATTGATAACAATTCTTTTTGGTTCTGGCTTTGCCAGCTTAGGGATTAAGAATATTCTTTTCTGGAAATTTTTACAGTTTGCTTAACCTTCCCTGCTCAACTATGAATATGATCGGTAATTGTTAACATTTGTTGGACTATTGCCATATAGTAGAAATAATTATTGCAGCCTTTTAGGTGGCTGCACTTTACTTAAAATCGTTTCTTCGATGGATATTGTCGATTATCAAAGAAATCCAAAATAACAATTTTACTGCCCCTGATTTTGTAGTAAATATTTATTTGTTTTACAATGGTGAATCCTCTAATCTCTTTTTCTTTATGTTCTATCGATCCAAGTTGAGGAAATTCAACTAAAATTTCCAAAAAATCATACACCTTTCTGATAAAGGCCTTCGTTACTGGTTCTCCCCATTCCCCCAACAAATATTCCAGGATTTTATCGAATTTTTTATCAGCCTTTTTTGACCACTCAATTTTCAGAGCCATTTTTTATGCTTTTTTATCATCTCCGAATGTCTGATAACATTTTCCGGCTTTTTGGTTTCTTCAAGAGTCTGAAGTAATGATTCCTGTTCCTCACGGGAAAGTCTGCTCCATAACTTTCCATCTTTTGTGGAGGTCCTGTTTTTCATTAATTCATAGAAACCGATAAGTAAAGTTTCATTCTCAATGCTGTCTATCAAATTGTGAAAATCTCTTTTTAATGCTGTGCTGTTCATCTTTTTCCTTTTTTTACAAATTTAATGAATTTTTTCACTCTTTGCTGACTGCAATCATACAAAATAGGAAAGGTGGTAAGGCCGGGTTATTAATTTTGAGAGCATCAAATACCTGACTGAGCAAACATATCATCAGCGTCTTTTGCTTTAACTATATTTTTAGCGGAGTCAGTATCCTTAAATGTTTTTACTGTTGTCGCATTGGGAATTTTTATTTCAAAGGGAATTCCGTTATTCAGTCGAATCTGGTTATAAAAAAGGGTAATAGCTTCTGTTGTTGATATTCCCAATTCATTTAAGATACTTTCCACGTTTTCTTTTAACTCAGGCTCTATTCCTGCTCTGATCATCGCTGATTTTTTACTCATGTTTTTAGATTCATCAATTCTCTCTGTCAGAATTTATATCCTTTGAAATATTGCCCTTAATCGATTTTGTTAATTTCCTGACTTTCATAAAAGACAAATCCTCATATTTCACCTTGGGAATTACAATAACCTTTACATCCATCTCCTCAGTTATGGGCAGCTTATCAATTGATAAACATCCGTTTTTTATATGCGCGTCAACTATATATTGGTTCATCGTGTTGTCCTTTATCAATTTCTAATAAAGTTAATTATTTTTTATAATCATTGCCAGTAATATTTTCCCCGTGCCAGACAATATCCACCCCGACCCCGCTAATTCCATACTTTCGCGCCCATCGGCATAACATCTCAACCTTGCCGCACGCCAGATCAAGCTGTTGCATCCCCGGTTGAAAACGGCAGATATCACCTGGCAGCATCAATTGCTCATCGGTAAATGGATTCAGAGTAGCATTATAAGTCTCAGCAATTTCATAAAAACGTCTGGACAATTTTTTCTCCTGATAAAAATATGATGTTTAATTTAGGGAAATTTGGGGAATGATGTTTAGGGTGAAAAATAATCGTAGTAGGAGCCGGGAAGTTTTTAATTGATTTTGTTTTGAGGGCAATAAAAATTAAGCGCCGATAAAATTGTGCAACAAGGTGTAGCGCTATTTTATTGCAATCATTTGCTTTAATCTCTCATAGCCGATAAATTTAACAGATCAATTTATTAGTTCTTAAGAAAATCATAACAGTTCGTTCAATTCTTCTACTGATAATTTTGCCTGTTTTAAAATGTGAGATAAGGTGGATCGTTTTATCGGACGGTGTGCGGGAACTGTCAGTTTTAGTGTGCCATCTTTTGTGGTTTTCTGTAATCTTATATGACTTCCTCTTTGACGCACGACAACCCAGCCATCACGTCTTAATGCCGAGATGAGTTTTTCAAAATTCAAACTTGGCGTCTTGCTCATATCGCTATTTCCAGTTTCTCAATATCGGGAGAAAATAATTGATCATCATCCACCGCTTCAAGATACAATTCAATTGCCTCCTGAATATTGTCTAACGCTTCTTCCTTCGTATCACCTTCACTGATACATCCCGGCAATGATGGGACATATACTGTAAAACCCCCTTCATCGCTCGGCTCAAGAATAACCTGAAGTTTCATAAAAGCTCCCCAAAAATTTAATAATGTTTCTGCAATCTTTCGATAAGTTGTCACAACATGATACAATATACTTAATCTGTATAATTTCTACAATATTTCTGATAAGTTACAATAATTCCTGGCATTCTTTGATGCCGTCATAGAGATTTCGCCGGATAAAAATTTCTACCAAGATTTGCCCCGTTTTTAAACTTACCTTATAAATCTGTTTTGTGTATTTTGGAGAAAGCATCAAATACCTGACTGAGCAAACATATCATCAGCGTCTTTTGCTTTAACTATATTTTTACCGGAATCAGTATCCTTAAATGTATTTTCTGTTGTCGCATTGGGAATTTTTATTTCAAAAGGAATTCCGTTATTCAGTCGAATCTGGTTATAAAAAAGGGTAATGACTTCTGTTGTTGATATTCCCAATTCATTTAAGATACTTTCCACGTTTTCTTTTAACTCAGGCTTTATTCCTGCCCTGATCATCGCTGATTTTATCATTTTATTCCTCATAGTTTTCTTAAGCAAATGTACCTCTTTTGAGATACAATGTTAAGGGAAATGATGATTGCTATTGGATGACTAATCTTAAGTATCATAAAAATTTCATTGTGAAAGAATGAAGCTTTAGATTACTCTCAAAGCCTCATTCCTCCGAAAAACAACTTCCACAATACAATATTATTACTCCTCAATCTGGGTAATCCACAATAGATAATCTTTATCCATTTTAAATTTATAATGTCCAGATTTGATTAGTTCTTTGACTACACTATTATTTTGTAAAACGGCTTCTAAATCTCTAGCAACGGCTGAACCACCAATATTATTACTTACAAGACCATCTTTAAACTCAAGATTGAATGAATATTTCTGTCTGTTCCCAACCCTATGAAAATCTTCAGACTTCAATTGAATGGGTTCAGTCGAAGAAATATTCTTTAATCGTCTAATTATTTCTGGTAAACTTTTGGTCCATAGACTAATATACAAATTTGATTTTTTCATAAAAATCTCCTTTTTAATTTTTACTTTTATTTAAGTCAGGTTTGAAAGGTATATATGTAATTCTAACATTGCTTGATGCGCATCATCAGCCTTGCAGGGAGTGCCAGGCATAGGGAAAACAAATACTTTGCATTTGAAATATTCTTCAATTTCCGGATTAAATCCATACTTGGATTTCGTAGTTATATTGAACATGATTCTAAGAATATTATCCAATACTTTTTTGTAGACAAAAAATATCACTTTGGGTTTATGCAGTTCGATTAAATTCATTATTCTATCTGCTCCGGACTGATAATCAAATGAGGAAGGTTCATTACCAAAATCATGTGGTACCTTAACAATATCCGTAATTCCAAAGTCATAATCCAACAAACATTCATCTTCAAATTTATTTTCCGAGGGGGTAAAAATATTATATTCTTGTAATTTATTCCAAAGCATTTTCCCATGTTTACCTTGAAAATAGTGACCTGCTCTAACACTGATGGGAGCAGGAGTTTTGGCAATAATTAACATTTTTAGACCTGGTTTTACTGGCAAAATATCATCCAATGTAGTAACCTGTTCGTTTCCAATTTCGATCTCAGTTTTATGATTATTACTTTGATCTTCATTTTCTTCAAGAGCTTCAATTTTACTCTCAAGAGAGTGAAGTTTATTTATAATCAGCATTAAATCCTCTTTTATTTTTGATACCTGTTGCTTGATATTAAGTGTTAAAGAAAAAAGCGTTTCTCTTTCCTTGATTTGATGTATTCTTTTCTTATCATTTACGATACCTGTAACAGCATCCTTTGGAATGAGAAATCTATTTTTCCCAATTATTTTGGGTTCAATTTCATTTCTTTCAATTTTTTTATAAATAGCGTGTTCTGATACCTTTAAAATTCTGGCTGCTTTTGCTACTGAAATAAAATCTTTATCATCTTCCAATCTCTGAATGAACCATCTCCTGCTTTGATTTTGGTAACCACCAAGTATTGAATTGGATCGTAGATAATTTCGAAGAGGTAGACCCGGTCGGCTTTTATTATCTTTTAGTATCTGGGCTTCATCAAGATACTCTGCCATTTCAACAGCTGAGATGTTTTCAGTTTTTAGTTCTGCCATTTTTTTCTGGATAAAAATATTTATGTTTTCAATTTTGGTACTCATAAATTCTCCGAATAATTAGAATGAAAAATTTTCTAAAAAAATAAAAGCATTCTTTTTTAGAATGTCAAATGTAAAATTACAGTATGCATAATTTTGTCTTATTTTTAGCGCATCTCTGATATCGAAGAGCTGCCTTGAGTTCAGTAATAAATTTGATGCACGCTAAAAGAATAGATGTACTTAAAGAAATATGTGATGAGATTATCAATTAAACCACTTCTGATATCTCTGAAAGACGGTCACGGTATTTTGCCAACCACTCCTCTTTTTGTTTGTCACATAAAATATGTGTAAATTATTGCGTATATATTAACACAAGTTTATTGCAATAATTGAGTGATAAAATGCGCGCGGATCAAATTTCAAAAAAGAAGGAACGTTTGAGTTTTTTTATTAACTCAGATTTATCTGAGAAAATCAAGAAGATTTCGAAACAGAATAAAATTACTGTAAGTGAAATAGCCAGAACGGCATTACAAAATTATATCGAGCAGCTTGAGAAAGAGAGAATAGAAAAGGAACTTGAAATCGGTTATAAGGAAAATTACAACTATTACCTGAAATCTCAGGAGGACTGGAAACATGCCGACTCAGAATAAGGGAATAAAAAATCCACTGCTCAGGGGTGATATTTACCTGGTAAACTTAGATCCGATTGTTGGAAAAGAAATCGGGAAAGCGAGGCCGGCGGTAATAATTCAAAATAATATTGGCAATAAATTCAGTCCGGTTACAATTATAGCGCCTGTTTCAAGTGTAAAAGAAATAACAAAACCTCTGCCGATTATGATCTTCCTTTCAAAAGGAGAAGGGGGATTAGATGAAGAAAGTTACGTCGATTGCTGTCAGATAAGAACAATAGATAAAGATTTACGTTTAATAAAAAAGTTCGGCGCCCTTGAAAAGGATAAAATGCTGGAAATCGATAAAGCCCTGAAAATCTCCCTTTCTCTGCAGTAATTTATTGTGGATAGAAAACATTAAGCTATACCGGCCTGACCCAAAAGGAAAAACTAACGTCCCATTTGTCCCATGAGTCCCCACGCAACTTTGTCCAGCAATGAAATCCGGCAGGATCGCTAATGCGGAGGTGTTCATTTTTCCCGGGGAGAGATTATGATTATGATTACTCCGTAAGGAGTTAAATTCTACGCAAAATGGCAAAATTTTACTAACGAGTAAAAAATTTTATTGCTAATTAAAGGTTTTGTGGTTACTCGAGGTGAGTCCTCCCCCGCCCTCCGGCAAAAGACGACCGGAGGCCACCCCCTCCAAAGGGGGATATTACGTCTTTTATCCCCCTTTGGAGGGGGTGGATCCAAAGTGTTTTTCTTTGGAGACGGGGGAGGACTTACTTTGAGTAACTCGATAACCTTGTTTATTCTGGCTCCGCCAGTTTATGATTACGATTACGATTTTGGGGGGGATTTTTATTGACAATTAGCTCTTATTTTTTTAAGATATAAATTCTTTAAATATTGATGTTAACTACCCGGAGGATATATATGTTTGCGCCAGAAATTTACGTTGAAAGAAGAAAACAGTTAAAATCACAGGTATCATCGGGAATATTGTTTTTTCCCGGAAATGGCGAAATGCCGATGAATTATGCCGCCAATGAATACAGGTTCCGCCAGGACAGCAATTTCCTCTATTACTGGGGACTGGACAAAGCGGGTCTCGCAGCGGTAATTGATCTTGACAAGGATAAGGAAATATTATTCGGAGATGACCGGCCTGTCGAAGATACAGTATGGATGGGACCTGAAGCTCCCTTCGCCGATCAGGCAGCTCTCGCCGGAGTGTCGCTTACCAGGCCTTCGGGCGATCTGGCGGGATATCTTGATTACGCCGTCAACACAGGCAGAAAGGTTCATTATCTCCCCCCATACAGGGCTGAGACAAAAATATGGCTTGAGGAACTGCTCGGTATCAGACATAATAAAACCACGGCTCACTGGTCGAGAGAATTTAATTTTGCCGTCATTGCTCAGCGTTCGGTAAAAACGGCTGAAGAGGTCGCGGAAATTGAAAAGGCAATTGAGATCAGTTATGAAATGAATACTACAGCCATGAAAGTTATCCGTCCCGGAATCTATGAAAGAGAAGTATGGGGTGTTGTTGAAGGCATTACTCTCTCAAAGGAAGCGGAATTTCATTCCCAATTATTTTTTCGGTGCATGGTGAAACTCTGCACAACCATTATCACGGCAACCTGATGAAGGAAGGTCAGATAGCTGTGCTCGACTCAGGCGCCGAATCTCTTGAACATTACGCGAGCGATATCACCCGCACATTCCCGGTAAGCGGCAAATTCACCCCCATTCAGAAAGATATATATAATATTGTGCTTAATGGTCAGCTGGCTGCTATCGAAGCTACCAGGCCGGGAGTGGTTAACAAAGATGTTCACCTCCTCGCGGCTAAAACAATGGCTGAAGGTCTGAAGGGACTGGGAATCATGAAAGGCAACATTGATGAAGCGGTGGACGCCGGCGCTCACGCTCTCTTTTTCCCGCATGGATTGGGACATATGATCGGGCTCGATGTTCATGATATGGAAAACCTGGTTGAAAATTTTATCGGGTATGATGAAGAGATTGAAAGAAGCGAACAGTTCGGGCTTGCTTATCTGCGACTCGGTAAAAGATTACAGCCTGGCTACTGCCTGACAATCGAACCGGGAATATATTTCATTCCTGAACTTGTCAGCCAATGGAAATCAGAAAATAAATTTACTGATTTCATAAATTATGCCGAAGTGGAAAAACACCTCGGATTCGGCGGGGTAAGGATTGAAGATGATATCCTCGTGACAGAAACCGGAAGCAGAGCGCTTGGGAAACCGATACCAAAAACAGTTGATGAAGTTGAAGAATTTTGTGCTAAACAGGGGTAAAATTGTCGAACAAAACAGAAGCTCTAAAAAATTATTTTTCCGGAAAGATTAACCCGGATAATCTTATTACTGATCCGTTAAGAACGCTGGCCTATGGAACAGACGCCAGCTTTTACCGCCTTATACCTCAGCTTGTTGTAAAAAGTGAGAAAGAAAATGAGGTTGTTGAAATACTGAAAGAAAGCCGTTCCCGATCAATCCCGATCACCTTCCGCGCGGCGGGGACCAGCCTTTCGGGGCAGTCGATAACCGATTCGGTTCTGCTGAAAATGGGCCGTGAATGGAAGGGAATAAATGTGCTCGATGAAGGAAGAAAAATCCGGCTTCAACCGGGAGTAATAGGAGCGTGGGCAAACCGCGCGCTTGCTCCTTTCCACCGTAAAATGGGACCCGACCCCGCGTCTATAAACTCGGCGACTATCGGGGGAATAGCGGCAAATAACGCCAGCGGTATGACAAGCGGAACAGAATTTAATATTTATAATACCCTCAGCGGCATGAAGATCATTTTTTCAGATGGTTCTATCCTCGATACCACCAGCGAAAAAAGCCGCGAACAGTTCATCAACGCCCCCGGTAATATTTACAGCAGAATCAAAGAACTCTCGGCAAAGGTGAAAGCCGATAAAGAGCTTGCCAACCGGATAAAACATAAATATTCCATTAAAAACACAACCGGATTCGGACTGAATTCACTCGTGGATTTTGATGATCCTTTTGAAATAATTCCCCATCTGATGATCGGTTCCGAAGGCACCCTTGGTTTTATTTCCGAAATTGAACTTGATACCGTGCCCGAACCACCCTGCAAAGCCACAGCTCTGCTGCTTTTCCGTGATATCAGGTCGGCATGCGCCGCTATTCCTGTTATGAATGAACTGCCGGTGAAAGCCGCCGAGATTATGGACCGCGCGGCGCTGAGAGCGGTCGAGAATAAACCGGGGATGCCCGATAACCTGAAAACCCTGCCTGAAGAGGCGGCGGCTCTGCTTATTGAAACATCCGATTATGACTATGACAAACTTGATAAACATGTAGCGGCAATCACATCGGCAATGTCCGATCTCGGCCTGCTTTATCCTCCCGAATTCACGACCGATAAGATTCTCTATCAGAAACTATGGGATGTGCGAAAAGGGCTTTTTCCTTCAGTCTGCATTTCAAGGGATCCCGGCACAACTGTTATAATTGAGGATGTGAACTTCCCGACAGAACGGCTCGCCGACGCGGCGCTCGATCTGCAGGCCATGTTTCGGAAACATAATTATACCGATACAATAATCTGGGGACACAGCCTCGCGGGAAATCTCCATTTTGTGCTCAGCCAGGACTTTTCGAAACCTGAAGAACTGACCCGTTACAGGGAATTTATCGATGATCTGGCCGCTTCAGTTATTGAAAAATATGACGGCTCACTCAAAGCTGAACATGGCACCGGCAGAAATATGGCCCCCTTCGTAAAATATGAGTGGGGCGAAAAAGCTTTTGACGTAATGAAAGAGATCAAAAATATATTTGATCCCGATAATGTTCTTAATCCCGGTGTTATCCTCAATGAGGATCAGGAAGTTCACCTGAAAAATCTCAAACCACTTCCGGTGGCCGATGAAATTGTTGATAAGTGTATAGAATGCGGATTCTGCGAAATCAACTGTCCTTCCCGGGATCTGACCCTCACTCCCCGCCAGAGAATCACAACCTACAGGGAAATCTCACGACTGAGGCGGACCGGGGAAAATGATAAACTTATGAATGAACTGACCGACGCCTTTAATTATTACGGCAACCAGACCTGCGCCACAGACGGCCTCTGCGAATTAAGCTGCCCGGTTGATATCGATACCGGTAAAATGATCAAAAAGCTGCGCCAGATTCATGTGCACGGCCTGCAGGAAAACCTGGCTTACTTTATCGCGAACCGCTTTGCTTTCGTAACCGGCGCGATGAAATTCGGGCTTAATGTGGCCGGATTCTTCCACCTGATACTTGGATCAAAAATTATGGGGGGCATTGCCGGACTGGCAAGAAAAGCCAGCTTCAAAACAATACCCGCCTGGAATAAATATCTTCCTTCGGGTGGAGACAAACTTATCAACAGGCGACACATTCCCGCCGATGTGGAAAAGGCTGTAGTTTATTTCCCCTCCTGCATCGCCCGCTCAATGGGCAATCCTCATATCGCGGAGGAGGATGAATCGCAGACTACCGTTATTCACAGGGTAATTAAACGGGCCGGGTATAAAGTTATCTATCCTGATAACATCAAAAAACTCTGCTGTGGAATGCCATTTGCCAGCAAAGGATTTGTCCGCCAGGGCAGGATGAAATCAAAAGAGCTGCTGAATGAGCTGAACAAAGCTTCCCATAATGGTAAGTTTCCTGTGCTTTTTGATACCAGTCCCTGCTTTTATCATTTTGTCAAGTATCTCAAAGAAGAAGGTAACGAATATAATCTCGAAATTCTGGAGCCGATTGAATTCACATTGAAGTACCTGGCCGATAATCTCAAGTTCACCAGAACCAATGAGACTATCACCATCCACACAACATGCAGCAGCAAAAAATCAGGACTCGAAGAGCCATTCAAAAAGCTGGCCGATATGTTATCTGAAAATGTGATTGTACCTGAAAATATCGGATGCTGCGGTTTTGCCGGCGACCGTGGTTTTTCTTATCCCGAACTTAATGAATCGGCTCTTCACGGGCTGAAGGAGTCGTTACCCGACGAATGTGAGCATGGTTATTCCACCAGTAAAACCTGCGAAATTGGCCTCTCCCTCCACAGCGGAAGATATTATAAGTCCATTATGTATCTTGTGGATGAATGCTCTGAAAGATGATTCGCGTTATCACCCTGAGTTTAATTTTTTCAGCCCCGGATTACCCCGGGGCTTTTTTATATCCGGATCATGTCCGAGTTCACCAAATATCGGATTGGGGAAGGTATTTGACAGCATTAAACGAAATAGTCATATTCTATTTGACGATAACAAATAATACAGAGCTCCTGATCCCTCGTAATAAAAAACAATAATTTACATGTATTCATTCGTAAAATAAAATCGCGGGGATAGAAGTCTGAAAGAAAGTCCCGCCAGGGACAGCAGGAAATAGCCCCGCAATTTATTGTGGGGTAAATGGGTAACATACAATCACAAAAAGTCCCGTCAGGGACGACAGAGACAACTTTTCATCCTTTAAAATGGAACAGCATTTTTATTTTTTGCTCGATGAATGATAAAATCTGCTTGTATTAAGATCTTGGAATATAATATTTCGCGATGAACTTCCGCGATTTCATTTTGCGAGGGGTAAGGAGTTCTGAATTTTCAGACTTATCAGGACTCTACAAGTAAAGAGTGGTTGATGGAGAGTGAAGAGTTAAAAAATCAGCAATTCCTGGTGGCTAAAGCGCCTTAAATTCTGCAGGAAGTCCAGTTTCACCCTGAATTTGGATAACCATAAAATATCTTTAACACAAATTGAGACGACAATAAAAAAAGCGAGGCCGGGGCCTCGCTTCTCATCATTCAAGGTTTGTTAACCTTTCATTAAAAGCAGCCGGAGAAAGCTGCTTAAAAAATTATTTCAAAAGAATCATTTTCTTAACCATGTTCACATTCTGACCTGAGAGGCGGTAGATGTAAATTCCTGATGAAAACTCCGCCGCGTCAAAAGTGACATTATATTTACCGGCATTAAGTGACTCATCAACGAGTGTGGCAACTTCCTGACCGATTATGTTATATACAGTCAGCTTGTAATTGCCTGCTTCCCTTAGGCTGAAGTTGATTGTTGTTGAAGGATTGAACGGATTAGGATAGTTCTGTGAGAGTTCAAATTCTTCAGGGATCACATTATCTTCAGTAAGATCTTCAACACCGGTAATAGTGTTCAAAGTAAGCTTATAGATATTGCCATCTTCCGAACCGGCAAAGAGTTCTGTATTCTGCGGATTGACAGCCACCGAGCTAATACCGGCATTATTCAATCCCATCGGCATCCAGCCTGCTGTGTTAACTTCATCGCGGCCATATTTTCCGTTACCTGTTAATGGCGCTGTGGGACCGTTCAGATTAAGCATAAATACTCCATCGGCCCATGTTGTAATAAATACATTGTCGGCAGCGTCAACAGTGATTGAATAAACATATGGTGAAGCTCCTCCGAGAAGCTGCCAGTTGGCTCCGCCATTTTCACTTGTATAAACTCCGCCGCCATATGTTCCGGCATATAATACATCATTGCTTGTAATATCCAGAGCCCATACGTAGCTGTAACTGCCGCCTGTCTGTTCCCAGGTTGCCCCGAGATCGGCGCTTTCATAAACACCGCCGCCAAAGGTTCCGGCGTAAATTTTGGAGTTCGAACTTACCGCGAGAGCGTGAACCGCGAGAGTAGTTAATCCTGAATTGGCCGCGTTCCACTGGGTTCCGTTTATGCTCTTGAATATACCGGCGCCCCATGTGCCCGCGTAAAGATTATCGAATCCGTCAATGACAAGCGCTCTGACATCGTATCCTTCCAATACCGGGCCGTTCCAGTCTGTGCCATTATTATCGGTATAATAAATTCCATCTTCGGTTCCGGCATAAATCCTGCCGTTGTCATCAGTAACCAGTGACCATACCCAGCCAACCTGCATTGACGAGTTGATAAGTGTCCAGTCGACACCATTATTTTCCGAGCGATAAATATTACCGCCTACGGTTCCGCAAAGCATATTGCCTGCCGCGTCGTTGTCGATTGTCCAGATCATTTCTTCAAGACCTGTTCCGCCAACAAGTTCCCATTCGAAATTAGTGTTTCCGCCGCTGCCTGAACCGCCGCCGCTGGTAGTATCACCAACAACAACAGTAACACAGTCGCAGTCATTCGATTCGTCGCTGTCTACGGGGTCTGAACTGAAAAGTTCGGCGCAGTTCACGAGATTAGGATCAACCGGAACATTTCCGGCAAAAAGTTTATTGTTAAACTGTCCCGTTCCTGTCATTGATTTTACGATTACCTGGCCATTAATAACACCGGTCGGGAAATCGAGATCGGCATAAGGAGCGAGCAGAGTTCCTGTTACATCAATCGAGGATATTTTCAGATTGGTCGCTTCATAAACATTGTAAATAACATTGGTAATAGCGGTTCCGGCCACTACCAGGCCTCCGCTCCAGTCAATATCATCACCTGAAATGTTGACGATTACAACTGAACCGTTTGGAACACTTATATTCATTTCTGTTGAGGCTGTCAGATCGGCCCCGTCAACATCAAATACATTCACCAGGGGATTTGTTCCGTTCAGGTTAACAGCGCTCCACTGGAGAGTTGTTGTTCCGTTAGCGGCATAACCGGAAAGACTTGCCGCGAGAGCTTTAAGATTATTTTCCGCTGCTTCAAAATCAATTACTGTGTCCTGTCTTAAGGTTCCGTCAGGTATGCTCACCTGCGGTTTGGGCAGGTTAGTTGACTGGCCATAAACAATATTGCCCGCTTCAACACTTCCGCTTCCATATTCCAGATGACCGCCAACAATCAATATATCAACTGTTCCGCCCGAGGGCTGAAGAAGATCGCCAACACTATAGTTATTGAGTGAAGCGTTTCCGCCTACCGCGACTTTACCTTCAGTATCGGCGGATGGCTGAATAAGGTTTTCCAGTACAAAAAGGTTAAATCCTTCAGCTTCATATAATTCGAACGGAGCTGATGATCCGAGGTTGACTTCCCCGTTAACAGTAAGAGTGGCAGTCTGACCTGAATTAAGCGCGCCAACTGTCCAGATACCTGAAACATCGTCAAAGGTTCCCTGTGAGGTTGTTGTTCCCGAGAGGTCAAAACCATCAGGAAGAAGGTCTTTAACTACAACAGAGGCAGCGTTGGCCGGGCCATTGTTTTTCGCTTTAATTGTAAATGAAAGGGGATCGCCATCATCGGGATTCATTTCACTTGCTGTTTTAGTTATTTCTATATCAACTGTAACCGATGTGGGATAAATACCCGCGTCTCTTGAATCATCATTATCACCAGCCGCGAGAGAGAAGCAGTCGGTTTTTCCCGTTGTCTGGTCGGCGTCCGAATCTTTAGCGTCATCAGAGCCCGCGTCTTTCGGTGAGAACTCATATCCGTTCGGCAGAATAAATCTCACATAATAATCTCCCGCGGGATAGTTTGAGAAGAGATAAGAACCATTTTCATTCGTGATCGTGGTGGCGAGCAGATCATCACCACAATTATAAAGTTTAACCAGAACTCCCTCGAAACCTGATTCACCATTATCCTGAACACCATCTTTGTCTGTATCTTCCCATACGAAGTTGCCTATGCTTGCGGTCGGCTGGTAAAATCCGGCGTCCACGGTGGTATTTTCTTCAAGAGCCGCCAGGGTGACACAAGCTGTAAAACCTGTTACCGGATCAGCGTCTGAATCAAGGGCGTCATCCGCGCCGGCATCTTTAACTGTGTAATAGTATCCGTTCGGTTTGGTGAATTTAACTTTGTAATCTCCCGGGTCAAGTCCGCCAAAGAGATATTTGCCATATTGATCTGTATTTGTCTGAGTAATAAAATTACCGTCGCATGTGTAAAGTGAAACAGGAACATTAGCCATAACAGGCTCGCCATTATCCTGAACACCATTTTCATCAAGGTCTATCCAGACAAAATCACCGAGACTGGCTTTAGGTTCAAACATACCCGCGTCCAGGGTCATGTTGTTTTCCGCGTTGCCAAGTGTGATACATTCAGTCTTACCAGTGGTGGTATTGGCATCGGAATCTTTCGCGTCATTGCCGCCGGAATCTTTCGGACTGAACATAAATCCGTTCGGCAATGTAAATTTCACATAATAATCATCAGGCAGCAGCTCATCAAAAAGATATTTGCCATCTTCGTCTGTTGTGGTCGAAGCTACCTGTGTATCATCACATTTATAAAGAGTTACTGTAATTCCTTCTATTCCGGCTTCACCAAGATCCTGCACACCATCATTATCTGTGTCATTCCATACAAAATCGCCGATGCTTCCTTTAATATCATAAATACCAGCGTCAAGTGAGGTGTTATTATCTCCTGCCGCGAGAGTAACCTGGGCAGTTTTTCCGGTTGTCAGATCAGCGTCTGAATCAACCAGGTCATTGCCGCTGTCCTTCGGGCTGAATGAATAGCCTGAGGGTTTAACAAACTGGACTGAATATGTTCCCGGATTAAGATCGGTAAAGCTGTAAAGACCATCCTCATTTGTTGTGGTCGAACTGATTTCTGTTCCGCCTGCATTAAGCAGTTTCACAGTTATACCTTCAACTCCGGCCTCATTTCCATCCTGGACTCCGTCACGATCTTCATCAAGCCATACATAATTTCCAAGGCTCGCTTTCAGCAATACCAGACCTGCGTCAATATCTGTTCTGTGATCACCATCAGCAAGAGTTATCGTTCCTGTTTTACCTGTTGTGGTATTCGCGTCGGAATCCAAATTGTCATTATTTCCCTGGTTCTGCGGGCTGAATTCATATCCGGCGGGAAGAACAAATTCCACTTCATAATCATCGCCGTTCAGATCATCAAATAAATATATACCATTCTGATTGGTTGTTGTTGTTTCAAATATCGCTCCATCCAGATATAATTTTACAGTTATATTAGAAACGCCTGATTCACCATTATCCTGAATACCGTTGCTATTTTCATCAAGCCATACTTTATCGCCAAGACTTCCGGTAATTGTCGGCGGGCATGTAACGTAACCGTGGTTAACTGTACCGTTGTCAAAATTTTCATTTAATGCTGTAGCTGCGTCATTTATCTGGCTATATGAAAATCCCTGAGTGTTACCACCTGTCAGAGCAGTCTGAGCGAGATCAAGAAATTCATCAACGGTCATCCCCTGAAAAGGTCCGCCGGTAATTACAAGATCAGCGAGCTCATAAGCCCCTGCACCTATTTTTCCGGCTCTGTCGAACTCAACATTTAATGTGAGCGCGGTTATCTGTCCGCCAAGAATTCCACCGGCAGCTTTTTTATTGGTGGGATTGGTAATATTACCAGTCATAGCTTTAGAGGGGCCGCCTGCCGGCAGATAATTTTCTACCGCGGCGCTGGATGTGAACTTTAATGTATATTGTCCGCCGGTAATTACCATATCCTGCGGGAATACTTCATCAAAATGGGCGTCGCGTATTGAACCGGGATTGTTGCCATTCGCTCCTGTTCCCCATCCACCCTGTGTGAATGTAGTCATTCCTGAAAGATCGCAGGGATCATCTGTGTTCTGGGCAAGCAGTGAGCCTGCTCCCCCGATAATTAAAAACATAGTCAGATAAATTATCAGGCGCTGCCCGATATTTTTGTAACATCCTGTCATGATACCTCCGTTTGTATATTTTTTTAACTTCATTTTCATCGTAATAATATTTTTTTAGCTAAAATTTTTGTCCAATCATCAAATATGGGATACGATCTCAACGGAAATTTACAATACTATTTTTATTCTGTTGCGTTTTTTCGATAAAAATGCCTTTAAACCGGATGAAATTATTATATTCCGGGACAAATTTTAGAGACATTTTATCTCTATAAAAACTAAAACAAAAGCCAAAAGACATGATATCTCCGATAATGGAAATCAGGGCATTTTACCCCTGGTCTATTATCGTTATTTTTCCTTTAATGTTGAGGAAAACCTCTGAAAATTTTTGGATTTTGAAAGGAAGTATGGGCTGCCCCTGCCTCGGAAATGGCAGGCTCTTATCACCATACTACCGCTAACATGTTGAGGAAAATCCGGAGAGCAAAATTTGTCAAAAAGCCCTCTAATAACATGTTGCCGATAGTCAGGCCGCAATTCTTAATTCGTATATGGGACGAACCGGAAAATGCTGTATATGTCATTTGGTCTGGTTAATCTGCTGACGGAGTAATCTTAATGCAACCCCCGGGAAAAAATAAACACCCTTATCGCCAACCCCGTCATCTTACTGTTACTTTGTTTTTAGTCTGCCCGTTTCCTCTTCCCAAAAGGAAATTTTTCCTTATCCGTCCTTTGGGCTAAAGCCCTATAAAGCTGGTTACTTTGCGCTTGAACTCCGGCCTAAAGGCGCGGAATTATTTTAAATTTCTGAATTCTTTCCTTTTAGGGTGTTTTCCTCAGACTCTGCCTGGGGAAAATTTTGGGAACTTAATAATAATATGCTTGCTTTTATTGCAGAATAACGAATTTGTATGTTAATAAAAACGAGCCGTACTCGTTATCGTACTCGAACAATTTCCAAGAGAAAAATAAAACCGGGTACGATTACGAGAACGAGTATGATCATTTGTTCAGGATTTATATTGGTTCTGGCTTTGCCGGCTTAGGAATAAACGAATTCTGAGAAAAGTCAATATCCCCCCCATAAAATGATACACAGCATCACCTGATATTAGTCTTATTGCCCGGAAGGTAAAAAAATCGAAAGCATAGTTTCATCACATTTCTTTCCTTCGTAATTCATAGACTGGCAAGCCAGAGCAAAAATAATTCTGTCCGCCTGTTCGCCACGGAGAATCCCTGACGGGACTTAATGATGTATTCTTGAACAAGTTCCCCTATTTGAAAATAGGGGCTATTTTCCATCATCCCTGACGGGATTCATATTAATCTGATTTAATATTTGCTTGTAGATAATCATTATTATTTAGAATAAGTCCCGTTAGGGACGACAGATAATAACCCCATAATTCATTATGGGGGAGACAACGTTAAGGTGAAATAAATAAGTCCCGCCAGGGACGACAGATAGCCTCGTAGCATAAATATGAATGGCAGGTTAATTAATTTTGCCATTTTGCGTAGAATTTAACTCCTTACGGAGTAATTTAAACCTTCCCCATTTTTATGGACAAGCTATGAATGCCGTTCAGATTTTCTGATACTCCAGGTATTCACTTAAATAGTATAATCCCTGTTCTTCAGCCAAAGAGGCATTTCGAATATATGAAGCGAATGTATTAAAAATATCAGCGTCAGCAGGTCCGTTTTTCCTGAAATAATCCCATATCGGCTTCAGATAACTTGCCACACTGCCGTAACAATATTCAGCGTGACTCAGCATATTGTTCTTGTCAGAATATTTCGCGAGATACTGCCTCGCGTAACATCTGGCCGAATAAATCTGTTCTGAACAAATTTTCGCGTTTTCGATCAGCATCAAATTTTCATTTTCGTTGGTATTAGTTTCAATGCCCGATGCCCACCATTCAAATAACATTGCCAGCAACTTATATGCCGCCAATCCGGTACGAAATCCTGTCCGGTCAATTTTTGCCTCTCCCCTTGAATGTGATAAAGCCTTTACCAGACTCATATCAAAAGCGTTATCATTATATTCT
Organism: Melioribacteraceae bacterium; assembly: GCA_963677445.2. Taxonomy (GTDB): domain Bacteria; phylum Bacteroidota; class Ignavibacteria; order Ignavibacteriales; family Melioribacteraceae. Next base: position 73,584 of record CAXXGF010000028.1, on the reverse strand, counting down.
GAAACCTTTTCACCCGGCGCCGCAATGTTTAAAACCATAGTTCCATTCAGCCAGGGCCTATGGTAATCAAGTCTGATGTTCCTGTTATCATCAATAATAGAGAGCAGACATTTATGGAGATCATCAAACCCTTTGATCAGCGCCCATTTAGATAAGCTGTTATCCCAGGCAAGGACAGGAATACCATTGTTCAGTGATCTTTTGATGGCTTTACATGTTTTTGAATAAATTTCCTCTTTTTGTTCGATAACAGACGTGCTTGTGCTCATCAGTTCACATTCGTATCCGGCAATTCTGAAAACCTCACGTATTATTTCCGGCCGGTTGAAAGCAGTCATTCCGCAATTATTGAATTTTTCACCCGCGCAGATTCTGAACGCGAAGCCTGTAATGCCCATAAGCCACACAGGATCTACCGGATTATCGATATAATTCAGCAAACCCGCCACTGAAGAAACAAATGAATTAGTTAGCCCCGGCTCACCTCTGTCAATAGCCTCTTTGTCGATGAACCAGTCAATTCCCAGGTCAATCTTTTCTATTGTCATTTGTTCTCCCTCTTCCGATTGATTGCTCCGAAACAACTGTATTCGGAAATAGATACACCAGGTCCACCTCTTTTTATCCCAAACTTTCCAAAAATCAATTCCCTGATTTTAACAAACCGCGACTGATTCACGTGATATTCCGACATAATATCTCCGGGTTGTAGTAATAACAAAACAGGTTTAAACTAAAAAACGTTAATTACCGGGTTCCAAAGTTTAGCGCCAGGATCAAGAGTAATTATTTTGCCCAAGAATCAGTCACTTTTTAAATTACTAAAGAATTTCGCAAAAATCAATTAAAAGACAACACAATATTTTTATCCTTCAGGAATCATCTCCCCCGAAAATGCTTTCAGTTCCGGAATACAAAAAAAACGAATCAGAGCGCGATCTTGAGGACGCCTAATATCCTTTTAATCCTATAAAGCCCGCCAAGCCGCGACCAAAAGGTAATTTAGAAAAAATTCGTACTCGTTCTGATTATCGATAACATGTTATGAGTGGGCCTTTGGACAAATTTTGCTCTCCGGATTATCCTCAACATGTTAACGTTAGTGTGGTGATAAGAGCCTAAATATCAGGCGCTTCATTATCCCCCGGCAGTGAGCCTGATAAGCCTGTCGTAATCTTTTCAAGCAACGTTTTCTCATTCATTATCTCATCATATTTCACAATGCCGTCACTTACATATTTTGAGTAAAAAAAAAGATCGAGATCATAATAAAAAGAAGCTGAACTGATACTGTTAAAAAACAGAATAATCAATACTATTTTTTTCATTTTAACCGGGAAATATTTGATAAACAAACAAGAGGACCGGAATCCGGCCCTCAATAATTTTACGCGGGTCTGTTGTCGGCAGTCAGGTCCCTCAGCGGCTCCCTGCTCTCAAGCATTTTTTTTACATCTTTCAGATCAGATGCCCACTGATTCATTTTCGCCGCAACATTCTCAAAATAGATGCGCGAAGTTTCATAATCCTGCGCTTCCGGTTTGTTCAGCAATGCCGCCACGATATCTGAATAAACATCGTCAATTTTTTTTATTTCACTTTCAAATTTTTCTGCCATTTTTACCTCTTCGTTTGTTAATTATTAAAATTCAAGATTTACCCCGATAGAAGGAAGCACACCTATCGATGAATTTGTTTCTTCCTTCATTTCTTCCCTGTTCCACCTGATGTTGGTAACCATCTTCATGTTATATACATTCTGCACATCAATATAAGTTATCAGACTCCAGCCGTCGAAATCCCACCTGCGGTCAACCCTGAGATCAAGACTGTGAATCGGTGAAAACCTTTCTGATAAATATAGGGGAACAGATTGCGACCCGTCATTATTATAGGGAGTATAGGGACTGCCCGTTGAAAAACGGAATTTCATTGAGGCCTCCCATTTTTCATTGAAGATATATCCGCCGCTCATACTAAGAATCCATTTCTGGTCATATTTTCCCGGCCTTTCAACACCGTCAAGAGCTGTAAACATTGTTTCGCTGTAGGTAAGACTGAATATTCCATACCAAGGCAGGTCGGAGGATTTCTTCTGAACAGAAAATTCAATTCCCCTCGAATTACCCTTGCCTTCACTCAATAATGGTTCCAGTCCGAATGTCGTGAAGTTATCCTCGGCCCCCGCGTATCCGGCGCCGGTATTAGCGAGCACAAGATATGGCCTGAGAGCGCTCGCGGGATAATCATTATATTGCTTATAAAAACCTTCTATTTTCATTCGTGTATCACTTCTCAGCAGGTGTTCATATCCCAAAATATACTGGTTTACATTAACTGCTTTCAGACTTGTATTCCCGTCAAACACAAGCCAGATATAGGAGGGAAACTGGTGATATATCCCTGCGCTGAAGCTTAAGGATGAAACATCACTAAGAGAATAACCGGCGGAAAACCTGGGACTGATATAAAATCTCTCCTCAAGCTCACTGAAATAATCAGCGCGGGCGCCCAGGTTTACCCTGAGTTTATCAGTTAAAAGAGCGCTGAATTGAGTGTAAGCCGCGTATTTATGATAATAATCGGCCCGGTTGATTCTGTTCACGGGCAGAGTTTCGCCAAATGTTGTTGTAAAATAGGAGGGGAAATATATATCGGAATCAACCTTTATTAATTTCCCTGAAATACCGGCGTTAAGTTCGCTGCCCGCAGAAAGTTTTAATACAAGATCAGCTTTTAATTCATTTTCAGCCTCAACGGAATTATTCCTGAAAACAGGATTCAGGTTCTCATCATTCTGGTATGAAAAGTAATCGACATAATTACGGCTTAACCCGACATTTAAAAAACCTGTTCCGAAAAGATGTTTCCACGATATACCGGTGACATACTGGTCCTGGTCGCTGCCAAGAATTCTGGCATTATCTATCTGATCTTCCATATCATTATTATTGAATTTAACCCGGTCGAACGCTCCGACAAAGAGATAAGATAATTTGTTGTTGTTATTAATATCATAATCAAATTTGGTCAGCAGGTCCCAGTATTCAGGCACAAAATTAAACCCTGCCGCATTAAAGATAAAATCAAGATAACTTCTGCGCGCCGAAACGATGAAAGAGCTGTTTTCAACAACAGGTCCCTCCAGATTTAGTCCGAATTGTGTGGCTGAAATTATGGCTTTTCCACCAACCCGGTCCTCTCTGCCATTGCGCAGATCAATATTAAGCACAGAGGACAATTTGTCCCCGTATTTCGCGGAAAAACCTCCTGTTGAAAATGTTGTATTATTGACAAAATCGAGATTGATAAAACTGAGCGGGCCTCCGGTCGCGCCCTGTGTTCCAAAATGATTTATATTTGGCACAACAAAACCATCCACAACATATAGGTTTTCAGATGGAGCTCCGCCCCTTACAACCAGGTCATTCCGGCCGGCCGACTGCTGCGCCACACCAGGCAGAACCGATAATGCTCTCACCACATCCTCAAACCCGCCGGGCGCCCTTCTTATCTCTTCATAGCTGAATTCCTTTACACTTACAAGCTCATTAGGATTTTTTTCATAATAACTTGTGCTTACAGTTACACCTTCAAGTTCAATTACAGATTCATTCAACTCGAAATTCATTTCTGTTGGGCGGGCCGAGTTAACTGATATATCCGATTTTATTACAGGATCATATCCAATAAATGACACTTTTACGGTATATAATCCGGCATCCAGGCCGGCTATGATATAATTACCATCCACATCTGTTGTAGCGCCGTAATTTGTTCCTATTACCACAATATTGGCGCCGGGTAATGCTTCAAGAGTAACTTTGTCAATAACTGTGCCTCTTATGTCCCCCCTCCCTTCCATCGCGGTAAGAGCGGACGCGAAAGTCAATATAATCATCAATAATTTTTTCATTTTATTATCCTGAATTTTTATTCACTTATTTTCTGCAACAGCCGGAGATAGCGAATAGTTCTCATAAACTTTATTCCGCTTATCATTTATTTCTTAAGATTTTTATTTTGCGAGAGTCCGATATATGGAAATAGAATATTACAAAATTTCAGCGTAATTCAAAATTCGAATCCTCTTTTTCGCCGGGTAAATATCCTTTCTCCTTCAGGAGTGAACTAATACGGAAAAGGTCATTTTTCATTTCACACGGCTGTCTCCTTTATTCCGGTCCCGAAACCCTTTCTGTTATATTATCGTTAAATAACATATATTATACGATAATAGTCTAAACTTATCTTTATATTGCATTTTAGCATGCAACAAATCAGACTTTCTATCCGTCAGAAGAAAAACAAAAAAATCAACAAGGAGAAAAATGAGCAAAATATTTCAGTTCGGGGAAAATGTTAAAGGTTATAACATTCCTGTCCTAAATGAAAGAGAAATAAGAGCCGCAGCCGGCATTCTGTTTCTGATGATGTTTATCGCTATACTAACAGTAATACTAAAAGGCAACTTCCTGCTGCTCAAATATGCCATAGTAATTTTTCTGGCAGATATGTCAATTCGGGTGTTTATTAACCCCCGTTATTCACCAACGCTGATACTGGGCAGATGGATAGTAAGGAATCAGACGCCTGAATATGTGGGCGCTCCGCAGAAAAAATTTGCCTGGGTAATCGGTTTTGCCCTCGCGGTAATTATGCTTGTTCTTCAGATAATTGTCAATTCCTATAGTCCCATCACCGGGATAATATGTATGATATGCCTTGTATTTCTTTTCTTTGAAACATCTTTCGGCATTTGCCTCGGATGTAAATTTTATCCTCTTTTCTTCAAAGATAAAGTACAGTATTGCCCGGGCGAGGTATGTGAGATAAAAGACCGCCAGGAAATTCAGAAGACATCCGGCGTTCAGTGGCTTGTCGTTCTCGGGTTTGTCGTTTATATCTTTGTCACGATATTGCTCTTTAACAGTAATTTTGAAAAACGCCCCTATGATCTTTTCGGTATCGACGACCGGGCGCAGGTTGATCAGAAATAACTGTGTAATCAGCTTTATTCAAGAAAAAATTTTTACTTAATATCCGCGGGTAAATATTTCCCGCGGTTATTTTTTAAACTCTGCGACAACCCAGATTTCCAATACCTTTACTTAAAAAAATCAGAGTAAGAGTAGTAGTAAGAGTAAGATTATAACCAGATTAGTGTCGGCGGGTAGGTTGTTCATTTTGTATCACCGTGAGATTACGGTTATTCCAAAAGCAGTCAGGTTCTGCGCGAAAGGATAAAAATTTCGCGAAGTTTAGCTGGTGGCTTATTTTTACCAGCCGCATGAAGGCTAAGTCGAAACCATAGGGGGTGGCTTCGACTTCGCTCAGCCACCGGATACGCGCATTTTTTTCCGGTTCTTCCAGTTTATGATCATCGAAGTAAAACGAAGGAGATGTTCAACAGCTGGCAGAACCAGAGACAATGAGGAATTACGAATTGGCTTTCTCAGGAATATTTTAAATTAAATCTGCTTTGTAGAAGCAGCATTATTGTAGCAAAGAAAAAAAATACATTAAGATCCCTGTAGGGGATCAACAGAGCTAAGCAAAGAAAAAACTACAATCTGAATTGTTGTCAAAAATCTTGCCATTTTGCGTAGAATTTTACTTCTAACGGAGTAATCGAACTTCAAACTCGTCTTTTCAAAACGCTCATTATTTCGAGAACGATTACCTGTTCTATGAGTACGGGTACGGCTCGTTTTTATTAACCTGAGAAATTCAATATTCTGCCATTTAAAGCAAGAATACTACTATTAAATTGCCAAATTAACTATTTTAAACAAACTCTAATATGAACACTCTTAAAGGTACAGTTAGTGAAATTTGTGATCATCAATGGCAATCCCGACCCGGAGAATTCCCTATTCGAAAATTATATTCGGCGGCTTGAAGAGTCGCTTAAAACAAATAATGAAACGGAAACTTTCACTCTCCGTGAAAAAGATATCAAATACTGTACAGGCTGCTGGTCATGCTGGTTAAAAACCCCGGGGCAGTGCCTGACCAAAGATGATTCCCATGAAATATGCGCGCGGATAATCCACTCCGATTTTGTTCTTTTTGCATCTCCTGTAATAATGGGTTTTACCAGCGCTCTGCTTAAAAAGCTGCAGGATAAAATGATTCCGCTGCTTCATCCTTATATCGAGATCGTTGAGGATGAGTGCCATCACCTTAAAAGGTATGAGTCCTATCCGGCGTTCGGACTGCTGGTTCAGAGGGGAGATGACACAGATAATGAAGATATTAAAATTATCAACGATATTTATAAAAGACTCTCTCTGAATTTCCGCTCCGAATTAAAATTTACCGGAATAATGAATAATAATCTTGAGGAGGTGGCTGATGAAATTAACAATATTTAACGGCTCCCCCCGCGGGAAAAACAGCAACACCACAATTCTGCTGAAATATTTCACCGATGGTTTCACCCTGGGCAATGAAAATGAGTTTGAGATCAGCAATCTTGTAAGAATTAATGACACGGCGGCGAATGTTGAAAAATTCAGGCAGGCTGAAAATATTATACTCGCTTTTCCCCTCTACACAGACGCGATGCCCGGCATTGTTAAACATTTTATCGAAAACCTCACCCCGCTCAAAGGCGCGCCAAACAATCAGAAAATCGGTTTTATCGTGCAGTCAGGTTTTCCCGAACCGGCTCATTCAAGATTTGTCGAAAGATACCTCGAAAAACTTGCCTCCCGGCTGGGTTGTGATTACCTCGGCACAATAGTCAAAGGAGGAGTTGAGGGAATAAAGGTTATGCCGGCTCACATGACAAAAAAGCTCTTCACCAATTTTTTTGAGATGGGCAAATATTTTGCCGAAAACAAAAACTTCAGTGAAGAGATCCTCAAAAAACTGGCGCCCCGTGAAAGAATGTCGAAAACAAGAATCGCCGGCTTCAGGGTAATGCAAAAAACCGGACTTGCAAATTTCTACTGGAACGGCCAGCTCAAAAAAAACAATGCCTGGGAAAAACGATTTGATAAACCGTATCAAAATTAGGAATGAGGAATTATTCAGCATGAAATGAAAATCCACGCATAATGGCAAAATTTATCTTTGAGTTATCGGATCCCCATTTATCGGGATTTGTTTTGGTATCGTCGGGACTTCATCGGAATATTTATCTCCATGGGGCTGCCATCGTGTAACCCCGTCAAAGCCGGATATATTCAATTCATCGATTTACTGATTTTTATACTTTTAATTCCGACCTTGCCAGCTTGGGAATCAGAAATTTTTTATAAATAATATTTCAAATTGTGAAGAATAAAATGTCTCCAAAGGAATTAGAAAAATACTCATATAATGAATTGTGTAAACTCAGGGATAGCATTGACAGAATAAAAAGTCCTGAAGAATATTCACAGGTTGTTGAGGCTATCTATAAAATATCGGTACAACCGGATCGGGATAATATTTTTTCAACTCATGAAAGAAAACATGATCTGCGCACAAAACCATATATCGCGAGAAGAATGACAGCCTTCCTTATCGATTCTTTTATCACATTTTGTTTTATGTTGTTAATGTTATGGATATTCGGAGAGCCCGACGGGACGGGTAATATAAAATTAAGCGGATGGCCGGTTTTAGCTGTATTTGGTTTTTGGGCGCTTGTTACAGTTGGGACAGAACAATTACTGGGAGCCACAATAGGCAACCTTGCAGTTGATCTCAAACCTGTTTCCCTCAAAAACCGGTGGCAGATTACAATAAGTCAGTCTTTTAAAAGACATTTAATTTCATTCATCGATCTGACTTTTTTTGGTCTTGTAGCGATAATACTTATTAAATCAACTGAATATAACCAGAGACTCGGGGACATCTGGGCAAAAACTGTGGTGATTAAAGATGAAGATTAGTTCGCATAAAGTGAAATTCCACGTTATATTACATTTTATAATGACTATTGGATAATTGAGAAGTAAATTGATAATTATTCCATTCGCGAAAAAAGTTTTCGCAATACAGGGATTTTTTTTGATGCCTATTCACCTCGCGGAAAAAATACCACGAAATCAAGAAAAACTAAATTCAACAAAAAAGAACCTTATTTTTGATTCTTTAACCTTAGTAGCCTAGGAATTACTCCATCCAACTAAACCTTATTACCTCATCCAATGGGGTGATATTTCCCGCAAATTTCGTTGACGGATACAAAAAAAACGAGCAGGATTTGATTCGCTTGTAGAACTCCAAATCGAATTCGTTTGTTACGAACCGGAGTTAAGAATATTCCAGAGCAGGTAATTTGTAGTTTGTTATTCTTTTTATTCTGGCTTGCCCGCAATGGAATTTAGAATTGAGAATTCTTTTGCGTAAGCGTTCCATCAGGCAGATGAAAATATTATTAGAGGGAAATAGAAGAGTGGCGCGTAATCCATTCTATTATAAACATGTTTGCAAATATTTTTAAGTTTCATTACTTTGTTATAGTAGATAATTATCCGCTTAGTTGTGACTGCCAAAAAACCGGGTGAAATAGTATTTTATAATTAGAATTGGCAGGTCATATATGAAAAAATTAGTTTGTTTATTCATTTTAGTGAATTCAATTGTTTTACCACAAAACATTGGGATGAGTTTAAGCTATTCAACGTCAAATGCATTTGCGGGAGATTTATTTTATACCTTTAAGAATAGCAGTTTTCATCTCGGGTATACATCCAAATTAAATGATACCAGGGGAAAAGAAGTATCTGATCCAAAACCCAATTATGGAAAAACCGTAAGCGGCCACGGAGAGTATTTTACATCAGTTGATATTGGTTATGGTTACTTGATTTCTTCGATTATCAGAGTTAATATTGAGTTATCCGTTGCATCAAAAAAAACATACACCAACTACGTTGATGGCCGATTTACTGATGGAGGATATCATATGATTGATGAGGATGATACAGAAATTGGAATTGGGGGTATGATAGGGTATAAACACAAAATATTTGATTTCTTTATCGGCTATAATTCCGTAAGAAAATTTGGATTGGGATTTAGGTTTGCGCTACCCATTAAAAGATATTAAACTAACACGAATTAAATAAAAGCTTCGTAAATTTAAGCGGAGACATATTATAAACATTTTATACTATCATTGTCCCGTCAGGTACACAATATTTACACAAGGCTGTTTCATCCTCTTATCCTGAAGACACGTTAAGCTCACAAATTTTTAATCATTGGCGATTGTCTTTATATTTAATAGCCGGACAGGCCTGTACCATAAGTCGCATTTGTCCCATGACTCCCTGGCAACTTTGGCTCCCGTTTTACCGGCATAGATAAAAACATCTTTTATTTTGAGAGGAGTATATTGACTTTTCTCCGGATTAGCTTAGACTTTAGGCAGATCAAACCCCTCCCATCCCAATGCTGTCAACTTAGGCCCAAAATCTTTTTTATGTTCCCGGGGATATTGGGGATTGTATATTTTTTCTATCCGTCCCCACGGGGAATTCCCTGCGGGAACACCCCGTGGCTATTCGGTTTCGCCCCCTTCGGGGACGGTAAAAAAATGGCTTAAGTTGACAGCAGTGCACCCATCCTCCCCTTAAAATCTTAAGAGGAGGGGATTCTTCTTCCTCCAGGCGGATTTATTTGCATTAGCGCTTATCCTTGCTAATCATTTTAAGTTTCATTATTTTTCTGCCGATAAAATGATTTTGAGGAAAAATAATCTCAAACAGGGTCCGGTTATGCTTTTTTTATCAAAACAGCAGAGAATTAAGGAAAAACAGGGCTTAATATGACTAAGAATAAAACTCCGAAAGAAATCACACAAAAACAACTCGTAAGAATTTTTAAAGATATTCAAAGATTAAAAAGTGATGACACCCGTTTTTGTTTTCTTATCGGCGCCGGGGCTTCAATAAGCTCGGGAATTCCCTCCGGTTGGGAGCTCTCCCGGAAATGGTATGAGGAACTGAAGGAAGAACTTAAAGATAGCGAGGAAGTAAAATCCTGGGTAGAGAACATCGGTGTAGAATTTAATAAAGATAACATAGGAAGGTTTTATCCCTATCTTTATGAAAAAAGATATGAATCATCTCCCCAGATAGGTTATGAGGAATTTAAGCGTGTTATGGAGGATAAAGACCCGAGCATCGGCTATATAATACTGGCAAATTTGCTTGTGGAAGAAAAACACAATTTTGTTATCACAACAAATTTTGATTACCTCATTGAAGACGCTATAAGGATGTACACCTTCACAAAACCGTTCATCGCCGGCCATGAAACTCTCGCTGAATTCATATCAACCCAGACAGAACGCCCGACAATAATAAAAGTGCACCGGGACCTTTTTCTACACCCATTTAATGACAACGAAGAAACATGCTCCTTAAAGGAGGAATGGAAAAACGCACTCTCACCAATATTAAAAAACTGTTACCTGCTTGTCCTCGGCTATGGAGGCAATGACGGCAGCCTGATGGATTACCTTACAGAACTTGAAGGTGAGAACCGAAAACCAATATATTGGTGTGTCAGAAATACAGATGAATTACATGGAAAAATCACCGATCTGCTTACTCCAAAAGATTACATAGTAAAAATCAGAGGTTTTGACGAATTAATGTACGCTCTATACGGAGCGCTGGATTATACGATATTTGATGAGCTTGATAAACCTGACGGGCACCAATTTGTGAAGCAGGCCCGCGACAGAGTGCTGGCAATTGATGAAAAATTGAAAAAATTAACAAAAGAACTGACGAAGGAGAAAGAAGAAATAATTTCTGAAGATGTAAAAAACATTATTAAAGGGGCCTCATCTTATCTACTCGAAGCTCATTCTAAAATGGATAATAAAGAAAAAGAAAATATCTTTTTAGAGGGATTGAAAAAATATCCTGATGATCCTTATTTATCAGCCTCTTACGCCTCTTTCCTTTATGATGTTGAAAGGATTGAGGAGGGAAATAAAAATTATAAAAAAGCTCTTGAAATTAAACCTGACTATCATGAAGCGCTCTTCAACTGGGGTACTGATTTGGGAATTCTCGCCGATAAAAAAGAGGGTGAGGAAGCGGAAGAGCTTTACAGGCTTGCTTTTGAGAAATACGAAAAAGCTCTTGAGATTAAACCTGACGATCATGAAGCGCTCTTCAACTGGGGCGCTTATTTAGGAAAACTCGCTGAAAAAAAAGAGGGTGAGGAAGCGGAAGAGCTTTTCAGGCTCGCTTTTGAGAAATACGAAAAAGCTCTGGAGATTAAACCTGACGATCATCAAGCGCTCTACAACTGGGGTACTGCTTTGGGAAAACTCACGAAAAAGAAAGAAGCAGAGGAAGCAGAAGAACTTTTCAGACTCGCTTTTAAGAAATACAAAAAAGCTCTGGAGATTAAACCTGACGATCATGAAGCGCTCAGCAACTGGGGTACTGGTTTAGGCAATCTCGCTGAAAAAAAAGAGGGTGAGGAAGCGGAAGAACTTTTCAGGCTCGCTTTTAAGAAATACAAAAAAGCTCTTGAAATTAAACCTGACGATCATCAAGCGCTCGACAACTGGGGAACTTATTTGGGAATTCTCGCCGATAAAAAAGAGGGTGAGGAAGCGGAAGAGCTTTTCAGGCTCGCTTTTGAGAAATACGAAAAAGCTCTTGAGATTAAACCTGACGATCATCAAGCGCTCTACAACTGGGGTACTTATTTGGGAATTCTCGCCGATAAAAAAGAGGGTGAGGAAGCGGAAGAGCTTTTCAGGCTCGCTTTTGAGAAATACGAAAAAGCTTTTGAAATTAAACCTGACGATCATGAAGCGCTCTACAACTGGGGTACTGATTTAGGAAAACTCGCTGAAAAAAAAGAGGATGAGGAAGCGGAAGAGCTTTACAGGCTCGCTTTTGAGAAATACGAAAAAGCTCTTGAGATTAAACCTGACGATCATGAAGCGCTCTTCAACTGGGGTACTGATTTAGGAAAACTCGCTGAAAAAAAAGAGGGTGAGGAAGCGGAAGAACTTTTCAGGCTCGCATTTGAGAAATTCAGGAAGGCTCTGGAAATTAAACCGAACAAACATGAAGCGCTCGGTAACTGGGGCATCATTTTATTGAGACTGGCAAAGATTAAGGAGAGCGCGGCGGCTGATATTTTATTAGAAGAAGCAAAAGACAAATTTGAAAAAGTTTACGAATTGATTGGTCAATGCTACAACCTCGCTTGTTTATATTCAACAAAAAATGAGAAAGAAAAAGCGCTGGATTATCTAGAAATCAGCCTCACCAGTAAGGAAGTTTCATCTGATTTTGTAGAAAATGATGAAGACTGGAAATCTCTGAAAGATGATGAGGATTTTATTAAAATTATAAATAAATACAGGGAGAAATAATTTTTATCATTTCAGCCGATTCTCTAAGCAACTTAATAATATTATTCTTGCTTGAAATGGCAGAATATTGAATTTCCCAAGTTAATAAAAACAAGTCGTACGTGAAAAAAGGAATATGATTACTCCGCATGGAGTCAAATTCTACGCAAAATAGCAAGAATTTTATTTTATTAATCAGATTAATGTAAATCCCGGCAGGGATGAAAGATAATAGCCCCTATTTTCAAATAGGGGAATTTGTTCAAGAGTATATTAAAAAGTCCCGGCAGGGACGACAGAATTATTTTTGATTCCGGCCTGTCCATTCTGGGTGAAATGAATTTCCAGGAATAACCCGGTCGGAAATTATTCATTATTAATTGCCTGTCTCTTTTTCTTCCTCAACATAGCGGTATTTTATTTTTCCGCCGACGATTGTATATAATACCTTTGTTTCTTTTATTTCCTCTTCGGGGATTGTCATAATGTTTTTGGAAAGAATGGTTATATCGGCGAGTTTGCCGGGAGTAATACTACCTTTAATTTTCTCCTCGAACGCCGCGTATGCTCCATTGATGGTATATGACTCCAGGGCTTCACGGCGTGTCATCTTCTGCGCGGGGTAAAAAGCCTCGCCATTTGCCATCTTCCTGGTAACAGCGGAATAAAAATTAAGAACCGGATCAACATTTTCCACTGGAGCGTCTGTGCCGTTACATATCATCGCGCCGGAATTTATAAGTTTGCGCCAGACATAAGCTCCCTCTTCAGCCCGTTCCTCACCCAGTCTTTTGACAACAAAAATTCCGTCGGAAGTGGCGTGGTTGGTCTGCATAGAGGCTATTATTTTATGTTTGGCAAACCGGGGGATATCCTCTTTCCTGAGGTGCTGGGCGTGCTCAATGCGCCATCTCAGGTTAAGATCCGGTTTTTGGGAATACTTTGAATAAATATTGAGCATCTCATAATTCGCGCTGTCTCCTATCGCGTGGGTGCACAACTGGAAACCATTCTTATAGGCGATTTCCGCTGCCTCTTCGAGGTATTCAATGGTGTTTACCATCAGCCCTTTATAGTCGGGCAGATCGTTATATGGCTCAAACATCAAAGCGCCGCGTGAACCGAGCGCGCCGTCAATATAACGTTTCACCGCCCTTACCGTAAGATGATTCCCCGCGTAACCCGAGATATAATAATTGCTGATATTCTCCTTCAGCCTCTCATTCGGCTCATATATCATCGCGTATAACCTCAGGCCGAGCATCCCTTCGTCATAAAGCTGAACCAGCAGATCAATATCACTGAATGTCGAGCCGGCGTCATGCATAGTGGTAATACCCTTTCGCAGGCATTCTTCATCGGCAAGTCTCGCGATTTGAATAAGTTCATTTTTCTTTTCGACAGGAGTCATTTTATCGCGGTAAATATTGTAAGCCTCCCAGATAAGGGTTTCAGCTTCTTCCTCAAAAACCCCGATCGCTTTTCCTTTGGAGTCTCTGACAATTCTTCCCCCTTCGGGCGCTTTGGTCGAGTCATCAATCCCTGCCAGTTTCATCGCTTTTTCATTCGCGATTATCGCGTGCCCGCTTCCATGAGTGAGCAGCACAGGATTATTCGGAGTGGCGCTGCTGAGCAGATCATGATAGGGATATCCCTCCACATCGGGCCGCGGAGGAGGAGACCATTTTTCCTGGTGCCAGCCCCTGCCGATAATCCAGGCGCCGGGAGCCATTGTTTCGGCTTTGCGGGCAGCCATAAAAATGATATCGTTCCAGGTTTCCGCGCCGCGCAGATCAATATCCATATTCTGCTGACCGATACCCCAGAAATGGGCATGGCTGTCAATAAACCCGGGAATTGCCATCGCTCCGTTGAGGTCTATTACTGTTGTGCTGTCACTGATCAGTTCCGAAATCTCTTTTGTTGTCCCGACCCGGTAAATGGTATCCGCTTTAATCGCTATCGCTTCGGCTGTGCCGTAATCATCATCGACCGTTTCAATGACACCATTAACGACAACCATTTCGGCGGAGTCCCTGATTTCTTTCTTCTCTTCACACGCGAAATTAAAAAGGAGCGCTGTGGTAAATAACAAATAAAATGTAATTCTGACTTTCATGATTTTTCCCGCGTTTATTTCCCCTTGAACTGAGGTTTTCTTTTTTCCAGAAAAGATTTAACTCCTTCCCTGTAATCATCTGTTTTACCCGCTTCACCCTGAAGTTTTCCCTCCAGGTTAAGCTGATCTTCCAGTTTATTAAAATAGCTGCTGTTCAGAGCTTCTTTGATTTTGCCGATAGCTTTTGTCGGTTTTTTTGATAATTTAACAGCGAGATTAAAAGCGTCATCAAAAAGCTCCTCACTTTTGCATACTTTATAAATCAATCCATAATTGAATGCCTCTTCGGCTGAGGTTTTATCACCAGTCATCATCATCGCCGAAGCCCTGGCAAATCCGGTCAGACGGGGCAGGAACCATGTTCCGCCGCTGTCGGGAATCAGTCCTATATTCACAAATGCCTGCATAAAATATGCCTCTTCGGCAGCGAGGACCATATCGCACGCGAGAGCGATGTTGGCGCCGGCGCCCGCAGCTATTCCGTTAACAGCGCAAATAACCGGTTTCGGCAGCTCCCTGATCAGTTTTATTACCGGGTTATAAACTTCCCTTACAATTTCATCAATATTATCAACAGGTTCACCATCAGGAGCGGCTTCGGCCAGGTCCTGACCGGCGCAGAATGCCTTTCCTTTTCCCGTAACCAAAATTGCCCTGATTTCATCCCTTTCACCAAACCGGGTAAGAGTATCCAAAAATTCCCTGCCCATTTCACGGTTAAAACTGTTAAAAACCTCTTCGCGGTTTAATGTTATTATCGCTACACTGCCAAGCTCTTCTATATGTAAAGCATTCATTATTCGGTCATTTCCTTTAATTTCAGATTACAATATAAAAATGCCGTGTGAAATTAAAAAATTCCCCTTAAAAAAGAAAAACCCGGCGTAACCGGGTTTTTTCTATTAAAACTGAAAATAGATGAAGGGCTGGAGATCGGAGGATTTTACCTGTGCGACAATAAAAATTACAATAACGATCAGTATTGCCTTTCCAAGCAGGGGAAGACGGGTTACGGTTCCCTGCATAACAATATCATAACTTTTCGGCATAAAGTGAAGGAAAAATCCGATAACGATAAGTACAAATACTGCCGTATAACCTTCCAGGAACTGCATAAAAATAGCGCCCTGGAAATCAAAAAGTATTTTATTGATCATATCCATTGCGGTCTGGAAATCGGAAGCGCGGAAAAATATCCAGCAGAGGCAGGCAATATGAAAAGTAATAATTATGCCGAGCAGCCGGCGCATTTTGTTTTTATTAACCCATTTGGGGAAATTCAGCGCCTTTTCAATTGCCAGTGTCGCTCCGTGAATACCTCCCCAGACAACGAACTTCCATGAGGCTCCGTGCCATAATCCCCCCAAAAGCATCGTCAGCATCAGGTTTATATAAGTGCGCGATTTACCCTTTCTGTTTCCTCCCAATGAGATATAAAGATAATCTTTTAACCATGAGGAGAGAGAAAGATGCCAGCGCCTCCAGAACTCTGTTATGGATGCGGCCTGGTAGGGAGTATTGAAGTTATCGGGCAAACGGAACCCGATCAGCAGCGCTATTCCGATAGCCATATCGGAATAGCCGGAAAAGTCGCAGTATATCTGCAGAGCGTAACCGTAGAGGGCCATCAGATTTTCTATCCCGGTATATCGAAGGGGCATTTCAAATACCCTGTCGACAAAATTAATGCTGATATAATCGGCAATCACCGCCTTCTTTATAAGTCCCCCGAGAATCAGAAATATGGCGCGGCCTATATCCTCCCTGGTAATATAGATTTTTTTATTTATCTGTGGAAGGAAATCGGCTGCCCTGACAATCGGTCCGGCAACAAGCTGGGGGAAAAAGGAAACAAAAAAGAGAAAATCGATAAAACTTTTCTCCGGTTTCAGATTTCCCTTATATATATCGATGGTATAACTCATTGACTGGAATGTAAAGAATGATATACCCACCGGGAGGAAAATATCCATCGTGTCGAAACTTGTTATGCCCGAGCTGTTGATGGTATCGATAAAAAAGTTGGTATATTTAAAATAACCGAGTAGCCCGAGGTTGGTTATGATACTTATAATAAGAAACCATTTTTTCTTAATTATCGAATTTGTGTTGTGGATCCAGCTTCCCGCGTTAAAATCGATAATCGAACTTATAACCACCAGGATAAAATACATTCCGCTCGATTTGTAATAAAAATAAAGAGAAAAAAGGAGCAGGAAAATTACCCGGGCCTGTTTGTTACCGATTATAAACTGGTAAAAGAGGATGCAGAAAAAGAAAAGAAAAATAAAAAAACCGCTGTTAAACAACAGCGGTTCAGAAGGATTATATTGTAAAATCTCAAGCAGCCTGTCAAAAAAACTTTCGCTCATGGTCATTCCGGCTTAGTTAGTTTTTCGAATAAGCGTCAATTAATGCCTCAGCAAGCATCTCGCCGACAAGATCGGCGCCCTGGTCGCTGAAATGAGTATAATCAGAATTTGCCAGCGGGGGATTTGATTTGACCCAGCCTTCCATAGAATTTTCTCCTCCCATCGCTTCAAATAAATTCCAGAAAGCTATATTGGTTTCTTTCGCTATTTTCTGCTGAACACCGAGAAGCAGAAATACATCGGGATCGGTGACTATCTTTGTTCCATCTTTAAAACCTTTGTCATTAACACTGACCATCAGGAAAGCGGCGCCCGGCATCGATTTCTTAAAATGTTCAATCGATTTTATCATACTTGTTTCATAAAGCTCGGGATTTTTGCCAATTTCATCTATAACATTCAGACCGAACTGAAAAATAACAAGTTTGTAATCGAGAAGTTTCTGAAAATCTTTTAATCCTTCTTCAGGCACTTTTGTCAGTCTTACCCCTGTTTTTCCGCGATAGGCAAGGTTATCAACATAAACACCGGGTGATTTTTCCAGACTAACGCCATTTATCACAGCCTGTTCATTAACAGGAAATTCAAAAGTAATCTTTTTTGCTACTCCCGGAGCTTTGAGAACTGACTCCTGAATTCCGCTTCCGGTTTTCATCTGGGCAGTTTTTTTTGCTCCCCCGTCGAAAGAATAAGTGAATGATGACGCTTTGGCATCTGAATAAAAAAGTCTTACTTCTTTATATCCGTCAAGATATGGTTCTATTTCTGTCGCTGTGAATTCCACCTTCGCGCCAAGTTTCGGAATTGAAACTATTCCATCAATCCCGATCAGATGTTTCTTTAAGTTCCTGTCGAAAGAGACTGTGCGCCAGTCTGAACGGTCATATTCATGACTAGTGGTATAACGGAAATGATTCCCTTTATAAGTAAGGCTTATAAACCCGACAGCGTCGCCGCCGAATTTTTTCTGGAGTTTTCTTCTAAGCGCCTTTGTTACCAGGTCTCCGTCAATAATGGAATCACCAATATGGGCAACCCTTACAGTTTTTCTGTTGGCATATTTAAGCGCGTCAAAAAAATCGGCCATCTGTTTTGTGTTGCCCCTGATTTTTTCTTTTTTCAGATTTGGCGACCTGCTGGTGAAACTGGCATCCGCGTCGGCGCTGAACCAGTTCAGAAGTCCGCTCAGTCCGCTGAATGAGGCAAGCTGAATATTCTCCTCTTCTCCGGCGGTAAAATCAGAGTCCTGATTATCTGACTTCATATTATAACCAAAATCGAAGTTCGGATCATATTTATATTTTTTGTCGATCTGTTTCTCTTCCTTTTGCTCCTTTAAATCTGAAAAGATGTCAACATTCTTCAATTTTACGCCGAGCACTTCAACGTCGCCCGGAATAAAAGAGACCGCATACATTATGAGAATAGTCAACGCGACTAAAATCACAGGTTGTTTGATCTTATTTTCTTCATTCATTTGTTTGCTCCTGTTTACTATTCAATTAATCTTACATTCCTAATTTTCTCAAAACTTTCTCAATTTCCTTTGCCCAGATTCCGTAACCTTTTCCATTCAGGTGCAGATTATCGAAAGAAAGGTCCTCCTTCAGATAACCTCCTTCCGACATCAGCGGATTAAGATCAATAAATATAATATCATTTTCCCTGGCATATTTTTTCAACCGGGCATTTAGTTTAGTAACCTGCTTGTTTCGATCCTCCGAATTTGGCCAATCCTTTCCGGCGTATAGCGTCGACTGTATTATCGGCTTAATATTCCTTTCCTTTAATTCTTCAATGATTTTTTTATAAAACTTCATGATGCGCATGTTTGGTATCCAGGCGTAAATATCATTTATTCCTCCCATAATAAAACAAACTTTCGGCTTCATGCGGAAAACATATTCCATCCTGTTATAAAAACCTTCGACAACATCACTCGGTATTCCCTGCTCAATAACATTTTCACGGCCCAAAAGCTGATTCCAGTTGGCGCCATGTGTTATTGAATTCCCCAGCATTACAATATCCGCCTGCTTCATTTTGTATGTGTCAAATAGAGCAATTTGTCTTTGGTAATTTGGATTTTTCAAATAAAAGGCGCTGTCAGGTTTTGCAGTATCCACCAGTTTTTTTTCCGCTTTAACATTAAACGCGCAGATTATAAATAGCAAAGCAATAATTATTTTCTTAAAAATCATATTTCATTATCTTTTATTTTACAAAGAATCATAAAATTTCAAAGATAAAAAACAAAAATGACATAGCCAATGATGAAATTCACTTCTGCCTAATATACCATCCATGAAATTGTCAGCGAACCGGAAACCGAATTGTAACTGGTATCATCTCTGGAGGTTGATCCGGCGCCGAGTGAAGCGGTGGCGCTGAGCCTCGGTAAAATAAAATATGTTCCCTGGGCGAGCACTTCCTTTATAATGAAGCTGCTCTCAGGCACATAACCTATCTTTCCGAAGAGTGAAAATTTATATTCCTTTTCAACTTCTGTCAGGTATTCCCCCCAAAGATGGTGCGCCTCAAATCCTATGGGAGAATAATAAAGATCGCTGTCAAAACGGAAATTGGAATAATAATATTCGTATCCGAACCAGATTTCATCCAGGAACTCCCGGCCGATTCTCAACTGAAACTGGTTTCCCTCATTTGTGCCATAGGCGGCGTCGTTTTCAAATATTTTCAGATACTGAAAATATCCCGACACCTTTATTTTTTTGGGATGCAGATACTCTCCATGCAGCCTGTAATATTCAGCTTTGAAAGTGGAATTTACCAGGTATGGAGAATAGAGCAGCATTCCTCCGTGCGAGGAAAACCAGGTTCCCTGGATAGAGAATTTTTTCTTCCGTTCAAATCTTATAAAAGCATCAGTCTCAGTTTGAGCCGTATAACCAAGTGAATTTATATTTCCTGTTCCCGCCCCGGCAATCAGTTCCGGGGTAAACCTTATGAAGAGTTGCCCTTTGAACGTGGTAAAGTCCCGGTTGTCACTGTCCGATCCCAGGTGAGTCCGGTAAAGTGAAACACCCAGTGAAAGCCAGCTCGTAAGACCAAGCTCCATAACAGAACCGTAATTATAGAAAAGAAATCCGAGGTCATCGGTGTAAAAGGCGCCCGAAGGTCCAAGCCGGACACTGCTCGGGAATTGAGTAAGAACAGCTTCCAGTCCGCTCGGCGGTATCCATGATCTCCGCAGTTCAACTTCAGCCACCTGGGCAGAATCAAGGTCCAGATTATCAAGAGTATCAAGCTGATCCTCGGCATAACCATATTTTTTAGCTTTAACATAAGCGTCGGTAAGATAGAGCCTGTTCTTAAAATTTTCAGGGTCATCCTGCACAACACGTTTATAGTCAGTTATTGCCTCTTCCGGTTTTTCCAGTGTAAAATATAGCTGGCCCCTCTGAAGAGCGACTTCACTGTTAAATTCTTCGGCAAGCAAAGAGTTATATATGCTCAAAGCCTGCTCATAATTGCCCGCTCTGAAATGAATATCACCATATTCCTTAATAATTAGATTATTTGGTTCGGCATTATCGAGATATTCCTCGTAAAAAGGAAGAGCTTCACTGTATTTCCCATCCTGAACAAGCAGCCTTCCTTCCTGAAGTACCTCGAAGAGTCTCTCATCTTCGGCGCGGGCTTTTCTGAATTCAAGATTCGACTGCTGCTTTACCACATCGGTATTAATCGGGTCAATCTGTTTTGCCAGATCAAGATATCTTTGCGCTTCTTCATAATTTTTTTCATTCATTTCAAGAGAACTGTAGGTAAGAAGCACACTCAGGTTATTCGGTTTTTTCTTGTACACATTTTCGAGATAACCCCGCGCGATATCAAAATCGCGTGTGTCCCATACTGAAAGCTGGGCGCGGAACAACTGGTAATCAATGCTGTTGGGATCTATTTCGAGCAGCCTGTCGACAATATCAATCGCTGTCCCGAAATCTTTGTACCAGGCCAGAAGCCGCGCGTAAAGATAAAGCAGACTTTTATCTGTTTCATCAGGCACTTCCGCGAAATAGTTATCCAATAGCTCGAGCGCGGCGTCATATTCACCCAGGTATTCATAATTCTGGGCTACCACCTTAAGAGCGTCCCTGTCGAGAGGATTCTCATCCAGCTTCGCGGTGGCATTCTCTATTCTTTCACGATAATATTTTTCTCTGAAGGAGGTAACATATTCCCAAAGTTCATCAAATCTTTTTTTACCCTCATATTTCTTTTTAAGAGCCTGAAGCTGCTGATAAGCCTCCTCGAGTCTTTTTTCCTTTACAAGTTCATTGATCAGCTTAAACCTGATATCATCATTACCCGGATTTTTCCTTAAAATCCTGTAATACTTATCAATCGCGTATTCCTTCTGCGGGCGGGGTTCATCACCGTAATATGGAGCTATATATGCTTTCCTTCTTGCAGCGTCCAGCCCCTCTTCCGCTTCCTTAAAATAAGGTTTATAACTTAATGCCTGTTCAAATGCGTCCTCTGCCTGTTTATATTTCCCAAGCCAGAGAGAGAACCATCCAAGACGGCTCCATAACCGCCAGTCGTCCGGGTATCTTTCAACATATTTTTTCAGCCATCGCTCTCCTTTTGTATAATTTTTAGTCTCGTGCAGTATTATACAAAGCCTTATTATTTCATCAGGCGCGGCGTCGTCATCCATCGCGAGATATTTATCGTACCAGCTTTCGGCAATTACCCATTCTTCAAGCCAGCGGTAGGCTTTCCCAACCTCAAGGTAATTAAATGGATTTGTCGGATCGATGGCTATTTCTCTCTGGTATCCTTCTATTCTTTTATATAAAATATCATGAAATGTTTTTTTAATTCTGTGCATATTTTCAAGATAATTAGGAGCATGCTCAAGACTAACTGCTTTATATATTGTAACAACAGCCTTTTCATATTCCGATCTTCTTTCGTAACACAACGCCAGAAGATTATACCCTTCCGGATCGCGGGGGCGCATACCGGTATACTTATTTAAGAGTGTTATCGCCTCGCCATATGTTCCCGCGTTCATATATTCGAGAGCAGTCTTGCGGTACTGATCTGCTTCGGTGTCCTGTGCTTTCAATCCTTTTCCCTGTGCAAAAAACAAAAGAGCCGATATCATAAGAATGATATAAAGATGACTCTTTTTTCTTCCATAAAACCTACCCATTCTACATCTTCTCTTAGTGTCGAATATCTTTTTTAACATTCTTACGTCAAATATATACAAAAAAACATAAAAATAAGACTAAATCATAAATTATATGCGCAGACTCTTTGTTAACTTTTAATAAATAAGTTTTGTTCCCTATTTTTAATGAATAATTATCCGGAGTAAATAATGATTAAGTGGTTTCTCTCTTTATTTTTAGTATTCAGCAGCCTCACAGCCGGTCAGTATGGTTTTTTGCGCAACCCGGCAATTTCACCCGACGGCAATACAATAGTCTTTTCCTACAGCAGTGATCTCTGGCAGGTTTCTTCGACCGGAGGCACGGCCTTCAGAATAACCGGAATGGATGGAAATGAAGACTATCCCTCCTTTTCACCCGATGGTGAATTTATTTCCTTTTCCTCCAACCAGGATGGCAACTATAATGTGTACCTGGTTCCCGCTGCCGGAGGTGAAATAAGGCAGCTTACCTGGAACGACGCTAATGATTATGTCGAAACATGGGACTGGAGCTCGGAAAATATATATTTCAGTTCAGGCAGAGAAAATATGATATCAACCTATATGGTTCCGGCAGAGGGAGGCACACCGAAAAGACTCTTCAGCCCCGGTCATTTTTTTAACCTGCCCCATAACATATCCATTAATCCTGCCGATGGAGCCTGCCTCTTTAATGAATCCTGGGAAAGTTTCCGGTTCGACAACCGTAAAAGATATAAGGGCCCTTTCAATCCCGATATCAAGTCTTATGATCTTGAAACCGGTGAATACCGGCAACTGACAAACTGGGAAGGAAAAGATATGTGGCCCGAATTTGATAAAAACGGGAATTTGTTTTTTGTATCGGACAGGTATAATGAGGAATTTAATCTTTATCGGCTGAAAGATGGAAAAGAGGAAAGACTGACCGGTTTTCAGACATCCCTGAGAAGACCTTCTGTAAGCGCGGAAGGCAATAAAATTGTTTTCGAAAAGGATTACAGAATTTTCATTTATGACACCGGCAGCGGAAAATCTGAAGCGGTCAGTATAAATCTGTTTGATAATAAAGTCCTTCCACTCGAAACAAAATTTGAGACATCAGGTGAAATTACATATTTTGATATTTCCCCCGATGGTGAAAAAATCGCCTTCATTTCAAGAGGCAGATTATTCGTTTCAGATAAAGAAGGAAAATTTGTTAAAGAGCTTGATTCAAGCAGTGATGAAAGAGTTACCGAAGCGCTTTGGCTGAGTGACAACAAAACAATTCTTTTTACAAGAACAGTAAAAGGCTGGCTTAATCTTTTTACAATCAGAGCGGATAAAAAAGGAACTGAAAAGCAGCTCACCGATAATGAATTTAACAGTCAGGAAATTACACTTAACGAAAAGCGCACAAAAGCTCTCTATTACAGCGGGAGAAATTTTCTCAACATGATGAACCTTGAATCCTTTAACGAAACTGTTATCGCCGAGGATGAATTCTGGGCAATATATAATCATCCGGCTTACTTTTCCCCCGATGAAAAGTATATACTCTATCCAGTCTACCGTAATTTTGAGCTTGATATCATGGTTTACGATATAGAGGAGGGAAAGTCCCTGCCGATTACCCGCACCGGAGTTACAGAGGGCGATCCTTTCTGGTCGCCGGATGGCAAATATATTTACTTCTCAACAAACAGAACAAAAGCAGTTTACCCCTTTGGCAGACAGGATTTTGATATATACCGCATAAAACTGGAAAATTTCGGTAAACCATTTAAAAATCAGAAGTATGAAGAACTTTTCAGCGAAGAGAAAAAAGATACAACAAAACCTGTTGTCAAAATTGATTTTGAAAACCTTAGAGACCGATGGAGAAAAATTATATCTTATTCCGGAAATCAGCTTTCTCCCCGGGTATTTATTAAAGATGAAAAAACAACTATATACTTTACCTCTTCGCATGACGGCGCAGGCAGAGCGCTATGGAAAAAAACAATAACTCCCTTTGAGGATTCGAAAACCGAAAAAATTGAGGGAACATCAGGATTGAATCTGCCGGTAAGAGAATCAAAAGGCGATCATTATATACTTGTAAATGGCAATATTTCAAAAATTAAAAGCGGTGGTAAAACTGAAAAAATAAATATCAGCCACAGTTTCATAAAAAATCTTCGCGATGAATTCAACCAGATGTTCTATGAAATGTGGGCAAATATGGAAGAAAATTTTTATGATGAAAATTTCCATGGTGTCGACTGGGAAAATACCAGGGAAAGATATTCCGCTTATCTGCCTTACGTCAGGACCCGGGGCGATCTGCGTAAATTGATGAATGATATGCTCGGAGAATTAAATTCATCCCACCAGGGTTTCAGCTCATCGGGGGATGAAGAAAAAACGGGGCATAACTTTGTCACCGCTTCAACAGGAATCATATTCGGCCGGGAAAATCCTCTCCTGGTTGAAAAGATCATTCGAAGGTCCCCGGCGGATAAAATTGATCTCAATATTAAAAAGGGAGATAAACTGCTCGCTGTAAACGGAGTTCCGGTAGAAGAAGATAAAAACCGGGAGAAATATTTTCTTTTTCCTTCCTTTCCGGAGGAAATTAACCTGACCTTCGAAAGATCGGGCAGCGAATTTTCGGTTAATATCCATCCCCAAAGAACACGTAGCGAAAGAAACCTGCTTTATGATAAATGGACTGATCTGAACCAAAAAATTGTGGATGATAAAGGAAAAGGTAAAATAGCCTATATCCACATGAAAAATATGATGGGGGACGAACTTGACCGTTTCCTGACCGAAATAGCCAATGAATTTCATTACCGTGAAGCCCTTATCCTCGACCTGCGATATAACCGGGGCGGCAATGTTCATGATAAAGTTCTCGAAATGCTGATTAAAAAACCATATATGAACTGGAAATACAGAGGCGGAAAACTGACCGCGCAGCCAAATTTTTACCCCGGCGGAAAACCGATGGTTCTGCTGATAAATGAACAGAGCCTCAGCGACGCCGAACTGACAACAGCGGGCTGGAAAGAACTGGGACTGGGAAAAGTTATCGGCAACGGCACATACAGATGGCTGATATTCACCTCGGGTAAATCACTCGTCGATGGCAGCTTTTACCGGCTTCCTTCATGGGGATGTTATACACTTGATGGTAAAAATATAGAAATAAACGGCGCCGAACCTGATATAAAAGTCATCAACACTTTCGAGGACCGCCTCAACAATAATGATCCCCAGCTCCTCAAAGCAATCGAAGAATTAAATAAAATGTTAAAATAAACCTGTAGGACAGCCTTTCAGGCTGTCCCCCGGGGCTGTCAGGTTGAAAAGAGATGAAATTAAGTTTATTTTAGAGCTAATGAAAGTAAGAGAAATAATTGAAAAGGATGGCTGGTATCTTGTCAGAACCAAAGGAAGTCATCAACAGTATAAACATCCTATAAATCTGGTCTGGTAACAATCGCGGGAAAAAACAGTGATGATATTGCCCGGAGAACTCTCAATAGTATTTGCAAACAGGCCGGAATAAAAAAATGAAAGAGTATCTGGTAATTATAGAAAAAATGAAAAATGGATTTTCAGCATATACTCCCGATCTGCCCGGATGTATTGCTACCGGTCCTACCCGTGAGGAAACTGAAAAAAACATTTATGAAGCTATAGAATTTCATCTTGAAGGTTTACAGGCGGAGGGATTGAATATTCCCGTTCCGTCGAGTTATTCAAAATATATCCGGATTCCCGCATAGTATTACTGCCTGATTAAAACCCATATTACCCGTATAGAACTCTGTAATGTGAACACTCCGGTCACACCTTCAGAATGTAAAAAACCCAGAATTTATCTTAAAACAGGTCAGGCCAGATTATTCCGAAGGAGTCAAATTTCACGCAAAACAGCAAAGCTTTCCATTAACACAGCCAGTGGTCGCATCTGTTTCTGGCTCAGCCAGTTTATGGTTAATAAGTTATAATTTGCCAGTTGGTTTCCTATGCTGCAAAGGTTAAAAAATCAAAAACAAGGTTCTTTCGATCGTTTTTCGCGGGATTTGTGTTTTGCTGATTTGGCGGCGTTTTTTCAGCAATATCTTTACTCTTGAAGTTGCTTTAATAATTTAAATTGTTCATTATTAACTGTTAAGTTGCTTAAAACAGGCAGCAGGATCAAATCAGCTCGCGGTAATTTTACTACTCTCCTGGATATGGGCCCTTATAAGTATTGTCGACGCCCCCCTGGTTTATCTCGAAAATATGGGCGGCAAATCGGAAGACCTTATGTATACCCTGGCGCTTTCATACATAGTCGGCGCTATATTCGCTATTTTCTACTATTACAAAGCGGCAAAACAGCATACCGGAGAACTCGCCGCTAATATTACCAAAGGAGCGGGTATGGCGACAATTGTCTATCTGATTCTGATTGTAATTCTATGGTCATCCATCGACGCCTTCGGTTATGACGCTACCTGGCTATTCGGCATTGTATCCATCATCTGGGTCGCGATAGCCGGTATTCCGCCCCTCAGAATTATTAAATAACGGGAGCCGGCATAACCATAACAATTGTTAAAAGCAATAACGAAGAAAATTTTTCACAGGCTATTGGTTTTTCAGCGGGATAAAGACGACTATCAAGACACATAATTGTTTAAACCTCTGGTTAAAAAATAAACATAAAGTCAGCCTTACCACATAAAAATCCCCTTTGTCCCGCCGGTCCTGCGAGGATAAATAATAAGCCGGATAAAAATCCTCACTCCGTTTTTAGTCAATAGGGTTTAAAGTTGCCGTGTGACCGCGTCTGCTACTAAGGAGCTCCAATTTGGAAAAACACCAAAATTCAAATTTGGCAGCAACAATTATAGAAATTATAACCTCACGAAAACTCTGAAATAATGTGAGTTCGATATCCCCTCCCCTTAAGATTTTAAGGGGAGGACGGGAGGGGTTTGATCTACCCTGAGATGTCTATAATCCGGGGAGAAGTCAAAATATTCTTTAAAAAATGACTGGCTTTTTCTCTTAAAAATATTCTTGTTGCCTGGAAGGTCAAAAAATCATGAATAAGGTTCTATCAGGTTTTTGTGATATTTTGTGTTTTGGTGATTTTGTGGCGTTTTTGCCCTTGTGTCTTTTCTCTGCTTTTTGTGGTTACTCATTCCGGCTCTTTTGGCTAAAGCCCCGAGAGGTTTTAGGACGCCGCAAAGCACTCCGGCCTAAAGGCGCGGAGTTATTTTAAATACGAAAATCATAATCGTAATCCCGCCCCTGAGGAAAAATGAACAAACCCATCGCCGTCACCCACCCCGGCCATCATACTCTTACTCATACTCCTACTCTTACTCTGATTTTTTTACACCGATACCGAAAAATAAAAAGGCAATAAGGTTTTTTTTTGGGGGGATCTTCTGCTACTCAGGTTAAATAATCAAGAATAAGGTTTCATTACATTCCTTTCATTCGTAATTCGTAAACTGGAGGAGCCAGAAAAAAATGAATCCTAAAAAAATCGTTCTCGTAATCGTACTTCGTACTCGTCTTTATCAAAACACTCAGGTTATTCGAGAACGAGGACGATCACGAGTACCGCTTTGCTGTGTACGATAAAATTTTGCCAATTTGCGTAGAATTTAACTCCTTACGGAGTAATTTCATTCGTAGTGTTTTGTGATTTTGTGGCCTTTTTTAATGCCGCACAGGTTTTAACCGCGAGTGGAATAAATATCTTTAGTTCCTTTGGGTCTCAATAGTAAATAAATCCATCAAATCTCCCCGAAAAAAGAGAAAAAGGTTTCATTTTCCGCCATTTTTTAAAAAATGATATTCAAAGATTCCTTAACTTTGTTAATTAAGGAATAATGTAATAACTTTTATTCAAGCGAGTGTATGAAATATTTTATAGGTATGGACGGGGGAGGCACCAAAACAAAGTGTATACTGGCGGATGAAGAGCTGAACATCATTCACCAGTGCGCGGGAGGAGCCTCGACATTTCTTCTTCTCGGAACAGAGATAGTATCGGCGACAATACTGAGTCTCGTAAATGAATGCCTCGAAAAATCGGGTAAATCACTGGATGAAATATCCGGAATCCTGATAGGCACCTCAGGCGCGGGAAGAAGATCAGACGCCGAAATTCTTGAGAAAGGATTTCAGGACTATCTGGCAGAAAATAATATCAATTACAAAAACTTCCGGGTGGAAAGTGACGCCAGAACCGCCCTCGAAGGAGCATTCGGCGGTAAACCGGGCTCAATCCTTATCGCGGGCACCGGCTCCATAATGTTCGGCAAAGATGAAACGGGTGAAATTTACCGGGTCGGGGGATTCGGAAGATTTATCGGTGATGAAGGCAGCGGCTATATGCTCGGGCGAAAAGCGCTTATGGCAGTGGCTAAACATTATGACGGCAGGGGAGAGGAAACCCTGATAACAAAAATGCTGGAGAAAAAATTTGGCATAAATGATCCGCCTGCGCTGATAACTGAAATCTACACTAAAAAATTTGATATAGCCTCCTGCGCGCCACTGGTAATTCAGGCGGCGGCGGAAGGGGATAAAATCGCTTCCGGAATTGTGGAATCAGAAGTAAATGAGATTATGCTGCATATCAAAGCGATGCAGAAAAAAATCGGCAAAAGCCTGCGTCTTTCATTTATCGGGGGAATAGCCACAACCGATAATTATTTCGCTGAAACGCTTCATGGAAAAATAAAAGCTGAAATGCCGGATGTAATTGATATGGAAGCGGAACATCCCCCTGAAACGGGAGCTGTGATTATGGCAAAAAATATTTTCTAAACAAATATAGCAGTATCACGAAAATAATTTTTAATGAATTTGTGGGGAACTCTTTAACCCCACCCCTGGCCCTCCCCTTATAAATAATGGGAGGGGAACAAAAAGTTAATTTGCATGATATTTAATTTTGCGGGAAAGTATGAAAAATAACAAAACAAAAGCGCGAAGTCCCTGGTACTGGGTCCCCAGTCTTTATTACGCTGAAGGGATACCCTATATTATCGTAATGGTAGTATCGGTTATAATGTATAAAAGGATGGGCATTTCAAATACCGATATCGCCCTTTATACAAGCTGGCTTTATCTTCCCTGGGTAATCAAACCGTTATGGAGCCCGGTGGTAGATATACTTAAAACCAAACGGTTCTGGATAATAATAATGCAGCTTATTATCGGCGCCGGTCTGGCCGGGGTGGCATTTACCATACCTGTGCCAAACTTTTTCCAGTACACACTCGCCTTCCTCTGGCTTCTGGCATTCAGCTCGGCGACACATGATATCGCCGCGGACGGCTTTTATATGCTCGGGCTGAACGAACATGACCAGGCTTTTTATGTGGGAATAAGAAGCACATTTTACCGTGGAGCGATGATAACAGGACAGGGACTTCTGGTTGTTCTTGCCGGTTACCTCGAGGTAGCGACAGGCCTGCCCCCTGTCAGCTTTGAGCTTGATGTAAAACCGGGAGCCGCGGCAACACAGTTTATTCATCCCGATTCCCTTAAAATGCAAAGAGACCAGGCGGAACTGCATTTTAAAATGTATCCCGAAAATCCGGTTATGGCGGTTGGAACGACTGATCCCGCAATAGCTGATTCCCTTAAGGCAGAAGTAAAAAACTGGAATATCAAAAATGGATTTTACCAGGAAATTAAATCGGCTGAGGATATTAAAAAAGAGGATAAATCATGGTGGACCAACGCCGTTGTTGATCCTCTCGAGGATATAATCAGGTCGTTATTCGGTCCTGAAGAAGTTGTCAAAAGCTCAACGGAAACAGGCAATGTGGCCGTTCTCTATTTTTACCTGAATAAAAAACCGGAACCGGATGAAAAACCGGTCTTTAACTTCGGCTGGGAGGATGGAGACAAAAGTATTGCTCTTATCGAAGGTATGAGATTTGAGTTTAATGAAAACAACTGGGATAAACCGGCGCTGGCATTAATTCAGATTGACCCGAAACTCAAAACCGCATCATCGGCAGAATTTGAAGGACGGTCAGGAAATATCCCCCTGGCATGGATGATTACTTTTATTATTCTCGCCGGTCTCTTTATTCTTTTCTTTATCTATCACCGTTTTATGCTGCCCAAACCGGAAAGTGATGTATCCGCTTCAACCAAAGGTAATTCAAACCCGATTAATGAATTTTTCAAAACTTTTGCCAGCTTCTTCAAAAAGAAACATATCGGCATTTCAATCGCTTTCCTCCTTATTTACAGACTCGGGGAGTCACAGCTTGTAAAACTCGCGTCACCTTTCCTGCTCGACAGCCGGGAAGTCGGGGGACTTGGTCTTACCACCGGAGATGTAGGAATAATATATGGAACAATCGGCATTCTCGCTCTTACACTGGGGGGTATCCTTGGCGGTGTTCTCGCATCCCGTCATGGATTAAAATACTGGATCTGGTGGATGCTTATTGCTATCAACCTGCCAAATACAGTTTATGTGTTCCTCTCTTATGTGATGCCCGATTCATATTATCTGATCGCCACGTGCGTGGCAATTGAACAATTTGGTTACGGATTCGGTTTTACAGCATATATGTTATATATGATTTATGTTTCGGAAGGGGACCACAAAACGGCCCATTTTGCGATTACGACAGGATTTATGGCTTTAGGTATGATGATTCCGGGAATGATAAGCGGCTGGCTTCAGGAAATAATAGGTTATCAGCATTTCTTTATATGGGTGGTAATAGCAACCATTCCCGCCTTTATAATCACTTATTTTGTCCCGATTGACAGTGAGTTTGGTAAAAAAACTGAGAAATGAGAAAGAAACTGATTTTTACGGCAGCGCTAATCGCGCTGCTTTTTTTATTACCGGTTAATATTTTTATGGATATGGTCAGATATGACAACCATTCTCCGGCCCTTTTCAGCCTGACTGAAGAGGATAAATTCTGGGTAGAAAACCTGCTGGAACGGATGGATCTTAAAACCAAGGTTGCCCAGATGATAGTGCCATACGCTTATGGCAGAACCGAAGAGGATGATGAAGAAAACTATGAGAGGGTAATTAAACTTGTCCGGGACCTGAAAGTCGGGGGAATAATGTTCCTCCAGGGGGATACCTACGGCCAGGTTGCCCTGACGAATGAATTGCAGAGACAGTCTGAAATCCCCCTTCTTATTTCCGCGGATTTTGAAAGGGGCCCCGGAATGCGCCTTGAAGACGCTATTGAGTTTCCTTATAATATGGGAATTGCCGCCGCGGGTGATCCCCGGCTCTGTTATCTTATGGGAAAAGTTACCGCCATTGAAGCGCGCGCAATGGGTGTTCACCATAACTACGCCCCCCTGCTCGATATAAACCACGATTACCGCAATCCCATTATAAATATCCGTTCCTTCTCGGATGACGCCAATATTATTTCCCTATATTCTGAAGCCCTTATTAAAGGTTTGCACGAAGGCAATCTTCTTTCTACCGCGAAACATTTTCCCGGTCATGGCGCCACCGACCTCGATTCTCACCAGGAATTACCCATTATCAATCTAAGCGCCGATGAATTGTGGCAGTCTGATCTGGCGGTATTCAGGAACGCTGTTAATTCAGGGATAAAATCTGTAATGGTCGGTCATCTTGAAGTGCCCGCATTTGAGAAAAAGGAAGGTCTGCCGGCTACACTTTCTTCCGGAATAATCGGAGACCTGCTCAGGAAACAGCTAAACTTTAACGGACTTGTTGTAACCGACGCGATGAATATGCATGCGATAACCGATAACTTCGAAGAGGAAGAAGCCGCTGTTTTATCGGTTAAATCGGGTCACGATATCATTCTTTTTCCTCCCGATGAAGAGGTTTATATAAATGCTATCTGCGAAGCAGTTGAAAAAGGTGAAATAAATGAAAAAAGAATCGATCAGTCGGTTAGGAAAATACTCTCGGCTAAAAAATGGCTCGGGCTGGATAAAGCAACTGCTGTCGATACAAACGCTCTTCACAAAGCTCTTGGCAAACCTGAACATGAAAGACTGGCCCGCGAGCTGGCTGAAAAATCTATCACAATCCTGAAGGACAGCTCCTCACTGATTCCGTTTCAACCGGCCGGTAAAAAATCGGTCGCCTGTATTACGGTTAGCGATACCCGCAACTGGAAATACGCGAAGAAGAAATGGGAGTTCGAGAAAAAATTCTCAAAGGAATACCGGGGAACCAATTTTTATAAACTCACAAAACGAAGCAGGAAAGCCCACTATAAAAAGGCGTTAAAACTCGCCCGTAAAAGTGATTACATAATATTACCTGTTTATATCGGGGTAAGATCATTCCAGGGTCATATAAATATAGATGAGAAACATCTTGAGTTTATTCATAATATTTTCAAACTGAATAAACCGGTTATAATGATATCATTCGGCAATCCATATATAATTAAAGATTTCCCCGAAGCGGGCGCTTATATTGCCGCTTATGGCGCGACAGATGTATCGCAGAGCGCGGCGGTGGAAGCGGTAAAAGGGCTTAATCCCGTTGCCGGAAAACTTCCTGTCGATATTCCCGGAACAATGTTCTTTAAAAATTCCGGGCTTCAAAATAATCCTTCTTTTCTCAGAAGTCTGAAAGGGATCAGCGATTCTGTTTACGATTTCTCTTCTGTGGAATTCCTCATCAATGAAAAAGTGATGAAGAAAGAATTCCCCGGCGCTGTCCTGCTGGTGGGACATAAAAACAGGATAGTATATCATGGCGCGTTCGGTAATTTTTCCTATGCTTCAAATTCCCGGAAAATGTTCCGCGACGCGAACTTTGACCTGGCCGATATGACAAGACCTCTCTCAACCGCGCTGATAACCATGATGGCAGCACAGGATGGCACACTTGATCTGAATAAAAAAGTTTCTGAGTATTTCCCTGATTTTGGATACAGGGGGAAAATGAACATCACCCTTAATAACCTGCTTGTTAATAATTCGGGACTCCCGGCTCAATTACCCTTCAGGAAGTATGAAGATGATATAGAAATGGTTGAGCAGATTTCCGAACTTGCGCCGGTTTTTGAGCCCGGCAGCTCTTACCTCTATTCCGATCCCGGATATATAATTCTTCAGAAAACAGTTGAGAAACTGGCCGGATGCCCCGCGGATGCCCTGCTTCACCGGGAATTATTCAACAAAGCCGGCATGTCAAACACAATGTTTACACCGGTCTCAAAATTCTTTAATACATGCGCGAACAGAAGAAAAAAGGGCAATGCCGGCTTCCAGGGTATTTCCCGGAATTCAGTTTTATACACTACATCGTCCGATCTGGCAAAACTTGCCTACCTGTTGATGAATGATGGAAAATGGAAAGAGAACCAGGTTTTTAAACCAGGTATGGTTGAAGAATGGGCAGGAAGAGAATCGGCTGATAACCCATACGCAAAAGGCTGGAAAACAAATCTTCTGCATTCCGTAATCGGAAAGAATTTTTCGGAAAACGCCTTCGGTATAAATGGCAAAAGCGGCTCTTCATTCTGGATTGACCCTGAAAATGAGTTATTTGTAATTTTTCTTACAAGCAGAGTAACGCCCAACGGCGCCGAAAACGAAATAGAAACCTTCCGCCCGCAACTCCATGATCTCTGCGCTGACGCAGTGAGCTATTTTTAAAGATTATTTTTGTTAGCGGGAATAGCAGGAAACAATGTTGGGGAATATGGAATTATTTCTAAAAAGAAATAAAACTTCTGAGCTCCTGACTCCTGTTACGAAAAAACAACTGTTTATTGAGATATATTCGTAAAATGAGATGTCGTATTGTTGTCGCGTTTCCCGAATGAATTTTGTGTAACTTATTGATTTGCAGACTGTAATTAATTTAGTTATTATCTCACGCGGATAAATATGGTGTACCTGACGGCACATCGAATATTTTGCTTTTCATTTTTTATCAATATGATGTCCCTATCGGGACATAAAATAAAAATTGCAGTAAAAAATTGCCCCGTTAGGGGCAAAATATTGGTAGAAAAAATGAAGGGCAGTTAGTGCAATATTGAAATTTTTGCTCAGCCGGTTTATGGATTTAGAATCTCGGTCTGATTATCGGCAACATGTTATTGGCAGGCTTTTTGACAAATTTTGCTCCTTGGATTATCCTCAACATGTTGGCATTAGTGTGGTGATAAGAGCCTAAGTGTGCCGTCAGGTACACCATATAACACACTCTGGATTATATTCGGCGCCTTAGGTGAGGGAATATCCTGTCCGGGAAGATTTGAAAAAATATTCAGACCATATTTCAACAAAATTTTATTTGATTAAAAGTAAAATTATAATATTTTATCAGAACAAAAACTTTGATCAACACCCGGATAAAAAAATGAGTGATAAACAACTACTTGAAAGAATAGTAACCAATTCTGAGATAATGGCAGGTAAGCCAATTATCAAAGGAACAAGGCTGACAGTGGAATATATCCTGAATTTGCTGGCGCATGGTGATAGCGAAGAAAATATTATCAGTGAATATAATGACCTTACCAATGAAGATATTAAGGCATGTTTATTATTTGCGACAAAATCGCTTGAAAACACTTCATTTATGCCTTTAAATACGGAAGTCGTTTATTGATATTTCCCCTGTATTAAACCTTATAATCCCTCGCTGAGCCTGCCAAACCCCGATCCTCCTTTGCCCTGCCCGTGTAAGTAGAATTCACTCCCTGAACCTGGCGTAATAAAGCTGGTCCACTATTTTGCCATCCTTATATATTGCTTTTTTAAGGCGCGCTTCAAGTTCGAACCCTGCCTTTTCCAGCACACGGGCTGATGCCGGATTCCAGTCAAAAACTCCGGCAAATATTTTCACCAGACTGTAATTATCCATCGCCCAGTCGGAAAACTTCTCAGCCGCGGCGCTTGTTATTCCCCTTCCCCAGAAAGGTTCGCCAAGCCAGTAACCCATTTCAGCGGTTTTCCTGTAAACATCATACTGCAGTTTTATTCCTATTGCCCCGATAAATCCCTCCGGATTCGCGATAACAAAATTTTGTTCCGGCTCTTCCTTCATTGCAATATCGACCCAGGTTTCCGCGTCCTCTTTGTGATAAGGCCAGGGAAAACGGTCCATCATATTTTTCCAGATTTCATGATTGTTGGCATAACGCGCGACATTCGGAATATCATCTTTTTCATACGAGCGGATAAAACATCCTGTGCCTATATCAAGCAGCATATTTATAAACCTTTATTTTTCTTTAACAGAATAAGCGATAACCCGGTTATCATGAAATGTCGGCACAAGCAGTATCTGTTCAGATAATATAAATCCTATATCTGCCGAATTTTTTTCCTCCCCGGTATAATCAATTAATAATTCTACCGCGCCCGACTTACTTATATGCCATACCTTTCCGCTAAAATCAGAAACGATATAACGTCCCCCACCGGCATAAACCAGTCCATCCAGGTATCCGCCAACCGCGATCATTTTCTCTGTTTTTTTACTCTCATAATTGACCGATAATATTTCTCCGTTTCCCATGCAGGCTGCAAGAAGTCTCTCCTTTTCGGCAAGCATTCCGTTAGGTGATGACAATCCTTTTTCAAGCCATACCTCCCAACTTCCTCCCTTTAACCGGTATATTCTCCCCTGCGCGTTATCCGATATATAGATCGCCCCTTTCTCGTCAGAGCTTATATCATTAAGAAATTCGCCCCCCATCTCAATATATTGTGTAACCTCTCCTTTTTTAATATTTATTTCCGCCACCCTGCTGATATCGGTCACATATAGCCTGCCATCGCTGAGACACATTCCTTTCGGCGCGTCAAGTCCGGTAATCCACTTTAGTTCTATTACCTTTCCATCCCGTGAAAGCTTTGAAATAAAACCATTGCCATCTTTTTCAGCCGGTGAACCATTGATATTTGCCACATAAATTTCATTTGTTTCTTCATTAAAAAATACCGATTCGGGCGCCTTAAAAACCTCTTCTGTCTCCCATAATTTTTCAACCCTCACCTGGGCCGCGAGGATAAAAGGAAATACAAATAATATCATAAATTTTTTCATAACTCACCTTTCAGATAAAATAGATTGTCATAAAAAATTGAATGGAGCGATAAGTCCCCAGTAGGCGTAAAATCCGATAAGAATAATCGAACTTATAACAACAAGCAATATATGATTGCGGTACTTATCGGGCCAGCTTTCTATTTTGAAAATTTTTACAAAATACCACAGAAGATATATGGTAACAAATATCAGTGCAAATGGAATAAATATCAGCCCGACCTGCCAGAAGGGGATCCCGGAGAATGATTGCGGCAGCCCGATATCGGGGACTTCCGGAAATGCCGCTATCGCGAACAGATAAATAAGGTGAAGCGCGGAACATATCAGAGCCGCGATAATTGTTCTTTTGGAAACAATGTCACCCCTGAAATTTTTTAATCCCCGCGGTAAAAGAATCAGGGTCAGCAGATAAAATATTCCCGAAACACCGAGGATAAGTTTCACAAAATTACTGTTAGAAGGTGTTTTTTTCCTGATAAACCTGTTATAAAATTCCTCATTACGGGGAAATAAATCGGGCAGATTGTATGAATGTTTCCCTTTGGCAAGTTCTTCTTTCAGATCGATTTTTACAATATTTTTATAATTATGGAAATGCCATAAATAGACTATCTTATTTTTCAAATCGTAAACATTGGTATATTGAGTAAACTCCTGATGAACCGAATCCATGACATCCCTTAAAAACTCCACCGTGGCAGGGAAAGGCTGACTCAGCATCTCCATTGCCTTTTTATAACGCCGGCATCTTATATTGGCGCTGTCGGTTACTGACTGATAGAAATTAGTGGTAACCTGGTATTCACCTGTTTTTAAAATATATTCATCCCCTTCAATTATTACCGAGTTACCGAAAGCATCGCCGAACATCAGCATCGCCCTCTCCATATCTGTCAGGTCCCACTGGTATAATAATTCTATAACCTCCTCTACAGTGGAACATTCCCGTAGCGCGAGCGAGGTAAGATTGCCGTAAAAACGGGGTTTATCCGCAGAGTTATTCACCGGGAATCTTCTGGTGGCAAATCCGTCAAAAAACAATCCCGCTTCATTCATCCCTCCCTGCGGATAAAAATTATCGAAGCCAAAATAAACCGCGCCATATTTACCATTATTTCCCGGTTCAAACCATATTCTTGTATCAGGGTCTTTCCAGTCTTCATTGTTTCCTGCCAAAATAGTGTCGCCCCTCGCTATATAAACTCCGGTGCATGAAAAAACCTGGTGTGAAAACACAATTAAGATCAATATTAGTAGTCTGACTGATTTCAACTGACAATCTCACTGTTTTTGTTTTTAATCCAGTAGGGACAAATTATATTCCCCTTTCTGATCGCGAGAATCATAAACACAATTCCTGTGGTTATTCCAAAGAACACAGCTATAACGGAAGCTTCCGGGCCAAACTCTCCGCCGGTAAATAATTCCGGGCCATTTATATTTGTTTCCAGCAAACCGCTGGCTTCTGTGCCTGACACAGGAACCGAAAAAACAGAAACCTGTGAAAAATTCCAAATAAAATGGAAACCGAATACCGCCCAGATCCTGCGTGTATAAATATATATCATCGCAAGCATAAATCCCGCCTCCAGAGTAATAGCCACCGAACTCCATACTGTGGCGTTGGGATTGGAAATATGACCGAATCCAAAAAGGAGAGAAGAAAAAATTACAGCTATCCAGGTTCCAAGCTTCTCCTCGGTAATTTTGAACAACACAACACGGAATACCAACTCCTCATAAAATCCTACCACCAGATTAAATGAAAAGGGAGCTATTAAAACCATCCAGCTATTGAAGCCGGTTATTTTATAAAATCCCGCTATTGCCATAATAAAAATCACTCCGGATGACATCAGCGATCCAAGCAGCAATCCGAGTAAAAATTCTTTCGGCGCCAGGGAGGATGAAACTTCATCCGGTTTTCTTTTTTCAACTAAACTGATAAGAAAATAATAGGTATAAAAAAGTATTGCCAGAATTAGAAGAGCTTTCGGAATATTTAACCAGGCAATATCATTCAGCGACATACTGCTGACCAGTGAATTCCAGATAGTTTTTGTAACGCCCACAGCGAGAGTAATCAAAATTGTATAAATAATGATCCGTGTGACCGGAAATAAAAGAATTCTCATATAAAGAGGTTTTTTCCCCGTAAAATTTTGTTCCATAACATCTCCCTGAATATTATATAATACCCAAGCCGGGTAAGCCTCAACAAAACATTGCTGTTTCGCCAAAATAAATGTAGGGGCAACCCTTGTGGTTGCCCATTCCCGAGCCTCAGAAAATTTAGCAACAGGTCCTATATTACTGCTTAAACAATATCAAATAATTTTTATTGCCAGTTTACATTTATCCTGACACCAGTAATCCCGGCTCAGCCGGTTCAGATATATAATCTTCCTAAAGCTTAAAGAAACAGGGGCACCTTGTCATCCTGAAGCAATTTTTTCAGTCCGTCGGGGGGATCGTAAATCGTATCAAAAAAATCCCGGAAATCATCAAGCGTCTGGTTGGAAAGAAGAGCGGCCATTTCACCAATAGTATCACCCGAGATAAGCACAGGCCAGTAACCGAAGATAAGTTTATCACCGTAAAAGTCCCCAAGTATCTGGTACTCTTTCATATCCTCCTTTTTTTCACCTGATACAAAACATTCACTCAGCCAGTCCTTAACATTCCATGGTTTTTTCTCCAGAAGCCTCTTTCTTCTGCCCACAAAATCGGTCTTCGACGAAAAATATTCCTCCAGCCGGCGGCTCGACTCATCCGAAAGTTTGGTCTGGTATTCCTGGTAACACTCAAGGCAGATAGCATATTCAAATACCACATCCTTCGCTTTATGCCCCGGATACTGCCTGAATGCCTTCTCTACAAGATAACGCTGTTTCGAATCAAAATTTTTGCCGCAAAATGTACATGTCCGGAAAGGCTCATGAGGATCGGTCCTGTAAAATTCTTCAGGATAATCGGTAAATTCATTCGTAATTATCAGTTCCGGCAGTTCCATACTTCCCATTCTCTTTTTACTCAAATTTACAAAAACCAGTTATAAAATATAATATCAATTTTAATCTCCAAAAGATAGCCGGAATAATTTTTACAAAGATTCAAAAAATCTCTGTCTGGGTTGTACATTCAATCCCGGTTATCATAGCATGTTATTTTATCAAATGATATTTGAAGGATTTGGGATTTTTATGATTATGCGGCATCTGAGACCTGATAACACCCGCCGTGAGATAGATGTTTTTTCCTTCACATATCAGCCTGGCGCGGCCATAAACTGTAGGACAGCCTTTCCAGTTTATCCCTCTGGGGCCTGTCCCTCCCCGTAGTACTTTTCAAATTCAGTATAACACTTCTACAAATTATAATATTTCTTAACCGGTATCAAGAATAATTTTTAATTAAACGTGACAGTTATAAATTTGTACAACTTTATAGAACCGGATTTGAGGAGAGAATTTTTCAACAATCATTTTAAATTTAGCAGGCTTTTCAAAGGCGGGCAGACAAACCCCGCAGGGACAGGCTGGAAAGCCTGTCCTACGGGATGTCCAAAAATTCTTTGTTGTACCATGTGTATTTCCAATCCTTCCAATCTGTAATTATTCCGGCTTTAACCGGATTATTAAGGATATAATTTATGGTATATCTGTACTCATTTTCATCTCTTAACCAACGGTCATAACTTTCATTTTGCCAAAAGGTACCTTTTCTCTTAAGTTCTTTATTGCACTCTCTGGATGAATAACCTTTAATCGATTGCATCAGTTTGCTTATCCCCCTGTTTTCTGGCATGAGCTTAAATAATAAATGAATATGATTAGACATTACGCAATAACAAATAACTTTTAATTCGGAATTGTTATAGTGCAGAATGGATGAAGCGCAAATATCAGCAATATTTTTTATCCTCAGATAATTGCTGCCAAACGAGGCTTTATCCAATAAAAGATCATAATCATTAAAATGTTCTTTAAATTTTTGAAAATCCCACTGTCTGCTATTATTGTTCGTCAATTCATATTTTTTAGAAGGAAGGGAATCGGCAAGTCTGTAGGTAACAAAATAAATACCCTCATTAAAATAAAGATGAGGTAAATGCCTTCTCGAAAAAATTTCATTCATAAACTGTAGGACAGCCTTTCCAGGCTGTCCCTCCCTGTAGTACTTTTCAAATTCAGTATAACACCTCTACATATTATGATATTTCTTAACCGGTATCAAGAATAATTTTTAATTAAACGTGACAGTTATAAATTTGTACAACTTTATGGAACCGGATTTGAGGAGAGAATTTTTCAACAATCATTTTAAATTTAGCAGGCTTTTCAAAGGCGGGCAGACAAACCCGGCAGGGACAGCCTGGAAAGGCTGTCCTACGGGATGTCCAAAAATTCTTTGTCGTACCATGTGTATTTCCAATCCTTCCAATCTGCAATTATTCCGGCTTTAACAGGATTATTAAGGATATAATTTATGGTGTATCTATACTCATTTTCATCTCTTAACCAGCGGTCATAACTTTCATTTTGCCAAAATGTTCCTTTTCTCTTTAATTCTTTATTGCATTCTCTGGATGAATAACCTTTAATCGATTGCATCAGTTTACTTATTCCCCTGTTTTCTGGCATGAGATTAAACAATAAATGAATATGATTAGACATAATACAATAACAAATTACTTTTAATTCGGAATTGTTATAGTGCAGGATGGATGAAGCGCAAATATCAGCAATATTTTTCATCCTCAGATAATTCCTGCCAAACGAAGCTTTATCCAATAAAAGATCATAATCATTAAAATGTTCTTTAAACTTTTGAAAATCCCACTGTCTGCTATTATTGTTCGTCAATTCATATTTTTTAGAAGAGAAGGGAATCGGCAAGTCTGTAGGTAACAAAATAAATACCCTCATTAAAATAAAGATGAGGTAAATGCCTTCTCGAAAAAATTTCATTCATAAACTGTAGGACAGCCTTTCCAGTTTATCCCTCTGGGGGCTGTCCCTCCCCGTGGTACTTTTCAAATTCAGTATAAAATCTCTACATATTATGATATTTTTTAACCGGTATCAAGAATAATTTTAATTAAACGTGACAGTTATAAATTTGTACAACTTTATTGAACCGGATTTAAGGAGAGAATTTTTCAACAATCATTTTAAATTTAGCAGGCTTTTCAAAGGCGGGCAGACAAACCCGGCAGGGACAGCCCCAGAGGACAGCCTGGAAAGGCTGTCCTACGGGAGAGAAAATTATAATAAACTGAAGGCGACCGTAAGCCCTGACATTACAATCGCGACCATACTCATAAGTTTGATAAGAATATTAAGACTGGGTCCTGAAGTATCTTTG
Organism: Melioribacteraceae bacterium; assembly: GCA_963677445.2. Lineage (GTDB taxonomy): Bacteria > Bacteroidota > Ignavibacteria > Ignavibacteriales > Melioribacteraceae. The sequence goes on along the minus strand of CAXXGF010000028.1, from coordinate 32,178 downwards.
AAGGGATCGCCGACCGTGTCGCCGATAACCACGGCTTTATGGGCTTCGGAACCTTTGCCGCCAAGATTTCCTTCTTCCACATATTTTTTTGCGTTATCCCATGCGCCGCCCGAGTTTGCCATAAATATCGCCAGCACAAAACCTGAACCGAGAGCGCCGGCCAGAAGTCCCATAACACCCGATACTCCGAAAATAACACCCACAATAACCGGGGTAACAATGGCGAGTATTGAAGGCACTATCATCTCCCTTTGAGCCCCTTTGGTGGAGATTTCCACACAACGGGCGTAATCGGGAGTTGTTTCACCTTCAAGAATGCCTTTGATAGTCCGGAACTGTCTTCTGACTTCATCAACCATTTTCTGGGCGGCCCTTCCCACAGCGTTCATTGTAAGGCCGCAGAAAATGAAAGCCATCATGGAACCGAGAAAAATTCCAATAAGAACATTGGGATTCATAAGGTTGACTTCAAAATAGTTCATAAAATCTTTTAGATTGGCCGTTACTGTCGGGACGGTGACACCATTGCCGAGTTCAATTACTTCGGTGCCGATCCTGAGAAGACCGATTTTAACCTCCTCGATATAGGAGGCGAGCAGCGCCAATGCTGTCAGCGCTGCGGAACCGATGGCAAATCCTTTTCCGGTCGCGGCGGTAGTATTCCCGAGAGCGTCAAGGGCGTCTGTCCTGCTTCTGACTTCCCCGCCAAGTCCGCTCATTTCGGCGTTACCTCCGGCGTTATCCGCTATGGGTCCATAGGCGTCTGTAGCAAGTGTTATTCCGAGTGTGGATAACATCCCGACCGCCGCTATTCCGATTCCATAAAGACCAAGCCCTATGTCGGTTACATCAAAATCGGTAGCAAAAAGGAATGAGAAAATAATGCCCATAATAACGGCTATAACGGGAATAGCTGTAGAAACCATGCCAACACCAAGTCCCGAGATAATTACAGTCGCGGGTCCTGTTTTTGAGCTGCGCGCGATATTTTTTGTAGGCTCATAAGAATGAGATGTATAATATTCGGTCGCTTTGCCAATGACCAGTCCGGTTACAAGTCCCGTAACTATCGCTCCCCATATTCCCACCGGGTTTTTCATTCCGAGAAAATAAATTACCGGTAAAGAAGCGACAAGAATTAAAACCGAACTTATATTAACACCTCTTGAAAGAGAATCGAGCAATTCTTTTTGAGTAGCTCCTTCTTTTGTTCTTACCAGGAACACACCGGCGATAGAAAGCACAATACCTATAGCGGCAATAAGCATGGGAGCAAGCACCGCCCTGAGCTGCATATCAGGATTTTGTATAAAAGCCGAAGCTCCGAGGGCCGCTGTAGCGAGTATCGAGCTGCAATATGATTCATAGAGGTCGGCTCCCATTCCGGCCACATCACCAACGTTATCACCAACATTATCGGCGATCGTTGCGGGATTTCGGGGGTCATCCTCCGGAATACCGGCTTCAACCTTCCCCACAAGGTCGCCCCCGACATCGGCAGCTTTTGTAAAGATACCGCCGCCGACTCTCGCGAATAAAGCCTGCGCCGAGGCGCCCATTCCAAATGTCAGCATTGTTGTAGTGATAATTGCCATGTTATGACCATCGGTGGCTGAATGAGGATAAACCGCCTTCAACACCAGAAACCAGATTGAAATATCGAGCAAACCGAGTCCGACAACCACAAGCCCCATAACGGCGCCGCTTCGGAAGGCTATTCTTAATCCCTTGTTGAGTGACTGACGCGCCGCGTTCGCGGTTCTGCCGGAGGCGTAGGTCGCCGTTTTCATTCCAAAAAATCCTGCCAGACCTGAAAAGAATCCCCCTGTGATAAAGGCGAATGGAACCCAGGGATTCTGAACATGCAGAACATAAGCAAGCACAGAAAAGATCAGGGTCATAATAAGGAAAAAGATACCGACTATCTTATATTGCTGCTTAAGATATGCCATAGCTCCCTCTCTCACATAACCGGCAATACTTTTCATTAAATCGGTTCCTTCATCCTCCTTTTTCATTTGAATAAAAAATACTCTCGCGTATATCAAAGCAATCAGGGCCCCCGCGGGGACGGCCCAGAAAATATAATCCAACATTTTTTCCTCTGATGAAATATTAAAAAACTAAATAACTAAAAACCGACAGTCAGAGATGACCGCCACCACGCGTAATGTTTTTCCTGCAGTGTTTCCAGATCGGGCAGAGGATAATAACACATTTTCCCCTTTTCACCAATGAAAACACCGTTTTTACAGGTCCTGTACAGCAGATCACCCTGGAAAAAGCGGATTACCGTTTTTGATGGCTTGTCAGGTTTTCCCTGCAGACCGATAAGGCAGTCGCGAAGATGATCAATATTTCTGTAGGGCAGGTTTTCTGTAGCGCCGCCGGAAGGATCATCCGCAAGCTTATCAAGCATAAGCTCAACAAATACAAGCTTCGGTACAGATACCGGCTGTTCGGTATTAGTAACATAGTTCATGAATTCTTCAGGACCAAGACTACTTGCTATTCTTGGAGTAACCGGGCATAGCTGCTGATACAGATGTAGTTTTGAATTGCTCTTTTCTTCATACTGACCCTGTTCCAGCTCCAATACTCTACCGTCATCTGTTACCATGTAGAGATTTTTCAGCGCGGCTAAAGGTGTGTTTTCCAGTGTCCTGTAAATTGAAAGGTAAACTGAACTTTTGGGTTTTCCCTGGTTATTAGGAATACATCTTCTTTCGATATATTCCATCGGCAGATCATCGGCCATCACCTCCATATCGAGCTCAAAAAATATCGCTTCTCCGCGGGTGCGTTTTTTCGTGCCTATGGCAAGATAGTTTCCGAAATCCTTCGGAGGCAGCATTGAAACTATCATTGCCTCCGGCATCAGGGAAAGATATAAGTACCTTTTCATAAATACCCCTGTTATTTTTTTTATTTTATATTTATTAAAGATTTTCTGACACTGGAGTCCTAAAAATAACAAAAATTAGATAAAAAGGTATTTAAAATATTATTAAATACATACAAACAGGCTAATATTTTCAGGCATATTCAAGTAATTACTTTAATTAAATCCGGAAATTAAAGTTAATTCCTTAGTTATTTCATCAAAGCTAACGATCCCATAGGGTCCCAGGGGGGAAGAACAACCGGTTTGGCCGAAAGGGATTTAATCTGTTCCCTGTTAAGGTATTTCCTGTTAATAACCACCTGGTATGTATTCTCATCAAACCATTTATCATCCATTACAAAAAATCCATCCTTGCCCGACTTATCCCCCCAGCTGTTCTCAACTTTCCATCTGTCCGGCGCGCCGTCCACGGTATTTACTCCGGTGAACATCATCGCGTGATTAAGCGCGCTTTCGCCATATAACAGTCTGGCTCCCTTCTCCATTGTTAGTGATGTACCTAAAGCCTCGGCAGCCAGGTAGAGATCGCTGCTCATTGTCCCGCTTTTGCTGTCAACACCAGGGTCCATGTCACATCCGAACCAGACCGGCTCTCCGTCATCGAGCTGGGCCAGGGTGAGCCGTTTAAGCTCCGATTTATCCACATTAAGGTACAGCACTTCTTTCCCCCCGGCAACATTCCCCAGGTATTTTACTGTGTATGCCTGGTTAAATGGTTTATCAAATGTCGGCGCGTTTATGACACTGACAAATTCATCGGTATTTATCTTCACAAATTTATCCCTGAAGTCGCGCGGACTGATATTTTCCTCCCGGTAATAAATGTTATCATCATTTCTGTACTCGAAATCAAACCTTTCGGGCGGTCTGCCCAGAAATGTTATGAGCATTCGATAAAATTCAGACAGCATTTCCTCTTTTCTTTCAGCACATTTTTTTGATGAAACCTCCTCTTTTTTCATTTCCCTCAACTCCCCGGCATACATTCTCAGTTTTAAAGTGAGCAGCCTGTTCATTTCACGCGATTCCCTGCTGTGGAATGTATCGGGCATAACAGAGGAAGGGACAACTCCATATTTTTTATCAGGTTATTGAACATATCCCACTGTCCTCCATCCTGTAGAGGGTCTTTCATCAGCCACATTATTATTCTGCTGTATATATCCTCATTCTCCGTTTCCGAAATATTTCCAAGGAAATAGTTAGCCTTTTCAAGTTTGTCATAAAACATCAGGAAATTCTGTGAAAACTCAAAATCTTTGAGTTTAAGTTTCTCCGCTGTTTTTCTTCTAAGCATGTTTAGACCAGCGAAAAGCCAGCATCTTCCACTTTTCCCCTGTGATGTTATCTTACCCGTTTTTATATCGTTGCTGAAGATATTATTTAGTTTCTTTAAAGGATCATTATTCAGAGTAACCGATTTAATCCCGTTTTTAATAACCGCGTTCATTATTACATTCGATTCGGGAGAAAGAAGGCTCCTTTTATCAAAATTTTCCAGCATTTCATAAGAGATTGACATATTCATTACCTCAGACAATTTAAAAATGATAACAGGAACAATATAATTTTGATCAGGTTTAATATCAATTATTTTGTTCAACAGGCATCTTTTTTACAAAACTAAATAATTTTTTAACACATTTTTTTCTTAAGCTATTGTTATTTAAAGATTTTAAAAATATATTTGAATCGCATTATCTGTATGGATTATTTTGGACGCAAAGGCCAATTTTTTACGAGCAGTGATGCAAGATGAATATGTTGCTGTCTGATGAAACCAAGCCAGTTCTTTAAAATTAACCATAAATTCCTATATCTAACTGTATTTTGCTTATGAAACAATTTTATTACTTTTCTAAAGACAAGCTCAAATTTGTTGAAGTCCGTAACTTTCACAGAAAACTGCTATCATTCCTTCTGGCCCTCTCCCTATTAACATCCACAATTTTTATAAGCGCATTTCTTTTAATTAAGCACACAACCGATGTATCTGAACTGGAAGGACAAAAAGAGGAGATAGTAGATAAACTTCAGGACCTCCTGGTACAATATAAAGAACTGGATACCAGGTTATATGAAATTACAAGTGAAAATAATGATCTCCGGCTGGCGGCAAATCTTGACCCGATAAATAAAAATGAGAGTGAATTCGGAATCGGCGGCAATGTATTTGAATATATTAATCCGGTCAGCTCTTCCGAGACGAACAAACTGTTAAATGAAATCACCTTTTATCTCGATAAAACTTCAGCCAAAGTTAATTTTGAAAAGGGCAATTTTGAAGAAATAGAAAAAACACTCGAAACAAATAAAAACCTTTATGACTATATTCCCGCTATAAAACCTGTCGACGCTCCCTATGGCGACAGATTCGGAATGAGATATCATCCAATACTTAAAAGAAGAAGAATGCATCATGGTCAGGATATGCTGGCAGACCGCCGCACACCGGTTTACGCTCCCGGCGCCGGCGTTGTGACATTTTACGGCAGAAGAGGGGGTTACGGCAACACTCTTGAAATTGATCATGGTTTTGGATATAAAACTCTTTACGCCCATCTTTACCGCTCCAAAGTTAAGGTTGGTCAAAAAGTTAAACGTGGTGATCTGGTCGCCCTCAGCGGGGCATCCGGTTCTCTTTCCACAGGTCCGCATCTTCATTATGAAGTGCATCTCAACGGTATAACCCAGAATCCGCGTAAATATATCCTTGACGAAATCCCCCTTTCCGAAGTCCTGGCAAATAAAAAATAAGAAATTCATACACTGAGGGTTTTTCCATCAATTTTTGTATTATTGGAATATTGTAATAATTTATTCATGGGATAAGAACATTCTCTTAAAAGAATCCTTTCAACCGGAAAACATGCTGTATCTTTACAGCCAGGGAGCATTTCCGATGGCCGATGAATTTAACAGGCTCGACTGGTATATGCCCCGTGAAAGAACCATTATCCCGCTTGATAATTATAATATACCCCGTTCCCTGCGCCAGTTTCTTAAAAAAAGTAAATTTGATTTCAGTTTTGACTCCGACCAGATGGGTGTCATAAAGGAATGCGCGACCAGGAAAGAAACATGGATTTCCGATGAGCTCATTAAAGCCTATTACAATCTTTATAAACTGGGACATATCCATTCGGTGGAAATTTATGAGCGAGATAAAATGGTCGGCGGATTATATGGTGTGACTGTAAATGGCGCTTTTTTTGGCGAATCGATGTTTTCCAGAGTCAGCCAGGCTTCAAAAGCAGCCCTCGCCATTTTGTTAAAATATCTTGAAAGCAGCGGTTTTCTGCTCCTCGATGTACAATTCCCCACCGATCACCTGAACATGTTTGGCGCGGTTACAATTCCATTTGAAGAATACCAGAAAATTCTTACAGAAGCCTTAAAAATCAGAACAACTTTCGGGATAAATTCAGAATGAAAAACTTAATCGCTATTCTTCTGTTATTCAGCAGTTTCATTTTAAGTCAAAACAGCGAAGATCACCTCATTGACTTAATCGCTCTCGGTATATTCGAAAACGCGACAGACCTTTCCATGGTTAACAGTCTGGAAGAACTAACCGAAATAATCAACTCCGCGGAAGTGGATGAAATATTTATTGGCAAATCACTTTCTTATGATCTTTACCAAAGGGGCGGCATCTGTGGAACCAAAAGCAGGTTTATTATTTTCAACCGGAAAATCGGGGGATTTATCACCGATCCGGAAACCTGTGATGAGATAAGCATCTTAATGGCTGAACAGAATAATCTTCTAAAAACCGGGGATAACCAAACTTGCCGGATGGATAATTCATGGTTCGCTGTTTTGTGGCTGAAATGGAACGCTCCCGCAGATTTACTGAAAGAGGCCGCTTTAACTGCCCAGGACATATTACTTAAGGATGGAATCAATAAAATAAACGATATAACTATCGCTCCCAGGATAGCGTCACTTTATGAAAAGATGGCTGACGAAAAATTGCTTTTGATTTCTGTATCCTGCATGGCTTCAATATACCGGCCTGGAGATGGGGGGAAAATACGATCCCTCTTTGGACCAAAATTCTTTGCTGACGAAGGTATTGATAAAAATTTATTAAGCTTCAGCTCTCTCTTTTTCATTTATGATTCGGGATCTATGAAGGAGGAGGAAATCAAAACCACCCTTGAGCTCTCGGGCGAGTACCCGGTTTCTATAGCTATTAAAAGCCACGGTGAATTTTTCCTGATAGAAAAAATCATTTCGGAAAATAAAAACCTTGAGAAAAAGTCGAACATTACACTTTATCAGACTTTTGAAAAACGCCAACATCGCAGATCGCGTCGGACAAATAAATTGTTCGCCTCTTTCAGGCCCTGGGCAAAATATCCTGTTGCCGGTGAAGCTAATTATGAGAAAACCGGACCACAGGGAAAAATTTTTCAATCGGCCGGCGCGGATATGAAAGAATGGGATTTTGCCATTTCTCCTGTTATCGGATATGATCCCACAATAGGTTTTGTCCTCGGAGGAGCAATTTTCACCTATCCCCTCGGGAACAGGGGATTCTCTTCTTACCTGAGAAGTAATGTAACTTTTTCAGGCGAATTTGAGGTAGTAACATCATTCGGTTATTATGGTTACAAAGATATATATGATTTCAGTTGCGATCTCGAATATTCAACCATATACGAATATTATTACGGCGAAGGTAATGCCGCGAGGGAGAGAGATTCGGGGAAATCTGTTTACGCTGATGTTTTGCTTATAAAACCGGAATTAAGTTTATGGAATGGTAAGAAAACCAGACTGTCATTTTTCTCAGATATTCGTACACGCCATGAAAATAAAATCATGGATTACGACAGTGAAAAAGAATTTGATATCCGCCTTATTCCCGATGAATTTACCGCGGCGGCCGGAGTCTCATTTTCTTATGACACCCGTGACAGGATATTCCCCTCCAATACGCGACTCGGAACGTTCGCTACGATATTCATCCAGTATCTGCCCGCTTCATTCAGCGATCTTGAAGGAAGAAAAGATGTCTGGCAGGCAGGTTTTGAAGCGCGTAATTTCCGCTATTTCAGCCGCCCCGATCTTATTCTGGCGCTTCGCCTCAAGGGTGGCGTTTCTTCCGATGATCCCGGTTATATGTTCCGTTACAGACTCGGCGGGTTATATTCCATGAGGGGAAATTATTACAACAGGTACAGGGGCAGCCACTATTATACCGGGACTGTTGAATTGCGCTTTCCGGTTTGGAGTTATTTTTCCGGTGCTGTTTTTACCGACTTCGGCGATGTCGCCGATAATAATTTCAGCGATTTCAGACACCCGCAGGTTACCGGGGGACTGGGAATAAGATTCGGACTTCCTCCCTCAGGCGAAATTAAACTGCGCCTCGACGCCGGCTTCCGAAAATATGATGGCGGATTTATGAGTATGGCTTTTACATTTGGTGAAGTGTTTTGATGATTAAAAGATCAGCTTATGTTTTCCAGTTTACCCCGGCTGGTTACTTTATAAGCAAAAGGTCTGGTTGTATTTGCGGAAATTTTTATGATTTCCTGCCAATGTTTAATTAAAATCTCAACCATTTCCCAATAGCGATAGCCTTTCTTTGATGGAGGCTTAAAGAAAAAGATACCCAGGCCATGATTAGTATAAAGTTCTTTAAGTTGTCTGGTTCTCTGAATTCGGATATCCTGGGTTATTACACATGCGTCCATTCTTCCCGCTTCGGGAATCCAATCCTCATCTTTTGCCCCTTTTCCAAATTCTTTTTTAATTGAACATACTTCAATTTCCTTTTCCAAATCGATATTTAGAGGCTTTTGTAGTATATTTAATCCATCAGCCAGATTGGTTGGCATATTTTCATCAATATAAATCTTCATGCGGCCTGACAGTAATCCAGGGCGTCAGCAACTTCTTTTTCATTCAGATCATATGTAAAAGCAATGAATTTAACCGATTCCCCTGATTTATGCATATTATAAATAGTCTCGGGAAAAATATTAGTTTTTCCCACCACGGGATGTCCCATTTGACGTCCCGGATCAATAACAATGTTTTTTGATTTACCCAGGGGCCAGAATCTGGAGGCCATCAAGTCATTATCAAAATCAAGATTTTTAAAAAATGTTTGAATAAAACTTAAGTTTAACTGCTGGGTTCCATTTAACGCAAGCCAGGATTCATTTTCCGGGATATAGATCTTTTTCCCATCTGTCCTCAGTGATTCCAAAATTTCCTTTTTTGCGAATGGATAGGGAGTCTTATAAATTTCTGAAAGCTCCTTATGCGCTTTAAGTAACTCGCTTGTTTTAACTCCGGCCCGCCCCAGTTGATAAAAAATATAAAATTCAATTAAAGTGTAAAAACCGATTGCTTTTGTGTTCCGAACACTCCAGGAATATTTCATCCGAAACTGTTGACCAAACCCCTGGTCCCAATATTTATTGAGCCATCGGCTAACCTTATAATATGGCAGTCGAAGGATTTTTGCCACTTCGGGAAGAGTATAAATTCCATTGCCAATATTTAATGTGTTTTCAAACATTCTATCCGTGACCTGAATTTTTACTATTTTATAATACAAAAAAAATAAATTTATCACAATATCTAATTACTCAGGAATAGCATATCTGATTGATTTTTAAGAGTTCATCCTTTCATATAGCGACACAAAGAATTCCTGGTTAAAAATGCGCAACATTATTATCATTTGTTCAAACATTTGTTATGAGTTTTAGTTCCAACAAAGTCTTCAGTATTTACAAAGCTGCCTGGTCAGGTCATCCGGGTGAAATTTGGCTTCTTGTAATCGTTACCTTTATCAACCGCCTCGGCACAATGGTTTTTCCCTTTCTTACGGTTTACCTGACTGCCGAAAAAGGTTTTTCACTCGGTGAAGCGGGATTTCTTGCCGGGGCTTTTGGCGCCGGTTCCCTGGCCGGTTCCTGGTCGGGCGGAAAACTCTGCGATAAAATCGGGGAAAACCGGGTAATTTTTTTCAGCCTTTCTGTAAGCGGAATCCTTTTGATTCTGCTCCAGTTCGCCGATTCTTTCAGCTCCATAATGCTGATGATATTCCTCTCCTCGATGGTTGGTGAATCATACCGCCCCGCTCTTATGGTAGCGGCCGGTAAATATGTCGGCAGCTCCGGGACCGGACGGACGATGTCATTCCTGCGCCTCGCAATAAGTCTCGGGATGAGTGTTGCGCCTGCTCTCGGTGGTTTTGTTATATCATCATTCGGATATAACTGGCTCTTTAATATTGACGGAGCCACATGCCTCGCCGGAGCCATTTATTTTCTGCTCTTCAGACCGTCAAAAAGCAGTGTAAGAAAAATGGAATCAGCGACAGAGAAAAAAGAAGATCAAAACTTTTTACCGGAAAAGAAAAAAGTTGAAATCTATCCGCTGTTTCTTATTTCAACTTTTATAGGCGGTTTCATTTTTATCCAGTGGTTCCACACAGTACCGGTTTTCTTAAAAAGCGCCTGGGGTTTTGATGAAAAAATAATAGGAATCATTCTCGGTTCACACAGCCTTATTATCGCGCTTTTTGAAATGCCGATAATCCATACCATCGAAATGAAGAAAAAGATATCCGCATCGGTTATTGCCGGTATAGTCCTTATCGGCGGCTCTTTTTTCCCCTTTCTCTTTCCCGCTTCGCTGCTCGCCGCTTTTTTTGCCATGCTGATATGGACATCCGGAAATATGCTCTATATCCCGCTGAATAATTCAATTGCCCTGAATTTCTGCCCCTCCGTCAACCGTGGTAAATATATCGGCCGCTACTGGATGATGTGGTCGCTTACCAATATAACCGGACCGCTGCTTGGCTTCCAGATCGCGGAATTAGCCGGCTTTTCCACTTTCTGGATAATTCTGCCGGTCTTAATATTCCCCGCTTTATTTTTATTTGTGAAACTTCAGAAAAAACTTATTTCCGTCAATAATTTTTCCCTGTTTTTTCAATAATTATTGATTTAAATTCAGGGACTTATTCTACACTGTTTCCGGATTGAATATTTGTCCGGTTTCCGGATTATTGTAATTTTGCATTAATATTATTCAGCCCTGTCTGCTGATATTTAATAACACCCCTGGAGAATATTATGAAAAACAGTTTTACATTTCTTTTTGTTTTGTTCCTGACCGCGGGGACAATATTTCTGATAAGTGATAAAAATAATGACAATAAACTTTTTCAGCATTACACACCTGAAGAATACAGGCTTGCCGGACTTGAAGGCCCCGGCGCTATACCCAATGACTGGATGGCGAGGCAGAGAAGTTATCCGCATGGAATAATTAAACAGGAATCCTATCTCAAAGCGATGAAGGAATCGGGAAAACTTATTGCGAAGGCAAATGAGCTTACCGGTGAATGGATACAGTCGGGCCCGACCAACATCGGGGGAAGGATAACCGATATTGAAATGTCCCCCTCAAACGGATCGGTAGTTTATGTGGCGGCCGCGTCGGGAGGCATCTATAAATCGGTTGATGAAGGAGCCTCATGGAGCAATGTGTTCACCGATGTGCCCGTTATTTCAGTCGGCGATATCGCGATTGATCCGAATGATGAAAATGTCCTTTACGCCGGCACCGGAGAAGCAAACGCTTCCAGTTTCAGTTTCCTCGGAATGGGCCTTTATAAATCAACCGACGCCGGCAATTCCTGGAGCCATATCGGACTTGAGGAATCTGGTTATATAGGAAGAATAGTAGTTGATCACTCAAATTCGCAGAATGTTCTTGTCGCCGCCTGCGGAACTCTTTTCAGTCCCAATGAAACCAGGGGCGTTTACAAAAGTACAGATGGAGGAACTACCTGGCAGAGAAAACTTTTCCTGACAGATTCCACAGCCGCGGTTGATCTTATTCAGCATCCCCAGGATGCTAATACGTGGTACGCCACTATGTGGGAAAGAATGAGAGGCCTGAATTATAGACGCTCTTTCGGCCCCACATCGGGAGTTTACAAATCTACTGATGGCGGAGAAAACTGGATTGAACTCACCAACGGACTGCCGACCGGTGAAAACGTCGGACGAATTGGCATCGCTATCGCTGAATCAAATCCCGATGTGCTCTATACATTTTATGACCTCACTAATTCCGAAGTGGCGGTTTATAAAACGACCAACGGAGGGAACAACTGGAACCAGACAAGCGACTGGGCCCTCAGCGGAATGAACAGCAACTTCGGATGGTATTTCGGCCAGGTAAGGGTCAGCCCGCAGAATGAAAATATTGTTTATGTGATGGGAGTCTACAATTACCGTACAACCAACGGGGGAACCTCCTGGCAGTCGAACGGGGATGAAATGCATGTCGATCATCACGCGATGTATTTTGACAAGATCACCGGTAAAATTTATGAAGGAAATGACGGCGGCCTTTACACGAGTTCAAATGGTGGTTCAAGCTGGAATAAAATCAATACTCTTCCCCTTACCCAGTATTACGCTATTTCAATGGATTACCAGAATCCCGAAAGAATATATGGCGGCACCCAGGATAACAGCACAATCCGGACTCTGACCGGAAACCTCGATGATTTTGAAGTTATTCTCGGCGGCGACGGCTTTTACACCCTCGTCGATTATACCGATCCCAATACCATATATGCCGAATACCAGTGGGGAGAACTTCACAGATCAACAAACGGGGGAATCTGGTTCGATTATATAGCCGATGATATGGGCTCCGACCGCCGGAACTGGTCCTCACCCCTCGCCATGCATCCTGAAAATCCTTCAATACTTTATTTCGGCACCTACCGTGTATGGAAAACCACAAACAAAGGGAACAGCTGGACAGCGGTCAGCGGCGATCTTACAAAAGGTGATGACGGATCAACTTTCCATACTATCTCAACAATTGATATTTCCAACGTTAATCCGCAGATAGTTATTGCCGGAAGTGATGATGGCAAAGTGCATATTTCTCCCGATGGCGGTGGAGACTGGTTTGATATAACTGCCGGTCTGCCCGACAGGTGGATCACCAGGGTAATGACGGATGAATTTGATGAAAATACAATTTATGTTACCTGTTCCGGGTTCCGCTGGGATGAAAGAACACCGCACGTGCTTAAGTCAACCAACCTCGGAACCGACTGGACAGATATAACTTCCAATCTGCCCGATATGCCTGTGAACTGCATCGCGCAGGATCCCCAGTTCCAGGGAAGATTGTTTGTCGGAACCGATACAGGAATTTTTTATTCTCTCGATGACGGAGCTTTCTGGCTTAATATGAATAATGGTATGCCTAATGTCCCTATGACAGGCCTTGAAGTTCATCAGCCGAGCCGCACACTTCTGGCCGGCACTTATGGTGTGTCCTCATTCAAATTCGACCTCAACCAGATCATTCCGGTTGAGCTTACATCATTTAATGTTTCCGTTTCCGGCGGCGATGTTCTTCTCGAATGGCAGACAGCTACAGAAACCAATAACTACGGATTTGAGATTGAAAGAAAAGCCGCGGGTGAAAGATTCAGCAAACTTGGTTTTGTCGGGGGGAAAGGCACAAGCAGTGAAAGGGCTGAATACAGCTTCCGCGATCAAACTTCCCTGCCCGGAATTCGATATGATTACCGCTTAAAACAGGTTGATTTTGATGGAAATTTCAGCTATTCGGAAACTAAATCAATTGAGGCTGTACCGACAGATTTCACGCTGGAACAGAATTACCCCAATCCATTCAACCCGGAAACAAAAATAAGATTCTCAATTCCCGACGCGGGTAATGTTAGTCTGCTTGTATATAACATTAATGGTGAAAAAGTCGCCACACTCGCTAACGGCTCATTTGAAGGGGGCAGCCATGAATTTACCTTCAATGGCAAAAACCTCGCCAGCGGAATTTATATCAGCTCCCTCTCTTTCAACGGAAAAACAAAAACAAAAAAAATGATGCTTTTAAAATAATCCCCGTAGGACAGGCTTTTAGCCTGTCCTTCCCCTCAGAGAGGCTTACCCCTAAAGAAATCCCGCCGGTATTCATAATCACTCCCCTTTCACGAAACAACTATAAAGATAACTTACCAACACCAAACATACCAAAGATAAAAGAACAGGATTTACAGGATTGCATAGATAAACAGGATAAAGGCCGTTATCGTAAACTGGCAGAGCCAGAAAAAAATTGAATCCGAAGAATAAATCGTACTCGTTCTCGTAATCTTACTTCGTTCTCGTCTTTACCAAAACGCCCATGCTATTCGAGGACGATTACGAGTACCATGAGTACGATAAAATTTTACCATTTTGCGTAGAATTTAACTGCTTACGGAGTATTCACTTGCGGCTTCGGGAAAAAATGGTTATTATTTGTATAAGTTATGAAATTAAAAAAATGTATTAAGCATATTAACAATTATTTTCCTGTTTTCAATAGTAGGATTTTGAACAGAGTTCATTGATTTAAACCAGGGACCTGTTAACAGCAATCATAAAAACAGCCAAAGGTGATAAGTGAATATATCTTCATTTTTCATTCCTGATTTTTACCAGGAACGCAATTATGGGTAAGAACCTGACTACATCCGCCATCGACCGGCAGAATATATTAAACAACCGCTATGCCCTTGAAGCAATCCGGGAAGAAGTTGGTTTTATCGGAATACTTTTTGAGAACCAATTCCGGTTCATTACTGAAGAGGTGGCCGCGTTTTTTGAGATTGATGAACGAACCGTAAAACGTTATTTATCCGATTATGAAAACGAGCTAAAAAATAACGGTTACGAGGTTTTACGTGGTAACCGTTTGAAAAACTTTAAGTTAGCTGTTAATGAACAGTCTGCTGGTGACATTAATGTCACCAGCAAAATAACACAATTAGGAGTGTTTAATTTTCGCGCTTTTTTAAACCTCGCCATGCTTCTGGCTGAAAGTGAAAAAGCCCGCGTATTGCGCGGCGCCATATTAGATATTGTTATCGATACAATCAATAAAAGAACTGGCGGCGGAACAAAATATATCAATCAAAAAGATGAAGATTTTGTGGTAAACTTCTTAAAAGGTGAAGATTATCGCAGAGAATTTACCGATGCTTTAAGAGATTTTGTGGAAATGGGCAAAGTAAAATATGCCATTTACACAGATAAAATATATCGAAGTATCTTCAAAGAGAATACGCGGGAATATCGCAATATTTTACGTTTGCATACTAAAGAAAATGTGCGCCAAACAATGTATAGCGAAGTATTACGCCTGATTTCCAGTTACGAAGCGGGTTTTGCCGAAGAATTAAAAAAAGAATATCAGAAGCTGGGTCGTAAACTGAAACCATTTGAAGTTGACAGGCTTTTCGCAGGTTTTGAAAATCAGAGATTATGGCTGCCGCAAGTGGAAGACGCCCGATTAAAAATGGCAAGTCGCGATTTGGGATTCAGGGATGCTCTTCATCTAAAATTAAAAGAATATATAGCCGCTATTCCCCCTGAAGATTTTGAGAAATTTATTGGAGAAAAAAGTAAAACTTTGGAAGAACAGTTAAAAGCCGCGGAAGATGTACTGAAAAGGTTGAAGGAACGAGAGTAGGCCTGATGATATATATAGGTATTCAACAGGCAATTGAAATCCATAAAAGAACCGTTGAAATCAGTGGCGGTGGTTCGGATGGTATTCTTGATTCAGGCAGATTAGAAAGTGTATTGGAACATATACAAAACGATGATTATTATCCCACATTTGAAGAGAAGCTTACTCACCTGGTTTTTAGCTCAAATAAATTTCATTGTTTCGAAGATGGTAATAAAAGAATCTCGATCACTCTTGGCGCTCAATTCCTGCTTCTGAATGGTTATTTACATTGCTCCGAAACATTTCTCAGAGAAATGGAAAACATTAGTTATCACCTGGCGGCGGGTAAAATAGATAAAGAATTTTTACAGGAAATCATCACCTCTGTTATAAACAATAATGAACTTTCCGAAGAAATTAAATTGGAGTTATTTAACCGAATCAACAAATAGAACAGTCAAATATTAACACAGAAAAGCCAGGACACTTTGTGTATTCTTAATAAAACAAACAGAAGCGACGCAATTTATTTTAGTAAATCAAATGTTCAAAAATTAAAGGAGAATTTATCATGACAATGGCTCAAAATTATGATTCTATTGATGGTAATAAAGCGTGGGATATTATTGAGCGTTATATCAAAGAGGAAAAATCCTTTCACAGCGTCACAGATATCAGTTATCAGGCAGAAGTGCATGAAAATCTAATTTCCTACAAAGGGGGTAGTGGTAATCGCGGAGTAATAGGGGAATCAATTTCCAAAAGCGATTTTATTGAGGCTTTTAACAGGGTAAGAGTATTGCCCGAGATTAACACCAGTACGATCAAAAACATTATACAGAGTTCCCTCTACCAAAAAAGAACGCCATTTATCGGTCTATTATATTCTGCCGGAATTCTCGTTAAGTAATTAACATATTCATCCAAAATAGATATTCTCTTTCTGGCATTAAATGCCCCTCAGAAATCGAATACAACCCAACAGTGGTTTGGCGGTAGCAGATCATTCTGGAATGTGCTATACCTTGCAGGCTTGATTACAGTAGCGAGATATAATCCTCTGGCAGGTGATTAAACAGTGTTCAGAAATAATAAAAAATGGATTTTCGGTGTTACTGATTTAAACAAAGTTATAAAAATTTGTTTTTTGCTTGGTACAGTCGCCGGGCAATTTGCTAAGGAGAATAGGGTTATTAGAAGAAACAGCAGTGAACTTGATGGATATGGAATTGTGGGAAAATAACAGTCTCTGCACAATCCAAACCCGCCAATCCCTGAACCATGATTAAGGGATTTAAGGATTACCTGATTTATAATCGGTATCGGAGTCGCAATAGGTTTTAGTTTCCCAGGTGTAAATTCCACGCAAAGGCCGCATAAGGAAAAGAAATCGCAAAGAGCGCGAAGAAGAACAGGATTTACAGGATTGTATTGATAAACAGGATAAAAGTCGTTATCATAAATTGGCAGAGCCAGAAAAAATTGAATCCGAAGAAAGAATCGTACTCGTTCTCGTAATCGTAATTCGTACTCGTCTTTACCAAAACGCTCAGGTTATTCGAGAACGAGGACGATTACGAGTACCATGAGTACGATAAAATTTTGCCATTTCGCGTGGAATTGAACTCCTTACTGAATACTCATACTCTCATTTTTTAATTCATCATTCATAATTCACCATTCAC
The DNA here is from genome assembly GCA_963677445.2 of Melioribacteraceae bacterium. GTDB lineage: Bacteria > Bacteroidota > Ignavibacteria > Ignavibacteriales > Melioribacteraceae. Next base: position 15,054 of record CAXXGF010000028.1, on the reverse strand, counting down.
CATTAATTACCCCATTCACAATTATTTTCCTTGCATAAAAAACCAATATTCATTAATTTAGGAATGACTGATTGCATTTGGGGTAATAAGCGCTTGAATTAGCGGATTATTGTTTTATTCGATATAGATTATATATAATTTTACTTGGCCGGAACTGGAGTAATATGAGTTGCCCTACTACGTTTCACTTCGGCGCGCGGACGTGCGGAGCTGTGAAAATACCAGCGGTTACGGCCAATTTATCCCCATGGGACTGAATTTTGTGGCATGACCATCCCTTGGGGGGCATTATTGCTTTCTATGATGATTGTTGCTAATATTTTTTTAAGCAATAATGTATAAAATTCTTATTTGTTATATTGCATCTCAATTCAAAAATAATAATCTCAATTTGGAGTAAATATGATCTTAATTTCAAAGTTAGGAAAATCAATGAATTAAAAACGCAAAAAGAAGAAATTGATGGGGAAATACAGAATTTAAGAGATGAAATCATGAATATTGTGGTTAATATGCCAGAACAAAAATTTGAAAATGACTGTTATCAAGTTTCAATCATTGATGCTTATGATGTTTTTACAGTAACGAAACAGCAATTATTTGATGCGTTAGCTAATTCTGGAATTTCAGAAGAGGAAAAAAGAAGAATTTTTAACTCGGCCCTAACTGAAAAAATATATACAGGTGGTGTAAGAATTAAGATCAAGTAATTATCTTAGAGCTGCATAAACATTTAAACTTAAAGCATCAGCTTGTCTAAATGATTTGTTCAACGGAAATTCAATAAACAAAGTTTGAATGATGTTAAAATAAAACAATATAACAATCACATCAACCGGAACTTGCCCTGTAGGTGCGCCGAGGTTATCAACATTCTAGCTTTCGCCGGGAATTCGTTCTAATATGCTCCCTTTGGGCAAATCTCGGTTATGTATGATTGGTTATATTTCCAAAGATATGTTGAATAAGAAATCTGAATTAGTAAAATCGTATATTGATGAGATTCATGAACTAATCAATAATAAAGTTCAGAGAATTGGTAATTCAATTGATAAGAAGGGAAAAACTACTTTAAAGGTAATTCAAGAACAGCTAAAATTGAACGATGCAAATTATTGGGGATTTATTTGCACAAGTATGGATTTAATAGGAGATACTACTTTAGCTATCCAAAATTTCGAAGCATATGGTTTTGGTGGTCCAACAAAAATCATAAATTATGGTGAAATGTATATAAGATTATATGGTTTTCTTACAGCAACTTATCTTCAAGAAAATTCAGTTCTTACTCTTTGTACTTGTTTAAACGTTCCGGGGAAAACAAAATTCAAGGAGAGGATTAACGGTTTAGAAATTTGTGATATTAGAAATAAAATTGCTTCGCACAATACAAATTATATTATAAAAGGCGATCAAGAAGTTGATACGTTTAATTATGGTGATATTCATCTTGGAAGCGGTTCATTGCTTATGGGTAGTTATACAAAAGATTCGATTGATGAAGTAAATTTATTTGAAAAATTAGATCCTCATTTTGATGTTGTCTTGGATGGACTTGATTCAATTTATGAAAAAACTATAAAAACTATTTATAAACCAAATAAGGATAAACAAAAGGAATTTATCGAAAAATTGAAAATACTCAGAAGTGAAAGAAAAGGAAACATTGTTTTAAGAATTAAACGTTGATGGAAATATAACCAGCAATTCAAAACCGACTGATGTAGCCTGTAATAACATTTCAGTGTAGTTTTGATATGACTGATGTTTTTTGAAGTAATTAAATAACATAATCAGTAAAAGGTAATATTTCGCAGCGTAATGTTTGGGCGGCGCTTTAATTGCAACGCCGTTATGTAGAAATGAACTGAACACCTTCAAAGGAAAGTTATTGATGCTCGATACATTACTACTAGCGCTAAAATTAATTAGTTCGCTTCTTGCAGGTATATTTGGTGCTATTGGTACGATGCATGACTACAAGGATAGTAGTGGTTCGATAACAAAATGGGGGAGGATTGCCTTATTTGGGATAGTCATTAGTTCGGCGGTTACTATCACGACCCAGGTGATTGAGGAAGCAATAAATCAAAAATCTGCTGCAGAAGCGAGTGCAAGAATTGAAAAGCAAATCCAGAATCAACAAGAATTGCTGGTTAGTGTAAATGAACAATCAATACGCTCTAATAAAGTATTAGGAAGTATTCAGAGAACATTCAATCGAATTGAGTCTTTATCAGGAACGTTCTGGCTTGAGCTTCCTTATACCCATACGGCATTTTATAAATACTTAAAACGTATAAGAATATCTATTGACAATCTGTTAGACAAACCAGACGGTGATTACGATATTTATGTATCTTGCTTAAAAAATAATCCTGATGGTTCGATAATTCCGGAAGAAGTTTCAATTCCTTCTTATTCAGCATCTTTCCCGCAAGTTAAGGAGCAGCCTTTACGAAGGTTAATGAGTGCTGGATTAGCTATTTCCATTTATCGCAAACCGATTATGGTAGAACAGTTTTTAGCTAAAAGATGGTCGAGCAGAGGGCAACCAGACCTTCAACTAAGAATGAGTCCAGATGAACCAAAAATTATTGTTAAATTAGAAGATTATCATATGGAAGTGTATTCAAGACTAACTACTGAACAACAATATTGGGATACTAACGGGCAAATTTCCTCATTAAATGATTTGGCCGAAAGTCAAATTTGGTTTTATGTTGATCGTCCTGCTGGTTTCGGTGAGGATTATAAAGAAATGAATGCCGTTCTCTCAGAGTTGAGTAGCAAAGCTTGTATAAGAACAATAATTCTAAGGATTAATGATATTGACTTCTGGTTTCGCGAAAAGGATATGTCAAGAAAAGTGGCCTCAAATGGGGAAGTGGCATGGGTTATTAATATGCCAAGTGATTTGGAGGCGATTTATGAGCGTTTTGTTAAAAAGTAGCATGAAATTGCATAACAAAGCATTGCACCGAATAAGCCGTTGAATGCGCCGTTATCAGCGCCTGGCAAAAAAATACAGATTAATATTTTGTAAGAATAGCTCGCCGGCCTGCATTGCAGAATGCCCTTACCTTTCCATGTGGAAGATTTTAAGACCACGCGCCATAAAATTAAATTCAAAATGATATCACAAAACAACAGCAATCTATCATCACATCGGAAGCGCGCCGAATATTCTGCTATATTCGTCACTGAAATTGCAGGGTAAATCTTTTATATTTTTCCAATAATTTATAATTTCATTCAATATCCTGTTTATTCGTGTTACCGCATGTTACAATTTTTTTTCTTTCCTCCTGATGTTTTTTCTCCTCAACCCGGTAAAATTTATTCTTCAGTCTGCTGCTTCTCTTGATTTCCAACTGAAGTTCTTTATGAATATAGAGAGAATATTACAACTTACCAAACGGGACTCCAGGCAATGGTCTGATTGATTTAGCCAGCCGCAAATAAGTATTCGTATCAAGAAGAAGTTTTTGTACGCCATCTGAAAGCCGGAAATAAATTGCGCGGGCGTCAATTATCGGAATGTTTAGTATATTCCGGACAAAACCCGCCTGAATATATTTGCTTAAAGTCTCAAAAAATATTGTGCCGTACTTTCTTTGGAGACGGGGGAAGTTTTACTTCGAGTAACTCTGTAACTTTGTTTATTCCGGCTCTGCCAGTCAATGATTTAAATAGAGAAAAGAAACAGGATATTTCTTAATTTAGCATTATGGATAACATGGAATTATCAAAGTCAAATAGCCGGCTTTTCGGTAAAATATCAGAGCTGTTAAACGAAGCCAGAAAGTTTGTTGCAAAAAGCGTGAATCAAACCATTATGCTAACCTATTTTGAAGTTGGACGATTAATAGTTGAAGATGAATAACAAGGCAAAGAACGTGCTGAGTACGGAAAAGCTGTTTTAAAAGACCTTTCTCAAAAACTCACGAAAGATTTTGGTAAAGGTTATTCGGTTTACAACCTTGAAAGAATGAGGAAGTTTTACCTTACCTATAAGAATTCAATTTCTGAATCCGAAAAATCCGCAACATCGTTGCGGAAATTGGAAAAGGAAAAATCCGCATCAGTGTTGCGGAAATCTGAGAGCCCATTTAAATTAAGCTGGTCGCACTATTTACAGCTTATCAAAATTGAAAATGGCGATGAACGAAAATTCTATGAAATTGAAGCCTCGAATAATAATTGGTCTGTTCGGGAACTCGAAAGACAATACGATTCATCACTTTATGAAAGGCTGGTTTTAAGCAGAGACAAAAAGGGAATAAAAGAATTAAGCGAAAAAGGGCAACTTATTTTCAAGCCGACTGACACGATTAAAGAGCCTTATATTCTCGACTTCCTCGGACTTGAAGAACATCAAAGATACAATGAATCAGATTTAGAAGCGGCAATCATTAACAAACTGGAGCATTTCCTGAGGGAATTGGGAAAAGGCTTCTTGTTTGTCGGCAGACAGCAAAGAATTACAGTTGAAGATGAACATTTCTATGTTGATTTGGTCTTTTACAATCGTTTGTTACAATGTTTCGTGCTAATCGACTTAAAAATCGGCAAACTAAAACATCAGGATTTAGGACAAATGCAGATGTATGTTAATTATTACGATGAATTTGTCAGAACAGCAGAGGAAAACCAATCAGTAGGAATTATTCTTTGCAAACAGAAAAATGAGACTTTAGTACAAATTACGTTACCGAAAGACAATCAACATATATTTGCAAGCAAATACAAACAGTTTTACCGAGCAAAGAAGAATTAAAACAACTAATTGAAAACAAAGACTGAGATGCCAGCCCAAAAACAATACACATTTGCAATAAGCGCGCAACATCGCTCAAACCAAAAAAATTGCAAAAGAGTATGTCTTGCCCGAAACTGACAGACTGAAACTTTGCAGCTAATTTGAAGATATGGGGAGGGACCGGAGTTCGTGAAGCGGGTATATCCTCCCGGGAAGGGACAAGCCCCAGAGGGACAGGCTTTTCAAGCCAGTCCCTCTCGATACGGGGAAAATTATCTTACTCCGAGTTCTATTTCAAATTTTAGTTCTTCATCGCCTCTCATTACTACTACTTCTACATGGTCGCCGGGCACGTGTTCTTTGAGGGCGTAAACATAGTCGTAAATATTGGAAATTTTTCTGTCGCCGAATTTTATCATTATATCGCCACCTTTCATGCCTGCGCGCTGGGCGGGACCGCCGTCACTGACGCCTGAGAGTTTGTAACCACCTTCATAAGCGTAATCGGGAATGGTGCCGACATATACTTTCCAGCCGCCAGAGCTTTGCATTTTTTTGCGGGGAACGGCAACATATTCCGGTTTTTTATCTTCCGAATCAACCGCGCTGATAATATCGTAGACATATTTTAGAATCATTTCTTCACCCTCAGCATTTATTTTATCCGCGTCGTCCGAGGGGCGATGGTAATCCTGATTAACTCCGGTAAAGAAAAAGAGCACCGGCACTTTTTCAGCATAAAATGAAGTGTTGTCGCTGGGACTGTAGCCATCCTTATTGAAAGTCAGGTTAAAATTATACTTATCGTTTTTGCTGTTCAGCAGATTCTCCCATCCGGTAGCTGTGCCAGTTCCAAAGACAGTGAGACTTGTATCCTCCTTCAGTCTGCCAATCATATCCATATTAAACATAGCTATCATTTCATCGAGCGGCACAGGGGAATTATCCACAAAATGACGGGATCCGAGAAGTCCGAGTTCCTCGCCGCTGAAGGTTGTAAAAATCATCGAGCGTTTAATTTTATCTTTTATTCCGGCGAATTTTTCAGCCAGTTCAATAACCCCGACAGTTCCCGACGCGTTATCATCAGCGCCGTTATGGATTTCTTTTCCTTCTCCCCTGTAAAGTGATCCATGCTCTCCATAACCCAGGTGGTCATAGTGAGCGCCTGTTACAATATATTCATTCTTCAGTTCCGGATCATTTCCTTCCAGATAACCGGCGACATTTCTTCCTTTGTGGACAATTTCTTTTACTTCGGTTTGTAATGAAACTTCCAGGCCATCTATTTCAAATGTCACAGGTTTTTTATCCGTATCAATTTTTTTCTGAATTTCAGAAATATCTTTGCCCGCGCTTTTGAATATTTTTTCGGCAAATTCCTGTTTAATATGAACGGCGCCAATATCAACCTTGCCACCCCTGTCATACCTGAAGTTCATCAGTTTGTCCTCTTCCATTTCAGGCTGCGGAGGATTGATAAATATTATGCCCAGCGCTCCCTTTCCATAAGCAACCGTAGCTTTATCCCGGAAAGAGGAGAATCCGTCGAAAGGGGACATTACGCTGTCATGTTCCGGATGAAAACGGAATACCATCACAAATTTGCCTTCAACATCCAGCCCTTCATAATCATCATATTCAATCCGTGGGGCTGATATTCCATAGCCGGCAAAAACAACTTTCCCGGTCGCGTTCTGATCACCTGAAAAAGGGGCGGTAATAAAATCGGTTTCCGATTCAAGTTCAATTTTTTCGCCTTCGAGATTAAAGGTGACGCTGTTATTATCAGTCAGCTCTATATCGGCGGTAAACTCAAATTCCTGGAAATAACTGCCGTCGAAAAGAGGCTTCAGGCCATATAATTTCATTTCATCGGCGATATAATCACCCGCTTCATAACAGCCTTCGGTTCCTGTCATTCTTCCTTCCAGCTCATCGGAAGCGAGAAAATTTATATGCTGGTGAACTTCATCAGCGGTAATAGCATGATTTATTTCACCCTTCTGGGCAAAAATCATAAATGGGAGCAACACTAAAAAGACAATTTTTTTCATTTTATTTCCCTTTTTGTGGCACATGTACTAAGAAAAATTCACCGGCGGTTTCCCCTATTTTTGTCGCCTGCTGAATTGTCATATGTAAATCGGATAAGTTTTCATCATCAGCCCCCGCCTCGATAACCGCGAGATCAGATCCACTGGCTTTGTCCTCCAGTTTCCGACACCAGGCTGTGTCGCCGCCATAACAAATTGATTTTCCGTTATAGAAAAATTTAAAGCCGAGTGAGGGAACGGGATGGGCCGGCATCTCGGGAGAAGGCCTCTCCTTATGATTGACAGGGAATGGTTCAATTATTATATCTCCAAGATCAATCGGTTTCTCATCCTCTATTTTAATCATATTTATTTCATAACTGAGTTCTTTCGCGTAAACCTCTTTGAACGCTTTAAAAATACTGCATATCTCAACCGTTTTCGCGGGGAAATATATATTTAACGGCTCTTCCCTTCTCATAACCGAAAGATATGTCAGGAATGACCATAATCCCCCCACATGATCGTGATGCCCGTGACTGATAAAAACATCGGATATCTTTAATATTTCTTTCGTCCCTATATCTTCATTCAGATCGCGCAATATGCCATCGCCCGGATCAACAATCATATTTCTCTTAGTGGTCGTCAGCAGAATACCGGTGGCAATATTGGGTATGGAGCAGTAAATTTTTATGAAAAAGTCATCTTTATTCCAGATAAGGGGATATTTTGAATCCGCGGGATTATTCATAAGAACGATCTACTCCTTCTCAAGATTAGAGCTTCTGTGCAAATCACAGGCCTCTTTATCCATACATTTTCCGAAAACTGTCAGTGAATAACCGGTGCTCTCGAAACCAAGTTTTTCGCTTACTTCATCAACAATTTTAACTATTTCTCTGTTATCAAATTCATGAATCTGCCCGCAATTTACGCAGATCAGATGATCGTGACCTTTACGGTTAAACTGTGATTCATAGTGGGTTTTGTTATCGCCAAAATGTCTTTTCGCGAGCAGCTCACATTGAGCGAGAAGTTCAAGTGTATTATAAACGGTAGCGCGGGAAATATTCATATTGTCATTTTTCATGCGGACATAAAGATCATCCGCGCCAAAGTGACCTTTTAGCTGAAGAGCCGCTTCCAGAACATCAAATCTTTCAGGAGTTATTCTGTGTCTGCCTCGCTTTAAAAACTCTGTAAATTTGTCCCGCGCTTTCTGATTTATCATCGGCTGGTTTCTTTAATGAATATTTTGTCCTATTAATAATAACCAAATTTCCTGTAAAATGGAATTATTAAATCGATAAGTAGTGTTATATATTTTTCAACAGATTACATTTTGTCAGCTAAACATAAAATAATATATTTCCGAAGGAAACAATCAAATCAAAGAAACAGGAGAAAAAATGGCATCATATTTTGAAGTTGTGGAAGTAGCCGGTATTTCAACAGAGAGCATCAGCGACGCGGTTAAATCGGCCCTGACCGAATTCGGCAAAGATAATAATATCGCCTGGTTCGAAGTTATTGAACAGAGAGGAAGAATGACACAGGGTAATGAAATTGAATTTCAGGTGAAAGTAAAAATCGGAACAAAAAAATAGGAAGAAAAAATGTCAGTAAAAGTTGGAGATAAAGCGCCCCTTTTTACACTCAAAAGCAACGCGATTGAAGATGTAAATATCAGCGATTATATCGGGAAAAAGAACATTGTGCTTCTTTTTTTCCCACTCGTTAACACAGCAACATGTGAAAAAGAACTTTGCAGCACCAGGGATGGAATTTCACATTACGACACACTTGACGCTCAGGTTTTTGCCATCAGTGTCGACAGCCCTTTTACACAAAAACTGTGGACAGATAAACATAAGTTTAATTTCCCCCTGCTCAGCGACTTCAATAAAGAGGTCTGCGCGGCTTATGGAGCAAAGTACGATGTGTTCCTGCCGGGTAAATTTGACTACCAGGGTGTAGCGAAACGCTCAGCGTTTGTAATCGACAAGGAAGGCGTTATCCGTTACGTGGAAGTGCTCGAAAATGCCGGTGACGAGCCAGATTATGATAAAATTCAGGCTGTATTAAAAGAACTTGCTTAAATAACAATATCTGCCCGGAGTTATTCTGCCGGGCAGATAACTTAAAATTATAGAGGAATTTGTAACTATGCTGGAAATAAATGATAAAGCTCCGGAGTTTACTCTTCCGGACAGTGACGGAGACGATGTTTCATTATCCGATTATAAAGGTAAAAAAGTTGTATTATATTTTTATCCCAAAGATAACACAAAAGGATGTACGGCCGAGGCATGTGATTTCAGGGACGCGATGCCCGACTTTACCGGAGTAAACGCCGAAGTTATCGGAATCAGCCCCGACCCGGTTAAATCGCACCGAAAATTTGCCGATAAATTTGAGCTCCCTTTCAAACTGCTTGCCGATGAAAATAAAGAAGTAGTCGAAAAGTATGGAGTATGGAAAGAAAAAAGCATGTATGGAAAAAAATATATGGGTGTGGAAAGAACAACATTCATAATTAACGGGGAAGGTAATATTGCCGCTATGTTTCCAAAAGTGAAAGTTACCGGACATGTTAAAAAGGTTCTTGAGGAATTAAAATAAACGGATAAATGATGGTTTACGTAACAAGAAGGGAAAGTTTCAGCGCCTCCCACAGGCTCTTTAATCCCCGGTTCAGCGAAATTAAAAATGAAGAAGTTTTCGGCAAGTGCAACAACTTTAACGGACACGGGCATAACTATGAGCTTGAAGTAACGGTCGCCGGAGAACCTGATCCTGAAACCGGGTATGTTATCGACCTTAAGATTTTGAAGGAAATTATCAGGGAAAAGGTGATCGCGAAGGTTGACCACAGGCATCTTAACCTCGATGTTGATTTTATGAAAGATGTAATCCCCACCGCCGAAAATATCGCGGTAAAGATATGGGAGCAGCTTGAAGGGAACATTCCTTCAGGCAGGTTGTATTCCATTAAGCTCAGGGAAACTGAAAATAATGTTGTAGAATACAGGGGAAAGCAGGCAAATGAATGAAAAAGAGATCATCTGGATAACCGGCGCAGGATCAGGAATAGGAAGCTCACTCGCGCTGAAGTTCACTGCCGAAGGATATAATGTAGCGGCAAGCTCACGTAACAATGAAGCCCTTCAGAACCTTAAAGAAAATAATAAAGGTCCCGGTGAATTGATCATCTTCCCGCTTGATGTAAGAGAGAGCGGCGATGTTATGAATACCGCCTCTGCCATAAGTGATAAATATGTTATCAGGGGCCTGATCAATAATGCCGGAATAACCCGGTTTAAAGACGCCGCCCAGACTTCCATAGAAGAGGCAGATGATATTATTAAAACCAATCTGCTTGGTTCAATATATGCCATCAACGCTGTACTGCCTCAGATGAGCGGTTCGGTCGGAGGAACCATATTAAATATTATTTCGGTGACCGCGCAGAAAATCTTCACAAAAAGTTCGGTTTATTCAGCCTCAAAATCGGGGCTGCTGGCATACGCTAATGTCCTGAGAGAAGAGGTGAGGAAAGATAATATCCGGGTAATAAATGTTTCACCCGGCGCGACGAGAACAGGAATATGGCCGGAACCGGCTCTGGAAAAATTTGCCGAACGTATGCTCGATCCTGAAGATGTGGCCGACGCGATCATTAATCTTTATAAAATGGGCCCCTCAGTTGTGGCGGAAGATATAACACTGAGACCACAGGGAGGAGACCTTTAATGGTTACAATTATTACCGGCGCCTCAAGAGGAATCGGCCGCGCGACAGCGTTAAAACTGGCTGGCGAAGGACATGATCTCGCCCTCTTCGGACGGGATGAGCAACTGCTGAAAAGAGTCGCGGAAGAAGTAAAAGCCAAAGGAGTTAAAGCAGAATATTTCACAGGCGATATCGCGAATTATGATTTTGTTGAGACCACGGTCGCCAGGGTTGAAAAAACTCTCGGGGCAATAGATAATCTCGTTAACAATGCCGGCCTGGCGATTTTCAAAAAACTGGATGAATCCACCCCGGGAGATTTCAGGCGCCAGTTTGAAACAAATGTTATGGGCATCTATAATTTTTGCAAAATGGTTGTGCCATCAATGAAAGCGAGAAAATCGGGTACAATAATCAACATATCCTCACTTGCCGGAAAACATGGATTTCCCGGCTCAGCTATGTATACCGCGACAAAACACGCCGTTATGGGCTTTTCAAAAGCGCTCCTTCTTGAGCTGCGTCAATTTGATATAAAGGTTAGTGTCATCTGCCCCGGTTCTGTTGTAACCGATATGATAATGGGCAGCCCTATAGAACCGAAAGATCCCGAAAGAATATTGCGCCCCGATGATGTTGCCGAAACTGTCAGCCTTGTGATAAATATGCCTCCACGGGCAAATGTAAGCGAAATTGATATCCGCCCCACAAACCCCTGAGCCAGATACCTGTCATTTCTAAGCTGGCAAAGCCAGAACCAAAAGGAATTGAAAAAAATCGTCATAATCATAAACTTGCTGAACCGGAAGTGAAGAGTGATTAGTGAAGAGTTAAAAAACAACTATTCTTCTTTTGAATAACTTCAAAATCGCCAGGAAGTCCCGTTGGGTACGACAGATAATAGCCCCATAATTCATTGGGGGGTAATGGGTTAAGAATAGAATTAATAGTGCCGTTAGGGACGACAGTATTCCCCTGTAAATTGATGGTTAATAGTATTTTGCATTTATTAGTAGAATTGAACTGCTAATGGAGTAATCTGGCTGAGCCAGAAAGAGAATGAAATCCCAATAAATGAATCGTACTCGTTCTCGTAATCGTACTTCGTGCTCGTCTTTACCAAAACGCTCAGTTCATTCGAGAACGAGGACGATTACGAATACCGCTTCGCCCCAGGGGGATGTTCCATGAGTACGATAAAATTTTGCCATTTTGCGTAGAATTTGACTCTCTACGGAGTAATCATAAACCTTCCTTCGAGTACGAGCGCTGTTATTAAAATCATTATACTCTATTCAATATATCGCCATAAAGAGCAAGTATATAACTGTTAAGTTGCCTGAATTTTCCCCTGGCAAAGCTAAGGAAAATCCCCCGAAGGGGGTTAAACCTAATAGCCACGGGGTGTTCCCGCAGGGAATTTCCCGTGGGGGCGGTTAGTACAATAGTGAAATTCCGGCTCAGCCGGTTTATGGATTTTGAATCACGGCCTGATTATCGGCAACATGTTAACGTTAGTGTATTAGTAAGAGCCTAATTCCTCATTCGTAATTCCCAATTTCTTTCGCGGGATTTTGTGCTTTGGTAATTTAGCGGCGTTTCTTCCTTCTAAATCATCGAAAACTGCGGTAGCCTTTGTCTTTTTAATTGTTAATTGTTAATTGTTAATTATTCATTATTCATTTCATCTTGCCATTTTGCCTGAAGTTTCACTGCTTCCTGAATAATCCTCTTTCGAGTAAGTTAACGTTAGCGCGGTGATAAGAACCTGAAGCCCCCGTGTTCCACCTGTCCTACCAAAAAACAATCACTCCGGAGAAATTGTTAAATAAATTTCACGGAAATGATCTGAGCCGCAGCATTACAATATTCCGGACTCCCCGCAAAATTATTTCAAAGAGGAAAACAATTAAATTCCCACGCCGAATTTTTGAAGGAATCGGGAATAAGAACACTTTTGAACAGGCGCGTTTATTCACCGGATATTTTTTCCCGCTGAAAGATATATAATTTTCTATTTCAATTAGTCCTGAATTTTTTTATATTAAAATTATCTTTGTTTTACAACAAAGGACTATTGTTTAAACCGGACCGGTGAAATATCACCTGGTCCGGTTTTATTATTACATTTTCTGGAGGCGGCATGTTAAAAACCTATATCAGGATCGCGTTTCGAAATCTTGTGCGGCATAAAAAATATTCTCTCATTAATATCAGCGCCCTGACCCTGGGAATTGTACCTGTAATTTTGCTTCTTCTTTATATTCATTTCGAAACCGGATATGACCAGTATCATGAAAACCGGGAGAGAATATACCGGCTTGAATTTGAAACAGAAAGAAGAGGAACTCCAAGCCGGAATGCCTTTTTCCCCTCTCCAATGGCCCGGGCGCTGGAAGAATTCCAGCCGGCTGTAAGTTTTGCTACAAGGATTACACAAGGGAAATCAAGCATATCTTTAAGCTCCGATCAAGAAATAATCGAGGAGATCACCTACGCCGATAAATCTGTTTTCGACATCTTTTCCTTTAACCTGGTTAAGGGAGATGTTAAAAACGCTATGAATTCACCAACTTCCATTATTCTCTCGGAAGTAATGGCTGAAAAATATTTTGGAAAAGAAAACCCGCTGGGCAGGACTTTAACGCTGAATGGATACCAGGATTTGAAGGTAACGGGAATCTTGGAAAATATTCCGGAACAGTCCCATTTCAAGATCGATTTTTAATCCCCGCTGATCTGTTAAAACCATCTAAATCAATAATGGGGAAAAAATCAGGGATATATGACCAAAACTCGTGGGGTTTCAGCAACTGGTTTATTTATTTTATGGTCCGTGAAGGAACAGATGTTGTCGCTCTTGAAGCGGGATTCCCCGATTTTTTAAGAACTTTTACTCCAAGAGATCCCAGCGAAAAAATTAAATATTTTTTCAGACCTGTTACCGAAATTCATCTTCATTCCAAAATGCTTACCGAACTCGGGCAAAACGGTGATATTTATACAGTGTATCTTTATATCGCCCTCGCGGTTGTCATTTTTCTGATTGCCTGCATCAGTTACATTACCCTGGCCACATTGCGGTCGGCAGAAAGAGCGCGGGAAGTTGGAATTAGAAAAATAAGCGGCGCGGGAAGAAAACAATTGATATTCCAGTTTCTCGGTGAATCGGCTGTTGTCACCCTGGTTTCCGTTTTTATCGCTTTCATTTTAATCGTTGTAACTCTCCCCCTGTTCAATCAATATATCAACAGGAATATCAGCCTCGATGTGTTCTCCAATTACAGATTTATCCTCTGGTTATCCGCTATAACTATATTAGTAATATTATTTTCAGGCAGTTACCCCGCTTTTATATTATCGGCTCTGAAACCGGTAAAGATTTTAAGAAGCCGGCTTGGGACAGCCAAATCCACCAGCGTAAGAATGTCGCTTGCCATTATCCAGTTTGTCTTTTCAACTCTGCTGATTATTTCCGCCCTTGTTGTCAATGACCAGATTGAATACGCGCGCAGCAAAGACCTTGGCTATAGCAGGGATCATATTATTACCATAAAACTAAACAGGGAAATAAAAGAGAAACTTGACGTTTTAAAGGGTGAATTAATAAAATACCACAATATATCTTCTGTTTCTTCATCCACTACTTTTCCCGGAATGCAATATTTCTCTTATATATATAAAAAAGTGCCGGGAGAATCAGAGATAAAAAGCATTCCCTTTTTTAACATCGGCGTCGATGAAAACTTCATTGATATGCTTGATCTTGAAATCATTGCCGGAAGAAATTTCTCCAAAGAGTTTGTTTCTGATTCGGTAAACGCGCTGATTATTAATCAAACCGCTGTTATGGCAGCCGGGTGGGATAACGCGCTGGATAAAGACATAATCGGTTATTATAACACCAAACCGGGTAAAGTTATCGGTATTGTAAAGGATTTTCATCTTAAATCACTGAGAGAATTAATACCTCCCATATATTTTTACCGTTCCAAAGATGAAGACCACAGGATACTTTCATTAAAAATTGCCGCCGCCGGAATGGAAGAAACCATCGCTGAAATAGAGCGCGCTGTTAAATCATTTTCTCCCGAATTTAAATTTAATTACGCGTTCGCCGATGAACTTGTCGAGAAACAATATAATGAAGAAAAACGCCTCGCTAATCTCTTTAACTTTTTTGCTTTTGTCGCCGTCGGCATTGCGTGGCTCGGTTTGTTCGGAATTATATCCCTCAGTCTGGAGCAGAGAAGAAAAGAGATGGGTATAAGAAAAATAATGGGAGCTTCATCATTCAGCATTACATTGCTGCTTACACGGAATATCGCGTTATGGATTCTTTACGCATCTCTTATCGCGTGGCCTTTAGCCTGGATAGGAGCAAACAGCTGGCTGCAGAATTTCGTTTATCATACCGGGGTTAACTGGGCTTTGTTCTCACTCGCCTCTTTCATTCTTTTCTTTGTGATCATTGCAACCGTAGGAGCACAGGTTTATAAAACCGCGGAACAGAATCCTGTA